>NZ_JBIVFV010000008.1:0-5297 GCF_044748345.1 Microbacterium sp. NPDC090007 | reverse complement strand
GGGTTGGTCGAGATGACTGTGGCCTGTGGGTGCGTCCGTTCCTTGAGAACTCAACAGCGTGCACTTGTCAAATGCCAATTTATTCCTCGTCGGTCTGACTTTTGTTGGATTGCGAGAAATTCCTTTGGATCGAAGACCAGCCTTTTTGGTTGGCATATGGATACGTCAGTAATGATGTTTCTCTTTGGTCGGTTTCAAACTCGCTGCGGCATCGTTTTCCCGGTGTTGTGGTTTTTTCTTTTACGGAGAGTTTGATCCTGGCTCAGGATGAACGCTGGCGGCGTGCTTAACACATGCAAGTCGAACGGTGAAGCCAAGCTTGCTTGGTGGATCAGTGGCGAACGGGTGAGTAACACGTGAGCAACCTGCCCTGGACTCTGGGATAAGCGCTGGAAACGGCGTCTAATACTGGATATGAGCCTCTATCGCATGGTGGGGGTTGGAAAGATTTTTTGGTCTGGGATGGGCTCGCGGCCTATCAGCTTGTTGGTGAGGTAATGGCTCACCAAGGCGTCGACGGGTAGCCGGCCTGAGAGGGTGACCGGCCACACTGGGACTGAGACACGGCCCAGACTCCTACGGGAGGCAGCAGTGGGGAATATTGCACAATGGGCGAAAGCCTGATGCAGCAACGCCGCGTGAGGGATGACGGCCTTCGGGTTGTAAACCTCTTTTAGCAGGGAAGAAGCGAAAGTGACGGTACCTGCAGAAAAAGCGCCGGCTAACTACGTGCCAGCAGCCGCGGTAATACGTAGGGCGCAAGCGTTATCCGGAATTATTGGGCGTAAAGAGCTCGTAGGCGGTTTGTCGCGTCTGCTGTGAAATCCCGAGGCTCAACCTCGGGCCTGCAGTGGGTACGGGCAGACTAGAGTGCGGTAGGGGAGATTGGAATTCCTGGTGTAGCGGTGGAATGCGCAGATATCAGGAGGAACACCGATGGCGAAGGCAGATCTCTGGGCCGTAACTGACGCTGAGGAGCGAAAGGGTGGGGAGCAAACAGGCTTAGATACCCTGGTAGTCCACCCCGTAAACGTTGGGAACTAGTTGTGGGGACCATTCCACGGTTTCCGTGACGCAGCTAACGCATTAAGTTCCCCGCCTGGGGAGTACGGCCGCAAGGCTAAAACTCAAAGGAATTGACGGGGACCCGCACAAGCGGCGGAGCATGCGGATTAATTCGATGCAACGCGAAGAACCTTACCAAGGCTTGACATACACCAGAACGGGCCAGAAATGGTCAACTCTTTGGACACTGGTGAACAGGTGGTGCATGGTTGTCGTCAGCTCGTGTCGTGAGATGTTGGGTTAAGTCCCGCAACGAGCGCAACCCTCGTTCTATGTTGCCAGCACGTAATGGTGGGAACTCATGGGATACTGCCGGGGTCAACTCGGAGGAAGGTGGGGATGACGTCAAATCATCATGCCCCTTATGTCTTGGGCTTCACGCATGCTACAATGGCCGGTACAAAGGGCTGCAATACCGTGAGGTGGAGCGAATCCCAAAAAGCCGGTCCCAGTTCGGATTGAGGTCTGCAACTCGACCTCATGAAGTCGGAGTCGCTAGTAATCGCAGATCAGCAACGCTGCGGTGAATACGTTCCCGGGTCTTGTACACACCGCCCGTCAAGTCATGAAAGTCGGTAACACCTGAAGCCGGTGGCCCAACCCTTGTGGAGGGAGCCGTCGAAGGTGGGATCGGTAATTAGGACTAAGTCGTAACAAGGTAGCCGTACCGGAAGGTGCGGCTGGATCACCTCCTTTCTAAGGAGCATCTGGCACTCGGGTTTCGGTTCGGGTGTCCAGGCGCCAGGTCAGCACCGGATGTGTGCTGCTGGTTAGCTCATGGGTGGAACATTTGACTTGGTGCTCACGTCGATGGTTTGGATCTAGTACGCAGCTTGTCTGTTGGAATGGTTCGGGTCGGAGGGGTGGGTACATGCACGCTGTTGGGTCCTGAGGGGCCGGGCGCTGATCGCGCTAGTCGTTGTGGCTGGTGGTGGTTGGTGGCTGTTCCTCTAGGGCTCGCCCTGGTGCCACGGTTTGTGGTGTTGGGGTGGGTACCGCCCGTACTTTGAGAACTACACAGTGGACGCGAGCATCTTCGAGTCAGTCTTCGGGCTGGCTCGTGAAGATGATCTTAAAGATCATTAGTCAATTTTTTGACGATTCAACTCATGTGATTTCAAGTCTTTAAGAGCAAACGGTGGATGCCTTGGCATCTGGAGCCGAAGAAGGACGTAGCAATCTGCGATAAGCCTCGGGGAACTGATAAGCGAGTTTTGATCCGAGGGTGTCCGAATGGGGAAACCCCGCCAGGGCGCGTGCGTACCTGGTGACTCCCGCCTGAATATATAGGGCGGGTAGAGGGAACGTGGGGAAGTGAAACATCTCAGTACCCACAGGAAGAGAAAGCAACAGCGATTCCGTGAGTAGTGGCGAGCGAAACCGGAAGAGGCTAAACCTCATGCGTGTGATACCCGGCAGGGGTTGCGTGTGGGGGGTTGTGGGACTTTTCTGATTGTTCTGCCGAGCAGTCGACGTGACAAGAGGGTATAGACGAACGGTTTTGAACGGCCGGTCATAGAGGGTGCGAACCCCGTAGTCGAAATGCCTGTTCTTGGCGTGAAGAGTATCCCAAGTAGCACGGGGCCCGAGAAATCCCGTGTGAATCTGTCAGGACCACCTGATAAGCCTAAATACTCCCAGATGACCGATAGCGGACAAGTACCGTGAGGGAAAGGTGAAAAGTACCCCGGGAGGGGAGTGAAATAGTACCTGAAACCGTTTGCTTACAAACCGTTGGAGCCTCCTTAGTAGGGGTGACAGCGTGCCTTTTGAAGAATGAGCCTGCGAGTTAGCGATACGTGGCGAGGTTAACCCGTGTGGGGTAGCCGTAGCGAAAGCGAGTCTGAATAGGGCGATTCAGTCGCGTGTCCTAGACCCGAAGCGAAGTGATCTATCCATGGCCAGGTTGAAGCGACGGTAAGACGTCGTGGAGGACCGAACCCACTTAGGTTGAAAACTGAGGGGATGAGCTGTGGATAGGGGTGAAAGGCCAATCAAACTTCGTGATAGCTGGTTCTCTCCGAAATGCATTTAGGTGCAGCGTTGCGTGTTTCTTGCCGGAGGTAGAGCTACTGGATGGCCGATGGGCCCTACAAGGTTACTGACGTCAGCCAAACTCCGAATGCCGGTAAGTGAGAGCGCAGCAGTGAGACTGTGGGGGATAAGCTTCATAGTCGAGAGGGAAACAACCCAGACCACCAACTAAGGTCCCTAAGCGCGTGCTAAGTGGGAAAGGATGTGGAGTTGCTTTGACAACCAGGAGGTTGGCTTAGAAGCAGCCACCCTTGAAAGAGTGCGTAATAGCTCACTGGTCAAGTGATTCCGCGCCGACAATGTAACGGGGCTCAAGCACGCCACCGAAGTTGTGGCATTGACATTATTGGTAGGCCTTCGTGGTCCAGCCGTGTTGATGGGTAGGAGAGCGTCGTGTGGCGAGTGAAGCGGCGGGGTGACCCAGCCGTGGACGCTACACGAGTGAGAATGCAGGCATGAGTAGCGAAAGACGTGTGAGAAACACGTCCTCCGAAAGACCAAGGGTTCCAGGGTCAAGCTAATCTTCCCTGGGTAAGTCGGGACCTAAGGCGAGGCCGACAGGCGTAGTCGATGGACAACGGGTTGATATTCCCGTACCGGCGAAGAACCGCCCCAGTCAATCCAGTGGTGCTAAGAGTCCTAGCTCAGAATTTTCCGGATCCCTTCGGGGTGATGGTTGTCTGTGTGAACGCTCGACCCCATGCTGGTGCGGCTAGCGTATTAACAGGTGTGACGCAGGAAGGTAGCCCAAGCCAGGCGATGGTAGTCCTGGTGCAAGTGCGTAGGCCAAGTGATAGGCAAATCCGTCACTTATTCAGGCTGAGACACGATGCGGATAAAAAGTGGGTGATCCTATGCTGCCGAGAAAAGCATCGACGCGAGGTTCCAGCCGCCCGTACCCCAAACCGACTCAGGTGGTCAGGTAGAGAATACCAAGGAGATCGAGAGAATCGTGGTTAAGGAACTCGGCAAAATGCCCCCGTAACTTCGGGAGAAGGGGGGCCATCCACTTATTAGGACTTGCTCCGAAAGGGTGTGGTGGCCGCAGAGACTAGTGGGTAGCGACTGTTTACTAAAAACACAGGTCCGTGCCAAGTCGCAAGACGATGTATACGGACTGACGCCTGCCCGGTGCTGGAAGGTTAAGAGGACCGGTTAGCCGCAAGGCGAAGCTGAGAATTTAAGCCCCAGTAAACGGCGGTGGTAACTATAACCATCCTAAGGTAGCGAAATTCCTTGTCGGGTAAGTTCCGACCTGCACGAATGGCGTAACGACTTCCCAACTGTCTCAACCGCGAACTCGGCGAAATTGCATTACGAGTAAAGATGCTCGTTACGCGCAGCAGGACGGAAAGACCCCGTGACCTTTACTACAGCTTGGTATTGGTGTTCGGTGTGGCTTGTGTAGGATAGGTGGGAGACGGTGAAGCATTCACGCCAGTGAGTGTGGAGTCATTGTTGAAATACCACTCTGGTCACTCTGGATATCTAACTTAGGACCGTGATCCGGTTCAGGGACAGTGCCTGGTGGGTAGTTTAACTGGGGCGGTTGCCTCCCAAAATGTAACGGAGGCGCCCAAAGGTTCCCTCAACCTGGTTGGCAATCAGGTGGCGAGTGTAAGTGCACAAGGGAGCTTGACTGTGAGACTGACAGGTCGAGCAGGGACGAAAGTCGGGACTAGTGATCCGGCAGTGGCTTGTGGAAGCGCTGTCGCTCAACGGATAAAAGGTACCTCGGGGATAACAGGCTGATCTTGCCCAAGAGTCCATATCGACGGCATGGTTTGGCACCTCGATGTCGGCTCGTCGCATCCTGGGGCTGGAGTAGGTCCCAAGGGTTGGGCTGTTCGCCCATTAAAGCGGTACGCGAGCTGGGTTTAGAACGTCGTGAGACAGTTCGGTCCCTATCCGCTGCGCGCGTAGGAAGTTTGAGAGGATCTGACCCTAGTACGAGAGGACCGGGTTGGACGAACCTCTGGTGTGTCAGTTGTTCCGCCAGGAGCACCGCTGATTAGCTACGTTCGGGATGGATAACCGCTGAAAGCATCTAAGCGGGAAGCCGGCCTCAAGATGAGACTTCCATACCATTTATGGTGAGAGGCTCCCAGCCAGACTACTGGGTTGATAGGCCGGATGTGGAAGCGTAGTAATACGTGAAGCTGACCGGTACTAATAAGCCGATGACTTGATAACACACC
>NZ_JBIVFV010000007.1:0-18363 GCF_044748345.1 Microbacterium sp. NPDC090007 | reverse complement strand
GTCGCCGACACTCGTCGCTTCAGCACCCCTCGAAGCGACGAAAACCGGCGACTCACGCGGCTCACCTGGCCGCGCCGCGCGCGGAGAGAGAGACACCGCCGTGCCGCTGGCCGACATGCCCGCCCTGCTCGCCGCGCACCGCGCGGTCGGGGCCTTCAACTTCATCACCCTCGAGGTGGCCGAGGCCATCGTCGCCGGGGCCGAGGCCGCCCGGACCGGAGTGATCCTGCAGCTGTCGCAGAACGCCATCGCGTTCCACGGCGGACTCGCCCCCGCGGCGACCGCCGCGCTGCGCCTCGCCGACGCCGCCCGCGTCGACGTCGTCGTCCACCTCGACCACGCCACCGATGAGCCGCTGGTCGATGAGGCCCTGGCCGTCGGCCTCCGTTCCGTCATGTTCGACGCCGCCCATCTGACGGATGCCGAGAACCTCGAGCGCACCGCCGCCGTCGCCGCCAGGGTGCACGCGGCCGGCGCCTGGATCGAGGCCGAGCTCGGCGAGATCGGCGGCAAGCAAGCACACGCCCCGGGCGTGCGGACCGACGTCGCCGAGGCCGTGCGCTTCGTCGCGGACACCGGGGTCGACGCCCTGGCCGTGGCCGTCGGCAGCGAGCACGCGATGCGCGAGCGCAGCGCGACCCTCGACGAGGACCTCATCGCGCGGCTGGCCGCAGAACTTCCGGTGCCCCTCGTGCTGCACGGCTCGAGCGGTGTCGCCGATCAGGGGATCGACGGCGCCATCCGCGCGGGCATGCGCAAGATCAACATCGGCACGCACCTGAACACCGTGCTCACCGCGGCCGTCCGCGATGAGCTGGAGCGGGATCCGGATGCCGTCGACCCCCGCCGCTGGCTCTCGCCCGGCCGCGCGGCGGTGGCCGGCGAAGTGCACCGCCTGCTCGGCGTGATCACCGGCCGCGTCGTCTCGGAGGTCCGCGCGTGACCCGCATCGTCACCCTCACCGCCGCCGGAGCGATCGACGCGACCTACCGCGTCGACGCCGTGCGCCCGGGGACCTTCGCCCGCGCCGAGAGCTACACGCGCGAGGTCAGCGGCAAGGGCGTCAACGTCTGCGCGGCCCTCGCCGCCGGCGGGGCCGACACCGCCGCGGTCGTGGTGCTGGGCGCCGACGACGTGCGCTTCGCCCGCTGCGGGTCGACCGCGCCGCTGCTGCGCATCGTCGAGGTGCCCGGGGCGACGCGGGTGAACACGTCGATCATCGACGCGGCCGGGTCGACGACGAAGGTCAACGCCCCCACTCCGCCGTTGTCCGCCGCCGCGTGGGATGCCACGGTCTTGGCGCTGCGCGAGGAGCTGTCGACCCGCGGCGACGCGTGGCTCGTCATCTCGGGGAGCCTGCCCGAACTCGCCGGGACGGGTGCGCTCGTCGACCTCGGGGCCGTGCGGACCCTCGCGCGCGAACTCGGTGCCCGGATCGCCGTCGACACGAGCGGTGCGGCCCTCGACGCGCTTCTGGCCGATCCGGCCGGCATCGACCTGCTCACCCCCAACGTCGACGAGCTCGCCGCGGCCGTCGGTCGTCCGCTCGAGACCCTCGGCGAGGTCGTCGTCGCGGCGCGCGAGATCGTCCGCCGGGGGGTGACGACGGTGCTCGCGAGCATGGGGGTCGACGGGCTGCTCGCCGTGAGCGCGGATCGCGCGGTGTTCGCGCGCGCCGACGCCCCCTTCGTCGCCAACACCGCCGGCGCCGGCGATGCTGCTCTCGCGGGATTCCTGCTCGGACTCACCCGGGCGCCGGGCGCATCCGCCGCGGGAGCCGACCCGCTCGCGATCGCCGCCGCGAGCGCCGCGGAATGGGGAGCGCACGCCGTCGCGCACGCCTCGACCGTCGTGGCGGGGCCGCCGTTCGGCATCCGCGCCCTCGTCGACACCGCGCCGGAGCTCACGCGGGTGCTCACCCCGGAGGGCGAGGCTTCGTCGACGACCCGCTTCGTTCCGGAGACCGCATGAGCACCGTCGCCCCCGAGATCACCATGGCCGTCGGCGACGTGTCGCGCATTCGCACCCGCGCGATCGATCGCGTCGCGTACGCCAACGACGCCTCGCACTACCTTCTGACCCCGGATGCCGTGGTGATCGCCGCCGACGCGCAGGAGGTCGGTGCGATCCTGCGGGGGGCCACGGCATCCGGTACCCCCGTCACGTTCCGCTCGGGCGGGACGAGTCTGTCGGGCCAGTCGTCGGGCGCGGGGCTGCTCGTCGATGTGCGGCAGGGCTTCGGACGCATCGACGTGCTCGACGGTGGTCGCCGGGTGCGCTCGCAGCCCGGGGCCACGGTGCGCCAGGTCAACGCGCGCCTGCTGCGGCACGGGCACCGTCTCGGGCCCGATCCGGCCAGCGAGGCCGCCTGCACGATCGGCGGGGTCGTGGCGAACAACTCCAGCGGCATGGCGTGCGGGACGGTGGAGAACGCGTACCGCACCCTCGAGGGACTCGTGCTGGTGCTGGCATCCGGGACCGTCGTCGACACGGCTGCGCCCGATGCCGACCGCCTGCTGCAGGAGCGCGAACCGGCCCTGGTCGAGGGGCTGATGCGCCTGCGCTCCCGCGTCGTGGCCGATGCCGCGAGCGTCGCGCTCATCGAACGGCAGTTCACGATGAAGAACACCATGGGGTACGCCCTCAACGCGTTCCTGGACTTCGACACCCCGGCCGCGCTCCTCGCGCATCTCGTCGTGGGCTCGGAGGGCACGCTCGCGTTCGTCGCCGAGGCGACCTTTCGCACGGTCCCGATCCGCCCCGCGATCGCGACGACGCTCGCGGTGTTCCCGACGCTGGACGCCGCCACCCGCTCGCTTCCCGCGCTCGTGGCGACGGGCGCGGCGACGCTCGAGCTGATGGATGCCACGTCCCTCCGCGTCGGCCAGCGTCTGGCCGGGACGCCCGCCGCCATCCACGGCTTCGACGCCACGACGCAGGCGGCGCTGCTGGTGGAATATCACGCGGACGACGTCGACGCTCTCGGGGAGCTCGCCGCTCGGGGCGCCGCGGTGCTCGCCGCGGAGGATCTGCGCGCGCCCGCCGTCTTCTCGAGCGACCCCGCGCAGCGCACCGCCGCGTGGACCTTCCGCAAGGGCCTGTACGCCTCGGTCGCCGGTGCCCGGCCGAGCGGCACGACGGCCCTGCTCGAAGACGTCGTCGTTCCCGTCGAGCGCCTCGCCGATACGTGCGGCGGGCTCCAGGAGCTGTTCGCCCGCTACGGCTACGCCGACAGTGTCATCTTCGGGCACGCCAAGGACGGCAACATCCACTTCATGCTCACCGACCGCTTCGAGGGCGCGGAAGCGCTCGGCCGCTTCGAGGGCTTCACCGACGCGATGGTCGACCTCGTGCTCGACGCGGGCGGCAACCTCAAGGCCGAGCACGGCACCGGACGCGCGATGGCGCCGTACGTGCACCGGCAGTACGGCGACGAGCTGTACGAGGTGATGGTCGAGCTCAAGCGCCTGCTCGACCCGGGCGGCATCCTGAACCCGGGGGTGATCATCGACGACGACCCGGGTGCGCACCTGCGCAACCTCAAGACCCCGGTGACGATCGAGCCCGAGGCCGACCGGTGCGTCGAGTGCGGGTACTGCGAGCCGGTGTGTCCGAGCCGGTCGCTCACCCTCACCCCGCGCCAGCGGATCGTCGTCAGGCGCGCGTCGACCGCCGCCCGCGAGCGCGGCGACGGCGCCCTGGTCGCCGAGCTCGAGAAGGACTACGACTACGACGGCGTGCAGACGTGCGCGGTCGACGGCATGTGTCAGACGGCGTGCCCGGTGCTCATCAACACCGGGGCGCTCATGAAGCGCTTTCGTCGAGAGGAGGCCAACCCGGTCCTGGCCGCGGGGTGGTCCGCGGCGGCGACGGGATGGGGCGCGGTGACGCGCGCGGGGTCTGCGGCGCTGTCCGTGGCCTCGGCTCTGCCGACGCCGGCCGTGCGGACGGTGACGGATGCCGCCCGCGCGGTGCTCGGGACCGACACCGTGCCGCGGTACTCGGCGGAACTGCCCGGGGGCGGGCCCTCGCGGCGCTCGCTGGGCTCGGTCGTCGGCGCCGCGGATGTCGAGCCGAGCGCGGTGTTCCTGCCCGCGTGCGTGGGCAGCATGTTCGGCCCGGCGGCGGACGGCGTCGGCGCGACCGAGGCGTTCGTCCGTCTGCTCGCGCGTGCCGGGGTCGCCGCGATCGTGCCCGACGGGATCGATGCGCTGTGCTGCGGAACGCCCTGGTCGTCGAAGGGCTACGCGAAGGGGCAGGCGACGATGTCGGCGCGCGTGCGCGCGGCGGTCCGCGAGGCCACGCGCGACGGCGCCCTCCCCGTGGTGTGCGACGCGTCGAGCTGCACCGAAGGGTTCGCGGCGACGCTGCGCGACGAGGGCGTGAGGGTCGTGGATGCCGTGGCTTTCGCGGCATCCGCTCTCCTTCCGGTGCTGACGCCGTCGCCGGTGGCGGATGTGCTGGCGCTGCACCCGACCTGTTCCTCGACGCAGCAGGGGATAGACCCGGCGCTGCGGACGGTGGGTGCGGCGGTCGCGCGCGAGGTGCGGGTTCCGGATGCGTGGGGATGCTGCGCCTACGCGGGCGATCGCGGCATGCTGCACCCCGAACTCACCGCGGCGGCCACCGTCGCCGAGGCGGCGGAGGTGGCGGGGTGGCGGGCCGACGCGCACGCTTCGTGCAACCGGACGTGCGAACTGGGTATGTCCCGGGCGACCGGTGAGGCCTACGAGCACGTGCTGGAGCTCCTGGAGCGGGCGACGCGGTAGCCCGCGGCGATCCGCCGGGCCTCGATCGGCGCGCATGCCGCGGTTCTCGCGCGACGTCGTCCCGCCCCGCTGCCGGTGGAGCGGAGGTACCTCACGGGCGCACGGGGGTGCAAGCAGCCGCCGCGGGCGGACGGCGTGGGCCACCATGGACTTCTACGCACGGGGAGAAGGTCATGGTCGAGAACATCGTGGGGACTGCCCGAACGACCGCCGGTCGACTGAATCGGGATGTGATCCTCGAGGCGGCGTTGTCGTTGATCGATGAGCGGGGCCTGAACGACCTGTCGATGAGGCAGCTGGGCCGAGCGCTCGGCGTCGAGGCGATGTCGCTCTATCGCTATGTGAACGGCCGCGAGGACCTCCTGGAGGGCGTCGTGGACCTGCTCATGCGGGGGCTCACCGGCGCGCTCGCCGTGGCGGAGGACAATCACTGGCAGCAATACCTGCAGGTCGCCGCCCACGAGGTCCGTCGCATCGCCGTGGAGCATCCGCAGGCGTTCCCCCTCGTGGCCACGCGCCACCCGGCGGCCCCGTGGCTGCGCCCTCCGCTGCGGAGCGTCGAGGTGGTGGAACGGTTCCTCGGAGCGATGATCGGTTTCGGGTTCGACGAGGAGCAGGCGGTCGCGGCTTACCGCTCGTTCAGCAGTTTCCTGCTGGGGAACCTGCTGCTGGAATCCGCGGTGCGCGGTGCCGACACCTCGCCGGAGGGGGAGCCCCTGGACGAAGGGGGAGCCGACATCCCGCAGGGCGACGCCGAGCGGGATCTCGCCGCGACGCCTCACGTGCGCCGTCTGCGCGGTCTGCTCAGCGAGGACCGCTCCGAGGACGAATTCGAAGAGGCGCTCGAGTCGCTCCTGGACCGTCTGGACCGACAGCTGTCCCAGTAGGCGGCCTCAGTCCGCGCCCATCACCGCGGCCGGGTCACCCGCGTCGCCGTGTCCGAGCAGATCGTTCACCCGCTTCTGGATCGCGACCACGGCTTCGGACCGGTGGGCGTGAGTGCGGGACTGCTGCGCGAACTCGACCGCGATCTCGGCCAGCAGCGCCGTCGCGAGGAAGAGGTCTGCGGCGGCGGTGCGCTGCTTCTCGTCCGAGTCCCGGCCCAGGCGCGTCACCACGCCCGGGGAACCGAAGCGACGTGCGACCTGCGCCCGCTCCTGGGCGCTCACCTCCCAGAAGGGGGCGTCCGTGGCGGCGCAGCGGTCGAGGATGTTCGACAGCAGATCACGGGCATCTTCCCTGGCCATGGTCCACAGCTCCTTTCGACGCGGGGCACGAGGTCATCCGGGTTCACGCGGGGTCGGGTGTCGTCCGCTGTACCGGTCCCACTCCGGGGACATCTGCTCCCACACGTCCACCTTACGCCGTAAGCACGAGCATGACTTACACTGTAAAGGTGGACACCGCCGTCACCGCCTTCGACCTCGAACGATCCGGTCGGGCCTTCGCCGCCTGCGCCACGCAGGCCGATGCGGACCAGTGGTGCCAGACCGCCAGGCGGGTGGCGCGGAAGATGGGCCGCCCGTTCCGAACGTGGGGCTACGCCGTCGGCGGGGTCTGGTACGTCAACGCGGTCATCGAGGATTGGCCCGCCACCGCTGCCGAGCGTCACGCTCTGCGCGCCTGGGAGGAACGGGCGTGAGCGCGGTCCGATGTCGGCGTCGGCGTGACGTTTCCGGTCGCCCCCGCGTCTACAGGGTGACAACGATTCGCCGCACACGAAAAGAGCTCCGTCATGTTCATGAGAATCCTCCCGTTCATCCTCGGCTTCGTCGCCAAGAAGATGCGCAAGCAGCAGCGTCATCAGGGCGAGCAACTGCGTCGCGCGCGCAAGCGTCGATGACCTGACGGTGAGTGCGGTCCGGGACCGCCCGGGATCGGCGGCGACGACTCAGGCCGGTGCGAGCCGAAGGGCCCCGGATGCCGTGACCTCGAGGCGGACGGCATCCAATCCGTCGACGACGAGGTCGGCGGCGAGCTCCTCGTCGGCGGTCGTCCCCGTCAGTGCGAGCACGGCGCATCCCGCCGCCCGGGCGGCGGCGATGCCGGCGGGGGCGTCTTCGACGACGAGGCAGCGTCGGGGTGCGGCGCCGAGACGTGCGGCCGCCAACAGGAACGGTTCGGGGTCGGGTTTGCCCCTCTCGACGTCGTCGACGGTGACGAACACCGCGGGTCGGTCGTATCCGGCCGCGGCCAGGCGCGCGCTGGCGATGGGAACGGATCCCGAGGTGACGATGGCCCGGCGGTCGGTCGGTACCGACGCGAAGAACTCGACGGCGCCGCGGACGGGGGACAGTCCCACGGCATCCGCCACCTCGAGGTGCGTGACGTGCGCGAGCGCCTCGGCGTGACGACCGGCGGGCAGGAGCAGGCCGATCAGCGTGCGCGCGGGCTGGCCGTGGTTGGCGTGGAGGGCCTGCATCGAGACGCCGAAGTGATCGGCGAAGCGGCGCCAGGATCGGACGACGGATGCCGTGGAGTCGACGAGGGTGCCGTCGAGGTCGAAGAGCACGGCGTCGAACTCGCGCGCGAAGACCGCGGCGTCGGCGTCGACGGGTCGACGGATGCCGAGCGCGGGCAGGACGCGGGAGAGCTGCTGGGAGGTCGAGAGCTCCGCGTCGACCGCGATCACCGGGATCGCCGGGGTGGCGGGCGGTGTTTCGGGGCGGTGCGCGTCGCGGGTCGCCCCGCGTGAGGCGCGGCGGGAGGCCAGGACGGCCGGGTCTCCGTCGACGTGGACGACGTGCGGTGCGGCGGGGGAGAGCGCCGCGACGAGGGCGTGCCATTCGCCACCGCCGGTGAGCTCGGACGTGAAGGGGGCCACCACCACGACCCGGCCCGCCGTCGACAGCGCATCGGCGGCCGTCGCGCGCAGCGCCGCGTAACGGCCGGCGCGGATCGCGGCGGCGTGGGGGGAGGTCAGCCAGTGCCCGTCGAGGGCGGCGGGGGGCAGCGCATCGAGCAGGGGCGTGGTGACGCTGTCGAGGTCGACGAGGGGGGCGCCGAGCTCTTCGGCGAGCCGCCGGCCCAGTGTGCTCTTGCCGCTTCCGGCGGGCCCGGCGACGACGACGGCGAGCGATCGAGGTATTTGACACGGCGACGGCATACCCTCACCATAGTCGTAGCAAGTCACCGGTGTCATGCTTGATTTCCCGGGACTGGAAGAAGTTCCGGAAAGGATGGCCGCTCATGCGAGACACCGGTGACATGACGACGGGCACCGTGCGCCTCCATGCGGGGATCGACCTCGGCAGCACGGGGATCAAGATGCTCGTCCTCGATGACGACGGTCGCGAGATCGCCGGCGCTCAGGTGCCGACGCCGTGGCGCGCCGGGGTGGGCGGCACGACCGACCTCGACGCCGCCGACCTGCTCGTCGCGGTGCAGAGTCTCATCGACCTCGTCGACGCTCAACTCGCCCCGGTCTCGACGCAGCCCCTGGCCTCGCTCGCCGTCGCCGGAATGGGCGAGACCGGGATCCTCGTCGACGCGGACGGCGCGCCCGTCGCCCCCGGCTTCGCCTGGTTCGATCCGCGCGGCGGGGAGCAGATCGCCTCCTTGCCCGCCCACGTCCGCGAGCAGTTCGCGGGACGCACCGGCCTCCCCCTCGGCGCGCAGGTGAGCGTCGCCAAGCTCGCGTGGCTGCGCGACCACGGCACCACCCTGACGGGCCTGCGCTGGCTCGACCTGCCCGAGTTCGTCGTGGCCGCATTCGGCGGCGACGTCGCGTTGGAGCTGTCCCTCGCCTCGCGCACGGGACTCCTCGACCAGGACTCCGGTGCCGCCTGGCCCGAGATGCTCGACGCGCTGGGCGTCGACGCCGACCTCCTCCCGCCGCTGCGCGGGGGCGGACTGCCCTGGGGTACGGCATCCACCGCCTTCGGTCCCCGCCTCGCCGGCGCAGCCCTCACCGTCGCCGGTCACGACCACCTCGTCGCCGCCCAGGCCAACGGCACGCTGGATGCCGACGGCTACCACGTCTCGCTCGGCACCGCCGAGGTGCTGCTGCGCGTGCTCGACGAGCCCCTCGGCTACGACGCCCGCCGCCGCCTCGCCGACGCGCTCATCAACGAGGTCCGCCACGTCGTCCCCGGACAGCACGTGCTCGTGGCCGGGGTCAAGACGGGACTGCTGCTGCGGCGCGTGCTGCACGCCGCCGGCATCACCGACCGGACGGGGCGCGATGCGCTCGACGCGGCCGTGATGGCCCTGCCCTACGAGGGCGAGCTGCCGGCCGGGGCGATCGAGGTCGCCGGCGCCCGCAACGACGACGGCGTCCTGCGCCTGACCCTGCACGCCGAGGCGAGCCCCGCCGAGATCTTCGGCGCCGTGCTGCGGCACAGCAACGACGAGGTCGCGCACCTCATCGCCGCGATGGACAGCGAAGTGGCCCCGGCCACGCACTCCACCCTCACCGGCGGGTGGGCGGGTATGGCCGGCGTCCGCCGCGCCCGCGCGGAGGTGCTGCCGAATCCGTCCCTGTCCACCCGCGAGCAGGACGTCGCGTACGCAGCCGCCGACGTGGCGCGGCGCCTCGTCACGGCATCCGTCCCCTCCTGACCAGACCACCCGCGCCGGACGACGCGGACGAATCCCAGAGAAGAGAGATCATGAACGCACTCACCACGATCGAGCGCCGCGCGCTCCAGTCCATCAGCACCCCCGACGGCCACATGCTGATCGTCGCCGCCGACCAGCGCAACGGCATGAAGGCGGCTATCAAGGACGCCCCCCACGGCTCCGACGCCATCTCGCGTGAGGAGCTCGCCGAGGTGAAGGCCGACCTCGTGCGCCACCTCGCCAACCACGCGCCCGCGATCCTGCTCGACCCCGAGGTGGCCCTGCCGCAGATCGTCGACGACGGCGTGCTCGCCCGTGACACCGCCCTCGTCGTCGGTCTCGACGCCTCCGGCGCCGAGACGGTCGACGGCCTCAAGTACACGCGCTACGTCCCCGGTACCACGCCGCACTCCATCCGAGAGCAGGGCGCTGACGTGGCCAAGATGCTCTGGTACACCCGCCCCGACAAGCAGGATGCCGACTCCCGCGTCGCGCACGAGATCCGCGATCTGGTGACGGCGTGCGACGAGGAGGGGCTGCTGCTCATCGTCGAGCTGCTCACCTACCAGCTCGAGGGCGAGAGCGACGAGGAGTACCAGGCGAAGTTCGCGGACCTCGTCGTCGATGGTGCCGCCCTCGCCGTCGCGTGCGGCGCGAAGATCCTCAAGCTGCAGTACCCCGGCTCGGCCGAGGCCAGCGCGCGGGTGACCGAGGCCGCCCAGGGCGTGCCGTGGGCCGTGCTGTCGGCCGGTGTCGACCACGAGACCTTCATCGAGCAGGTGCGCACGGCCGTCGCGAACGGCGCCTCGGGCGCGATGGCCGGCCGGTCGCTGTGGAAGGACAGCCTCTCGATCGACGCCGACCGCCGCGAGGAGCTGCTCTCGGGCCGCGCGCTGCCGCGCCTGCGCGAACTCGCGGACGCGGTCGACGGGCGCTGACATGACGCCCGCCCGGCGCCGGGTCGATCCGGCGGTCGCGCCCGGCTCGCGTCGGGCGGACTCTGCGCGGGCGAGCGCGGGAGACGGATGCCGCGGTGCCGGGCGGGCCGGGGGTCGCCTCGAAGGCGGGGTGCGCGATCCGTCCGGGCGCGCTCGCCCGACATCGCCCCGAGAACGCTCGCGATCGGCCGCGTCCACCCGCCGGATAGGGTTGCACGTCGAAGCCCTCGCCCGCCCACACCCCGGAGGTGTCTCGTGACCACCATGCGCGACGTCGCCCAGCGCGCCGGGGTGAGTACGAAGACCGTGTCGAGGGTCTTCAACGACGACCCCCACGTGCTGCCCGATACCCGCGCGCTGGTCGAGGCGGCGATGCGCGAGCTCAACTACGTGCCGAACGCCCTGGCCACCACGTTCCGGGCGGGCCGCGCCTCGGTGATCGGCGTGGCCGTCCCCGACGTCGTCGACCCGTTCTTCGCCGCCATCGCCCGCGCGGTCGAGGACACCGCGCGCCGGCACGGGCTCTCGACCCTCGTGACGAGCCTGGGCGAAGACCCCGGCGACGAGAAGCCCGTGCTCGAATCCCTGCTCGGCCGGCAGCTGACCGGCCTGGTGATCGCCCCGGTCGGCACCGACCACTCGTGGCTCGAGCGCTGGCGCGGGCACACCCCGATCGTCTTCGTCGACCGCGCGCCCGTGGGCCTGGTCACCGACACCTTCACCGAGAACGACGAGGCGGGGGCGCACCTGGCCACGACCCACCTGCTCTCGCACGGTCACCGTCGCATCGCCTACCTCGGCGACATGGTGCACCTGTCCACCGAGGTGAAGCGACTCGAGGGGTGGCGGCGAGCCCTGCGCGACGCGGGGATCGAGGCGGACGACGAGCTCGTGGCCTCCCGTATCTCGGACCGGGCCTCTGCGGCATCCGCCCTCGACCGGCTGAGCCGTCTCGCCGACGCGCCCACCGCCCTGTTCTCGGCCAACGCGCGATCGTCGATGGCGCTCGCCCACGTGCTGCGCGGGCAGGCGCTGCCCTTCGTCGGGTTCGGGGACTTCCCGATGGCGGACACGCTGACGCCCGCCGTGACGGTGGTCGACCAGGACCCGCGGCGCATCGGTGCGCTCGCCGCCGAGCGCATCTTCGCTCGCCTGCAGCCCGACGCGGGCCTCGGGCTCGACGAGGTGACGGTGATCGACGTCTCGCTCGTCGAGCGCGAGTCCTGCGCGCTCTGACCTCCGCTCCCGCCCCCGCCCCCCGCGTGAGGTGCCGGGAATCGTCGCCGACGGCGGCCCGCAGGCGACGATCCGTGGCGACTCGCGCGGGGCGAGCACGGGGCACCGGACGACGCAAGAGCCCGCCCGCGGAGGGGTGCGCCCGGTAGAAAGGGTCACGCACGCCACCGCTCCCGAGAAGAGGGCTCCGATGACGACCTCCCCGCACACCGAACGCCGCACCGCCGCCCGGACGGGGGCGGCATCGTGAGGCTGACCGACACCAGCGACCTGTGGTGGAAGACCGCCGTCTTCTACAACCTCGACGTCAAGACGTACCTCGACGCCGACGACGACGGCGTCGGCGACCTGCGCGGTCTCGCCCAGCGGCTCGACCACCTGGCCGAGCTCGGTGTCACCTGCCTCTGGCTCGCGCCCTTCTACCCCTCGCCGCAGCGCGACAACGGCTACGACATCGAGGACTACTACGGCGTCGATCCGCGCTACGGCTCGCTCGGTGACATGGTCGAGGTGCTGCGCACCGCGCACGACCGCGGCATGCGGGTGATCGTCGACCTCGTGCTGAACCACACCTCCGATCGGCATCCGTGGTTCCGAGAGGCACGCACGAGCCCCGACAGCCGATACCGCCACTTCTACCAGTGGCGCGATGAGGTGCCCGCCGACGCCCCCGAGAGCATGTTCCCCGACGTCGAGGACGGCACCTGGTTCTTCGACGACACCGCGGGGCAGTACTACAAGCACTCGTTCTACCGGCACCAGCCCGACCTCGCCACCGACCACCCCGAGGTGCGCGAAGAGATCGCGAAGGTCATCGGGTTCTGGCTCGAGCTCGGCATCGACGGTTTCCGTGTGGATGCCGTGCCCCACCTCATCGACGGCGACGACGGCCCCGAGCACGACTTCCTCCGCACCCTGCGCGGGTATGTGTCGCGTCGGAGCGGCCACGCCATGATGCTCGGCGAGGTGAACCTGCCGTACGAGGAGCAGATGCGCTTCTTCGGCGACGCCGACGGCGACGAGCTCACCATGCAGTTCGACTTCGTCGCCAACCAGCGGCTCTACCTCGCGCTCGCCCGGCAGGACGCCTCGCCGCTGCGCGACGCGCTGCTGTCGCGTCCCCGGATCGCGCGCGGCAACCAGTGGGGCAACTTCGTGCGCAATCACGACGAGCTCACGCTCGACCAGCTGAGCGACGACGAACGCGACGAGGTCTTCACCGCCTTCGCCCCCGACGAGGGGCAGCGCATCCACGGTCGCGGGATCACGCGGCGGCTTCCCTCGATGCTCGAGGGCGACCCCCGGCGTATCCGCATGGTCTACAGCCTGATGTTCTCGATCCCCGGGGCGCCGGTGCTCTACTACGGCGAAGAGATCGGCATGGGCGAGAACCCGTCGATCTCGGGCAGCCGGGCCGCCGTGCGCACGCCCATGCAGTGGACCGGCGAGGCCGATGCGGGATTCTCGGTCGCGACCGATCTCATCGCGGACGTCGTTCCCGGGGGGTTCGGGCCCGAGCACGTCAACGTCGCGCAGCAGCGGCGCGACCCCGAATCGATGCTGCGGTTCGTGCAGAACCTGGTGCGCCACTACCGGGCGTCGCCCGAGATCGGCTGGGGGGAGTTCGGCATCCTGGAGCAACCGCACCCGTGCGTGCTGGCCCACTCCGTCACCAGCGAGCTGGGCATGCTCGTCGCCGTGCACAACTTCGCCCCCGACGGGCGCACCTTCCGACTGCGCATCGAGGGGGCGGATGCCGAGGGCTGGCGCATCGTCGACCTGCTCCACGACGCGCCGGGGCCCGAGGCCCTCGACGGCGACGGGTTCGACGTGACCCTCGACGGCTACGGGCATCGGTGGTGGAGGGTGCTGCGGCCGGGGGAGCGGCGCATCGCCTGACGGCGAGGACGGGGACGGTCGCGGCACCCCCCAATGGTGCCGCGACCGCCGCCCGGGGGTGTCGGGCGGCAGCGCGCCCGACCCGCGCCCCGCGGGGTTTCCCCCATGTCTGCCCCGCGCGCGGCCCCGTTCCATAAAAGCACAGCCCTCCGTAAATAGCACCCGTCCGTGGCCCGTATATACGATCAGCCGCCGTGGTGCGCCTAGGATCGACTCGTGGGTCGCGGCGCAGTCGGACCACCCTCGCGGTATTCACGTCGAGTGGTGGCGAACGTGGATCGCCTGCGGCGGGCCAAAGGGCTCACCGTCGGCGAGCTGCTCAGCCGCGCCGGAATGACGAAGAGCTACTACCAATCCCGAGCCGGCTTCTCTCTGCCGTACAACACCAACGATCTCGAAGCCCTCGCCGCGGCGCTCGGGGTGACGCCCGAAGAGGTCGCGAGCCCCGAGTCCGCGGGACGCGTCGAGATGCGGGTGCCCGCCGGGCCCCTCGCCGAGCGCGTCCGGCGCCTCGTCGCCACCCAACGCTCGAGCGAGACCGACCTGCTCGTGCACCTCGCCGGCATCGATCCCCCCCTCGCCGACGGCGCGCGCACCCTGCTCGGCGCCGAGACGAATACCGTCGTCCTCGACGAAGAGGTCCTCCGACTCATCGCGCACTGGGCCGACGTCCCCGGGGAGTACCTGACCGACTACACCGACGAGGCGATCACCGATCGCACCGAGGCCGAGCTGGAGCTGCGCGACGCCATGCACGCGGCGGGAGCGAGCAGCATCCAATTCCGCGCCCTCGGGCAGATGTCGCCCGACGCGCTGCGCGCCATCGCCCGATCGCTGCGCGGTGGAACGCCCGCCGCCTGACCGAGGGATGGGGATACCGCGGTGACCGAGACGCAGGAGACGATGGCGCGCGTGCGCGCGCGGGTCGACCGCGCGGTCGCGCGCGCGGGGTTCGCCCCCGGAATGACCTTCGAGCAGGTCGTCCGCGCGGTCGAGGGCGCCCTCGGCATCCGTCTGCGCATCGTCGCAGAGACCGAGACGGCCGGATGGGGCACCCTGACGGGTTTTGTGACGTTCTTCCCCGAGCGTGGCGAGGGCAGCATCCACGTCCGTGCGGCGGATGCCGCCGTGTATCGCGAGTTCGCCGCCTCGCACGAGCTGGGGCATCTTCTCGACGACGCCCACTGCGCCGGGGCGTTCTGGGAGCGCTCGTCGATCCCGCCGCACGACGACCCCCGCCTGTCGTCGCCCGAGGCGGAGGCCGAGCTGGTCGCCGAGCACATCGCCCACCGGATCGCCGGACTGCGCTACGCGGGTCCGCGGGTCGCCGAGTCGTCGTGGTGACCGTCGTCCTCATCGACGTGGCGCTGGCGGCCCTGCTGCTGGTCGTCGTCGCCCGTGCACGGACCGCCCGACGGCAGCCGCGGGCGCGGATCGCCTGGCTCGCGGCGGTGATCGGCGCCGTGGCGCTGCTGACGCAGGGCACGCTCATCCCGCTGCCGGTGATGGACGGGCTGCTGGGCGGGACGAACATCCTGAAGCTCGTGCAGAACGTGCTCACGATGGTGGCGCTGTGGCTCGGCATCCACGCCGGTACGGCACCGCTGACGGCGCGCGTGCGGACGCTGCGCTGGGGTCTTCCGGCACTGCTGGCGGCGGTGTTCGCCGCGGTGTTCTTCGTCGCTCTGCCCGAGCGGGGGTCGTCGTCGTTCCACTTCATCGAAGATGCCGTGCGCACCTCGACCGGCGCGTGGGTGTACGGCGTGGTCCACATGGCGGGGATCGCCGCGCTGGGGGTGCTGCTGTGCAGGTCGGCGCGCCGGTCGCTGCCGGGCGTGCGCCCCTGGTTCCGCGTCGGCGCGATCGGCATCGTGATCGGCTGCGCGAGCGAGATCGTCGACCTGACCCTCACCCGCTTCTTCACCGCGAACGCCGTCGTCAGCGCCCTGTTCGATCCGTTGTTCTACCTCGGCGTGCTGGCCTTCGTCATCGGGATCCTGCGCGCGTCGTACGCGACCGCATCGATCCGTCGCCGCGGTGGGGCCCTGCTGGACGAGCTCGAGTCGCTCGCCCGTACCCGCGGGATCGGCGAGACGGTCCCGGGCGACGGGACCGATGCGCGCCTGCACGCCCTGCGGGTCGCGGTGGAAGACCACGCCATCTCCACCTCCCGCCCCCTCGACACCGCCGAACGGCGCGTCATCGACGCCGTCGACGTCCACCTCACCCGCGACTTCTCGGGAGCCCGACCATGATCCGATCCCTCACCGTCGGTGCCGCCGCAGCCGGCGCCGTCGTCGTCGCCGCTCACGCCGCCCTCGGCGGCTACGTCGCGCGCCGCCTCATCGCCCCCCGCGCGGCGAAGACCTACACGCCGATCCGCGTCTCGGCGGACACCGTCGCGGTCGCCGCGACCGCCGACAGCCGGCAGCCGGGCACGTACGGCATGTGGCTCCCGGACGGATCGCACCTCGTCGTCGGCGACATCGTCCGCGACGACGGGGATCGGATCGAGCGGGTCCTGCTCGAACGTCCCACGCACCTCTCCGACGGCGAGGCCACGGG
Organism: Microbacterium sp. NPDC090007; assembly: GCF_044748345.1. Classification (NCBI taxonomy): domain Bacteria; kingdom Bacillati; phylum Actinomycetota; class Actinomycetes; order Micrococcales; family Microbacteriaceae; genus Microbacterium; species Microbacterium sp. NPDC090007. The sequence goes on along the minus strand of NZ_JBIVFV010000007.1, from coordinate 2,396 downwards.
CGCCTGGACGTCGCAGAGCGTCGGCAGCCCCGAGGCCGTCGGGCCCACCCGGCACGTCGCGATCCCCCTCGAACGCGGGGGCACGGCCGACGCGTGGGAGATCGGCGATGCGGATGCCGCGGACGGGCGCTGGAGCATCCACGTGCACGGGCTGCGATCGAGCCGCCACGGGGCCCTGCGCTCCGCCCCCGCGTCGGCGGACGCCGGCTGGATGTCGCTCGTGGTGTCGTATGCCGGCGACGACGAGTGCGCCCCCGCGGACGCCCTGCCCTCCTCGCTCGGCACGCGCGAGTGGCGCGACGTGGACGACGCGATCGGCTACGCCGTCTCGCGCGGCGCGCGAGAGATCGTGCTCGTGGCGTGGTCGATGGGGGGGACCATCGCGATGCTCGCCCTCGAGCACTCGGTCCACCGCGAAAGGGTCACGGGCCTCGTGCTCATCGCGCCGGCACTGGATTGGACCCGCATCGTCGACCGGGCGATCACGGGCGCCCGCCTGCCCTCCTCGGTCGGGACGGCCGCGCTGGCGGTGCTCGGCAGCCGCGTCGGCGCGCGGGCGATGGGACTGATCGAGGCCGTCGACGCCCGGGCGTTGAACTGGGTGGACGGACCGCGATCGGCCCCGACCGTGCCGACCCTGATCGTGCACAGCCTGCGCGATCCGGTCGTGCCGGTGACCGGGTCGATGACGTACGCCGCGCGGCATCCGGATGTCGAGCTCGTCGCCTTCGACGCGAGCGGCCACTGCAACGAGGCCAACCAGGATCCGCGTCGTTTCCACGACGCGATCACGGGCTTCCTGCGGGCCCGCTGACGCCGGGTCGCGCGTCGTCCCCGACGTCGCCCCCGGGGCTCAGCCGCGGGTCACCGCGGCGATGGCTCCCCGGGCGCCGTGCGCCGCCAGCGACGCCCGCGCGGACAGGAATGCCTCCCGCAATCGACCGTCTGCTCCGAGCTGGCCGAAGACCGCTGTGTACCGCAGCAGATCGGCCGGGTCGGTCGCCACGATCACCCGGAGCTCGTCGAGGCGGCTGTCCACCGCGGGGGTCGGCTCGCCGGTCTCGGTGCGCCCCTCGAGAAAGACGCTCCACCCCGCGAGCACGAGGGCGGCGTGGTCGATCCGTCCCCCCGATTCCAGCTGCGACCGCACGACGGGCAGCAGGAACTTCGGCAGCCGGTCCGAGCCGTCGACCACCTGGCGGGCGAGCGTGTCGCGGATCGCCTCGCTGCCGAAGCGCGCGATGAGCTGGTCGCCGTACGCGTCGAGGTCGATCCCCGGTACCGGGCGCAGGGTCGGAACCGCCTCGTCATGCATGTACCCCCGCAGAAAATCCACGAACAGCGGGTCGGTGCACACGTCGTGCACGTACTGCGCGCCCGAGAGGATGCCGAGGTAGCTCATCGCCTGATGCGAGGCGTTCAGCAGGCGCAGCTTCATCAGCTCGTACGGTTCGACGTCGTCGACCAGTTGCACGCCGACCTCGTCGAAGGGCGGCCGGCCGGCCGGGAAGCGGTCCTCGAGCACCCACTGCGCGAAGGATTCCGAGTGCACGGGCCAGCGGTCGTCGATGCCGAACTCGGCGGCGACCGCGTCGCGCGTCTCGTCGGTGGTGACCGGTGTGATCCGATCGACCATCGAGTTCGGGAACGACGCGTTCGCCGCGATCCAGTCCGACAGCGCGGGGTCGCGCCGCTGGGCGAACCCGACGAGGGCCGCGCGGGCGACGTGGCCGTTGCCCTGGATGTTGTCGCACGACATGACGGTGAAGGCCGGGATGCCGGCATCCCTCCGTCGTCGCAGCCCCTCGGTCAGCAGCCCCATGACGCTGCGCGGCGGCGTCGAGCCGTCGAGGTCGGCGAGGGTCGCTTCGTCGCGCGGAGCGTAGGCACCGGAGACGTCGTCGATGCCGTAGCCGCCCTCGGTGATGGTGAGCGAGACGATCGCGGTGTCGGGGTGGGCGAGTTTGGCGACGACGGCCTCGGGGTCGTCGGGCGCGAACAGGTAGTCCACGATCGAGCCGACCACCCGCGCCGTGGACGAACCGTCGGGCGCGGTGGTGACGAGCGTGTAGAGGTCGTCCTGGGCGGCGAGGGCGTCGCGCATCGCGGCGTCGGAGGTGAGCACGCCGACACCGCAGACGCCCCAGTCGGTGTGTCCGGCCTCCAGTAGGCGGTCGAGGTACATCGCCTCGTGCGCGCGGTGGAAACCGCCCACGCCGAAGTGCACGATGCGGGAGCGCACGGCCGACCTGTCGTACGTCGGGACGGAGACGTTCGCCGCGAGGGAGGGGAGGGCGGCGGCGGTGAGGTCGGTCATGGCGGCTCCGTGGTGTGAGCCGCGTGAGTCGCCGGGATGTGTCGCTTCGAGGGGTGCTGAAGCGACGAGTGTCGGCGAT
>NZ_JBIVFV010000006.1:0-36062 GCF_044748345.1 Microbacterium sp. NPDC090007 | reverse complement strand
ATGTAGAACTCATCCCCGGCCACGCCCTGCACGAACGCGATCTCGTACCCGTCCGAACCGGACGCACCCCCGGACGAGGACGATCCACCGGAACACCCGGCGAGGACGAGGGTGGCTGCGGCGCCGAGGGTGGCGAACGCGAGAACCTTGTTGTTCCACTGCATTGTGATTGCCTGTTCTCTCTTGGTTGATGGCGGATGCCGGGCCTCAGCCGCGGCGTCCTCCGCTGACGAACTTGCGCCAGAGGCTCTGGGTGTTCCCGCGGGTCGCGGCGGTGCGACGCACCTGGTCGACGTACACCGCGGTGATCAGCACCGCGCCGACGGCGACCTGCTGCCAGAAGGGCTGCACGCCGGTGATGACGAAGCCGTTCTGCAGGACGGCGGGGATGAAGAGGCCGACCACGGTGCCGAAGATCGTTCCCACCCCGCCGAAGAGCGAGGTGCCGCCGATCACGACGGCCGCGATGACGTTGAGGTTGGTCTGCGACTGACCGGCGATCGCGGTCGTCGAGAACTGCGACAGGGCCAGGATGCCGGCCAGCCCGGCGAGCGCTCCCGACAGCGTGTAGACCGAGATGAGGTGACGGTCGACCTTCACGCCGACCCGACGGGCGGCGAGCTCGCTCGAGCCGACGGCGTAGGTGTAGAGGCCGAAGCGGGTGAAGTGCAGGACGATCGCGCCGATGACGACGACCACGAGGGCGATGACGCTGATGATCGGCAGCGACCCGAACACGTTGCCGTAGCCGATCGACACCGTCAGCACGGTCGGCACATCGCGGATGTCGACGCCGCCGGTGAGGATCTGCGCGAGGCCCAGCGCCATGCCGAGCGAGCCGAGCGTGACGATGAGCGGCGGGATCTTCGCCTTGGCGATGAGGAAGCCGTTGAGCAGCCCCCAGCACACGCCGCTCAGGATCGAGACCAGGATGCCGATGGTCGCCACGCCCCATCCCTCCCCGCCGAGCGCGCGCATCGTCAGGGCCGAGACGACCCCCGAGAACACGAGCACGGAGCCGATCGAGAGGTCGATGCCCGAGGTGATGATGATGTAGGTCATGCCCACGCCGAGGACCGCGAGGATCGAGGCGTTCTGGATGATGAGGCGGAAGTTCGACCACTGCGCGAACGAGTCCGGCGCCAGCGCGCTGAAGATCAGCACGATGACAATGAGGATGATGAGGATCTGGAAGGCCTGCGCCTTCAGCAATCCCGTGAAGAGATTCGGCCGCGAGTCGTCGAACGTGCCGATGGCCACCGTCTCGGTGGGAGGAGTCGTGGTGCTCACTTCTGGTCGTCCTTCGTGACGGCGCCGGTCATGAGTCCGACGAGTTCTTCCATGGAGGTGTCTTTCGCGGAGATGTTGGCGACGCGGGTGCCCAGGCGCAGGACCTGGATGCGGTCGCACACCTCCATCACGTGCGGCATCGAGTGCGAGATCAGCACGACCGCGATGCCCTTGTCGCGGACGCGCCGGATGGTCTCGAGCACGTTCTTGGTCTGGCGCACGCCGAGAGCGGCGGTCGGCTCGTCGAGGAAGACGAGCCGCCCGGCCCAGTGCACCGCGCGGGCGATCGCGATCGCCTGGCGCTGACCGCCCGACATCTCTCCCACCGGCGACGACAGCGAGCGCACGGTCGCGCCGAGCTCGTCGAAGGCGGCGCGTGAGGCGACGGCCATCTCCTTGGTCTTCATGAACCCCAGCGCGCCGGCGAGCCCCGGGCGACGGATCTCGCGACCCAGGTACATGTTCTGCACGGGGTCGAGGTGCGGCGCCAACGCCAGGTCCTGGTACACCGTTTCGATGCCGAGGGACGACGCGACCTGGGGGTTGGTCATCTCGATCGGGTTCCCGTCGAAGAGGATCTCGCCCTCGTCGACGGCGAGGTTTCCCGAGAGCGCCTTCACGAGCGTGGACTTGCCGGCGCCGTTGTCGCCGATGAGGGCGGTGACCTCGCCGGGGTAGACCTCGAAGTCGACGTTGCTGAGGGCGCGGACATGACCGAACTGACGCGACAGGCCGCGTGCCTGGAGCACGGGGACCGCCGTGGTGACTGACGACATCGTCAGCTCCTTTCCGTGGTGAGAAGAGAGGAAGAGAGGAACGCCTCGGCGACGTCCTCGAAAGAAGAAGGAGAGACCGCGAAGGCGGCGAACAACGCCGCTCCGTAGGCGGTGGCCTCGTCGTGGGTCGAGACGGTGACCTCGGGCAGCAGCGCCGAGCGCGAGCGGACGACGGATGCCATGGTCGACCAGCCTCCGGTCAGCACGGTCGAGGTCGGCGGCTCGACCTCGCGGTCCATCACCGCCATGCACTCGGCGAGCATGTCGTTGCCGTGGCGCAGCGACGCCGCGAACAGCTCGGCGGGACTGAGTCCGTCGCTCTGCGCGACGATCTTCAGCACGCCGTCATCGTTGCGGGCGCCCGAGACGGCGAGCCCGGCGCCCGAGACGGTGCCATCCACGGGAAGCGCCATCGTTTCGTCGTCGACGCGGGCCCGGCCCGTGGCATCCGTGATCCCGAGAAGCTGCAGCACGCGGCGCATGAGCAGGCCCGACTTCGTGCCCGCGAGCAGCACGTACTTGCCCGGGATGACGTGGCGCACGCAGTTGATGCCCGCGTGGGCGAGGCGCTCGCGCGCGGCGAACGGCAGCGTGTCGTCGAGCACGCGCACGAGGGCCTCGGCGGTACCCATCGAGTCGTAGAGCTGGCCCGTGTGCGTCGCGCCGACCGCGACGGCCGAGACGAGATGGTCGTGCCCCGCGATGGTGAGCGCGGCTCCCCGGAATCCCGCGGGCATGCCGGGGTCGCTCAGCGTGCCGACGGCCTCACCCGCGCTGACCAGCGTTCCGAGGATCGACGCGTCCACGCCGAGCACATCGAGCGCCGCCGGCCAGGGGGTGCTGTCGTCCTGATCGATGAGACCCGTGCGCGAGACGAGCGAGTACTCCGCCACCCGCGGACCGCCGAGCGCGTGCACGACGAACTCGGGCACGTTCACAAACGTGGTGCCCTCGAGCGCGATCCCCGCGTCGCGCAGGTGCAGCAGCTTCGAGATGGATGCCAACGGCCCCACCGGCAGCCCCGTGCGGCCGGGGAACTCGGCGCGAAATCGCTCGGGTGTCGCCGCGATCTGCGCCGCGCCCCGCGGGTCGAACCACGCCATGATCGGTGCCAGCGCGGAGCCCTCGGCATCCAGCAGCACGCCCGCCTCGGCCATGCCCGAGACGCCGAGTGCGACGATGCGGTAGTCGGCGTCCAGTCGCGCGTCGGCTTCGGCGGCGAGCTCGTGCACGAGCGCGATCGTCTCGGCGGCGGTCATCTCGGCCTGACCGTGGTCGAGGTTGGTCCACGGCGACCGGCGGCTGACGACCAGCACCTGACGTCCCTCGGGAGTGGCGACCAGCAGCTTGGTGCGGGTGGAGCCCATGTCGATTCCGACGACGTAATCGCTCATCGCACGTCACCACCGCGGAGGGTGCCCGGCCAGCCGTCGCCGGGGGCGGCGACGAGGATCTCGGCCCCGCCGGTCAGCCGCCACGCACCGAAAGCGTGGGGCACGGCGTAGACCTGGCCGCGCTCGACGTCGATCGATCCCGCGTCCGACACGAGGGCACCCGTCCCCTCGCGCACGAGCAGGACGGCGAAGCCGGCCTCGCGCGCCGCGGTCTCGCCGGCCGCGTCGAAGAGGCGGAAGTACGGGTCGGCGGTCGCGGGCAGGAGCGAGCGGAACACGGGTCCCGGCGGCATGGTGCCGACGGTGCTGACCAGGGCGTCCAGAGCCTCGGCATCCAGCTTCTCGGTCGAGACCGCGGGCATCACGGCGTCGAAGCCGAGGTCGAGATGCGACTCCTCACGGGTCGAGGTCGTGACCGACCACTCGAGCAGGATCGAGAAGTCGGTGGGCTCCTGCACCTCGGCGACGAAGATGCCGCCGTCGATCGCGTGCACGGTCCCGGCGGGCACCAGCACCCCCATCCCGGGGCGCACGACGACGCGGTTCATGCGCGAGAGCATCCACTCGCTGTCCTGGGCGTCACGGCGGCGGTCGAGCTCGTCGCGGTCGACGTCCTGGTTCCAGCCGACGTGCACGGCGCAGTCGTCTTCGGTCTCGAGCACGTACCAGGCCTCGGTCTTGCCGTAGGGGCAGTCGAGGTGCGCGGCGGCGAAATCGCGGCCGGGGTGCACGTGCACGGGGAGCCGCTGGCGCGCATCGAGGAGTTTGACCAGGATGCCGAGATCCGCGGCATCCCGTCCGCCGCGGGCCCCGACCCAGGCGGCGCGGTCCGCGGTGACCAGATCGCGCAGGAACGCGCCGTCGTCGGTCACCGCCAGGCCGATCTCGTCGGAGCCGAAGCGCGACACGGTCGAGCCGAGCCACTCCTCGGGCTGACGATCGGTCTCGGGGACGATTCCGCGCAGCGCCGCGATGCGGTCGCCACCCCGGTAGAAATGCTGCACGGGGTTGGGGGGCAGCAGGACGGGCTTCATGAGGGGGCTCCGAGAGGGACGACAGCCGAGGCGGCGACGTCGCCGACCGGCTCGGGGTGGACGGGGGCGAGGGCGATGGCGACGAGCGCGGGCGCCGGCTCGGTGAGGGCGGAGAGCGAGCTGAGCTCCTCCCGCGGCGCGGGCGATGACGTCGCGGATCCGGAGAGATGCACCGGATGCGGATCGATGAGGGCATTCCGTCCGAATCCGTCGCGCCCGTCCGGATCCGGGGAGGGCGCCGAGACCTCACCCGACCCGCGCGCCACCAGCCGAGTCGGCACGACGATCCGCTCCGGCCCCTGCTCCGGACGCACCGCGCGCTCGCGCAGCAGGCCGAACGCGGCGGTCGCCATCAGGCGCGGGTCGTGGTCGACGTAGGTGATGCCGGGCTCGAGCACCTCGGCGAGGGTGAAGTCGCCGAACGAGATGAGCGCCGGCATGCGCAGGCCCTTCGAGCGGATGGCGCGCACCGTGCCGATCGCTGCCAGGCTCGTGGCGCACAGCAGCGCGGTGGGGGCGTCGTCACGTTCGAGCAGTCGCGACGCCTCGGCGGCCTCCCCGCGGCCGAAGCGTTCGTTGGTGACGACGAGCGAGGGGTCGAACGGCAGGCCGGCGGCGGCCAGCGCGGAGCGATACCCGGCGAGCCGGTCGCTGACCGTCGGGTAGGGCACGTCCTCGCCCATGAATGCGACCCGGCGGTGCCCGTGCGCGATCAGGGCGGATGTCGCCTCGGCGGCCGCCCCGAAGTCGTCGATCACGACGGCGTCGATACCCGAGCGCACGCGGTCGATGCAGACCACGGGGAAGCGGGTGCGCAGCCCACCCAGGGTGGACACGGAGACGGCGACGGGCGCGACGATCAAGCCCCTCAGGCGGTGACCGGTCAGCCGGTCGAGCTGCACGACCTCACGTGCGGCGTCGTATCCGGTGCTGGCGAAGATCACGCTCAGGCCCTCGGCGACGGCGAGCTCCTCGATGACGCTGACGAACGCCGCGAAGAACGGGTCACTGATCGCATCGATCAGGATGCCGACGGTGTCGGCGTCGCGCCGCTTGAGCTCGCGGGCGCTGCGGTCGGGCACGAACCCCAGCTCGCGCACCGCACGGCGCACGCGTTCACGGGTAGGCGGCAGCACCCCTGCCTCGTCGTTGATGACGCGCGACACCGTCTTGGGGCTGACTCCGGCGGCGGTGGCGACATCGATGAGTCGGGCACGCGGACGCGGCGTCGCGGCCGGGGTGGCCGTCTCGTGCTCGTGCGTCATCGCTTCTCCGACATCGTTGTCTTTCGACCGGAGCCCTCCACCGGGCTTCGCTGAAGTCAGCATGAGACCCCGGGACAACGTTGTCAAGCACCAATGACATCGATGTCGAGGCCCAGCTTCCACGTCGCCCCCGGCGCGAGCTCGCGCAGCAAGCCCCTGGCCCGGGCGTCGGCACGCCCGAGGATCGTCGACGCCGTCGCCGGCTCGACGCCGAGTACCACCGAGCCCTCCCGCGCCACCCGCCACTGGAACATTCCCGGCAACACGGCGGTGTCGAACGAGATCCGGATGCCGAGCCCCGACCGCGCCACCACCTCGGCGCTGACGTGGCGATCAGTCGGCAGGACGTGCGCGAAGACCTGCTCCGGGTACGTCGCGGCGGGCTCGGGGAACTCCGCCCACGTCGCACGTCCCGACTCGGCGTCGGCATCGCGTGCGGTCACGTCGAGCGCCGGCGAGCGCAGCACGGAGCCGGCATCGACCAGCGGCCAGCCGAGGTTCACGTGGTAGAGCACCATCGGCTCCACGGGGCGCGAGCCCCGGTTCACGATCTCGTCGCGCAGCTCGACCCGCCCCTCGCCGAAGGGCAGACGCAGCCGTCTCCGCAACTCCAGATGCGCGCCGAGCACGGTGGCCTCGACGACCGTCGCCTCCACGACCACGGCGTCGCTCTGCACCTCGGCCCGGGTGACGGATGCCGACAGCCCGCTGTACCGCCCGTGCTGCGGATGCTCCCCCTCAGCGTCCGTCGACGGCGGGCCGAATGACAGCAGTCCGCACGTGGTGACGAGGCCACCACCGAACGAGGCCCCGAAGCCTCCGGCACCCGGCCGTGGCCACCCGGTGGGTGACACCCACGCGAGCGGCACGCCGCGGTGTCGCACCTGCCCGACGTCGAGGCCGCGGTCCGGCAGCAGCTCGACGTCGAGCTCTCCCGCGACGATGCGCAGGCGCCGGGTTCCGGCATCCGGTCCGTCGGTGCGAACCGACTGCTCCACCGACGCGACCTGCGCCGGTGAGCCCGCGCGCCGCAGCGCCTCGTCGATCGGTCGTCCGTACAGCTCGCCCATGAGCCCCGCCTTCCTCGCCGTGCCGAACCTGACGGTAGCAGTGATTGACAACGTTGTCTTGTGTCTCGCATACTGACCGTCGAGCGCAGAGCCGCGCCCCGACACGACGTCACGGAGACCCACACCCCATGTCGAAACCCCGCCTCAACCGACTCTTCAACGCGCACTCCGGTCGCGCGTTCGACGTCGCCGTCGACCACGGCGCGTTCCACGAGCCGTCCTTCCTCACCGGCATCGAAGACATGGCGAAGACCGTCGCCACCCTCGTCGACGCCGGTCCCGACGCCGTGCAGCTCACCCTCGGGCAGGCCCCGTTGCTGCAGTCCGTGCCCGGCAAGAACAAACCCGGCCTCGTGCTGCGCACCGACATCGCCAACGTCTACAACGACCCGCTCGAGGCGCCGCTGCACAGCATCCACGTCCCCGACGCGATCGAGGTCGCCGTCCGTCTCGACGCCGTCGCCGTGTGCGTCAACCTGCTCGACCTCCCCGGTGAGCCGCAGGTGCGCGAGCAGTGCATCCGCTCGATCCTGGCCCTGCGCACGGATGCCGAGAGGTACGCCATGCCGCTCATGATCGAGCCCCTCGTCATGCAGACCACGCCCGGGCGCGGCGGTTACGGCGTCGACGGCGACACCGCCAAGGTCGTCACCCTCGTCCGTCAGGCGCGCGAACTCGGAGCGGACCTCATCAAGGCCGACCCCACCGACGACATCTCGCATTACCACCGGGTGATCCAGGCCGCGGGCGACACCCCCGTGCTCGTGCGCGGCGGCGGCCGCGTCGACGACCGCACGCTGCTCGAACGTACGCGGGCGGTGCTGGAGCAGGGCGCGCGCGGCATCGTCTACGGCCGCAACGTCATCCAGCACCGTCATCCGGCCGGCATCACCGCGGCGCTCATGGCCGTCGTGCACGACGACGCCTCGGTCGACGAGGCCCTGACCCTCATCGGTGACGGCCGATGAGCGCCCCCGCGATCGATACCCCCACCCCCGAAGGAGACAGCGCATGACCGGCAAGAAGATCGGCGTCGGCATCATCGGCGGCGGCCTCATGGGTCGCGAGATCGCTGCGGCGCTGCGGCGCTGGCCCGCCCTGATCGATCACCCCGCCGAGCCCGAGCTCGTCGCGGTGTGCGACATCAACCCGGCGGCGCTCCCGTTCTTCGAGCGCATCGACACCGTGCAGCTGACCACCACCGACCACCACGAGCTGCTCGCCGACCCTCGCGTCGACGTCGTCTACATCGCGGTGCGTCACGACCTGCACGAGCGCCTGTACGTCGACACCGTGCGCGCCGGCAAGGCTCTGCTGGCCGAGAAGCCCTTCGGCATCGACCGCGCCGCCGCCGACGCGGTCGTCGCCGCGATCGAGGAGAACCCTCAGTCGTTCGTGCGCGTCTCGAGCGAGATGCCGTTCTTCCCCGGCGCCCAGTGGGCCGTCGACTACGTGCGGGCGGGGGGCCTCGGCCGCATCGTCGAGGCGAAGTGCACGTTCCTCCACTCCAGCGACATCGACGTGAACAAGCCCCTCAACTGGAAGCGGCAGAAGCAGTTCTGCGGCGATGCCGGCGTGCTGAACGACCTCGGCATGCACACCTGGCACGTCCCGTTGCGCCTGGGCTGGACACCCGAGAAGGTCATCGGCATCCTGCAGGACATCGTCACCGAGCGCCCCGGCCCCGACGGTTCGCCGCAACCGTGCGACACCTGGGACAACGCCGTCATCCATTCCTGGGCCCGTCACGACGGCGCACCGTTCCCGCTGACCACCGAGACCAAGCGCATCGCGCCGGGGCAGAAGAACACCTGGGAGTTCGAGGCCATCGGCATGTCGGGCGGCGTGCGCTTCAGCACCAAGAACCCCAAACAGGTCGAGGTGTTCGCTTTCGTCGACGTGCCCGGCGTCGGCCGCGAGCAGAGCTGGCAGAGCGTGGATGCCGGGAGCCAGTCGGTCTGGCCCACGGTGACGGGGCCGAACTTCGAATCCGGATTCTCGGATGCCATCCTGCAGATGTGGGCGGCCTTCCTCGCCGAATACCTGGGCGAGCTGGGTGACGGGTTCGGCTGCGTGCGCCCCGAAGAGGCCGCGCTCACGCACCGCCTGTTCGCCGCCGCGATCGCCTCGCACGAGACGGGCGTGCTGGTCGCCCCCGACGCGTGATCGCGCGACGCGGGGCCCCGGCGCGCCACCGGGTCCCCGCCTCACCACCCCGGGGCGGGCGCACTCCCTATGCTCGGAGGATGCCGTCGTTGTACGGCGGTTCGAGGAGACGCATGCACAAGACCGGTCGGCCCACGATGATCGACGTCGCCGCCGACGCCGGAGTCAGCCTGAAGACCGTCTCCCGGGTCGTCAACGGGGAGTCGGGCGTCGACCCGGCCATGATCGAGCGGGTGCGCGCGGCGGTCGCGCGGCTCGGGTACCACCGCAACTCCCTCGCCGCGAGCCTGCGCTCGGGCAACCGCGACACGATCGGTTTCATCGCCGCCGACCTGTCCAACACCTTCTACATGGCCGTCGCGGCGGCGGTCTCCCAGGTCGCCACCCGTGAGCGCCTGCACCTGGTGATGGCCTCGAGCGAAGAAGACGCCGACCTCGAGCGCACGCTCGCCCTCGACATGTGCCAGCGCCAGGTGGGCGGCCTCATCGTGGTCCCCACCGCGGCCGATCACTCCTACCTCGCTCGAGAGGTCGAGCTCGGCACGCCCGTGGTGTTCCTCGACCGCCCCGGCAGCGGCATCCCCGCCGACGCGATCCTGCTCGACAACCGCGGCGGGGCGCGCGACGCCGTGGCCGAACTGCTCGAGGCGGGTCACCGCCGCGTCGCCGTGCTTCTCGACGCGCCCACCATCTACACGATGGCCGAGCGCCGAGAGGGTGTGCGCGACGCCTTCGCCGCGGCGGGGCGGGAGCTCGATCCCGCCCTGGTTGTCGAGGGTCTGCACACCCCCGCCGACGCACGCGACGCGATGGCGCGCCTGCTCGATTCCGCCGACCCGCCCACCGCGGTGTTCTGCACGAACAACCGACTCACCATCGGTGCACTCGAGACGATCCTCCCGCGCGGTGCCGACGTCGCCATCGCCGGCTTCGACGACTTCGAGCTGTCGCGCCTGCTCCCCCGCCGCATCCGCCTCGTCGACTACGACATCGCCGATCTCGGCACCCGCGCGACCGAAACGCTCCTGGCCCGGGGCGCCGATCCGGCTACCGGCTCGCACACGCATCTGGTGCCCACGCGCCTCGTGGACCGCGGGGGTATCCGCTGATCCCTCCCCGCAACAGGGTGAGTTCTCCCACGTAAGCGGGTGAATACTGCGGTGAACGAGGGCGCGATCCGCCGCTCGCCCCGCGAGAGCACCGCCGGCCGGGCCGCACCCGCCCCGATAGTCGTTCGGGTGACCGACGCTCCCCCGCTCCCTCCCCCGACCATCGTCCGGCACCCCCGCGCAGACGACGGCGGCCGTCCATGACGTCGTCGCTCCCCCACGTGGTCATGCTCACCAACGCCGTGGCGCCCGACAAGCTCGGCGGCCTCGAACGCTACGTGCGCGAGCTGTCCCGCGGGCTCGTCGCCGCGGGCGCCTCGGTCACAGTCGTCGCCAAGCGCACGGCGGCCGATCAGCCCGAAGACGAGCGGGGGACGGACGGCGTCCGCATCCGCCGCTACAGCCCTCCGCCCAAGACCGATCCACTCTTCGCCCTGCGCTACCCGCACGTCATCGTGAGCGGGGTCCGCGCGCACCTCGATCGGGCTCGGGCCGACGGTCACGGACGCCCGGCGATCCTGCACGGGCACTTCCCAGTCCCGCTGCTCGGGCTCGCGCGCACCCGACAGACGTACGTGTACACGTGCCACGCGCCCGTCCACCGGGAGCTGCTGTCCGAGCGCCGCGAGTCGTACGCCCTTCCCCGTCCCGTCCGCGCGACGGCGGTCGCGGGGCTGCGCGGCACCGAGCGCCTCGTGTTGCGGCGGGCGCACACGCTCGTCACACTCAGCACCTTCGTACGCGACGAGGTCGCCGCCCTCGACCGCCGTTGCGGCGAACGCGTGCAGCCCATTCCGGGCGGGCTCGACACCGACTGGTTCCGCCCGGCAGCCGTCCCTCCCCCTCCGCTCGACCCGCGCGCTCCGGTGCTGTTCACCGCGCGGCGATTGGTCGAGCGCACCGGCGTCGACGCCCTCGTCGAGGCCATGCCCGCCGTGCTCGCGCAGGCCCCGGGAGCCCGGCTCGACATCGCCGGCACCGGCCCCCTGGCGCCCTCGCTGGAGCGGCGCATCATCGAGCTCGGACTCGGCGGACACGTGCACCTGCTCGGCCGGCTGTCCGAGACCGATCTGCGCGATCACTACCGTCGCGCCGACCTCGCGATCACCCCCACGCGGGCGATGGAGGGCTTCGGCCTGTCCACGGCCGAGGCCCTCGCCTGCGGCACCCTCGCCGTGGTCAGCCCGGTCGGCGCCAACCCGGAGGTGGTGTCCGGTCTCTCGCCCACCCTCGTCGCCCGCAGCTCTTCTCCCCCCGACCTCGCCGCGGCGATCACCTCGGTCCTGCGCTCACCGGACCTCGACGCCCTGCGCGCGCGCACGCGTTCGCACGTGCACCCCCGATGGGCGTGGCACGCCGTGGTCGACGACCATCTCGCGCTCTACGACCGCGTCCCCGTCGCACGATGACACCGGGCATCCTGGCGCTGGTGCCCACGATCAGCCCGCAGCGGATCCGCGCCGCAGGGCCTTGGCTGCGCGCACTCCGCGCCGAGGGCATCGACGTGCACATCGTCGCCAACGCCGCGTCGGTGGCATCCCTGGCTTCCTCGTGGGAGGCACCGCTCATCGACTCGCGCGCCAACCCGGGGTTCGCGCGCTCGATCGGTGCGGCCGTCGCCGCGGTCGCCGAGCCGGAGTGGGTCGTGCTGCTCAACGACGACCTCGTGATGCCCGAGGACGCACCCGCGCGGATCCGTTCCGTCCTGTGCGCAGCCCCGTCTGCGGGCGGCTGCGACATCGTGTACTTCGATCCCGAGCCCCAGCGCCCGCTGCCCGGACGATGGGGCGTCTTCGCCACTCTCTCGCTCGTCGAACCCGTCCTGCGACGCCTCACCCCCTCCTCGCATCGCGCACGGGTGCGCCCCGGCTACAAGTCGTTCAGCGCCGTCGCCGTCCGTTACCGCACCTGGGCGGAGTTGGGCGGACTCGATCGGCGCTTCGTGTTCTGCTTCGAGGACGCCTTCTTCGTCCGCGCCCATCTCGCTCGCGGCGGCAGCACGCCGCGATCCGTCGACGTCGGCGTCTCGCACCACAAGTCGTCGACCACCTCGCGCCACATCGCCCACGTCCTGCCGGCCGTGGCCTTCTCGGCGCGCACGTACCTCGAAGCGGTGGGCGTGCACCCGCGTGCGGCCGACGCGGTCGTGGTGGCGGCTCTGCTGGTGCGGGTGCCGCTGGCGCTGTTCGGCTCCGCCTCGCCGCGGGCGCACGTGCGCGGCGTCTCGCGCGCGATCGGTGCGATCGTGCGCCGCCGCGAACCCTCCCTGCCCGCCTATGAGCTCCTCTGAGTCCGTGCCGACGCAGACGTGGATGCCGATCGCCGCCGCCGCGATCGACGTCCGGGGCCACGCCGCATTCGACCCGCGCGTCGAGGTCGTCCTCCTGCCCGTCGACGGCCGGGACCCCCTGGCGCTGCTCGGCGCCGGCGCCCGCGTCTGGCGCGACCTGGTCGGGGCGCACCCCGCGGCCCGGGACGCGCTGCGTTCGGACGACGTGCCGCTCATCCGGGAGCTCGTGTCCGCGCGCCTGGTGGCGGAGGGCGCGGAGCACCCCGACGCTGTGCGCTCCCTACCCCGCGCCCGCTTCCCCTCGCCGCTGCACGAACTCGTGCACGTGGTCGTCGCGCGGGTCGCCGTGCGCAGCGGCATCCGCTGCGTGTTCGTCAAGGGACCCACGCTCTTCGATCAGCGGCTGCGCGAGCGGGAGCACTCGGGCGACGTGGACGTGTGGTGCGACCCCGACCGCTGGGTCGATCTCATCGACGCGCTCGAGCGACACGGGTGGACCCGCGAACCGGATCCCTGGTGGGGGACGCCCGTGGGCCACTCCGCGACGCTGACACCCGGCACGTGGGGATGCCAGATCGACGTGCATCGCCGCATGCCGGGGACGACGCTCGACGACGCCGGCGCCTTCTCACGCGTATACGCGGAGTCCGTACCGACGTCGATCGCGGGGGTGAGCGTCCTCGTCCCCTCGCGGGAGGCGCACGCGGTGATCGCCGCCCTGCACGCGGCACGCCCGGAGGTGGGCCGCACGCCCCGCGAGCACGGGTTCGCGCTCGCGGCCGAGTTCTTGCGCCGCGTGGACGATCCGGTCGGCGCGTGCGACCGCCTCGGCGCGGTCCCCGCCCTGCGCGCAGCGCTGCGACAGATCGTGACGGATGCCGAGATCCCCGCCTCCGAGGGCCTCCCGCGCGACTGATGGTGGCGGGCACGACCCGATCGGGCGCGGGCGTATCTCGCGGCGTTGGGGGAGCACGGCCTCCGCACCCGCGTGTCACTGCTGTGGCGACTGGTCTGGCCCTCGGCCGAGGTGGCCATCGAGTCGGCTCGTCGCGCGGGTCGCGGGGATCAGGGCGTTCTCCGCGCGAGGTGGGATCGGATGCGACGGGGGATCACGGCCCTTCTCTCGAGCGGAGGCGGAGGCGGTCGGTCCGATCCGCGCTCGGGCGTCAGTCCAGACGATCTGCCGTCGACCACGGGCTCCGCGCGGCCGTGAACGCATCACCTCCCGGGTCGACGAGCGAGGTCGCACGGACCGCGGTCGCCTCGCCGACGAGCACGAACAGCGGAACCACGAAGCAGGCCGACAGGGGCCCCCACCCCGTGAGGCGAAGTGTGGTCTCGGTGGCGCACAGCACGAGCATGCCGAGCAGGAAGGCCCCGGCGACGAAAAGCTGACGACGGTCGCCGAGTCGGTCGGCTCCCCGCCATGAGAACACCAGGACGACCAGAACAGCTGCGACCGTGACCGCTCCTCCCGTCACGAGGAGCGTCAGCAGGGTGTTGTGAGCGTGACTGGCGGCGGTCGACAGCGCCCTCGACAGCTCGGCGTAGTGGTCGGCGTAGAAGTAGACGCCGCGCCCCCAGAGCGCGTTCCCCTGGAGCAGGTCGATGTTGTACATCCAGATCTCGCCGCGATACGTGTACGCCGCGGGGTCGGTCTCGCCGAAGGGGATGCGGGCGACGAACCCCGCGGCGACGATCAGCCCCGCCGGAAGCACCACGCGGAAGGCGATGCGGGGCAGCATCCGCCCCAGCAGGATCGCCACGAGCACCACGCAGGCACCGAACAGGGCGGTGCGCGACGACGAGAGCACCAGGGCCCACGCGATGGGGACCACGAGCGCCCAGCGCACGACGAACCCCTTCTCGAGGAACACGAGGGGCAGCGAGGCCGTGAGGAACAACCCGAAGGTGTTCGAGTGCGAGAAGATCCCCGCCAGCAGGGGCGCGCCCGTGATCGATTTCTCGGCGTGCGCGAGGCCCGCCGACATCAGCACGCGCTCGGGGTCGAGGACCATCCCGATGACGGAGGCCGCCGCCACGATCGCGCCGATTCGACCGACGACGACCAGATCTCCGAATTTCACCCGCTGGGTGATGACGAGGACGCCCGCCAGGGCGGGGACGAGCAGGGCGGGACCGAGGGGGCGATCGTGCACGAACTCGTCGGCGACGATCACGATCGAGGGCAGGGCGACGACGGAGAGGGCGACGGCATCGATCCGGGACCACAGCATCGCGGACAGCAGCGCCACGATCGCGACCAGGGGTATCACGGCGTTGGTGACGGCCGTGGTCGCTGCGACCAGGGGACGGGATGCCGTGACCGCCCCCTCGACGTAGTGGGCGCGGTCGGTGGTGACGGCCTCGACGACCGGCTGCGCGAGCGAGGCCAGCGCCAGCAGGACGACCACCGACCGCCGCCGCCGGTCATCCTTTTCTCGCCCGTGCCGCTCCCCGCGCCGGCGACCGGCGCCCTCGCGTGTGCTCGCTAGCGTGCTCATCGCCCGAAACATACAACCCGAGGAGAAGGCGCGTGCCGACGCTCGAATCCCGCGCGCCCAGGCGAGGCGGCGCGCTGGCGTTGCTCTGCGCGCAGTGGGGCAAATACGCCGTGCAGGTCGGCGGGATCATCCTGCTCGCCCGCCTGATCGACCCCGCCGACTTCGGACTCGTCTCGCTCGGCCTCGCCCTCGCCGGCTTCGCGGCCGTGCTTGGCGACTTCGGGCTGAGCCTCGCCGCCCTGCGCGCCCCCTCCCTGTCGCCCGCGCAGCGCGACCTGCTCTTCTGGATCAACACCGGCGTGGGAGTGGCCGCCGCAGCGGCGGTCACGGTCGCGGCCGGGCCGGCGAGCGCGGCCTTCGGCGACCCGCGCCTCGCGAGCGTCCTGCTGCTGTTGGCACCCGCATTCGCGCTGCGCTCAGCGAGCGTCCAGTACCGCGTCGAGCTCAATCGGTCCGGCCGTCTCGGCACCCTCGCCGCGGTGGAGTTCTGCGGCGACGCCCTCGGCCTGGTCGCGGCGGCGGTTCTGGCCGTGAACGGGTACGGCGTCGTCGGACTCTCGGCGCAGGGGACGATCGCGGCGGCGATCACGTTGGCGGCCGCCGTCTGCTGCGCGGGATGGATGCCGCGACTCCCGCGGCGCGGCGTCGCCGTCCGCAGCCTCCTGGCGTTCGGGGGCAACACGTTCGTCGTGCACCTGCTGAACTACGCGTCGGCCAACGTCGGCACCGTGGCCGTCGGCGCCATATCGGGCTCCGGACTACTCGGTTTGTTCAGCCGGGCGAACCAACTGGTGAATCTGCCGCTCGAGCAGCTCGCGAGTCCCCTCACGCGCATCGTCATCCCCGCCCTGGCACGGGCGAACGGTGCGGACGAGGTGCAGGATCGTCTGCGGCGGTTCCAGGTGCTGCTGTGTTTCCCGGTGCTCGGTTACCTCAGTCTGCTCGCCTCGACGGCCGCACCGGCGATCCACCTCATCCTGGGGGCCGGGTGGGAGCCCGCGGCGGTGTTCGTCCCCGTCCTCGCCGTCGGCGCGGTGTTCCAGACGGTGGGCTACGTCGGGTACTGGGCCTTCGTGGCGCGGGGGCGACCGGGACTCATCCTCGGCGCCGAGGCGGTGGGGCGCAGCGTCATGATCGTCCTCGCCGTCCTCTGGGCTCCCGGCGGGCCGCTCTGGGTCGCCGGCGCCATCGCCCTCGGACACGCGATGGTCTGGGTGGGATCCACCTTCGTCTTCCTCCCGCGCGCGGGGATCTCGGGTCTCGCGCTGGCGCGGTCGGCGACGAAGGCCGTCGCCGTGTTCTTCGCCGCGTGGGCGGGGACGACGACGTTCGAGCTGGCCGTGGCATCCGCGTGGGATCCGCTCCCGCGACTGCTCGCCCTGGGCGGCGTCTGGCTGGTGGTCGCGGTCACCGCCAGTGCACTTCTCACGCGGTCCGACCTCGCCACGATCCGTGACGTCATCCGCCCCTCCCGTCCGGACCGGGGATGAGCGGGCGTCGCCGGAGGTGTCAGGCTCGACCGGGGCCGGAAGGAACACGGATGCACATCGCCAGTGTCACGCGCAGCGTGCCCTATGACGGCATCCCGCACGCGGGCGGCGACTACGTCCTGCGACATGCACACGCCCTGCGGGCGATGGGCCACTCGGTGACCTTCATCGCCCCCGACACCATCGAGAACCGCCGCGCCATCGAGCGGGGGGCTCCCGCCGACGAGGTCGTGCTCTACCCGGCCCGCTCGATCGCACATCCTCACCCCCTCGAGCGGCTCCGCCGCCGCCTCTCGCCCGCGCGGGTCGGACGCGACGAGCATCGGGGGCTGTCGCGCTCGGCGGTCGCTCGCGCCGCGCTCGCCGCGGCCGATGTCGTGGAGTACCAGTGGACCCAGTCGGGCGACCTCGGCGGTGCGGTGGCGCGATACGCCACACCGCGCGCGCGCCGCGTGCTGGTGCTGCACGACGTCATGACCCAGCAGGTGACGCGCCAGCGCGACAACGGGCGCGACGGGCGCACCGCCCGCCTCGTCCGGTCGATCAAGGTCGTCCTCGTCCGCCGTGCCGAACGGCGCGCGATCTCACGCGTGGACATCGCGATCGTCTTCAGCGACAAGGACGCGCGCGCGGCGCGAGCCCTCGCGCCCGCGACGGTCGCCGTCGAGGTGGTCCGTCCGCCGCTGGCGGGTGGGGTCGACGTCGCCGCCGTCTGCCGCGGCGACCGGGACAAAGGGGACCGGCCCCTCGAGGTGCTGTACGTCGGCTGGTTCCGCCGCGCCGACAACGCCCGCGCGGCGATGTGGCTGTGCTGCGAGGTGTGGCCCCACGTCCGGGCGGCCCGCCCCGAGGCCCGCCTCACCCTGGCGGGGGCCGATCCGACCGCCGAGATGCACGCCGCGGCATCCCCCGGCATGGGGATCGAGATCACCGGGTACCAGGCGAGTCTCGACGCGTTCTACGCCCGCGCGGACGTCGCTGCCGTGCCGGTCCTCGACGGGGCGGGCGTGAAGTTCAAGACCGTCCTGGCCATGCTCCGGCAGCTCCCCGTGGTCTCGACCTCGGTCGGCCTCGAGGGCATCACCGACGACCCCGCGCTGGTCTGGAGCGAGACAGATGACCCACGGGCCTTCGCCGCGGCCCTGCTCGACGCCGCGGACCGACCCGAAGACGCTGCGCGAGTCGGGCGGGCCGCTCGTGCGTGGGCGTCGCGGGAATTCTCCGAGCAGACCTACCGCGAGACGCTCGCGCGGCTCATCGACCGTCCCGAGCCCTGATCCGTCCGACCCTCAGGAGTCCCCCGTGCCCGCAGAGCCCCGCTTCGTCGTCGTCTCCCCCGTCAACGACGACGACACCCTCGACCGGTGTCTGGCCGCCTCCCCCGACGTGGTGTCGGGACGCATCCCCCTCCGGGTCGTCCGCGATGCGCGCTCGGCCAACGGCGTGATTGCCGAGGCGTTGCGCCGGACCGCCGACGGATTCGTCGTCTACGCCCATCAGGACGTCTACCTACCCCGCGGATTCTTCGAGCAGCTCGCCGCGCGGTTGGCGGTCCTCGACGAGCTCGACCCGGCGTGGGCGGTCGCGGGTCCGATCGGTCGCGACGCTGCGCACCTGACGCACGGCACGGTGTGGAGCACCGACCGGGGCCGGGTCGTCGGCGCGCCGATCGCGCGGCCGGCGGCGGTGCAATGCCTCGACGAGTGCCTGTTGATCCTTCGGGCCGGTGACCTGGCCCTGGTCGACCTCGGGGTGCCCGGCTTCCACCTGTACGGCGTCGACCTGGTGCAGATGGGGCGTCTGCAGGGGCGGCGATCGTACGCACTGCCGCTCGACATCGTGCATCACGCCAAGCCGATCACCTCGCTCGGGGGCGGATACGCGCGGGCGCATCGTTACATGCGGCTGAAGTGGACGGCGCGCTTGCCGATGACGACGCTGATCGCGCCGCTCGAGCGGGTGCCCTGGAAGCTCTGGAAGATGCGCCTGGGGGCTCGGCTGCGCGCGCGATTCGTACCGATGCGCCACGACTACGGGCAGCAGAGCGACCCCCGCCGCATCGCCCGCGAGCTGCGGTACGAGTGAGTCCGGCTCAGCCCCACGCGCGGGCGAGCGCCCGCGCCTGAGACCGCGCGTCCCGCGGGCCCAGGTACTCCCGCCACCCGCGGCGGTTCTCGGCGCTCCACGCGGCGAACCGTCCCGCGCGCACGGCGTGCACTACACCGTCGATGCCCGCATCCAGGTCGAGGGCGGGCGGCAGATCGGGGAGCGCAGAGATGCGCCGCGCGAGGATCGGGAGGCCGAGGGCGGCGGCATCCAGGATCGCAATCGGAAAGCCCTCCCACGCCGCGGTGTGCAGATAGAGGTCCGTGCCGTCCAACTCCCGGCGGACGCCCTCAGAACCGAGCCAGCCCGTGACGCGGATGCCGGAGCCGGACGGACCGTCTCCGATCCACGTCGCCCGCACCGCGCATCCGAACAGGGCTGTGCGCAGGCGGTCGACGCGTTCGTGGAAGAACGTCGGGTCCTTCTGCGGCGACCAGCGGCCGAGCATCGCGACGCGCAGCACGCCGCTCTCGCGCAGGCCCCCGGGCCGAGCGCCGGCGCCGGCGGCGGCGGCGACTGAGGCGAGGTTCGGAACGACGAGCGCCCGCTCCCGTGCGATCCCCAGGCTCAGGGCTTCGCGCTCCTCCCCCGGACCGCAGGCGGCCAGCACAGTCATCCGGCCGGCGAGAACCCGCTCGATCGTACGGAACACGGCGCGCCGAGAAGGGTCGACGTCGGCCCGGGCGAACGCGAAACCGTGCGGGGTGTAGACCACCCGGGTCCGGGGCGCGTGGCGCAGCAGCCGCACGTACGCACCGGGGAAGCTGGAGTGGGCGTGCACGACGTCGAAGCGCCCGCCGCGCAGGATCCCGCGCAGGCTGCGGAGGGCGCGTGCGGGTGTGGAGCCATCCCACTCGACGTGCAGCGCATCAAGATCCGCGAAGGCCCCCGCGGGTCGCCCCTCGACGAAGGGCGAAACGATGACGTGCGCATAGGCCGGTGACGAGGTGCGCACGTAGCTGCCCACCGCCACGGGCACGCCGCCGGTCGTGCGATCGGTGACGTGCACGACGACGCGTGGGGAGGGAGCCGAGGTCACGTCGCGACGTTAGAGAGCCGCGACCGCGCGTCGCGACCGGGTCGGGGCGATGCCGCCCGTCGGGGAGCACGCTTCACCCGGCGTCTCGCCCCCGGCATCCATATGGCTCGTCAAAGGCGCGGCAGGGCACGCGAGCGCCCCCGTCAAGGCCGTGCGCCCCGGGGCGGGCTCTGCCTAGCGTCGAGGCATGACTTCCGATCGCGACCAGTTCACCTTCGACAACCCCGTCACCCGCTACCCCCGTGTCGAACCGCCGGTGCAGCACCAGCCCGAGCCGGGCGTGCAGGCCGACATGACCCCTGTTCCCGACCTCGGCGAGAAGACGTACCGCGGGCTCGGCCGCCTGCAGGGGCGGAAGGCGCTCATCACGGGCGGCGACTCGGGGATCGGCGGGGCGGTCGCGATCGCCTTCGCACGCGAGGGCGCCGATGTGGCGATCGTGCACCTCTCCGATGAGCAGCGCGACGCCGATCACATCCTCGAGGTGATCCGGGATGCCGGCCGCACCGGCGTCTCGATCGCGACCGACATCACCGACCCGGGCGCGTGCCGCGAGCTCGTCGACCGCGCGGCGGAGGCGCTGGGCGGTCTCGACATCGTGGTGAACAACGCGGGCAAGCAGGTGATGGTCGAGAAGGTCGACGACCTCTCCGACGAGCAGTTCGAGCAGACGTTCCGCACGAACGTTTTCGCCCCCTTCTGGATCACCAAGGCCGCGCTCGCACATCTGCCCGAGGGCGGCACGATCATCAACACCGCCTCGCTCGAGGCCTACGTGCCCGCGCCCGACCGCCTCGACTACGCCGCCACCAAGGCCGCGATCAACAACCTGTCCAAGGGTCTGGCGCAGCAGTTGGCTCCGCGCGGCATCCGGGTCAACGTGGTCGCCCCGGGGCCGACGTGGTCGGCGCTGCAGGTGAGCCAGGGCGTCTCGGACGACCAGATGGAGCACTTCGACGACGAGAGCACGTACCAGCGGGCCGGCCAGCCGGCCGAGATCGCCCCGGCGTTCGTCTTCCTCGCCTCGTCCGAGTCGAGCTACGTCTCGGGAGAGACCCTCAACGTCAACGGCGGCATGGTCACCCCCTGACGCTGCGGGCCGGATTCCGGATCGATCGCCCCGAGCCCGTCGACGCGGCGCCGTCGACGCTCGTGCGCATCGATCCTCCGGAATCCGGCCCACCCCGCGCGCGCTTGCGCAAAAAGCCCCGCTTCGCAAGCGACCCTCTCCGCACCCCCGGGTGCGAAACGGTGAGTCCATGTCCGATGACACCGCTTCCGCTCCCGACGAGGCGCCCCCCACCCTGTACCTGCTGCACGCTCTCGGTGCCAGCGCCCGCTCCTTCGACCGTCTCGCCACCCGCCTCGAAGGCCGGGTACGCGTGGTCGGCATCGATCTGCCCGGTTTCGGCGACGAGGCGCACGCCGACGACTCCCGCCTCGACACGAGCGTCGCCCACGTCGAGCGCCGCCTCCGTGCCGAGGCCGGCGGACGATGGATGCTGGGCGGGCACAGCATGGGCGGCAAGATCGCCGCGCTCGTGGCATCCCGTGTGCTGCGCGGAGACGCGCCGCTGTTCGGATTGAGCGGTCTGGTGCTGATGGCGCCGTCTCCGCCGCGCCCCGAGCCGATGGACGAGGATCGCCGCGCCCTCATGCTCTCGTGGGTGGCGGACGGTGCCATCGCGGAGCGGGATGCCGAGACCTTCCTCGCTCAGAACGTCGCGCGTCCGCTCGACGACGAGGCGCACGCGCAGGCGATCGCCGATCTGCGCCGCACGTCCCCCGCGGCGTGGCGGGCGTGGCTCGAGACCGGCAGCACGGTCGACGCCACCGCCGAGGTGCAGACCCTCGACCTCCCCGTCCTCGTCCTGGCCGGCACCGACGACGCCGACCTCGGGGCCGCCGCGCAACCCGGCCTGCTCGCGTCGGTCTTCCCCCGTGCGCGGTTCGCCGCGCTCCCCGACACGGGCCACCTCATCCCCCTCGAGCGCGACGCCGAGGCGGCCGACGCCATCTCGCGCTTCGTCGCCGACGAGGTGCGGGTGGGTCCCGTCGTGCCCGAGGAGTGGGCCCGCCTCATCGCCGGCGACCGGGTCGATGCCCGTGATCGCGGCATCCTGGCTCGCCGCGCGGTGCCCGACGACCGCGGGTACGCCCCCGCGGTGCTCGATCTCGAGCAGCTGACGCTGCTGCGCGAGATCGCCGATCTCGTGGTTCCGCAGGAGGGACCCGCGATCGACATCGCCGCGCGTGTGGACGCGCAGCTCGCGCGCGGCGAGGGCGACGGGTGGCGAAACGCCGACCTGCCCGCGGACCCCGAGGCGTACCGCCGGGGTCTGGACACCCTCGCCTCGGTCTGGCCGACGGATCCCGCCGACCGCCATCGCGTGCTCCGGGCCGCGATCGAGGGGGACGGCGACCACGAGGGGCCCTTCGACGCCGACCGGCTGAAGGCCTGGCTCGAGGACGTCCGCAACGACCTCGTCCGCCAGTGGCTCGCGCACCCCGCCGGCATGGCGCGCGTGGGCTACGACGGCTTCGCCACCGGCGGATCCCCCATCCGCGGCTATGTGGAACTGCGTCTGGGACGCCGAGAAGACTGGGAGCCGTCCGGGGTGGGCGGCACGATCGCGACGGGAGACGCCGCATGAACCTCGAAGCGATGCGCACGTACAGCGACGACGAGACGGTCGACGTCGTCGTCGTGGGAACCGGCGCCGGGGGCGCCCCCCTGACCGCCGAACTCGCCGGAAAGGGGCTGAGCGTCGTCGCCCTCGAAGCGGGTCGTCACTTCGCCCTCGACGATCTGACCCCCGACGAGACCGAGGCCGTCGAGATCAACTGGATGTCGGATCGCCTGAGCGGCGGCGAGGACCCCACGGCGTTCGGTCCGAACAACAGCGGACGCGGCGTCGGGGGCTCGATGCTGCACTGGGGGGCGTTCACGCCGCGTCCCGACCGCCGCGACCTGGCGCTGCGCACCGAATCGGGTGTCGGGCGCGACTGGCCGGTCGATCCCGACGAGCTGCTGTCGTACGTCGAGCGCGTCGAGGGCGACATCGGCGTCTCGGGGCCGACGCCCTATCCGTGGGATCCGACCCGCACGTACGCCTACGCGCCCGCTCGGCGCAACGCTCCCGCGAACCTCGTCGCGAAGGGCTGTGACGCCCTCGGCGTCCGCTGGGCCGATGCCCCCGCGGCCGTGCTCACTCGGGCTCGTCTGCAGGATCACCACGGCGAGCGCGGTGCGTGCGTGAACTGCGGCGAGTGCCATCAGGGGTGCCGAGTGGATGCCAAGGCCTCCACCGCCAACACGTACCTTCCCGCGGCCGTCGCCGCCGGCGCCGAGATCCGCAGCGAGTCGATGGTGCACGGCATCGAGCTCGACGAGCGCGGGCACGTCGCCGCGGTCGTGTACCGCAAGGACGGCGTCGAGCGGCGGCAGCGCTGCCGGGCCCTCGTGCTCGCCGGCGGTGGCGTCGAGACCCCGCGTCTGCTGCTGCACACGGGGATCGCCAACGACAACGGCCAGGTGGGGCGCAATTTCCTCGCGCACGGCGCGACCCAGGTGTGGGGACGCTTCGACGAGCCCGTCCGCGGGCACCGCGGCTACCCGTCGTCCCTCATCTCCGAGGACATGATGCGCCCCGCCGACGCGGACTTCGCGGGTGGTTACCTCGTGCAGAGCCTCGGCGTCATGCCCCTGACCCTCTCGACCACTCTCGTGCGCGGCGGAGGACTCTGGGGCCCGGAGCTCATGCAGCGGCTGGACCAGTACCGCTTCATGGCCGGTATCGGCATCAACGCCGACTGCCTGCCCGCCGATGACAACCGCCTGGTGCTGAGCGACGAGACCGACGAGTTCGGCATCCCCCGCGCGCACGTGACCTTCACCGCCGGCGAGAACGAGAAGGCGATCGACCGGCATGCGACGGCGTTCATGCTGCGTGTCATGCAGGCCGCGGGAGCGCGGGACACCCTGGTGCTGGCCCGCACGGCCCACACCATCGGGACGTGCCGCATGTCGAGCGATCCGTCGGACGGCGTGGTCGACGCCGACGGACGCTCGCACGAGATCCCCAACCTGTGGATCTGCGACAACTCCGTCTTCCCGTCGGCGATCGCGGCGAACCCGGCGCTGACGATCATGGCGTTGTCGCTGCGCACGGCGGATCGCTTCCTGGCATCCGCCGCCGCCGCCTGACGCCCCTCCCCGTCCCCTCTCCGTCGAGTGTCCAGAACACGCCGCGCCTGTGCCGAGCGAGGCGGCGTGTCCTGGACGCTCAACATCACCTGGCGCGGGAAGGGAGAATGGATGCCATGAAGCTCGCGCATCTCGTCCGGTTCGCCGCCCTCGCCGAGGAGCTGCACTTCCCCCGCGCGGCCGAGAAGCTCGGCATCCCCCTCGCGTCGCTCTACACCACCCTCGACAAGCTCGAGGAGGAGGTCGGGCAGCCGCTCGTCCAGCGCACAGCGCCGACGCGTCTGCTGCCCGCGGGCACGCTGCTGCTCGAAGAGGCGCACCGCCGCATCGCCGACGCGCCGACGCCCGCGCCGACGCAGAAGGCCCCGGGCGGCGGAAAGGCGAAGGCCTCCAAGGGCAAGGGCCGGGCGCCCATCGTCAAGGGCCAGCCGAAGCCGTACAAGAAGCGTCAGGGGCGCTGACCCGGTCGCACCCTGCAGCCTCCCCTCGATAAACGCTTCCTGTCCCGAAACACTCCGTCTGAAGGCGTGTCTCGCGACGCGAAGCGTTTATCGATGACGTCACAGCTCGGAGACCCGGCCCGCTTCCACGTGCCAGCGGCGGTCGGTCTCGACGGCGGCGAGCATGCGGCGATCGTGCGTCACGAGCAGCAGGGTGCCCGTGTACGACGCCAGCGCCTGCTCGAGCTGCTCGATCGCGGGCAGGTCGAGGTGGTTGGTCGGCTCGTCGAGGACCAGCACGTTGACGCCGCGCGCCTGCAGCAGCGCGAGTCCCGCACGCGTGCGCTCACCCGGCGACAGCGCGTCGACGGGACGCGTGACGTGGTCGGCCTTCAGCCCGAACTTCGCCAGCAGTGTGCGCACCTCGCCCGCGTTCATCTCGGGCACGAACCCTTCGAACGTCTCAGCCAGCGAACGCTCCCCGACCATGAGCGATCGCGCCTGGTCGATCTCGCCGATCTCGACGCTCGCGCCCAGGCTCGCGGTGCCCTCGTCGGGGTCTTGTCGACCCAGGATGCCGCGCAGCAGCGTCGATTTACCGGCGCCGTTGGGGCCGGTGATGCCGATCCGCTCCCCCGCATTGACCTGCAGCGAGACGGGCCCGAGCTGGAAACCGCCCTGGCGCAGCACCGCGCCCGAGAGGGTCGACACCACCGCGCTCGAGCGCGGAGCCGATCCGATGGTGAACTCCAGCTGCCATTCCTTGCGTGGTTCCTCGACCTCGTCGAGCCGTGCGATGCGGCTCTCCATCTGCCGGACCTTCTGCGCCTGCTTCTCGCTGGATTCGACCGAGGCCTTGCGACGGATCTTGTCGTTGTCGGGCGCCTTCTTCATCGCGTTGCGCACGCCCTGGCTCGACCATTCGCGCTGGGTCCGCGCACGTGACACCAGATCGGCCTTCGTCTCGGCGTACTCGTCGTACTTCTCGCGCGCCTGGCGGCGCAGGGTCGCCCGCTCCTCGAGGTACGCGTCGTATCCCCCGCCGTACAGGCGGTGCGCGTTCTGCGCGAGGTCGAGCTCGAGAACCCGCGTGACGGCCCGGGCGAGGAACTCGCGATCATGGCTGACCAGCACGACGCCGCCCCGGAGTCCCCGCACGAAGGACTCGAGACGCTCGAGGCCGTCGAGGTCGAGGTCGTTGGTGGGCTCGTCCAACAGGGCGATGTCGAAGCGGGAGAGCAGCAGCGCCGCGAGTCCGACGCGCGCGGCCTGACCGCCCGACAGGCCGGTCATGAGCGCGTCGACGCCGACGGTCAGCCCCAGGTCGGCCAGCACGACCGGCATCCGCTCGTCGAGGTCGGCGGCACCGCTGGCGAGCCAGCGCTCCAACGCCGTGGCGTACGCGTCGCCGGCTCCCACGGCGGCGGGGTCGCCCAGGGCCGCGGCCGTGGCATCCATCTCGCTCGTCGCCTCGGCGCAGCCGGTGCGACGCGCGATGTACTGGGCGATGGTCTCGCCGGGGACGCGTTCGTGCTCCTGCGGCAGCCAGCCGACGAAGGCGTCCGCCGGCGCGAGACTGATCGAGCCCTCCTGCGGGTCGTCGACGCCCGCGAGCAGGCGGAGCAGCGTGGACTTGCCGGCACCGTTGGCTCCGACGACGCCGACCACGTCGCCGGGTGCGACGGTGAGGTCGACGCCGCTGAAGAGCGTGCGGTGCCCGTATCCCCCGGCGAGGTTCTGGGCGACGAGGGTGGCGGTCATTCCTCTAGTTTCTCAGGGTCGCCCGGCCGCCGTGTCTTCGTCGCGTCGGGCGAGAGGACCGCGTGCGAACGCGAGACCCGACAGGGCTCCGGATGCCGACACCACCCCCGCTGGAGCGGCACCGCGAGCGGCCCGCCTCCGCCGGTCGTCGCGCGACCTCGTGGGCGGCTCACCGCGCCCGAGGGTGTGATGTCGCGTAGACGTCCCGCAGCGCGTCGACCGAGACGTGCGTGTAGATCTGCGTCGTCGACACCGAGGCGTGCCCGAGCAGCTCCTGCACCACGCGCACATCGGCACCCCCCTGCAGCAGATGCGTCGCGAAGGAGTGGCGCAGCGTGTGGGGGGAGACATGGGCGGTCAGCCCCGCCCGCTCGGCCGCCGCCTGGATCACGAGCCACGCGCTCTGCCGCGACAGCGGGGCGCCCCGCACCCCCAGGAACAGACGCGGCGTCGCGCGTCCGCGGGCTGCCAGTGCCGGACGTACGCGGGTCAGGTAGGCCTCGACCGCAGCCCGCGCGTACGAGCCGACCGGCACGATCCGCTCTTTGTCACCCTTTCCGCGCACCCGCAGCAGGTCGCCGGGAGCGGTGTCGTCGACATCGAGCTGGACGATCTCCGACACCCGCGCCCCGGTGGCGTAGAGCATCTCGAGCAGGGCCCGGTCGCGGACCGCCGCGGGTTCCGCCGAAGAGGCGTCGAGGGACCCCGGCGCGGGACCCGCGGCATCCATCAGTGCGTCGACCTGCGCGATGGTGAGGGCCTTCGGCAACCGGCGGGGTGCCTTCGGCGGCCTCAGGCGGCCGCTCGGGTCGTCCGTGACGCCCCCCTCGCGCACGAGGAAGCGATGTAATCCCCGCACGGACGACTGCAGCCGGGCGAGCGAGGACGACGCCGGCGGCGGTTCGGCCGAGGCACGTTCGGCCACGAAGTCGGCGACGAGCGCGGGCGTCACCTGGTCGATGGAGGACAGTCCCCGCACCCGCAGCCACGCGACGTACACGTCGAGATCGCGCCGGTAGGCAGACACCGTGTGCGCCGAGAGCCCCCGCTCGAGCGCGACGTGCCGCAGATAGGTCTCGACCGCGCGCGCGAGCTCCACGTCAGGCCGAGGCGGCCTCGCGCCGCAGGACTTCGGCGGCGGCGAGTGCGCCGACGGCCAGGATGCCGTTGCGCACCCGACCGTCGAGCACCGCGTCGACGACCTCGGACAGATCGACACGCTGGACGAGCATGTCGGATTCCTCGTGCTCGCGCTCGAAGTCGTTCTCGACGGAGCTCAGCCCCCGCGCGAGGAAGATGTGCACGACCTCGTCGCTGCCGCCGGGCGTCGTGCGCATCGCCACGAGAGGCTGCCACCGGTCGGCGGCCAGGTCGACCTCTTCGCTCAGCTCGCGCTTGGCGGTCTCGAGAGGCGGCTCGCCCGCGACGTCGAGCAACCCCGCGGGGATCTCCCAGTCACGTTGCTTGATCGGATGCCGGTACTGCTGGATGAGAACGACGCGCTCGTCGTCGTCGATGGCCACGACCGCCGCGGCGCCGGGGTGCTCGACGTATTGGCGCGTCATCTCTCCGTCACCGTAGGTCACGGTGTCCGAGCGCACGTTCCAGACGGCGCCCTCGAAGACGAGCTCACTCGAGACGAGCTCGAGCTCGACGTCCTGGTCGCGCAGCTGCGTCACCTCAGTCCTCCTCGACATCGAACAGTTCGCTGGAGCGGTGACGCTCGAGCGAGGCCGCGACCAGGCCGCGGAACAGCGGGTGCGGCTCGGTCGGACGCGAGCGCAGCTCGGGGTGCGCCTGCGTCGCGATGTAGTACGGGTGCACGTCACGCGGCAGCTCGACGAACTCGACCAGGTCGAGGTCGGGGTTGAGGCCCGAGAAGACCAGGCCGGCGTCGCTCAGCTGCTGCCGGTAGGCGTTGTTGACCTCGTAGCGGTGGCGGTGGCGCTCCGAGATGCTGTTCGATCCGTACAGGTCTGCGGCGAGCGAGCCCTCGGCGAGCGCGGCGGGGTACAGCCCCAGACGCATCGTCCCGCCCAGATCGCCGCTCTCGAGGATGTCGACCTGCTCGGCCATGGTCGCCACGACCGGGTGGGCCGTGTCGGGGTCGAACTCGCTCGACGAGGCACCGTCGAGACCGGCGACCGTGCGCGCGTACTCGATGACCATGCACTGCAGGCCCAGGCAGATACCGAGAGTCGGGATGCCCTGCTCCCGCGCGAAGCGGAGCGCGCCGAGCTTGCCCTCGATCCCGCGGATGCCGAACCCTCCGGGGACGATGATGCCGTCGACGGCGCCGAGCGCCTTGGCCGCCCCCTCGGGCGTCTCGCAGAGGTCGGAGGGGATCCACGTGATCTTCACGTGCGTCTCTTGCCCGAAGCCGCCGGCCTTGATGGCCTCGGTGACCGACAAATAGGCGTCGGGAAGGTCGATGTACTTGCCGACGAGGCCGATCGTCACCTCGTGCTTGGGGTTGTGCACGGCCTGGAGCACGCGGCTCCAGCGCGACCAGTCCACGTCGGCGGCCTTGTCGATGTCGAGGGAGTCGACGATGTAGGCGTCCAGGCCCTGGTCGTGCAGCATCGTGGGGATGTCGTAGATGCTGGGCACGTCGATCGCGTTGACGACGGCGTCCTCGTCGACGTCGCACATGAGTGCGATCTTGCGCTTGTTCGACTCGGTGACGGGGCGGTCGCTGCGCAGCACGAGGGCATCGGGCTGGATGCCGATGGATCGCAGCGTGGCGACGGAGTGCTGGGTGGGCTTGGTCTTCTGCTCGCCCGAGGCGCCCATGAAGGGCACGAGCGACACGTGCACGAAGAACACGTTCTTGCGACCGAGCTCGTGACGGATCTGACGCGCGGACTCGATGAAGGGCTGGGACTCGATGTCGCCGACCGTGCCGCCGATCTCGGTGATGATGACGTCGGGCTGCGGGCTCTCGCTCGCCTGCAGGCGCATCCGGCGCTTGATCTCGTCGGTGATGTGCGGGATCACCTGCACCGTGTCGCCGAGGTACTCGCCGCGGCGCTCCCGCGCGATCACCTGCGAGTAGATCTGGCCGGTCGTGACGTTGGCGGCCTGACTCAGCTCGATGTCGAGGAAGCGCTCGTAGTGCCCGATGTCCAGATCGGTCTCGGCGCCGTCGTCGGTCACGAAGACCTCGCCGTGCTGGAAGGGGTTCATCGTGCCCGGATCCACGTTGAGGTAGGGATCGAGCTTCTGCATGACCACGCGGAGCCCGCGGGCCGTGAGCAGATTGCCGAGGCTTGCCGCCGTCAGGCCTTTACCCAGAGAGGAGACCACTCCTCCGGTCACGAAGATGTGCTTCGTCGTGAAGGTCGTGCTGTCTGATTGTCCCGCGTCCGAAGTCTGCATCACGGGCTTCGATCCTATCAGTCGCGTTCGAGGGTTCGTTCAGAGTCTGGCAGCCACGTCCGACATCCGCGTCACGTGCTCGCGTCGACCGCGGGTCAGCGTGCCCGCCCGGTCTCGAGCAGCTCTCGGGCATGGGTCAGGGCCGCGTCCGAGTCGCTGAGCCCCGACAGCAAGCGCGCCATCTCGGCCTCGCGCTCGGCACCGTCGAGGCGCCGGACACTGGATGCCGTGACCGCCCCGTCGTTCCCCTTGACCACCGTGAGATGGTTGCCGGCGAAGGCGGCGACCTGCGCGAGGTGGGTGACGGCGATGACCTGCGACGACTCGGCGAGTCGCGCCAGTCGACGACCGACCTCGATCGCCGCGGCGCCGCCGATACCGGCATCCACCTCGTCGAAGACGAACGTGGGCACCGGATCCACCGCGGCGATCACGACCTCGATCGCCAGCATCACCCGGCTGAGCTCACCGCCCGAGGCGCCGCGCGACACGGGCCGCGGGTCGGCTCCCGGGTGGGGCGCGAGCAGGATCGAGACCTCGTCCCGGCCGTGACCGGCCGGCGCGGCCGGCGACACCTCGACGATCAGTCGCGCGTCGGGTAGAGCGAGCGCGTGGAGCTCCTCGGTCACGGCGGCGCCGAGGCGCTCCGCGGCCTCACGCCGGGCGGCGGTCAGTGCGTCGGCGGCCGTGTCGAGCTCCCCGGCGGCGGCGTCGCTGTCGCGGGTGAGCCGGTCGATGCGGTCGCCGTCGTCGTCCAGCTCGAGCAGACGCGCGGAACCCGTCTCGAGCAGCGCGATCGCCGCGCTCACCGATCCGTGGGTGCGTGCGAGCCCCGCGAGTACGCCGCGTCGCTCGTCGACGGCCGCGAGTTCGTGGGGGCCGGACTCGTCGAGATCGGCGAGGTAGCCCGAGAGGGCGACCGCCGCGTCGGTCGCCCGATACCCCAGGTCGGCGACGAGCTCGCCGATCGCGCCGAGGGCGGCGTCGCTGTCCGAGATCCGTTCGAGGGCGCGACGGGCCTCGGCCAAGAGCGTCACGACGTCGGGTCCGTCATCGTCGGCCGACAGCGCTGCGTGCGCCGTCACCGCGGCGATCCGCAGCTCTTCGGCATTGGCCAGACGCTCGGCGCGCCGCGCGAGCTCGTCTTCTTCGCCGGCGAGCGGAGCGGCCGCTTCGATCTCGGCGATCGCGGCCCGCAGCTGCTCCGCCTCGCGCGCCCGCTCCTCGCGGTCCGCCGTGAGAGTCCTCAACTCGGCGTCGAGGGAGCGCCAGGACTCCCACGCCGCACGGTACGTCGCCCGAGCGGATGCCACGACCTCGCCCCCGAAGCGGTCCAGCGCGTCGCGCTGGGCGGCGGAGGAACGCAGGCGCAGCTGATCGGACTGCCCGTGCACGACGACCAGGTCATCGGCGAGGTCGGCGAGGACGCCCGCGGGAGCCGTCCGCCCGCCGACGGTCGCGCGGCCACGCCCTTCGCTTGAAACCGTGCGCCCCAGGTACAGCTCGGCGGCGCCCTGTCCGACGGGCTCGACATCGCCGCCGGCTTCGCGGACCCTCGCGGCGACGGGACCGTCTTCGGGGACGAGCCAGACGCCCTCGACCGCGGCCTGCGCCGCGCCCTTGCGCACGGCGCCCGAGTCCGCGCGCTGGCCCAGCAGCAGGCCCAGTCCGGTGACGACCATGGTCTTTCCCGCCCCGGTCTCCCCGGTGATGGCGGTGAAGCCCCGACCGATCGGCAGGGTCGCATCGGCGATCACGCCGAGGTCCTTCAGCCGCATCTCCTCGATCATGAGGACCCTCCCGCCGAGCCGCGCCAGCCGGCGACCGGGAGGCGGAATTTACGCACCAGTCGGTCGGTGAAGGCGGCGGGGTGCAGCCTGGCCAGACGGACGGGTCGCGAGGAGCGCCGCACGACGACGCGCGCGCCGGGTGGCAGCTCGTGCGAGCGTCGACCGTCGCACCACAGGATGCCGCTCCCGCTCGTCCGCTCGAGAACCTCCACCGCCACGGTGGCGTCGGGGCTGACCACCAGCGGGCGGGCGAACAGCGCGTGCGCCGACAGGGGGACGACGGCGATGGCTTCGACGGTCGGCCAGATCACCGGCCCCCCGGCGGAGAAGTTGTAGGCCGTCGAACCGGTCGGCGAGGCCACGACGACGCCGTCGCACCCGAAGGACGACAGCGGACGCCCGTCGACTTCCATCACGACTTCGAGCATGCGTTCGCGGCTGGCCTTCTCGACCGTCGCCTCGTTGAGGGCCCAGGTCTCGAAGATCACGGTGTCATCGGCGTCGAGGACCCGGACGGCCAGGGCCAAGCGCTCTTCGACGGCGTAGTCCCGGGCGATGACCCGGCGCACGGCGTCATCCATGTCATCCCGCTCGATCTCGGCGAGGAAGCCCACATGGCCCATGTTGATGCCGAGGATCGGCGCGGTCCCGCCGCGGACGATCTCTGCCGCACGCAGGATCGTCCCGTCGCCGCCGAGGACGATCGCCAACTCGACGTCCTGGATCGACACGTCGACCCCGAGGGTCGCCACACCGTCGAGCGAGAGCCGCTCGGCGAGTTCGGGGCGGTCCTCCGCCGAGACCACGGGCGTCCCGCCCGCCGCGCGAACGGCCGTCAGGATGCGCTCGGCGGCGTGGACGGTGTCGTCGCGGCGCGCGTGGACGACGAGAAGGATTCGGCGATCGCTGGGGGTCATCGGCTTCCGGTCAGTCGGGTCACGGTGCTCTCCCATTCTGAGGGGTCCGCGCCGCGGGCGGCCGAGAACCACGCGACGTACTCCTGGTTGCCGTGCGTTCCGACGATCGGGGAGGAGATGATCCCGGCGGTGCGCAGGCCCGCGTCCCACGCGGCCCACAGCACGCCGTGCACGGCGTCGGCTCTGACCGCGGGATCGGTGACCAAGCCACCCTTGACGGCCGTGCGTCCCGCCTCGAACTGCGGTTTGACGAGCAGGACGACGTCGGCGGAAGGGTGGGCGGTCGCCGCGACCGCGGGGAGGACGTGCGTCAGGGAGATGAACGAGAGATCCCCCGTGACGATCAGCGGGCGCTCGGCCACGCCGGTCGCGGCGGCGAGGGTCTCGGCGGTCATGAACCGCACGTTATATCCCTCCACCGACACGACCTGGGGATCGGATGCCACGACGGTGGACAACTGCCCGTGTCCCACGTCGACGGCCATCACCGGACGCGCACCGCGCTCGCGCAGCACCTGGGTGAATCCTCCGGTCGACGCGCCGAGGTCCAGGGCGACGCGCCCCTCGACCTCGAGCGGGAACGCGTCGAAGGCGGCGAGCAGCTTGTGGGCGGCGCGGCTGACGTAGTGGTCGTCGCCCGCGACCTCGATCGCCTGGGAGTCGTCGACCTGCGCCGACGACTTCACCACCGGACGACCGTCGACGCTCACGAGACCGGCGGCGATGAGCTGAGCGGCGTGCGAGCGCGAGCGCGCCAGTCCTCGAGCCGCGAGGACGGCGTCCAACCGCGGGCTCACGGGCGCGACGCGGACGTGTCGCCGGGCGCGGATTCGAGGCGTCGCGCCAGCTCGTCGTGCACGGCCGCGTAGGCGCTCGCGCGTTCCGCGAGAGGTTGTTCCTCGATGACGCGGAGACGATCGATCAGATCGCGTGCGGCATCCGGGGCGGCGCTGTCCGACATGGATGCCATGCTACCGACGTCAGCGCACGCGGAACGGGTCGGCGTAGAGCTGCGGCGGCACCCGGAACCCGAAGATGGCGCGTCCGGAGTTCCAGATCGCGGTCGCCCCGGCGCGGAGCAGGTCGATCGGGCGCCCCTCCGAGACGATGCGCAGGTCGACCCCGTCGATCTCGACGACGGCATCTCCCACACGAGTTCGATCGCCCTTGACGATCGTCGTGGGGTAGGGCTCGAACAGCTGGCGGAGGTCCTCGACGATGTAGTCGGGCCGTTGTGCGGGCGGTGCCGCGAGGACCTGCTTGGGACGGTCGATCCCCGTCAGCACGAGCACCGAACGCATCTCGGCCGTCTTGGCGCCTTGGATGTCGGTGTCGAGGCGGTCGCCGATGAACAGCGGCGCCTGGGCGCCGGTGCGGGTGATCGCTTCGTCGAAGATCGGGCGTTCGGGCTTTCCCGCGATCGTCGCGAGCCGACCGACGGCGGTGTGCACGGCCGAGACGAGCGTCCCGTTCCCCGGTGCGACGCCCCGCGCCTGAGGAATCGTCCAGTCGGTGTTGGTCGCCACCCAGGGGATCCCCCCCTCTTCCGGAGGCGTCGCGAGCGCGTAGGCGGCTTCCGCGAGCTGCGCCCAACCGACCTCGGGGGCGAAGCCCTGCACGACGGCCGCGGGGTGCTCGTCGGCACTGCGGGTCACCACGAAGCCGGCCCTCTCGACCTCGACGACCAGACCTTCGCCACCGATCACGAGCAGGGTCGATCCCGCAGGGACGAGGTCCTTCATCAGTCGCATGGCCGCTTGGGGGCTGGTGGTCACATCCTCGGGCGCGACCTGCAGCCCCAGCGAAGTGAGATGCGCCGCCACCGAGGCGTCGGTGCGCGAGGCGTTGTTGGTGATGTAGCCGAGCCGCCGGCCCTCGTTCTGAGCGCGGTTGAGGCTGTCTACGGCATGCGGCAGCGCACCGGGCCCCGCGTACACGACCCCGTCGAGGTCGGCGAGCACGACGTCCACACCGTCGAGCGGAGTAGACGACGCCGAGGACCGGCGGAAGATCACCGCTGTTCCTCGCCCGCGTCCGCCGCGGCCTCCGGCCGCGTGGGGGAATCGTCCGCGGGGGGCTCCGCGTCGGCCGAGGCCTCCTGGTGGGTGTCGTCCCCGGTTTGCGCGTCGGCATCGACTTCGGCGTGAACTCCGGCTGCGGCTTCGGGGTCGGCGTCCGCGTCGATCTCGGCTTCGGTTTCGTGCATCGGGATGACTCCGGATGCCACTCCCACCGCGCCGTCCTCGTCGATCAGGTCGATCTCCTCGACCACGATGACCTCGCGGTCCGCGACTCCGGCGGCGGCGTCGAGGGCCTCGGCGGCGATGTCCGCTCGACGCTCCCACTCGGCGGCCTCGGCCTCGCGACCGAGTTCTTCGAGAACGGCGGCACGGGCCGAGAAGAGGGCGGGGCTCCATTCGAAGGCACGGTCCGGGTCGGCCTCTGGGATGTCGAGCTCCAGGAGCGCCCGGTCGGGCTGGCCGAGATCCAGACGAGCGCCCGACATCGCGATCGCGAGCTGTACGCGCACCGGGACCGACAGGGTCGACCGGTCGACGGCGCGGCCCTCCTCGAGTGCGCGGTCGGGTCGCCCGACGCCGCGCTCACTGTCGACGATGAGCGGGAGCTGCTCATCGGATCCGGTGATGCGTCGATGCGTACGGAGTTCGCGCAGCGCGAGGGCGAAGTCGCCGACCGCGTATGCCGTGATGGCGACCGTCTCGCGGACGACGCCGACGCGTCCGGCACTGCGTGATGCCGCGAGGGCGTGCTGGTGGGCCAGGGCAGGGTCCTCGTCGATCACGCGCGCCGCCATCGCGAGGTGGCGGGCGACGTTATCGGCATTGTCCTTGCTCAGCGTCTTGAGCTCGTTGCGGGCGGCACCGGGGAGGTCGAAGGCGGTGACGTCCTCGGGCAGTTCCGGGCCCCGCTCGCGGCGATCCTGGGGCGGCCGCGTCGCACGGGCGTCATCTCGGTCGAAGCGGCGAGGTGCGCCCGCCCCCGGCCGGCTGTCGCGCGTCGGCCGCCGGTCTGCCGCACCGTAGCCTCGAGAGTCAGCGTCTCGACGGACGG
Organism: Microbacterium sp. NPDC090007; assembly: GCF_044748345.1. NCBI lineage: Bacteria > Bacillati > Actinomycetota > Actinomycetes > Micrococcales > Microbacteriaceae > Microbacterium > Microbacterium sp. NPDC090007. The sequence continues at coordinate 964 of NZ_JBIVFV010000006.1, read as the reverse complement.
GCCGATCGCCGTCCCGACGCACCGGACGATCACCGTCCGCGCGGAACGGACGATCACCATCGCGACGCACCGGACGATCACCTTCACGACGGACCGGACGATCACCGTCCGCGCGGAACGGACGATCACCATCGCGACGCACCGGACGATCACCGTCACGACGCACCGGACGATCACCGTCCCGACGGAACGGACGCTCCCCGTCCGCGCGGAACGGACGATCACCATCGCGACGCACCGGACGATCACCGTCACGACGCACCGGACGATCACCGTCCCGACGGAACGGACGCTCCCCGTCCGCGCGGAACGGACGATCACCATCGCGACGCACCGGACGATCACCGTCACGACGGACCGGACGGTCCCCGTCCCGACGGAACGGCCGGTCACCAGCCGCACGGAACGGACGATCACCGTCACGACGCACCGGACGGTCCCCGTCCCGACGGAACGGACGATCACCGTCCGCGCGGAACGGCCGGTCACCATCACGACGCACCGGACGGTCCCCGTCCCGACGGAACGGACGATCACCGTCCGCGCGGAACGGACGATCACCATCACGACGCACCGGACGGTCACCATCACGGCGCACCGGACGATCACGTTCGTTGCGGAACGGACGGTCGCCGTCACGGCGTGCGGGTCGATCGCCCTCGCGGCGTGCCGGGCGGTCATCGTCGCGACGAGCAGGCCACGAGTCGTTGTCGCGACGGAACGGCCGATCGCCGCGGGGGGCCGAGCCGTCGCCGCGGGGTGACTGTCCTCGTCCGGACGCACGGTCGCCCGAGCGCCCTTCGTTGCTTCTGCGCTCGTTCGCGTCGTCCGTCGGCATGACTGTCCTCCCGGGAGAAAACTACCCCGTAAATGCGAAATGGCCACCCAGCGTTGGGTGGCCATTTCGTGTGAAAAGAAGTCCGGCGGTGTCCTACTCTCCCACAGGGTCCCCCCTGCAGTACCA
>NZ_JBIVFV010000005.1:0-99182 GCF_044748345.1 Microbacterium sp. NPDC090007 | reverse complement strand
ATGTAGAACTCATCCCCGGCCACGCCCTGCACGAACGCGATCTCGTACCCGTCCGAACCGGACGCACCCCCGGACGAGGACGATCCACCGGAACAGCCCGCGAGCGTCAGGGTCGCTGTCATGCCGAAGACCGTCAGGGCGGTCGCTTTCTTGTTCCACTTCATTGTGATCACCGTTCTTGTTGTCGGGTTGGGGAGGGGTGGGAGGGGGGAGGAGGGATGCCGCCGCGGTTCAGCCGCGCCGTCCTCCGCTGACGAACTTGCGCCAGAGGCCTGCAGAATTGCCACGCGTCGCCGCCGTGCGCCGTACCTGGTCGACGTAGACGGCGCTGATCAGCACCGCGCCGACGGCGACCTGCTGCCAGAAGGGCTGCACGCCGGTGATGACGAAGCCGTTCTGCAGCACCGCCGGAATGAACAGACCCACGACGGTGCCCATGATGGTGCCGACTCCTCCGAAGAGGGAGGTGCCGCCGATCACCACGGCCGCGATGACGTTGAGGTTGGTCTGCGACTGCCCCGCGATCGCGGTGGTGGAGAACTGCGAGAGCGACAGGATGCCGCCGAGCCCGGCCAGGGCGCCGGAGATCGTGTAGATCTTGATCAACTGCGCGTCGACCTTGACGCCGACGCGGCGGGCGGCGATCTCGCTCGAGCCCACGGCCAGGGTGTACAGGCCGAAGCGTGTGAAGTGCAGGACGATCGCGCCGATGACGACGACGACCAGCGCGATCACGCTGATGATGGGGACACTGCCGAAGATGTTGCCGTAGCCGATCGAGACCGTGAGCACGGTGGGCACGTCGCGGATGTCGACGCCGCCGGTGAGGATCTGCGCGAGGCCCAGCGCCATGCCGAGCGAGCCGAGCGTGACGATCAGCGGCGGGATCTTCGCCTTGGCGATGAGGAAGCCGTTGAGCAGCCCCCAGCACACGCCGCTCAGGACGGCGACGACGATGCCGATGGTCGCCACGCCCCACCCTTCGCCGCCGAGCGCCCGCATGACGATCGCCGAGACGACGCCGGAGAACACCAGCACCGAGCCGACCGACAGGTCGATACCCGCGGTGATGATGACATAGGTCATGCCGACCGCCAGCACGGCCAGGATCGAGGCGTTCTGGATGATGAGGCGGAAGTTCGACCACTGCGCGAACGAGTCCGGCGCGATGATGCTGAACACGATGATGATCGCCAGCAGGACCAGGAGGATCTGGAACGCCTGCGTCCGCAGGATCCGGCGGACGGGGTTGACCTTCTGGTTGTTGTCGAAGGTGCCGATCGCGACGGTCTCGGTCGGGGGAGTCCGGGTGCTCATTTGGAGTCGTCCTTCGTGACGGCGCCGGTCATGAGTCCGACGAGTTCTTCCATGGAGGTGTCTGCGGCCTGGATGTTGGCCACGCGGGTGCCCAGGCGCAGGACCTGGATGCGATCGCTGACGTCGATGACGTGGGGCATGGAGTGCGAGATGAAGACGACGGCGATGCCCTTGTCGCGGACGCGCCGGATGGTCTCGAGCACGTTCTTCGTCTGACGCACGCCGAGAGCGGCGGTCGGCTCGTCGAGGAAGACGACGCGCGAGGCCCAGTGCACCGCGCGGGCGATCGCGATGGCCTGGCGCTGGCCGCCCGACATCTCGCCGACGGGCGAGGTGAGGCTGCGCACGGTCGCGCCGAGCTCGTCGAAGGCGGCGCGTGAGGCGACGGCCATCTCCTTGGTCTTCATGAACCCCAGCGCGCCCGCGAGTCCCGGGCGACGGATCTCGCGACCCAGGTACATGTTCTGCACGGGGTCGAGGTGCGGGGCGAGGGCGAGGTCCTGGTAGACCGTCTCGATGCCGAGCGACGAGGCGACCTGCGGGTTCGACATGTCGAGGGGCTGACCGTCGAAACGGATCTCGCCCTCGTCGACGGCGAGGTTTCCCGAGAGGGCTTTGACGAGCGTGGACTTGCCGGCGCCGTTGTCGCCGATGAGGGCGGTGACCTCGCCGGGGTAGACCTCGAAGTCGACGTTGCTGAGGGCGCGGACGGATCCGAACTGGCGCGACAGGCCGCGCGCCTGCAGCACGGGCGTGGCCGTGGTGGTGCTCATGAGGAAGCTCCTTCGTGGGGACCGACGGGGGCATCGGAGACGGTGATCACGAGATCGGCGCGGTGACGTCCGCGCTCGACGACGGCGGCATTGCGCTCGTCGACCTCGCGGACCCAGGCGACGGCCTCGTCGTAGGGGTGGTCGTGGGACAGGCGACGGGCGACCAGGCGCTCGCGGCGGGCGTGGGGCTCGATGTCGAGGAACCACACCTCGTCGAGGCGGGAAGCCACGGCATCCCACCCGCACTCGTCGTGGAGCAGGTAGTTGCCCTCGGTGACGACCAGGGGGACCTCGGCCGACACCAGCACGGCGGAGCCGATCGACTCCTCGAGGCCGCGGTCGAAGCGTGGGGCGTAGACGGTGTGCCCGGCGCGGATGCGGTCGAGCAGGGCGAGGTAGCCGTCGACGTCGAAGGTGTCGGGGGCGCCTTTGCGCTCGCGACGACCGAGACGCACGAGCTCGTCGTTCGCCAGGTGGAAGCCGTCCATGCCGACCAGGACCGCGTCGTCGCCGAGGGCGGCGAGCAGTGCGTCGCTGACGGTGGATTTGCCGGCACCCGGGGTTCCGGCCAGGCCCAGGACGCGCCGCTCGCCCGTCGCGACCAGGTGCCGGGCCCGGGCGACGAGGTCGTCCAGCGACACGGTCGCGGCGGTGGCCGGCGCGGCGTACTCCGAGGTGGCGGTCACGGCGGTGTGGTCCTTTCGGGGACGCCGCACGTCGGAGTGCTGCGTCGATGAAGCGGTCCGGTGAGGCGGTCCACCGGTCGAATGCTGGTTACGGTAAGCCCACCGTGACACCGGTGTCAACACCCGTGACCGATTCGTCATGACACCGAAGTCATCCGCGTGATTCTGTGGTTATCATGGGCCGCGACGACACCGACGTCGTTCTCGACCTCGAGCCCGCGAAAGAGCCCCTCATGACCGCATTCACCGACCGCACCATCCTCGTCACCGGAGCCGGCGGCGGCATCGGCGGGGCAACCGTGCGACACCTCGTCGCCGCCGGAGCCACCGTGCTGGCAGCCGGGCGCACCGCCGACAGTGTCGAGGCGATCGCCGCCGAGACCGGCGCGGAAGCCCTCGTCTTCGACCTCGAGTCCGAGGACGAGATCCGCTCGGCCATCGAGGGACGCGATCTGTACGGCGTGGTCAACTGCGGCGGCTGGGGCGGCGAGATCGCTACGCCCATGGACACCGACATCGACGTGTTCGACAAGGTCATGAGCATCAACGCCCGCGGCTCGCTGTTGGTGACCAAATACGCCTCGCGCGAGATGATCCGCGTCGGCAAGGGGGGTGCGATCGTCAACGTCTCGAGTCAGGCGAGCCTCGTCGCCCTCACCGGGCACATCTCGTACGGCTCGTCGAAGGCGGCGCTCGACAACATCACGCGGGTGTCGGCGCTCGAGCTCGGGGGGTACGGCATCCGGGTCAACAGTGTGAACCCCACCGTCGTCATGACGCCGATGTCGGCCTGGTACTGGGGACGCCCCGACATCGAGGGCCCCTTCCTCGACGCCATGCCGCTGCACAAGTGGGCGACCGAGGACGACATCGCCGCGCCCATCGTGTTCCTGCTCGGAGACGGCGCCGGCATGATCTCGGGCGTCTCGCTCCCCATCGACGGCGGCTACTCCAGCCGCTGACTCCGGATGCCACGGGGCGGCGCCGCGGTGGGCGGCGTCGTTCCGCGGTCTCGCCGTTCGAGTCGCCCCCGGGCCCGTCGTCGCGCCCACCCCGTGGCCCGCAGGCCCCCGCCCGGGAGTCGCGGCGTCGCTCCGCTCGTCGACGCCGACGCGGGGCAGCCTCCCCGCGGCCGCCGGACCGCGGGGACTACAGGCCCAGCGAACGGCGCACGTAGGCGTTGCGGAAGACGCCCCGCGGATCGATCTCGCGCGCCACGTCGGCGAAGTCGCCCGAGCGCGGGAGCGTCGCGAGGATCCGCTCCGCGGGGAGGGTGAAGGCCTTCCCCCAGTGCGGGCGCGCGTCGAAGGGTGCCAGTGCCCGTTCGACCGCGGGAAGCGCCGCGAGCACTCCGTCGGTGTCGTTGCGCCACGTGAAGTGGACGGCCATGACGTCGCGTCGGTACGCGGGGCTCAGCCAGAGCTCGTCGGCGGCGACGGTGCGCAGCTCGGTGACCAGCAGCAGGTCGTCGAATCCCGCGGCGAGAGCGCGCACGGCGGTCAGCGCCTCGCGCGCCGAGCCGAGCGGCACGAAGTACTCGCTCTGGATCTCGTCGCCGTCGCTGGGCAGGGCATCGGCGCGGAAGTGCGGCAGGCGCGTGTGCCAGGGGCCGGACGTGCCGCGCGGGGTGGTGTTGTCGACCGTGCGGATGCGGCCGAGGTGGATCTCGTCGCCGACGGCGAGGCCCCCGAGCTCCTCGACCCACGAGGGAGGGCCGTCGTCGCTCTTGGCCCACACGAGGTCGTGCGCGGGATCGCCCCACGTCGTGAAGACGCTCACGCTGCGCGAGCCGCCGAACACCCGCTCCACGTCGTCGACGATGTCGTCCCAGGCCACGCCGGTGTACGCCTGCTGCGTGACCCGGTAGGTCGGCTCGGTCTGCAGCTCGACGGCGGTGACGACCCCGAGGGCGCCGAGGCTCAGGGCGGCGGCGCCGAACCACTCGTGCGTCTCGTCGATGCGGTGCGTACGGCCGCCGGCATCCATGATCTCGACCGCCCGCACCGCGCTCGACAGGTTCGCGTTGCGCACGCCCGAGCCGTGCGTTCCGGTCGCGGTGGCGCCGGTGACCGAGATGTGGGGGAGCGAACCGAGGTTGTGCAGAGCCCGGCCCTCGGCCTCGAGGACGGGGGCGATCTCGGCGAACGTCACCAGGCCCTCGACGCGGACGCGGTCGGCGGCGACCTCGATGCGCACGGGGAGACGTTCGAGAGACACCAGCGACCCCTCGGAGTCGGCGATGTCGTTGAACGTGTGTCGGGTCGCCTGCACGCGCAGCGAATCGGCGGATGTCACGACCTCGGCGAGCTCGTCGAGATCGGCGGGCAGGAGCACCTCGGTGGCGCGGTAGCGATGGTTGCCCGACCAGGTGGATCCGGCGGAACGCGTTTCGATCATCGGGTCTCCTGAGCGGGGTGGGGTGGACGCCTCCATCCTGCCCTGGACCGGCGACATCGGGTTCGCCGCCCGCGGCGCGAGAAGGGCCGTCACGGATGCCGACGGCTCAGCGCGCGGGGAACAGAGCCGCCTCGAAGACCGCCTCGGCCGCGCCCACGAGCAGGCGATCCTCTCCGAGTTCCGCCGCCGTCACCCTCAGGCCCTCGGTGCACGCCGGCATCGTCTGCCCCCGCACGGCTTCACCCAGCCCGGGCAGGTCGAGTTCGGCGAGGGTGGCGAGGAAGCCGCCGAGCACGATGACCGCCGGGTTCATCACGTTCGCCGCGTTCGCGAGGGCGGTGGCCAGGATCCGCCGTTGCCGCGCGATCTCGGCGTGGACGGCGGGGTCGTCGGCGGATCCGAGGGCTGCCGCGAGCGTCGACTCGTCCGCGGCGTCGAGCCCGACGGTCCTCAGCAGCCGCGCACGACTCACCTCGTCCTCCAGCACGCCGTCGGCGGCGCGCCGATCGTCGGGATCGACGATGCCGGGGCGGTTCCGCCCGAACTCCCCGGCGTAACCGCCCGCGCCGCCGACCGGTACGCCGCCCACGATCACCGCACCGCCGATTCCGCTCGCTCCGCCGTTGAGGTAGACGACGTCGCGCGCTCCGCGCGCCGCGCCGAAGAGGTGTTCGGCGAGGGCGCCGAGCGCGGCGTCGTTTCCGACGTGGGCGCGCACTCCCGTGGCATCCGTCATCAGGGCGGGCAGCGGGGCGTCGATCCAGCCGAGGTGCGGCGCCTCGCGCACGACGCCGTCGGCGGCGCGCACGGGACCGGGAACCGCCACGCCGACTCCGGCGATCCGAGAGGCCGCCAGGGTGCCGTCGCGCCAGAGCGCGAGCTGCGCCCCGACCAGCTCGGCCGTGCGTTCGGGGGTGAGCAGGTCGGTCTGCGCGCGCCTCTCCCGCGCCACGATCGTGCCGTCGAGGGCGACCGCCCCGATGTCGAGGGCGTCGACCTCGGGGTTGACCGCGATCGCGACGACGCGCGGATCGGGTGCCACGATCGGCGAGGGCCGGCCGACGCGCCCCTGCGTCTCGGAAGCGCTCTCGACCACGAGGCCGGAGCGATGGAGTTCGCCCACGAGGTCGGCGATCGTGGAGCGATTCAGTCCCGTGGCCTCGGTGAGGGCGGCGCGCGAGCGGGGGCCCTCTCGGTGCACGGTGCGCAGTACGAGCGACAGATTGGCGCGGCGCATGCCGTCGCCGCGGGTGCCCTCGGTGACCATCCGACCACTGTGCCATGTCGTCGGCATGTCGATCGTTAGGGGTGTTCATTCCCACCCCGCGCAGAGCGCGCGGTGCCAGGATCGGAACATGGACCTCTCCGGCATCCCCATCACGACCATCCGCGGCGAAGAGACCACCTTCGGCGGCCTGACCGCCGGCAGGGCGGCGCTCGTGGTCAACGTCGCCTCGCGGTGCGGCCTGGCCCCGCAGTACGAGGCGCTCGAAGCGCTGCACAAGAAGTACGCCGACCGGGGCTTCACCGTGATCGGCTTCCCCAGCAACCAGTTCCTGCAGGAGCTCAGCGACGAGGACAAGATCGCCGAGTACTGCTCGGCGACCTGGGGTGTCACCTTCCCGATGTCCGAGAAGGTCAAGATCAACGGCCGTCACGCCCACCCGCTGTACAAGGAGCTGACGACGACCCCGGATGCCGAGGGCAAGACCGGTCGCATCTCGTGGAACTTCGAGAAGTTCGTCGTGTCGCCGGACGGCCGCGTGACGCGGTTCAGCCCGCGCACCCTGCCCGACGCGCCCGAGGTCGTCGCCGCGATCGAGGACGCCCTGCCGCGCTGAGCCCCGCCGCGCCGCCTCGCCGCGCCGCCCTGCCGCGCCGCCCCCGCCGCCGCGCCGCCCTGTCGCGCCGCCTCCTTGGTTGAGTGTCCACGAAACGCCGCGACGACCCGGGGTGGCGCGGCGTTTCTTGGACACTCGACGGGCGGCGCGCGGCGGCAGGTCGATGTCGGCGGTCTGGCCTATCCTGACGGGGATCCGACCCTCGAAGGAGCCCCATGGCCGATGCCGTCGTCCTCGTCTCGGGCGGCGCTGCCGTCACCCCGTTCACCGACACAGACCGCGCCGCGGCCTCGGGTCTGGCGGCGGGCAACACCATGACGGCGTTGCGCCAGCACCTGCGCACCGCGGGCGCGGCGGTCTTCACCGCCCCTGCCCGCATCGGGGCCGGCACGGTCGAGCGGGATGCCGGGTGGCAGGGCTTCGACGACGTCCCCGTCGTGCTGCCCGCCGAGCTCACGATCAACGCGGTCGGATCGATCGACGTCGCCGGTGGGTCGCTCGCCGCTTTTCTCCGGTGGCTGTCGACCGAGCACGGGCTGCGTAGCGTCGACCTCGTCGGCCACTCGATGGGCGGGCTGTTCTCCCGCGCCGCGATCCGCGAGCTCGCGGGCGACGGCCCGCGCGTGGAACGGCTCGTCACCCTCGGTACGCCCTGGGACGGCTCGGTCCTCGGCGACCTGCTCGACGGCGAGATCACCGAGGACGACGCCCACGGCGACCCCGCGACCGGGCAGATCTTCGCCGAGGCGCGTCCCTACGCGGCCGCGAATTCCGAGGGGGCCGCGGCCGAGGTGTCCCGCCGATTCCTGCGCGGGTGGAATCAGGCGCAGGCGGGGGTGCTCGACGGCATCCCGGTCACCGTCATCGGGGCGGGCTACTTCTCCGCCGCGACCGAACCGTCGCAGTTGTGGCCCCACGACGGTCTGGTGTCGCTGTGCAGCGGCCGTGCCGATCACGTGCCCGCCGCGGTGCTGCCGCGGGTGACCCGGCACTCGTTCGCCGCCCACGTGCACAGCATCTTCTTCGCCGAGGCGTTCGGCCTGCCGTGGGAGCGCGCGTTGACGTGGGACCCCACGGTGTTCGCCGTTGTGGACGACGCGCTCGGACGCTGACGCGGGGGTGGACGCGGCGGCATCCGCGGTATATGTTGTGAAAACCAACAAACCCGGCGGTGCGTCACCGCGCGCCCGTGCGTCCATGCGAAGGAGCAGGAATGCCCACCCCCACCCGCGATGACAAGTTCTCGTTCGGACTCTGGACCGTCGGCTACAACGGCACGGACCCGTTCGGCGGCCCCACCCGCGCGCCCCTCGACGTCGTGCACGTGGTCGAGAAGCTCGCCGAGCTCGGCGCCTACGGCCTGACCTTCCACGACGACGACCTCTTCGCCTTCGGCTCCACCGACGCCGAGCGCCAGACCCAGATCGACCGCCTCAAGGGCGCGATGAAGGACACCGGCATCATCACGCCGATGGTCACCACGAACCTCTTCTCGGCCCCCGTCTTCAAGGACGGCGGCTTCACCTCGAACGACCGCCAGGTGCGCCGCTTCGCCCTGCGCAAGGTGCTGCGCAATCTCGACCTCGCCGCCGAGCTCGGCGCGCAGACGTTCGTCATGTGGGGCGGCCGCGAGGGCGCCGAGTACGACTCCGCCAAAGACGTCCGACAGGCGCTGGAGCGCTACCGCGAAGCCGTCAACCTGCTCGGCGATTACGTCACCGACAAGGGCTACGACATCCGCTTCGCGATCGAGCCCAAGCCCAACGAGCCCCGCGGCGACATCCTGCTGCCGACCCTCGGCCACGCGATCGCGTTCATCGACTCGCTCGAGCGCCCCGAGCTCGTGGGCCTGAACCCCGAGGTCGGCCACGAGCAGATGGCGGGTCTGAACTTCGCGGCCGGCATCGCCCAGGCGCTGTACCACGGCAAGCTCTTCCACATCGACCTCAATGGCCAGCGCGGCATCAAGTACGACCAGGACCTCGTGTTCGGTCACGGCGACCTGCACAACGCCTTCGCGCTCGTCGACCTTCTCGAGAACGGCGGCCCCGGCGGGGTCCCCGCCTACGACGGCCCCCGCCACTTCGACTACAAGCCCTCGCGCACCGAGGACGAGACGGGCGTCTGGGACTCCGTCTCGGCCAACATGAACACCTACCTGCTGCTCAAGGAGCGCGCCGCGGCTTTCCGCGCCGACCCCGAGGTTCAGGAGGCGCTCGAGGCCGCCAAGGTCGCCGAGCTCGCGCAGCCGACGCTGAACGAGGGCGAGAGCTACGACGACCTGCTCGCCGACCGCTCGGCCTACGAGGACTTCGACACCGATGCGTACCTCGGTGGCAAGGGCTTCGGATTCGTCCGCCTGCAGCAGCTGGCGACCGAACACCTGCTCGGCGCCCGCTGAGTCTCCCGGGGCCCGGATGCCACGGCATCCGGGCCCCTTCTTTCCGTCGAGTGTCCAAGACATGCCGCAGCGCCCCCGGGTGAGACGGCGTGTCGTGGACACTGAACGGGATGCCGCACCGCTGCGGCCGGGATGCCGCACCGCTGCGGCGCGAAGAGAGAGGCAGAGCATGGCGCTCGTCATGGGAGTCGATTCGTCGACGCAGTCGTGCAAGGTCGTCGTCGTCGACGCCGAAACCGGGCGCGTGGTGCGCGAGGGGCGCGCCGCGCACCCCGCCGGCACCGAGGTCGACCCCGAGGCGTGGTGGACAGCGCTCCAGGATGCCATCGCCCAGGCGGGCGGTCTGGACGACGTCGCGGCGGTGTCGATCGCGGGTCAGCAGCACGGCATGGTCGTCCTCGACGGCGACGGGGCCGTCATCCGCGATGCCCTGCTGTGGAACGACACGCGCTCGGCGCGGGCCGCGCGCGACCTCATCGACGAGGTCGGCGCCGAGGCCTACGCCCGGCGCACGGGTGCGGTCCCCGTCGCCTCGTTCACGGCGACCAAGCTGCGGTGGCTGCGGGACGCCGAGCCCGACAACGCCGCGCGCGTCGCGGCGGTCGCCCTTCCGCACGACTGGCTCACCTGGCGGCTGCGCGGCTTCGGCCCGGGCGACGCCGTGCTCGAAGAGCTCGTCACGGATCGATCGGATGCCTCGGGCACCGCGTACTGGGGCGCCGACGGCTACGACCTCGATCTGCTGCACCGTGCGCTGGGCCACGGCGCGACGCTGCCGCGCGTCCTCGGGCCGTGGGAGAGCGCGGGCACGCTGCCCGGTGGCGCCCACGTCGGGCCGGGTGCGGGCGACAACGCCGGTGCGGCCCTGGGGCTGGGGGCGGGCCCGGGCGACGTGGTGGTGTCGTTGGGGACGTCCGGCACGGTGTTCGCCGTCGCCGAGGCCCCCGCGAACGACACCACCGGTACGGTCGCCGGATTCGCCGACGCGACCGGGCGCTTCCTGCCGCTGGTCGCGACGCTGAACGCGGCTCGCGTCCTCGACGCGGTCGCGAAGCTGCTGGGCGTGTCGCACGATGAGCTCGGCGCGCTCGCGCTCGAGGCGGAGCCCGGCGCGGGCGGCGTCGTCCTCGTCCCGTGGTTCGAGGGCGAGCGCACCCCCAACCTGCCCGACGCGAAGGCGTCGCTGACCGGGCTGACTCTGGCATCCACCACCCGGGAGAACCTGGCCCGCGCGGCGATCGAAGGCATGCTCAGCGGCCTGGCCGTCGGGCTCGAGGCCATCCAGGCGCAGGGGGTGGAGGTGCGGCGGATCCTGCTGATCGGTGGAGCGGCGGCGAACGAGGGGGTCGCTCGGATCGCCGCGCAGGTGTTCGACGCCGAGATCGTCGTACCCGCGGCGGGGGAGTACGTCGCCCTCGGCGCGGCGCGACAGGCGGCGGGAGTCCTCGCCCGGGCGCCCGTCGACTGGGCGGTCGCGATGACCCGCGCGGTCGAGCCCGATCACCGGCCGGTCATCCGCGCGGAGTACGACCGGGTGGCGGGGTTGCGCGCGGAGGAATGAGAGGGTCTGCGCGCGACAGCGGAGGCCGTCGTCCCCGGACCCCGTTCCGGCGCGCGGGGCGCGCTCCGGCACGGTCGCTTCGGGGTGCGCCAGAGTAGAGGCGGGCCCGTCGACGTCTTGTAAGGGGGGCGTCGGCGGGCTCTTCTCGGGAGCGGTCCCAGGCGCGTGCCCGACGAGGTCCCCGCCGCGCCGCTACTGTGAGTCACCATGAGCGGCGACACCGGCGGCAGACGCATCGGCGTGCGCGAGGTCGCGGCCGCGGCGGGAGTGTCGACGCAGACCGTCTCGCGGGTGCTGAACGACTACCCGGGGATCCGCGACGCCACGCGCGAGCGGGTGCTCGACGCGGTGGCGGCGCTGGATTATCGCGTCAACAACGCCGCCCGCGCACTCGGCACCAGCCTGACGCGCACCGTGGGGGTCGTGGCATCCGATGCCGTCCTGCACGGTCCGGCCGCCGGGATCGCCGCCCTCGAACGCGCGGCGCGGGCGCGGGGCCGGTGGATCTCGACCGCGTACACCGACTCCGACGACCCCGCCGACATCGACGTCGCGGTGCAGCACCTGCTCGACCAGGGCGTCGACGGGATCGTCCTGGTCGCGGCGCACGGCGAGACACCGCTCGAGGGGTACGCGGTGCCCATCGTGCCGCTGTACGGCGAGTCCGGAACCCGCCAGCGCGAAGCCGCCGCCCTCGCCGTCCAGCACCTCGCCGATCTCGGACACCGCCGCATCATCGAGCTCGCCGGTCCCGCCGACTGGCGTGAGGCGCGGGCTCGTGCGGACGGGGTCGCCGACGCGATCGCGCGGCGCGGGCTCGAGCGCGTCGCCGGTTTCGAGGGGGACTGGAGCGCCGCGTCGGGTGCGGCGCTCGCGAGTGCGGTCGCCGAGCGGGTCCGAGCCGGCGCGACGGCGGTCGCGGTGGCCAACGACCAGATGGCACTGGGACTGAGTGCGGGCCTCGCGGCGCGCGGGCTGGTCGTTCCGCGCGATGTGTCGATGACCGGCTTCGACGACAACCCGGATGCCGCCTTCTACTCGCCCGCGCTGACCACCGTGCGCCTGGACGTCGAGGGTGAGGCGGCGTACGCCGTCGCCGCGGTGCTCGGCGACGCGGCGCCGGCCCCGACGCCGCCCGTGCTGATGGTGCGGGATTCGGCGGCGACGCCGCGCCAGGTCGCATCGCCGCAGGGCTGAGCCGCGGCGGGCTCCCACCACTCGCGGAATGACAATGTTACCGGTAACATCATGGCGGGAAGGCTGCCGCGCCCCCACCCCGAACCCCGTCGAAGGAGACCCCGCGTGACCGATGCCGCCCCGTTCGCGCCCGAGGTGCAGGAGGCGATCGACGCCGTCCGCGCCGACGTCGCGACGCTGCACGCCGAACTCGTGCGCTACAACCTCATCGTCTGGACGGGCGGCAACGTCTCGGGTCGCGTGCCCGGCGCCGACCTCTTCGTCATCAAGCCCTCGGGCGTCTCGTACGACGACCTCGCCCCCGAGAACATGATCCTCTGCGACCTCGACGGCAACGCGATCCCGGGCACTCCGGGCAGCGAGCGCAGCCCCTCGAGCGACACCGCCGCGCACGCGTACGTGTACCGCCACATGCCCGAGGTCGGCGGCGTCGTGCACACGCATTCCACCTACGGCGTCGCGTGGGCCGCGCGCGGCGAAGAGATCCCCTGCGTCATCACGGCGATGGCCGACGAGTTCGGCGGCCCGATCCCGGTCGGCCCCTTCGCGATCATCGGCGACGACTCGATCGGTCGGGGCATCGTCGAGACCCTCCGCGGTCACCGGTCGCGCGGCGTCATCATGCAGAACCACGGCCCCTTCACGATCGGATCGAGCGCGAAGGATGCCGTGAAGGCCGCCGTCATGCTCGAGGACGTCGCGCGCACCGTGCACATCGCGCGCGAGGCCGGCCCCCTCATCCCGATCCCGCAGGACAAGATCGACGCCCTCTACAACCGCTACCAGAACGTCTACGGACAGAGCACGGACGACCGCCGATGAACGCCCAGACCCCTGACGCCCCGGCATCCACGGAGACCGCCACGAGCGCCGGCGCCACCATCACCGAGGGCCGGGCCTCCCTCGGCATCGAGCTCGGCTCCACCCGCATCAAGGCGTGCCTCATCGGTCCCGACGCCGAGGTGGTAGCCACCGGCTCCCACGAGTGGGAGAACGTCTACGCCGACAAGCTCTGGACCTACTCTCTGGATGCCGTGTGGTCGGGCCTGCAGGCCGCCTACGCCGAGCTGATCCAGAACGTGCAGCAGCGGTACGGCGTCACCCCCGAGCGCTACGCCGCGATGGGCGTCTCGGCGATGATGCACGGCTACCTCGCCTTCGACGCCGACGGAGAGCTGCTCGCCCCGTTCCGCACGTGGCGCAACACCAACACCGGTGTCGCGGCGGCCGAGCTCACCGCGCTGTTGGGCGTGAACATCCCGCTCCGCTGGTCGATCGCGCACCTGCACCAGGCGGTCGTCGACGCCGAGCCGCACGTCCCCGAGATCCGGTTCCTCACGACCCTCGCGGGGTACGTGCACAGCTCGCTCACCGGCGAGAGGGTGCTGGGGGTGGGCGACGCCTCGGGCATGTTCCCGATCGACTCGGCCACGCGCGATTACGACGCCGAGCTCGTCGCCCGTTACGACGCTCTCGCCGACGGCCGCGTCCCCGCGCTGCGCGACCTGCTGCCGCGCGTGCTCGCGGCGGGTGCGGCGGCGGGGGAGCTGACCGCGGCCGGGGCAGCTCTGCTCGACCCGAGCGGGAGCCTGCGTCCCGGCATCCTCTTCGCTCCTCCCGAGGGCGACGCCGGCACCGGAATGGTCGCGACCGGCGCCGTCGCGCCCCGCACGGGCAACGTCAGCGCCGGCACGAGCATCTTCGCGATGGTCGTGCTCGAGCGGCCGCTGTCGCAGGTGCACCACGAGCTCGACCTCGTCACGACGCCCTCGGGCGACGCGGTCGCGATGGTGCACTGCAACAACGGCGCGAGCGAATTGGCCGCCTGGGCGAACATGTTCACCGCCTTCGCCGCCGCGGCCGGTACCCCGGTGACTCCGGATGCCACCTACGCGGCGCTCTTCTCCGCCGCGCTCGAGGGCGAGGCCGACGCCGGCGGGCTGCTCGCCTACAACCACCTCTCGGGCGAGCCCATCGCGGGTCTCGACGAGGGTCGACCGCTCGTCGTGCGTACCCCCGACAGCCGCCTCACGCTGCCGAACTTCATGCGCGCCCAGCTGTACGGGGTGTTCGGCACGCTCGCGCTCGGCATGGACGTCCTCCACGGCGAGGGCGTGCAGCTCGACCGCATGTACGCGCACGGCGGCATGTTCCGCACCACGGGGGTCGCCCAGCGCTTCCTCGCGGCCGCGCTCGACGCCCCCGTCGCCGTCGCCGCGACCGCCTCGGAGGGCGGCGCGTGGGGCATGGCCGTGCTCGCGGCGTACGTCGCCGACGGGCGGGGCCGCGACCTCGACACCTACCTGGCCGAGGTGGTCTTCGCCGACGCCCCCCTCACCACGGCCGACCCCGAGCCGGCGGACGTCGCCGGGTTCTCGGCCTACCTCGACCGTTACCGCGCAGGCCTCGCCGTCGAGGCCGCCGCCGTGGCATCCCTCTGATCACCCGAAAAGGAACAGTCATGACCCGCACTCCCCTCAAGAACGACCTCGACGGCTACGAGGTCTGGTTCGTCACCGGTAGCCAGAACCTCTACGGCGAAGAGACCCTGAAGCAGGTCGCCGAGCAGTCGCAGGCCGTCGTCGAGGGCCTGAACGGCCTGCCGGTGAAGGTCGTTTGGAAGCCCGTGCTGAAGGACTCCGACAGCATCCGTCGCATGGCGCTCGAGATCAACGGTCGCGACGACGTGATCGGCGTGATCGCGTGGATGCACACCTTCAGCCCCGCGAAGATGTGGATCGCCGGCCTCGACGCCCTGCAGAAGCCCCTGCTGCACCTGCACACGCAGGCCAACGTCGAGCTGCCGTGGAACGACATCGACTTCGACTTCATGAACCTCAACCAGGCCGCGCACGGCGATCGCGAGTTCGGGTACATCCAGACGCGTCTGGGCGTGTCACGCAAGACGGTCGTCGGGCACGTGTCGAACCCTGTCGTGCGTCAGCAGATCGAGGACTGGGAGCGCGCCGCCGCCGGCTGGACCGCTGCCCGCACCCTCAAGCTCGCGCGCTTCGGCGACAACATGCGCTTTGTCGCCGTCACCGAGGGCGACAAGACCGAGGCTGAGCTGCGCTTCGGCGTGCAGGTCAACACGTGGGGCGTGAACGAGCTGGTCGAGGCCGTCGAGAAGGCGACGGATGCCGACATCGACGCGCTCGTGCAGGAGTACGTCGACAGCTACGACGTCGTGGAGGCACTGCTTCCCGGCGGCGCGCGCCACCAGTCTCTCCGCGACGGCGCCGCGATCGAGCTCGGCCTGCGCTCCTTCCTCGAGGAGGGCGGCTTCGGCGCCTTCACCACGTCCTTCGAGGACCTCGGTGCGCTGAAGCAGCTGCCGGGTCTCGCGGTGCAGCGCCTCATGGCCGAGGGCTACGGCTTCGGCGCCGAGGGCGACTGGAAGACCGCGATCCTCGTGCGCGTCGCCAACGTCATGGGCGCGGGCCTGCCCGGCGGCGCCTCGCTCATGGAGGACTACACCTACGATCTGGTGCCCGGCAACGAGCGCATCCTCGGCGCGCACATGCTCGAGGTCTCGCCGTCGCTGACGACGAAGAAGCCGCGCCTCGAGATCCATGAGCTCGGCATCGGCGGCAAGGATGACCCGGTGCGCCTGGTCTTCACCGCCGACGCGGGCCCCGCCCTGGTCGTCGCGATGAGCGACATGCGCGACCGCTTCCGCCTCGTCGCCAACGTCGTCGAGAACGTCGACGCGCCCGACCTGCCGAAGCTGCCCGTCGGCCGCGCCGTGTGGAAGCCGGCGCCCGATTTCGCGACCTCGGCCGGCTGCTGGCTCGCCGCCGGCGCCGCCCACCACACCGTCATGACGACGGCCGTGGGCATCGAGGTGTTCCGCGACTTCGCCGAGATCGCCAAGACCGAGCTCGTCGTCATCGACGACGACACCACGGTCCGCGGCTTCCAGAGCGAGCTGCGCTGGAACCAGGCGTACTACCGCCTGGCCCAGGGCCTGTAAGACCCCCGCCGCCCCGGGCTGCCCCTCGCGGACCCCGGGGCGGTGCGGCACACGTACGCGCCTCGTTCGGGGCGCGTCCCGTGCACCGGGGCGGACATCGAGCGCCCCGGTGCACGAACCGTGCCCCGGATCCGCGTCGGTGGTGGGACGCCCGCGGGTCCGGGGCATTCGTGCGTCCGGGGGAATGTGGCATCCCTCGCGTCGGGGCGTGGCCCGACGTCAGCCGACGGAGCGGCGCGGGGTTCGCCGGGGGAGAAGGGCGGAGGCATCGAACGCGGCCCGGGGCCACGATGCGGCACAGGGTCCTCGGCGCCTCGCGCTACAGCCGCTGGCCCAGCGCCCACAGGCGGTCGGCGCGGCCGGAGATCGCCTCGGACAACGCGAAGGCCTGGGCATCGGTGAGGGATGCCACATAGTCGACGATCCCGCGCGAGCGCGCGAGACGCTCGGCGTCGGACGGCCGCCGCTCGGCGGGCAGGGCGTCGTACTGTTCTCGCGCGAGGGCGATGAGCTCGCGCAGACGCCGCGGCGTGCGGGCGCGGTCGAGATCGTCGTCGAGCCACTCGCCGAGGGCCCGCACCGACCGCGCGAGGATGCGGCTCATGCCGCGCTGCTGGATCGCCAGGTCGGGGCGGCTGAGCACGAAGCGCTTGTGCACGAACTTCAGCACCTCGACGTGGTGCCACGCCGACGCCGACAGCACCACGGGGCCCGCGCGCGGGGTGTCGAGCGGACGCAGTCGCGCCGACTCCTGGAACCGGCGGATCCACCGGTCGGTGAAGGCCGCGAGTCGGCGCTCGGCCGTGAGCGAGCCGTCGAAGGGGCGCGCGAGCAGGTCGGTGACCATCTCGGCGTCGACGTCGCTGACCGCGGCGAGGAAGGCCTCGTCGTCGGCGATCCACGGGTCGTCGCGGCGCATCTTGCGGCGAAGGCGCTCCAGCCCGGCACCCGGGGCGAGCTCGGCGCGCACCTCGGCGTCGTCGCGCTCGCGCCACTCGAGCACGTCGTCGAGCCACCCGCGGAACTCCGCCGCGATGGGCGCGTGATCCAGGATGCCGGCGCGGTAGAAGTCGTCGACGTCGTGCACCGAGTACGCGATGTCGTCGGCGAGGTCCATCACGGCGCCCTCGATGCTCTGGCGCAGGGGCTCGGCATCCACCCCCCGGCGAGCCTCGTCGAGGTCGTCGAGGTCGATGTCGTACGCGGAGTACTTGTGCACCCGGTAGGTGCCGTCGGGGGAGCGACGGATGCCGCGGGGCGGCCCGGTGCGCTCGAGCTCCGCGGCCGACACCGACGGCGCCCAGGGGTACTTCGCCGACGCGGCACGCACCGCGGCGGTGAGGTTGAGTCCGCGCGGGGCGGTCTCGATCACGTCGAGCGCGGTGAGGATGCGGAACGTCTGCGCATTGCCCTCGAAGCCGTCGGGCAAGCCCAGCTCGTCGCGGGCCAGGCGGTTGAGCGTGGACTCGCCCAGGTGTCCGAAGGGCGGGTGGCCCAGGTCGTGGGCGTAGGCGGCGGCCTCGACGACGGTGGCGTTGCACACGTCGCCCTCGCCGGCGCGGCGCGAGCGGGTGTTCAACTGCAGCGCGACGACGCGGGCGATCGCGCTGACCTTGAGCGTGTGCGTGAGGCGGTTGTGCACGGGGGCGCCCGAGATCGACGGCGACACGACTTGCGTGACGGCCGACAGGCGCGAGAAGTACGGCGAGAACTGGATCCGCTCGAGATCGATCGACCAGGGGTCGTGCACGTCGTCGCGGTCGGCGAAGATCCGGGATGCCGTGTTGCCGACCACGGTGCCGCGCTCCGCCCCCGCGTGTCCGACGGTCCCGTGCGCGTCGGTCCCGTGTCCGACGGGCCCGTGTCCGACGGTCCCGTGCGCGTCGGTCCCGTGCGCGGCGGTCCCGTGCGCGTCGGGCGTGCCCGAGGCGGGAGCGCCATCGCCCGCGTCGGCGGTCGGGGGAACGGTCTCGTCGTGCAGGGTCATCGGGTCCTTCCGCGGCGTCGATGCGTGGACCCACGCTAACGCGGATGCGGGCGCCGTTCGCCGCGGCATCCCCCTCCCCGCTCCCCGCCCCCGCCCCCCGCCCCATGGCGTCGAGTGTCCAGGACACGCCGTGCGACTGCGCGCGGATGCGGCGTGTCCTGGACACTCGAGCGAAAGAGGGGGCGAGCGGATGCGGGCGCCGTTCGCCGCGGCGCGGCATCCCCCTCCCCGCCCCCGCTCCCCGCCCCCCCGCCCCCCGCTCACCGCTCCCCGCCCCCCGCCCCCGCTCCCCGCCCCCGCCCCATGGCGTCGAGTGTCCAGGACACGCCGTGCGACTGCGCGCGGATGCGGCGTGTCCTGGACACTCAAGCGAAAGAGGGGGCGAGCGAGGGGGCGAGCGAAGGGCGGGCGAGCGGAAGAGTCGAGAGGGAGGGGGTGCGGGGTCAGGCCCCGCGCACCTCGACCTCGACCATGCGGGCGTCGTCGGCGCCCAGCTCGTAGGTCGGGCCGGTGATGCGGACGGTCACGGCCTCGTCGGTCTCGGCGCACGAGGGGCCGAGGCGCAGCTCGACCTCTCCGGCCTCGACGACCCGCCGCAGCGTCCGGTCGCTGTACGCGAGGCGCGAGGCCGGGACGGTGAAGCGCACCTCGGCGCTCTCGCCCGGATCGAGCTCCACGCGCGCGTACGCCACCAGCTGCGCGACCGGTCGCGTGACGCTGGCCACCTCGCGGTGCGCGTACACCTGCACGACGTCGGCCCCGCGCCGGGCTCCGGTGTTGGTGACGCGAGCCGACACCGCGAAGGCGTCTCCCGCGCGGACGTCGGCGGCGGGTCCGGATGCCGCCACCCCGCCGTCGGCGCGCGCCGCGGCGGCCGCGACCCCGTCCACCGACAGCCCGGCGCGCGCGAACGAGGTGTACGACAGCCCGAACCCGAAGGGCCGGACGGGTGTGGGGTCGGTGCTGGTCACGCCCGAGGGCCCGCCGAGCACCGGGTGCAGGTACGAGTACGGCTGCGCGCCCGCGGAGCGGGGCAGCGACACCGGCAGACGCCCCGAGGGGGTGGCATCCCCCGCCAGCAGGGCCGCGAGCGCGGGGGCGCCCTCTTCTCCGGGGAAGAACGCCTGCAGCACCGCGGCCGGGCCGTGGGCGTCGTCCAGCGCCCAGTCCAGGGCGTACGGGCGGCCGGTCAGCAGCACGAGCACGACGGGCGTCCCGGTCGCCACGACCGCCTCGACGAGCTGTCGCTGCACCCCGGGCAGATCGAGCGAGTCCGCGTCGTTGCCCTCGCCGACGGTGCCGCGTCCGAACAGCCCCGCGCGGTCGCCCACGACGACGACCGCGACGTCGGCGTCGCGGGCCGTCGCGACGGCGGCATCCACGTCCGAGAGGTCCGAGCCCTCGACCGCGCACCCGGGCGCGAACGAGACCGCGCCGAAGCGCTCGACGAGGGCGTCCCGCACGGTGGGCAGGGCGAAGCCCAGCGGTGTGCCCGGGTGGTGCGCCAGCACGTGGTTGGCGAACGAGTAGCAGCCCATCAGGGCGTCCGTGCTGTCGGCGTTGGGGCCGATCACGGCGATCCGGCGGCCGTGCGCGAGGGGGAGCACGCCGTCGTTGCGCAGCAGCACGACCGACTCCTCGGCGAGGCGGCGGGCGAGGGCGCGGTGCTCGGCATCGTCGAGGTCGACGCCCTGCGGGGGCGTGGAGAAGTCGGCATCCAGGAGCCCGAGCTCCTCCTTCTCGGCGAGGACGCGTGCGACGGCGCGATCGACCACGGCCTCGGGGAGGGCGCCGGATGCCACCCGCTCGGCCAGGTGCGGAAAGGCATCGGGCCCCGGCAGCTCCACGTCGATCCCGGCCTCGAGGGCCAGCTGCGCCGCTTCGCCGCGATCGGCGGCGATGCCGTGCATCGAGCGCAGGAACTCGACCGCGAAGTAGTCCGAGACGACGGTGCCGTCGAAGCCCCAGCGGCGGCGCAGCAGGTCGGTCAGCAGCTCCCTCGACGAGGCGACGGGCACGCCGTCGATCTCGGTGTACGAGTTCATGACGCTGCGGACGCCGCCGTCGCGTACGGCCATCTCGAACGGGGGCAGGAAGACGTCCTGCAGCTCGCGCGGTCCGGCGTGCACGGGCGCGTGGTTGCGCCCGGCGCGCGAGCCCGAGTAGCCGACGAAGTGCTTGAGCGTGGCGTGGACGCCGGCCGCCTGCAGCCCCCGCACGTAGGCCGTGCCGATCGTGCCGACGACGTAGGGGTCCTCGGCGATGCACTCGTCCACGCGGCCCCATCGGGCGTCGCGCACCACGTCGAGCACCGGGGCGAGTCCCTGGTGCACCCCGACCTCGCGCATCGAGCGACCGATCGCGGATGCCATGAGCTCCACGGCATCCGGATCGAACGACGCACCCCAGGCGAGAGGCGTGGGGAAGGTCGCGGCCTTCCACGCCGCGAAGCCGGTGAGGCACTCCTCGTGCACCAGCGCGGGGATGCCCAGTCGCGTCTCGTCCTGCAGACGACGCTGTTCGCCCCAGAGCCACCGGGCGCGCTCGACGGGGTCGACCGGACGGGTGCCGTAGACGCGCGTGAGGTGGCCGAGACCGTGCACCGTGGCATCGGCGTACGCCGTCGAGGTGACCTTCTCGCCCGACATCGGCGCGACGACCTCGTCGCCCTGGTCGACCCAGTAGCCGACCAGCTGCGCGAGCTTCTCGTCGAGGGTCATCTCGGCGACGAGCGCGTGGACGCGGGCCGAGGTGCCGGGTGCCGGTGCCGCGGCGACGTCGGTGCGGTGGATGGTCATGGGTCAGCCCTTCACGGCGCCGGTGAGGCCGCCGACGATCCGACGCTCGAACACGCTGAAGAACAGCAGTGCCGGGATCATCGACAGCGAGGTGAACGCGAGCACGCGGGCGGTGTCGACGGAGTACTGCGAGGCGAAGGCCTGCGTTCCCAGTGGCAGCGTGTACGCGGCTTCGTTGTTGAGGATGAACAGCGGGAGCATGTAGGAGTTCCAGCTGTTGACGAAGGCCAGGATGCCGACGGTCACCACCGCGGGGACGGCGAGGGGCAGCACCATGCGCCAGAAGAAGCCGAGTCGGCCGAGGCCGTCGATCGACGCGGCCTCCTGCAGCTCTGCGGGGATGGCCGCCAGGAACGGCGAGAGGATGATGACGGTCAGCGGCAGGGCGAAGGCGATCTGCGGGATGACGACACCGGCGAGGGAGTTCATCAGGCCGAGGTTGCGCACGAGGATGTACAGCGGCGTGATCGCGACCGTCATCGGGAACATCAGCCCGGCCGTGAACAGCGCGAAGACCACGCCCCGCCCGCGGAAGCGGTAGCGGGCCAGGGCGAAGGCGGCCATCAGGCCCAGGGCCACGACGAACACGGTCGTGGCGATCGCCGCGATCGCGGAGTTGCCGACCTGCCCCCAGAAGACGCCGCTGGCGAGGACGTCGGCGTAGTTCTGCCAGTTCCACGTGGTGGGAAAGCCCGCCGGGTCGACGGTGATCTCGGCGTTGGAACGGAAGCCGCCCAGGATGATGTAGACCACCGGGGCCAGCATCATGCCGATCAGCAGCAGGGCGACGAAGCCGACGAGCACCGAGGACGAGCGCTTGGATCCGGCAGCGACCCGCCGCGGGGCCTTCGGGGCGACGAGCGTGGCGGTGGCGGTCATTTCGTGCCTCCCGTGAGGGCGCCCGCGGTGTCGCGTCGCAGCACGAAGCGCTGGTAGACGAGGGCGACGGCGAGCGAGATGAGGAACATCACCACGGCGACGGCGCTGCCGTAGCCGAAGCTGCCGGCGTTGCGGCCGTTGGCGACCATGTAGGTCGCCATCGTGGAGGTCCCGGCGGTCGAGGCCACGTACTGGCCCCAGATGATCCAGACCAGGTCGAACAGCTGCAGCGAGCCGATGATCGACAGGAACGCCCAGATGCGGATCGTGGGTCCCATCAGCGGGAGCACGATATGACGCTGGATCTGCCAGTAGGAGGCGCCGTCGATGGCGGCGGCTTCGTTGAGCTCTTCGGGGATGCCCTGCAGGCCCGCGAGGAAGAGGATCACGGCGAAGCCGATGTACTTCCACGTGATGATGATGAGCAGCGTCCAGATCGCCAGCGCCGGATCCGAGATCCAGTCGGCCCGCAGGGCGCCGAGCCCGATCTTGTCCAGCGCGCCGTTCAGCGCTCCGCCCGACTGCAGCAGCAGCCCCCAGCCGAGGCCCACGACGACCTCGGAGATGACGTAGGGGACGAAGATCAGGACGCGGATGAGCGACTGCGCCCGCATCTTACGGTTCAGCAGCAGCGCCAGACCCAGGGCCAGAGGGCCCTGGAGCACCAGCGAGCCGACGACGATGAGGGCGTTGTGACCGAGCGCGTCGTGGAAGGCGGGGTCGGTGAGGATCGTGACGTAGTTCTGGATGCCGACGAAGTCGACGGGAGTGCCGAATCCCGACCACCGGTAGAAGCCGTAGTAGGCCGCCAGTGCGACGGGCAGGATGACGAACGACACGAACACCACGAGCGCGGGGCCCAGGAGGATCGCGAGTTCGCCGCGGATGCGCCAGTTATCGAGGCGGCGCCGGACGGGCGGCCGCCCGGCCGAGGGGGCGCGGTGAGCGCCCTCCCCGGCCGGGCGGCGGGACCCGGCGTCGGTCGCCGAGGTGGCGAGCTGGGTGGTCATGTGCTTCGTCCTCAGCGGGCGGCGGCGGCGTTGACGGCGTCGACGATGCCCTGCGGGCTGCCCTGGCCGGCGAACAGGTCCACCACGGCGACGTTCAGCGCGTTGCCGACGTTCTGTCCGTACAGCGTGTCGAGCCAGACCGAGACGTAGGGGGCGTCGGTGTAGGCCTGCAGGGCCGACTGCAGGGCCGGGGTCGTGACCGCCGCGGTCGCCTCGCTCGACGCGGGGATGGTCTGGAAGGCGTCGGCGTAGCGCTCCTGGTTCTCCTGGTTGACGGCGAAGTTCAGGAAGTCGGTGCACTGTGCGGGCGCGTTGACCCAGCACGCGTACCCGTCGACGCCGCCCATGATGGCGCCCTCTTCGCCGTCACCGCCGGGCACCTCGGGGAAGGGGAACCACCCGAGGTCGGGCAACGGCTGCTCATCGGGCGTCAGCGAGGCGATCACGCCGGGGTTCCAGGCGCCCATGAGCTCCATGGCGGCCTGGCGGTTGGCGAGCAGGCCCGCGGACGAGCCCGCGCCCTGCTGTGCCGCCGTGGTCAGGAAGCCGTCGTTGAAGGGCTCGGTGGCCAGGAACGACTGCAGGTTCTCGCCCGCCTCGATCCAGCACGGGTCGTCGAAGCTGCGGCTCTGGGCGGCCTCGTCGAGCACCTCTTTGGAGCAGGCCCGCAGGGCGAAGTTGTAGTACCAGTGCGCGGCCGGCCAGGCGTCCTTCGCCCCGACGGCGATCGGGGCGACGCCGGTGGCGCGGATCTTGGCGTTCGCGGCCTCGAGGTCGTCGATCGTCGCGGGAGCGGTGGTGACGCCGGCGGCCGACAGGAGGTCCTGCGAGGTGAAGATGCCCGAGGGAAGGACCGCGACGGGCATGCCGTAGTTCTTGCCGTCGACCTCGAAGGCGCCGAGGGAGTTGCCGAGGGCGGCCTTGGCCTCGGGGGTGATCTTGTCGGTGAGGTCCATCGCCTGTCCGGCGGCGACGATGTCGGCGAGCTTGCCACCACCGCGGGCCATGAAGATGTCGGGGGCGTCTCCGGCGTTCAGCGCGGTCTGGAGCTTGCCGTCGACCTCTTCGTTCTGCAGGGCCTGGATCTCGATCGTGACGCCGGGGTTCGCCTCCTCGAAGGCGGCCGCGGTGTCCTCCCAGTACTTCTTGCCGTCGCCGGTGGTGGAGTTGTGCCACATCGTCAGGGTGACGCTGCCGTCGGCGTTCTGACCGCCGGCGCCGCCCGCGGCGCAGCCGCCGAGGGCGAGGGTGCCGGCGACGGCGAGCGCCGTTCCGGCCAGGATCTTACGCGTGTTCATGTGATGCCCGTTTCTCTTCGTCGAGTGCGTCGCGGGACGCGTCGGTGTCGGCTGCTCTGCCGCTGTCACGGACCGTTCGTCACGGTCGGTCGTTCGCTGCCGATCGGGTGTGCGGCCCGTCGGGTGTCAGCAGTGTCGCCCGGGCTCGGAGAGGTCGTCAAACGTTTTCGAAAATGATTTCCACGCTAGGGTCGGATGCCATGATCAGGCCCACGACCAGGCGTGCCACGATCCACGACGTCGCCGCGGCGGCCGGGGTGTCGGTGGCCACGGTCTCCAAGGCGGTCAACGGTCGCTACGGGGTCTCTCCGCAGACGGTGGGCCGCGTCCTGGATGCCGTCGAGGCCCTCGGCTACGAATCCAGCCTCGTCGCCAGCAGCATGAGATCGCGGCGGACGGGGGTGATCGGCGTGCTGGTGGCCGACATCGAGCCGTTCTCGGCCGAGATCCTCAAGGGTGTCGGGGGAGCGCTCTCGGGCACGGGATACGACCTTCTGGCCTACACCGGTGCGCGGCGCGACGGCGAGGGGTGGGAACGCCGCTCCCTGAGCCGGCTGAGCGGCACGCTGATCGACGCGGCCATCATCGTCACCCCCACCGTCGTCACCGTCTCGGGCGAGGTGCCCATCGTCGCGATCGACCCGCACACCGGCCGGGGCGACCTGCCGACGGTCGAGTCCGACAGCTATACCGGCGCGCAGCAGGCCGTTCACCACCTGGTGCAGCTGGGGCATCGCCGCATCGGCTTCATCGCGGGCCGCCCCGACCTGCGTTCGGCCGTGGCCCGCGCCTCGGGCTACCGTGCCGGACTCTCGGCCGCCGGCATCCCCTTCGATCCGGCGCTGGTCGGGGTGGGCCGCTATGAGCAGGACGTCGCACGCGAGGCCGCCCACGCGATGCTGTCGCTCGACGACCCGCCCACGGCGGTGTTCGCCGCCAACGACCTCTCGGCCCTCTCGATCGTCGAGGTCGCACGCGAGCGAGGGCTGCGCGTCCCCGACGACCTGTCGGTCGTGGGGTTCGACGACGTGCCCGAGGCCGCCCGTGCCCAGCCCGGTCTGACGACGGTCGGGCAACCCATGAAGCGTCTGGGGGCCGAGGCCGTGCGCATGGTGCTGGCCCTGCTCGCCGGCGAGACTCTGACCGCGACGCACATCGAACTGCCCACGCGCCTGGTCGCCCGCGGAACGACGGCTCCGCCTCCCGCAGCGTCACCACCGACGGCGTCACCACCGACGGCACCGCCGCCGGCGGCGCGCTGAGTCGCACCCTCCGGCGACCACCCGGCATCCGGCACCGGCACGCCGCGCCGCACCACCCCGCGGCGACCCGGCTTCCGGCACCGGCACGCCGCGCCGCACCACCCCGCGGCTCCGGTACCGTCGAAGAATGCCTACCGCGAGCAGTAAAGACGACGAGGTCGACCTCCTCATCGACGCCTGGTCGCAACTGCTGCCGGAGGTCGACCTCACCCCGCTCGACGTGATGTCCCGCCTGCGTCGCGCGGCCTTCCACCTGTCCAAGCTGCGCGCCAAGGCGTTCGCGAGTGCCGGCATCGCGGTGTGGGAGTTCGACGTGCTGGCGGTGCTCCGCCGTGCCGGCACCGAGCTCAGCGCCACGCGCCTGATCACCGCCACGATGATCGGCAGCGCGGCCATGACCAACCGTCTCGACAAGCTCGCCGAGCGCGGTCTCGTGCACCGCCGCCCCAACCCCTCGGACGGTCGGGCGATCCTCGTCGCGATCACGCCCGAGGGCATCGACCGCGTGGATGCCGCGATGACCGAGCTCGTCCGGCTCGAGGCCGATGCTCTGCGCGATGTCAGCCGCGCCGACCAGGCCCTCCTCGCGAGCGCCCTTCGCGTCCTCGCGGCGGGCGAGACGCACGAGGCGTGATCGACCTCGCGGCCGCCCTGACCGAGCGTCCCGTCGTGCTCGACGGAGGGCTCGGCACCCTGCTCGCGGCGCGCGGCAACGACGTCACCAGCGCGCTCTGGTCGGCGCGGGTGCTGCGCGACGACCCGGACGAGGTGCGCGCCGCCCACGCGGAGTTCGTCGCCGCCGGCGCCGAGGTCGTCATCACGGCGTCGTACCAGCTGGGGTTCGCCGCCGGCATCCCCGATGCCGAGGTCGAGACGCTGCTGCGCCGCTCGGTGGCGGTCGCGCGCGAGGCCGGAGATGCGGTGGTCGCGGCATCGGTCGGCCCGATCGGGGCGTTGCGCGCCGACGGCAGCGAGTACACCGGCGACTACGACCTCTCGCTCGACGACCTGCGCGAAGCCCACCGTCGCCGACTGCACGTGCTCGCCGAGGCCGGAGCCGACCTGCTCGCGGTCGAGACGATCCCCTCGTCGCTCGAGGTCGAGGCCCTCGCCCTCGAGCTCGCCGCCCTCGGCGTCCCCGCCTTCGTGAGCGTGTCGGCGGACAGCTCGGGCTTCTCGTCCGCCTCACGCGCCGAGGTGTTGCGGCTCGCGGCATCCGTCCCGAACGTGCTGGCCGTCGGCGTCAACTGCTGCGCGCCCGCGTCGGTGACCGCGGCGCTCGCCGAGGCGCCTGCGGTGCCCCTCGTGGCGTACCCCAACACGGGTGAGGTCTGGGATGCCGCGACCCGCACCTGGCACGGCGGAGCCGCCGCGCTGGCCGACGACGCCCCCGCGTGGGTCGCCGCCGGAGCGCGGTTGGTCGGCGGGTGCTGCCGGTCGACCCCGGCCGACATCGCCGCGATCGCCGCCGCGGTCTAGCGTCGCCGCGGCTGCACCCGTACGATCGCGCCGATCACGACGAGCGCCAGGACGATCACGACCGCTCCGCCCCACAGGACGTCCGCGATCGACGGGAGCAGGGGGTTCCGGGTCAGCCGCCCAGGCTACCGAGCAGCTGTGCCGGGGGTGGTGTCAGTCGAAGTCCGCCGCCAGGGCGTTGCGGTGGTACTCGAAGATGATGCTCGTGCGGGTGGATGCCACGCTGTGCCGCGCCGAGAGATGATCGACGACGAAACGGCGAACGGCCGAAGAATCGTCGACCGCGATATGCACGAGGAAGTCGTCGGCCCCGCCGAGGAAGAACAGCTGGATGACGTCCGGGTGACGGCGGATCTCGTGCGCGAACGCCCGGATGCTCTCGTGCCGCTGTCCCGGCCGGAGCGTGACGCCGACGATCGCCTGCAGTCCCCGCCCGAGGCGGCTCTGGTCCACGGCGGCATGGAAGCCGGTGATCAGACCGCGGTCCAACAGTGCGCGAACACGGGCATGGGCAGTGGATGCCGCCACCCCCAGCGTGTCGGCCAGGGCGGCGTTGGTCATGCGGGCATCGGCCGAGAGCAGCTCGATGATCCGCGCGTCGAGCGGGTGCAGGTCGTCGTCGATCACCGTAGATCCTTCGCCGGGAGCGGGTGGGGGAGGCCGTGGCATCCGATTCTCATCGCCCTTGACCCTACGCTCTCGAAGGATGTTCGGGGAAACACCCGCGAAACGCCCTTTTCTGCGATTCTTCCGGCAACGCTCATCCGCTCGAGGAGGAACCCATGCGCGTATCCGTGCCCACCGAGATCAAGAACAACGAGAACCGCGTCGCGATGACGCCCGCGGGGGTCGATGCCCTCGTGCATCGCGGTCACGAACTGTTCGTGCAGGCGGGAGCGGGTGCGGGCAGTGGCTTCTCGGACGGGCAGTACCGCGCCGCCGGTGCCGAGATCGTCGAGACCGCCGAAGAGACCTGGGCGCGTGCCGAGCTGCTGGTCAAGGTCAAAGAGCCCATCGCCCCCGAGTACGCATTCCTCCGCCGCGACCTGACGCTGTTCACCTACCTGCACCTCGCGGCCGACCGCCCGCTGACCGATGCCCTGATCGCCGCGGGCACCACGGCGGTGGCCTACGAGACCGTGCAGACCCCCGACCGGGCGCTGCCCCTGCTCGCGCCGATGAGCGAGGTCGCCGGTCGGCTGTCGATCATCGAGGGCGCCCATCACCTGCTGCGCGCCTCGGGCGGGCGGGGACTGCTGCCCGGTGGTGTGCCCGGGACGCCGCGGGCGAAGGTCGTCGTCATCGGGGGCGGGGTCGCGGGGGAGCACGCGGCGGCCAACGCCCTGGGCCTCGGGGCCCGCGTGACCGTCATCGACATCTCGCTGCCCAAGCTCCGTCAGCTCGAGGAGCGCTTCGGCGGGGCGATCGAGACGCGCGCGTCGACCCGCCTCGAGATCGCCGAGCAGCTCGCCGACGCCGATCTCGTGATCGGGTCGGTCCTGATCCCGGGAGCGGCCGCCCCCAAGCTCGTCACCGACGACATGGTCGCCGCGATGAAGCCGGGCGCCGTGCTCGTCGACATCGCGATCGACCAGGGCGGATGCTTCGAGGGTTCGCGTCCGACGACGCACGACGCCCCCACCTTCCCGGTCCACGAGGCGCTGTACTACTGCGTCGCGAACATGCCCGGGGCGGTTCCGCACACCTCGACCCGTGCCCTCTCGAACGCGACGCTGCCCTACATCACGCGGATCGCGGACCGCGGCTGGGAGGCCGCGGCATCCGCCGATCCCGCCCTCGCGAAGGGGCTGAACGTGCGCGCCGGCGTGGTCGTCAACGAGGGCGTCCGCGCGGCCTTCGACCTCTGACCCCGCCCGCCTCTCCCGCCCCGCCCGGCGGCCCCGGCGCCCCGCCCGGCGGCCCCGCCCGCCCGGCGCCCCGCCCGCCCCGCCTCTCCCGCCCCGCCCGTTGCCCGTTGAGTGTCCAGGACACGCCGCAGGCGGGGTGTGCCGGGCGGCGTTTCGTGGACACTCGATCGGGGGGCAGGCGCGCACCCAGGCGTAGGCGGTCTCGGGGCGCCCCGCCCCGCCCGCCCGCCCGGCGGCCCGCCCGCCCCGCCTCTCCCGCCCCGCCCGTTGCCCGTTGAGTGTCCAGGACACGCCGCGGGCGGGGTGTGCCGGGCGGCGTTTCGTGGACACTCGATTGGGGGGGGTCAGGCGCGCACCCAGGCGTAAGTGATCTCGGGGCGGCCCTGCCCGCCGTAGCGGGGAACGCGGCGCACTCGTCCGACGTCGGCGAGGTGCTCGAGGTACCGGCGCGCCGTCACGCGCGACATGCCCTCGCTCTCGCCCACCTCGGTCGACGAGACGGCGCCGTCGACGGTGCGCACCCGCTCGGCGACCGCCTGCAGCGTCTCGTCGCTGAGTCCTTTCGGCATCGCCGGGGAGGCGACGGTGCGCAACGACCCGAGAAGTGCGTCGACCTCGGACTGGGTTGCGTCCCCGGCGGCGCGGTCGAGGCCTTCGACGTACGACCGGTACGCTTCGAGGCGCTCGCGGAACGCCCCGAAGGCGAAGGGCTTGATGAGGTACTGGACCACGCCGATCGACACGGCGGAGCGCACGGTGGCGGCATCCCGCACCGCGGTGACGGCGATGATGTCGACGCCCGATCCCATCGCACGGACGCGTCGAGCGACGTCGAGACCACCGCCGTCGGGCATCGTCATGTCCAACAGCACCAGGTCGATGCGGCGATCGGGGTCGGTGATGGCCGTGAGCGCGGCGCGTGCGCCGGCGGCTTGTCCGGCGACCTCGAAGCCCGGGACGCGTTCCACATAGGCCGTGTGCAGTTCGAGGGCGAGGGCGTCGTCGTCGACGACCAGAACACGGATCACGAGGTGACCGCCTGCGCGACCGCGGGAAGGAACACCCGCACCGTCGTGGGGGAGTCCGAGACCTGCAGCGTCCCCCCGCGCGCCGCCACGATGTCGCGCACGAGGGCCAGGCCCACGCCTCGGCCGCCGGGCGCCTGCGCCGTCTTGGTCGACGCCCCGAAGGCGAAGGGGTCGGTGAGGGTCGGGTCGAAGCCGGCACCGCTGTCGGCGACCTCGATGACGACGTCGTCGCCACCCTCGTGCAGCGTCGCGCGCACCCACCGCGGGGCGGCGCCGGCCGCCGCGGCGTCGAGGGCGTTGTCGACGAGGTTGCCGACGACGGTCACCGCTTCGGCGGCCGCCAGCGGCAGTGCGGGGGTGGGTTCGCCGACGTCGATGTCCAGACGCACGCCGCGTTCGGCTGCCTCGTCGAGCTTGCCCAGCAGCAGTGCCACGACGATCGCGTCCTCGTCGTCCGACACCATGCGGTCGGCGAGCTCCTGCCTCTCTCCAGTGGATGCCACGATCAGGCGCCGCGCGTCGTCCGAACGTCCGAGTTCGAGCAGCGCCAGGAGCGCGTGCAGGCGGTTGCCGTGCTCGTGGGTCTGCGAGCGCAGGGTGTCGCTGAGGGTGCGCACGCCCTCGAGCTCGCCCAGGAGCGCCTGCAGTTCGGAGCGGTCGCGCAGGGTCATCACCCGTCCGCGCTGCGGTGCGCGCCGGCCGTTGAGGTCGCGCGTCTCCTCCTGATTGACCAGGAGCACGCGCTCGCCGGTGACGACGGTCTCCTCCACCATGCGTCGACCGGTCGCGATCGCCTCCGCGAGGCCGGCATCCATGTCCACCTCGCGCGGGTCCAGCGAGACCTGTCCGCTCGTGGCGGGCGGCAGGCCCAGCAGGTCGGCGGCCTCATCGTTGTAGAGGACGATGCGTCCCGTCCGATCGGTGACGACGAGTCCCTCGCGCAGCGAGTGCAGCACCGTTTCGTAGCTCTCGACCAGACGCGACAGTTCGGCGGGGGTGTAGGAGCCGGTGACACGGCGCGCGCTGCGGCGCACGTACAGCGCGCCCAGTACTCCGATGCCGACGATGGCCGTGGAGGCCAGGACGATCAGCGGGGCGCGGGCGGCGATGTCCTGCTGTACGGCGCCCAGGGTCACCCCGACCGACACCAGGGCGACGATCGGGCCGTCTTCTGCGCCGTCGGCGCGCACGGGCGCGATCGTGCGCACCGACGGGCCGAGGGTACCGGCGTACACCTCGGTGAAGGTGCGTCCCCTAAGGGCCTCGTCGCGCGAGCCGAGGTACGGCTCGCCGATCTCGGAGCGATTGCGGTGGGTCAGCCGGATGCCGTCGGGCGTCATGATCGTCACGAACGACACGTCGGCCTCGGCGAGGATCTGCTCGACCATGGGCTGCAGGGTGTCGGAGTCCCCCGCGGCGGACAGCTGCGCGACGTCGGGCTCATGGGCGATCGTCTCGGCGACCGATCTGGTCACCTTCTCGGCTTCGCGCTGACCGGAGTCGCTGAGCTGCACGGATAGCAGCGCCGCGAGCACGCCGGCGACGAGGATGACGACGCCCAGCGACACCAGCGCCAGTCGCCCGCCCACACTCAGCCGCATGCTCACCGCCCCTCGTCGCGCCTGCCGTGAACAATACGACCACAAATCGCCACCGCGTTCACCGTCGACCACAGTCGTGTCATCCACCCGGCGCCCCCGCCGGACAACGAAGACGTTAGGAAAGGGATAGGCGCTGATGGCTCTCTCACTCCGCACCACTCGCGACGGTCGACCGCGTAAGAAGATCGACCGCAACCACTGGCTCTACATCGCCGTCATCATCGCCGTCGTCGGTGGAATCGTCGTGGGCCTCATGGCCCCGGCCTTCGCCACGACGCTCGAGCCGATCGGAAAGGGCTTCGTCAACCTGATCAAGATGATGATCGCCCCGGTCATCTTCTGCACCATCGTGGTGGGCATCGGGTCGATCGCCAAGGCCTCCACCGTCGGCAAGATCGGCGGCCTGGCGATGGTCTACTTCCTGATCATGTCGTCGTTCGCCCTGATCATCGGTCTGATCGTCGGCAACATCATCCACCCCGGCGAGGGGCTGAACATCGCCGGCGCCACCTACGAGGCGGCGGCCGAGCCGACCACCACGCAGGACTTCATCCTGGGCATCATCCCGACGACGTTCTTCTCCGCCTTCACCGGCGGCAGCATCCTCCAGGTGCTGTTCATCGCCCTGCTCGTCGGCTTCGCCCTGCAGGGCATGGGCGAGCGCGGCGCCCGCATGGTCGAGGGCATCCGCAACTTCCAGGCGCTGGTGTTCCGCATCCTCGGCATGATCCTGTGGCTCGCCCCGATCGGCGCGTTCGGTGCGATCGCCGCGGTCGTGGGCAAGACCGGTTTCCAGGCCGTCATCAGCCTCGGCATCCTGATGGGCGCTTTCTACCTCACGTGCTTCCTGTTCATCACCCTGGTCCTCGGCGTGCTGCTGTACGCCGTGACCCGCGTCAACATCTTCGCGCTGATGAAGTACCTGGGTCGCGAGTACCTGCTGATCGTCGGCACCTCGTCCTCCGAGGCCGCGCTGCCTCGCCTGATCGCGAAGATGGAGCACCTGGGCGTATCCAAGCCCGTCGTCGGCATCACCGTCCCGACCGGCTACTCGTTCAACCTCGACGGCACCGCGATCTACCTGACCATGGCGTCGCTGTTCATCGCCTCGGCGATGGGGACGCCCATGTCGATCCCCGAGCAGATCGGCCTCATGATCTTCATGATCATCGCCTCCAAGGGCGCCGCCGGTGTCACCGGTGCAGGCCTCGCCACCCTCGCCGGCGGTCTGTCGGCCTACCGTCCCGACCTGGTCAACGGTGTCGGCGTCATCGTGGGCATCGACCGCTTCATGTCCGAGGCCCGCGCTGTGACGAACTTCACGGGCAACGCCGTCGCGACCATGCTGATCGGTGTCTGGACCAAGCAGTACGACGCCGAGCGCGCCCGTCAGGTGCTGGCCGGCGGCATCCCCTTCGACGAGTCGCTGCTGACGGGTCACGACCACTCGGCGACTCCCGCGGCGGATGCCAAGGAGCAGGCGTCGGACGAGGTCGGAGCGGGCCCCGCGCCCGTCGACACCCAGGCGCTCAACGCCTTCCGCGCTCAGGCGGAGGCGGAGGCGGCGGCTCGGAGCCGCTCGTGACCCTCGCGCACACCCCGGCGGGGGCGGCTTCGGCCGCCCCGGCCCCCGCGCGTGTGGCCCTCGCCCGCACGTGGATGCTGCGTTCACCGCTCGCGGGAGGCCTCGAGACCGCGGCGGATGTGCTCGTCCTCGACCTCGAGGACGGCCTGCCCGCGGGTCGCAAGGGGGAGGGCCGGGCCCGTGCCCGCCGCGCGGCCGAAGAGTCACCCGTCTGGCTGCGCATCAGCGCGGCGGGTACGCGCGAGGGCGAGGACGACCTCGCCCTCGGGCGCGAACTGGACGGGCGTCTGGCGGGAGTGGTGCTGGCCATGTGCGCCGGACCCGACGACGTGACCCATGTCGCGGCATCCCTTCCGGCGGGTGTTCCGATCGTGGCGATGATCGAGTCCGCGGCGGCTCTTCTGGTGGCTCCGGCGATCGCCGCGCACCCCGCGACGCGTCGACTGGCGTTCGGCACCGGTGATTTCCGACGCGACACGGGCATGGGCGCGGATCGGATGGCGCTGTCGTGGCCGCGTGCGCAGCTCGTGGTCGCCTCGGCCGCCGCGGGGATCGCCGGTCCCATCGATGGCCCATGCGGTCCGCTCGAACAGGCCCGCGAAGCCGCGACGCACGCCGTCGCGATGGGGTTCACGGGCACACTCGCCCTGAGGGATGCCGCCGTGGCGGGCGCTCACGCAGGATTCACTCCCGCGCCCGACGAGGTCGAGCGTGCTCGTGCGCTGCTGGAGGCGACGCCGGACGGTCCCGTCGACGGCTCGTACGCGCCCACCCTCGCCCGGGCGCGTGCTCTCGTCGAGCGCGCAGAGGCCCTCGCCGCGCTCTGACCCGGGGTGCACAGCACGTTCTGGAGCACATCGGAGGGCCGACCTCCCGCGCCCTCGTCGAACCCACCGCCGCCGCACCGCCGGCGCGGCGCAGCCGTCTCGATCAGCGCCCTCGCCGCCCCCACCGCCGCCGCGGCGCCGGTTCGTCTGCCGCCGACGCGGCCTCCCGCTCCCGGCGCCGCTCGGTCCACGCCGCCACCTCGGCGTCCACATCCACCGTCGGCGTCACGACGGGCGGGCCGCCCAGCAGCTGGCGTCGGGCCTCGATGACCCGTCGATTGAAGTCCTCGAGCGCCTCGCGTACCTCGGTCTCGCGGGCGATGGCATCCATCCTCTGCGCCCGCTCGGCGTACTCCACGCGCAGGGTCAGGGCGGGGGGACCGAGGCCGGTGAGCTGCTCGGTCTGGATCTTGCGGCGGATCCACCAGTCCGGGTCGTGCGAATCGCCCAGCCCGGCGAGCGGTTTGCCCGCGCCGGGGAGGTCGTCGAAGTCGCCGCGACGGATCGCCTGCTGGATCGCGGTCTCGACGAAGGCTGCACGTTCGGCGGCCGTGGATCCGCGTGCGGGGGACTGCTCCGGTGGCGCGGCAGGCTCCATCCCCGCGTCCCGCAGGGCGCGACCGAGCCGGTAGCGCTCCGCGGCCTCTCGAGGGTCCTCGCTCATGCCGCCTCCGGCTTCTCACGCTCCAGACGACGCAGGCGGATGCGCGCCATGTCCTGTGCGCGGGGTCCGGACCCCAGTGCCCTTTCGGTGACGCGCAGGACGACCCGCGTCAGCGCGAGCACGGGCAGCGGCCAGCGGCGCACGCCGAGCATCTTGCGGTACCGGCGGGGGATTGTCGCCACGGCCGCGGCGAACAGCACGCGGTACGACACCCCCATGAGCCCCGGGAACGGCGGCCTGCGCAAAAAGCGCACCACGTCGGCGACCCGCTCGTCACCGCGCAGCTCACCCCGTTCGTAGAAGCCGTCGATCTCGGCGCGCAGGGCGTCGCGGGTCGTCGGCGGGTCGACGACGCGCATCAGCCGTCCCGCGGTCGCCCAGTCGGCGACGTACGCGTCGGGTCCGCCCGGGATGGGCCGGCGCGAGACCTCGTGGCCGGCGAGGAACGCGTCGGTGAAGGCCAGGTGCACCCAGCGCACGAGGTCGGCCGCTTCGGCGGTGTAGGTGCGCTCGCTGCCGTCGCCGGCGCGGTAGTCGCCCTTCACCCGCTGGTGGAACCGTCCGACGCGGCGGGTTTCGGCATCCGCCTGCGTCCGGGAGCCGTACGTCAGCGTGATGACCCAGCGCACCGTGCCCGTGAGACGGCCGATGGGATCCTCGCGATATCGCGACCAATCGTGCACCCCCGCGAGGGCGCCCGGATGCAGGGCCTGCAGCAGAAGGGCCCGGATGCCGGCGACCAGCGTCCCCATTCCCGCGTGCACGGTCCACGCGGGACCGTTCTCGGCGAAGTAGCCCGTGTCGTCTCCGTCGGCGATGGCGCGGACGTACGGGGCCATGCCGGTCGGGTCGCCCGCGAGAGCGACGAGGATCTTGCCCCGCAATGACTGGATCCAGCCCGGAGCGGAGGGGAAGGTCGCGTCGGTCACCCCTCCAGCGTGCCACCGTCTGAACGGGTGGGCGCGGGATGGGCGACGTGGTCAGTGACCTTCGTGCGAGATCACAGGAACGGTCCCGTCCTCGCGCAGCAGGACCGCGTCCTGCGTGGCACCCAGGGCGGGTGTGACCAGGACGGCCACAACGGCGGCGGCCACGACGAGACCGAGCACGCTCATGGGTCGGGGGGTGCGGTCCGCGGGGCTGCCCGTGCGACCGCGCCGCAGGTGCGTCGCCGCGGTCGCACCGACGACGACCAGGAGGACGGATGCCGCGGCCACGCCGATGATGCTGGTGTGCGCCGGGGCGAGGAAGATCAGTGCGGCGGTCGCCGCGAGGGCCGTGATGACTCCGATGAGTGCGACCCGGGGAAGGACGATTCGGCCGGTGGACAGGGCGGCTGCGCCCCAGGCGAGGCCGGCCACGCCCAGGACGACCATCCCGATTCCGAGGCCGCGCGCGGCGGCCCCGGAATCGGCACGGACGATCGCACCCGCGCCGAGGGCGGCGACGATGAGGCCGGCCCCCCACGCGGACACGGAGGGCCACGACCTCGTGAAGGTCGCGGCGGTCATGCTCAGAGAGCCGCGGTGCGCGGGAGGCTGCGCTCGGTGCCGAGGCCGACACCCAGCAGGACGACGGCGCTGGCGAGGTGCAGGAAGTGGTCGGCGGTGTTCAGCGCGAGGATGTTCGCGGCCGTGCCGACGAGGAAGAAGCCGACGAGGCCGAGCAGCAGGTAGACCGCGCCGACGGTGGTGTTCACGCCCTTCGCCGCACGGGCGTTGGCGAGGCCGGCGACCAGCAGCGCGCCACCGATCAGCAGGTGAGCGATGTTGTGCAGCGGGTTGACCTCGAAGATTCCCAGCAACAGGCCACCCTGGGTGGCGATGAAGGCGACTCCGCCGGTGACGGCGAAACCGAGCAGACCGACGAGCAGATAGACGGCGCCGAAGATCGTGGCGACGAGACGGTTGGGTGAAGAGCTCATGGCGAACCTCCCAGTATGCGTACAGCGACCGTTCGGGCGCCTCACAACATCTTCGGAGGAAACCCCCGCTTCGGATGGGGCTTTGCGTCGCCCTGCCGCCGTGAGGTAGGGCCACCGGATACGACAGAAGGCCCCCGAGTACTCTCCGAGGCCCTCCGCAACATCGACGACCGTACGGGGGCGCGCGAGGGGGCCGGAGGGGATTGCGTTCTGCGACGTGGTGGCATAGGGACCGGCTCTGTCACACTCGGGCCATGCGGTTCGAGACGACTCTGCAGCAGACCGGGAACAACACCGGCATCGAGGTTCCGGTCGAGGTCGTCGACCGGCTGGGCGGAGGCAGGCGGGCCGCCGTGACGGTCGAGGTGAACGGGTACGTGTACGCCAGCACGATCGGGGTGATGGGGGGACGATTCCTCATCCCGTTCTCGTCCGACAGGCGCGCGGCGACGGGGCTCTCGGGTGGGGATGCCATCACGGTGGAGCTGACGTTGGACACCGCCCCGCGCACGGTCGAGGTGCCCGACGACTTGGCTGCGGCGATGGCCGAGGCCGGGGTGCGTCCGGCGTTCGATGCTCTTTCGCCGAGTGCGCGGAAGGCCCACGTGACGAACGTGACCTCCGCGAAGGCGGACGACACGCGTCGTCGCCGCATCGAGGCCGTGGTGGCGAAGCTCAGCTGAGGGGCGACGACGCCGCGGCGCGACCGCGCCGGACGATAGCCTGGAGCGGGAGGTCCCGTGGGGCGCACGAAAGAGGCCATCGCCGAAGGGCTGTCCATCGCGACAGCGGCGGCGCGACTCGCGGTGCGCAACCGCATCCTCGTCGACACCATCGCACGGGGAGGCCACTTCGACGGCGAGGTCTTCGGGGAGTTGGCACGCGCGACCGTGCGTGCTCTCGCCGACGAGCAGGACCAAGCGGCCGAGCGCGTGACCCATCAGCGCAAGCGTGCGTGGGGGCGTTTCTCGGACTCGTCCGGCACGCACGACTACCGCGACCGCGACACGCGCAACCTGCGTCGCCGCGCCAAGCAGTCCCGGGGCGTCGCCAAAGAGCTGCGGGCCCTCGCCGACGACCCGGACCGCGTCGCCCAGCTGGTCGCCGACGCGCGCATCGCCGCGTGGGGCGATGTCGAGGCCAACCTCACGCAGCGGCTCGATGTCGAGGGCATGACGGCGGATGCCGACCCGGAGTACGCCCAGATGCGCAAGGCGCGCATGGATGCCCTGCGCATGGTCGACCTCGCGCGTCTGGCCTCGCAGGCGAAGCGTCGGGCGAAAGAGAAGGCGACGACGCCGGACAGTGCCGCGCCGGAGGTCGAGGAGTCGGCATCCGAGGGCAAGAACAGCAAGAAGAAGAAGTCCGCCGCGCGCTGACGAGGGTCGCGCCCGCGGAGGGGTGGTGCGTTCTCGGGTGGCGCTGTTCTCGGGGGATGCTCTTCGCGGGAGGTGTCGTTCTCGGGTGGTGCTGACCTCGGGTGGTGTCGTTCTCGGGTGGTGCTGACCTCGGGTGGTGTCGTTCTCGGGTGGTGCTGACCTTGGGTGGTGTCGTTCTCGGGTTGGTGCTGACCTCGGGTGGTGCTGTTCCCGGGTGTCGTCCCGACGTCGGGGGCGCCCTGTGGGTAGCGTCGGCGGCGACGGAGGGTGGATCCATGGCGCAACGACGGTTCGGACGCAAGGCGCGCGTCGCGCGGCCCGGTTACGCGATCGTGGCGGTGAGTGCGCGGGACGCCAACGGCTTCGTCCACCACTACGACGAGATCGAGACGCCGCTCGGTTCGCTGCACGAGGCGGTCGCGATCCTGCAGCTGCATTCGACGCGGATGGATGCCGCGCACGCGGGGGAGGAATCGGCCTAGCGATCACGCCCGCGCCGGCGCCCGGAGACGGAAGAAGCCCCGGCTGGAATCTCTTCGCAGCCGGGGCTTGTCACTGTCTCAACACAGTGTGCGCCCGAAGGGACTCGAACCCCTAACCTTCTGATCCGTAGTCAGATGCTGCACTCACGTGGGCATCCGGACGCCCCTCTCAATGACGCCGCTATCCCCGGAAAATCGCAAATCGAGACCCAAGACCTTCTGATCGTGTGGACCTCTGTAGACTGGTCTGGACATTCTGGAATGCCCACGGAATGCCCAAGCCACCGAAGGGGACGCCATGACGGAGCCGCGGAAGTACAAGGCGAACCGGGAAGACTGGGGCACCCTCCGCCAGCGCTCGAATGGCCGGTGGCAGGCGTCCTACCTGCACGAGGGCGTGCGCTACTACGCGCCGAGCACGTTCGACACGAAGACCGACGCGCGAGCGTGGCTATCGAGTCAGCGCAGCGACATCATCGCGGGACGCTGGAAGAACCCGAAGGCGCTCGCCGCGGAGACGTTCGGCCAGTACTCCGCGACCTGGATCGCCCAGCGCGTCACGTCCAAGGGTGAACCCCTCCGGCCCAAGACGCGCGTCGAGTACGAACGCCAGTTGGCCAAGGGGCTGGCCGTCTTCGCTGACGACGCCCTGACTGCTATCACGCCCGCCCGCGTCCGCACCTGGCACGCCGAGCGCATGACCGTGGGCAAGACGGCAGCAGCAGCCGAGGCGCGTCTACTGCGAGCG
Source organism: Microbacterium sp. NPDC090007 (assembly GCF_044748345.1). NCBI lineage: Bacteria > Bacillati > Actinomycetota > Actinomycetes > Micrococcales > Microbacteriaceae > Microbacterium > Microbacterium sp. NPDC090007. The sequence continues at coordinate 60,217 of NZ_JBIVFV010000005.1, read as the reverse complement.
ATCCTCACGACCGCCGAGGAAGACGGCATCGTGCAGGTCAACCCCGTGCCGGCCAAGCTGACGAAGACCTCCGCGGGGAAGACGTTCCGCCCGCCCACGGTCGAGGAACTGACCGTCCTGCACCAGCACGTGGACGCGCGGTTCAAACTCGGCGTGCTCATCGCAGCGTACGGCGGTCTGAGGCTGTCTGAGTGGCGCTCCCTGCGCCGTAGCGACCTGAGCTTGATCGACGGGCGCTACGTGGCCTCTGTGACGCGACAGGCCCAGCACGTGACCGGCGAGGGCTGGATCGTGGGCCCCCCGAAGAGCGCGAAGGGCATCCGCGCGGTCACGCTCCCCGCACACCTGACAGCCGCCATTGACGCGCACCTGACCGAGTACGTGGGTGAGTTCGACGGCTCCCTGATCTTCCCCCCGAACGGGCGCTCCGAGTTCATCCACGACAGCACGTTCAATGACTCATGGGTGCCCGCCCAGGATGCAGCCGGTGTACGCGGCCAGGTTCGCGAACACGACCTTCGCGACTTCTCTGCATCGCACATGCTCGCAGCGGGTGCGACGGCCCTGGAGGTGCGCGACGCCCTGGGTCACGCGAACGTGCGCACGACCGTGGATCACTACCTGCACCAAGTGCAGGACCGCGCCGCCGAGCTTGCCGACCGCATGCCCACCCTTCCCGCCCCGACGCCGTCGAACGTCACGACGATCAGGTCGAAGACGGGCACTAACGTCAGCTAGCTAGTCGAGATCCGTGCGTTGATCTCAGGCGTACGCAAACGATGCAGCGGATGGCACGTCGACAGATTGTCCCCGCACATTGATACGTATGCACTTGCCGGGATTCTGATCCATCTTGATGCCAAGCATGCCCATAGACATGTCCCCGCTGATTTCCATATCGAACTCGGGGTTGATGGCTCCGTCGTAGGTCATGACCTCGAAGTGCTTCGCGAAGGCGACGATGATGTTGAAGCCGCCCGCGCTGGAGAGCTTCTGCGCACGGTCGAACACGTCGCCGACATACTCGTTGGGCAGCACGATCATCAGAGGGGCGTTGCCGCTCTGGTCGCGAAAGAGGTGAGGTCTGCGCCGATCAATGGCGATCGTCCGCATGACGCGCTTGGAGAGCTCTGCCTTCGTCACGGGGTGGCTCCTTCGTTGTAGACCAGATCATACGCTTCGCCGACGGCCTCCCAGTAGCCATCCTGCACAACACCCTGATCGGTGATAGGCGCAATGGCCTCTAGCTGTGTGTGGTCGCCATCTCGATGGCGGTGCACCGTGCCGTGGTTGCACGTGTCGATACACAGCACCTCACGCCACTGATCCTGGCCCACGCGCTCCTGGACCACAACCGCAAACTCCACAATCGAATCATTGCGCACGTACCTAACTGTGCGCTGTGCGATCAGCAGAGTCTCCGATATGTAGTTGGTTTCCTGCTCCTGCACCGTAGGCTCACCCGGATTGGGGGACCACGCAGTCTCTTCATCGAAGGACGCCAGAGATTCGCGTGTCTCTCGACGCTCGCGCTCCCGATGCTGCTTTCCGTATTTGCCACCCACAGTGAGGCGAGTCTATCTACGACGACAACGTCTCTGGTCGAGCGCGTACCCACGTCACCTAGACTGGACATGAGCCGCCACCCTGTGGGACGGGAGGGGCAAGCGAGCCGACTGCGGTCGGCAGGGCGAAGAATTCCCGAGCCGGATCTCGATCTGAGATCTGAGCCGTACGACATCTCGTACGAGGGACTTCCCCATGCCCAGCAACACCGCCCCCGTCGCGGCCACCTACGTCAGCATCGCGACCGCCGCCGACATCCTGGCGTGCAGCACGAAGACCATCCGCCGCAAGATCGCGTCAGGTGAGCTTCCCGCTCGCTGTATCGGCACCCGCCTCATCCGGATCGACGCCACGGATCTGGCCGGCCTGGGCCGTCCCTTGACGACGGCTCGCCGCGCCTGAGACGACAAAACCGCCCCCTTGGCAGGTGGGCCACCCCTCAACTCCCCGGGCTTGGCAATCGACCCATTTAGGCCACGGACGCGTGGCAGAACACGTCGGCTGCGTTCCGTGGGCCGAACCCGGGGCCGCTCCCTAGTACGAGAGCGAGAGCACGATCATGGGACGACACCCCGCGAGCAAGATCCACCCGTGGCGTACGTCGGGCGTCAACCGTCCCGGTTACAGCCGACCCCCGGCACCCCCACAGCAAGCCTCAGCGGCCCCACAACGCCTGGATGACGACTGGGACTATGACGCACCGACGACGGTCAGCTTGGGCAAGACGCTCAGCCTGTCGCAGTTCCTCGCGGCCCAGGCCACCGCCGCGAAGTGGGGCCCCCTGCCGGCCATCTCGAATGGCCAGCCCTCCGTGCGCGTCCGTGTTGGCGGCGTCCCCGTCGTCCTCCGCGGGTCATGGGAGATCTTCATCGCTCGATCCACGGACGGAATCGAGACGGCGTACGGCCTGGACGACAACGGCGTCCTGCACCTCGTCATGCTTCGGGGCGACGGCACGCCCGCCGAGATGGTCGACGTACCCGACCAAGTGCTCGACCACATCCGCGACTGGGCCTTCCCCGGGGGCGCGTCGTGAGCCTCGTGCGCGTGGTCGGCGTCGGCTACAGCGGGAAGATCGCCGCCATCGCGTCCGACGCGCTCGTGCGCGTCTTCCCCGACCGGACGCTCTACCACATCGCCGGTGACCTCCATCAACTCCACGTGCAGGGCGACGCGGTGGTCGACACCCTCGTGCAGCGCGGCACCCACGCCCACCTCCTCGGGATGAGTGCATTCGCGACAGACGGCGACTGAGGCCATCTCTGCCCGAGGCGTGGACGAGCTAGCGGACGCCGATGCTCGACGACTCGAATTACCTCGCGTCGGGGTGGCGCGGGTCCGTGGGGATGAAGATCGATTCGTAACTCGAACCGTCTTCGGAATGTCGCCGAAGCTCAAGAGGTGGCGAGGCCGGCCGCACGGTCTCGAACAAGTCGAACACCGCCGCCCGAAGTTCATTGTCGCGAATTAGCTCCTCGTCCAGGATCACGTCCGCGAACGCGGGCCCGAAGTATTTCCAGGCGCACAGCATGGCATCTTGTCCAATTGCCGCACGTGCTTCTTGTTCGAGCGATTCATCCGTGACCGACTGACGCAGGAGCTCTAACCACAGGTAAGGGTCGACGTTGATAGTAACAGCGGCTGCGATGGAAGCGAAGATTGATTGTTTGCCTCGTTGCTCGTACACGTAGGCGAGTGTCGAGTGCGCCCGGCCATTGAGGGCGTCGGTGCTGATCGCCGCTAGTGCAGCGTCTTCTAATGCGGTCGTGTCTATGGTGTCTGGCGGAATGAATTCCGGTACGGCGAGGGTGGGTCTGGCTTGAGAGTCGATCTTCAGGTCTTCCACGATGAATTCCATTGCCTCTCGCGATAGCCGCCACTGAGCGCCGGCGTCTGGAGACGACCAGATGTCGGCATTCTCGAACGCTTGTCGTGCCTCGCGGAATCTCCCCGTTCTCATCAGCACGTCCGCGAGGAGAGGGGCCGCCCTCGTGTCGCCGTACTCGATTGCCTTGCGGTAAAACTCTTCCGCCTTCTCGACCTGTTGCAGCGACCAGTGCACCGTGCCTTGTTCTCTCCACCAGTACCCGCGCTCTCGATAACGCGCGTCTGCTTGCGCTGCCTCCTCATAAAGGCGAAGCGCGTCCTCGGCGTCCTCCTCAGTCAGTGTGTTCGCCGCGTTGTACAGGCCGGTGGCTGGTCGGGACCATGTTCGAGCAGCACGGGCAATCTCGTGCGCCACTGCTCGTCTCAGTTCGGGGGTTGCGCCTGCTGACGAGAACGCGGCTAATGCGATGTCGCGAGCCGGATGCTCCTCGTGAGCAGCGGTCCGTCGAATTAGCCTGAGCAGCGCTTCAGTCTCACCGTGTCGCGTGAGGAGCGCCACAGCGTAGCCAAATCCGTTCGATGTGAGAAGCGTGTGCGTCTCGGGTGCGGCGATCTTCAGCAGCCGCACACATAAGTCCTCCGCTCCGACGCTGGCGAGCGAAAGAGCAAAAGCCGCGATGACGTCAGATGCGAGAGCGCCGTAATCTCTCGCCCCGTGAAACTCGTAAGTGATCTGACGCAGATTGTCGCCACGCATTCCGGCCATTACCTTCGCGTCTTCGATGGAGGCCTGGAGGTACGGAAGGTGAGGATTGCTGTGTACGACTCGGAAAAAGGATGGCAGGGACGAAAGCTTTTGAGCAATTGCTCTCTTGAGCAGCCCAGCGCTCTCGCCATAGAAAGTGTCTCCGGTGAGGTGAACTTCGATTGGCAGGTGCCGCGAGACTTCCCGCGCCAGACGCCACGCCCGCGCCTCCTCCGCGAGATTGACTGCCGCATCCGCATCAAGTACGTTCTCGCAGCGCACCTGACGACTCTTTGTTTCTGGGTTGGAGTCGTGCGGCAGTAGGTGCGACCACCGATACCAGAGAGTTTGAGTGGAGTCGTGACCGATGACCACCAGAGTCGCGTCGGGGGTCTGGCTCCAATAGTTCAGCGTTGCCCGCCGGATGGAGTCCGCTGGCTGATAACCGCTGCCCCTGTCGGTTGATTTCAACTGAACGTTGAAGAAGATGCCGGTCGTTCGCCCCTCCTCGAACACTTCAACACGGCGGTCGATGCCGTAATCCTCTGAGAGGAGATGGATTACCCATTCACGCGGCAACACGCTCTCGAACGCGCGACTCGACCATGAAGAGCGCGAGTGGTTGTCGTGTCTTACCGGCAGATCTTCTTCAGGCGACATGTTCAGAAGTTATTGCACGGCCTGCGTCGTGCCCTTCTCAGCGCGCCAAAACGCCTCGGGCATCGCTTCATTCTGGCCAGCGCGCGCACGTCAGTGCAACGACGTTACCTGCACTTTCGCCCGCCGTCGCGCCGGGCGCAGTCCAATGCATCAAGCCCGGTCTTCTCTGCGGGGGTCGCGGCGAGCGCGATCCGGCCCCGTTCTCCCGCGTGGAATGCCCCTGGAATGCCCAGCCCGCCGCGGAATGTCCGCAGGAATGAGACAAGACCTGGTCCGGATTGCTCCTGGACCAGGCCTTTCACTGTCTCAACACAGTGTGCGCCCGAAGGGACTCGAACCCCTAACCTTCTGATCCGTAGTCAGATGCTCTATCCATTGAGCTACGGGCGCAGGGCCTCCGCGCGAAACGGCGCGCAGGCCGTGGTCAAGCATAGCCGGGACCACCGGAGACGTCTAATCGGTCCCGAACGGCGTGCATCCCGGGCGTGGCGAGTCGGTGTCCGCGCGGTGTCGGGTAGGGGTCGTACGCTGGCGGGATGAGCGCATACACCTCCGCGTTCGAGCTGTTCTCCATCGGGATCGGACCCTCGAGCTCCCACACCGTCGGCCCCATGAAGGCCGCTTCCGAATTCGCTGCACGGCTGCGCGCCGACGACGCTCTGAACCGGGTCGCATCCGTCTCGTGCGTGCTCTACGGCTCGCTCGGCGCCACCGGTATCGGCCACGGCACCCCCGACGCCGTCGTCGCGGGTCTGCAGGGTCTCGAGCCCGAGACGGTCGATCCCGACGCCGTGCGCCGGGCGTGGTCGGGCTGGCCCGACGGGCGGAGGCTCCTGCTCGCGGGCGTGCACGAGATCGCGTTCGCCCGGGCCGACATCGTGCTCGAGCCGCGCACGCGTCTGCCCGGGCACCCGAACGCCATGACACTGGTCGCGCGCGACGATCGGGGGGAGGTGCTCGCCGACGAGACGTTCTACTCGATCGGCGGCGGGTTCATCCGTCGCGAGGGCGAGCCCGCGCGCGTCGCCGGCGACCCTCTGCCCCTGACCTTCTCGGACGCGGCGACCCTCATCGCGCTCTGCGACGAGCGCGGGATCACGATCGCCGAGGCGGCGCGCCAGAACGAAGAGGCGTTCCGTTCCGACGACGAGATCGCGGCCGGTCTGGATCGCATCTGGGATGCCATGGCGGCGTGCGTCGAGGCGGGGTTGCACAGCGACGGCGTGCTGCCCGGCATCCTGAGAGTCAAGCGACGGGCCTCGGTCATCCGGGGCCAGCTCGAGGCGATCGAGGCCGAGGGGCACCGCGAACTCCCCGGGGAATGGCTCGGCGCCTTCGCCCTGGCCGTCAACGAAGAGAACGCCGCGGGCGGCCGGGTGGTGACGGCGCCGACCAACGGGGCCGCGGGCATCCTCCCGGCGGTGGCGATGTACTGGTGGCGGTTCCTCGCCGACTCGGGGCTCGGGGTCGGCAACGCCGTCACCCCGCACGGCGAACTCGTCGGCAGCGCCCTGCTCGGCTACGACGGCCACGCCGTCACGCGCACCGAGGTGGCGCAGTGGGATGACGACGACGTCGCCGACGCCAACCGGCGTCGTGGCATCCGTCGCTTCCTGTTGACGGCGACGGCCCTGGGGTCGCTGTTCAAGGCCAACGCATCGATCTCGGGCGCCGAAGGCGGGTGTCAGGCCGAGGTCGGATCGGCGTGCGCGATGGCGGCCGGAGGGCTCACGGCGGTCATGGGCGGCACGAACCGCCAGATCGAGAACGCCGCTGAGATCGCCATGGAGCACCACCTGGGGCTGACCTGCGATCCGGTCGGCGGACTCGTGCAGATCCCGTGCATCGAGCGCAACGCGATCGCGGCGTCGACGGCCGTGACGGCGGCGCGCCTCGCTCTCCGCGGCGACGGGAGTCACTACGTCTCGCTGGACGCGGTGGTCGAGACGATGCGTCAGACCGGTATCGACATGTCGACGAAGTACAAAGAGACCAGCGAGGGGGGTCTCGCGGTCAACGTCATCGAGTGCTGACACTCCGGCGCGCGGCGGATGCCGGGCGACGGGTCAGGCGTCGCCGCGGGAGCCCCGCGTGCCGGGCGACGGGTGGGGCGTTGCCGCGCAGCGTCGCCGCGGGAGCCGCGCATGTCGGGCGATGGGTGGGGCGTTACCGCGCAGCGTCGCCGCGGGAGCCCCGCATGCCGGGCGACGGGTCAGGCGTCGCCGCGCAGCTTCGCCGTCAGAGCGTGCAGCTGCGCTAGCTCGTCGTTGTCGAGTCGGGCCATGCGCTGCGCGATCGAGCGACCGTGCGCCGCGGCGATCCGACGGAACACGACGGCACCGTTCTCGGTCGCCGTCACGAGCGATCCGCGGCCGTCCTCGGGATCGGCGCACTTGGTGAGCAGGCCGCGGGTGACCATCTTCTCGACCAGGCGCGAGACGCTGGGCTGGCTGATGAGCATATTGCCCGTGACGTCGCGCAAGCGTGCGGTCATGTCCGGCGCCCTCGTGACCGTGAGCAGAACGTCGTACTCCGCCTGGGTCAGTTCGGTGCCGTCGAAGTCCGAGCGGATGTCCTCGAACACCTCGTGCTGCGCGCGGAAGAGGTTCTCCCAGGCCTGCACGGCGAGGCGTCGATCGGTCATCCCTAAACCATAGAGCCGGTCGGGGTCGACGTGCCCCGCGCACGGGTATCACACGCGGGTTGCGTGCCGCGTCACCTGCCGGTCACCTGATCGGGTCCGGGCGTTCACGTGCGTCTCCTGCGGGGTTTCTATGGTCGGAGCATCCCCCCAGATGAAGGTGGCTCCCCCATGCGCCCACGGCATTCCCGTGCCCTTTCCGCAACCCTGGCGACCGTGCTGGTCGCCGGGGTCGTCCCGACCCTGGCCGTTCCCCTGGCGCACGCCGCCGCGGGCGCTGCATCGGTCGTCGTGACCGAGATCGTCGCCGACAACACGGGTGCCGACAACTTCGAGTACGTCGAGATCCACAACGTCACGGATGCCGCGATCGACCTGGCGGCATCCGGGATCACCTTTGCGTACTCGTACGACGACTCCGCCGACCGCTCGCGCGACGTCCCGCTCACGCTCGAGCCCCTGGTGCTGGACGCGCACGAGACGGCGCTGCTGTGGGTGAGCTACACCTCGGGGTCGGTCGACACCTCGACCCGGACGGTGGAGGAGTTCCGCGCGTTCCACCAGGTCGCCGACGACGTCCAGGTCGTCCGGCTCACGGGTCAGCCGGGTCTCGCCAACGGCGGCAACCGCGGCATCCGCGTCCTCGTCGGCGGGGAGATGTCGTCGTGGTCGCACGCCCCCGCCGGTGCTTTCGGCGTCGATCTGGCGACGCACTTCGCCCTCGCCGCCGACCCCGGCGTCGCTCGCCTCGACGTCCTCGGAGTGAACGCCGCCCCGTCGCCCGGCACCGTGCAGCCCGAGGCCGTCGTCCGACCCGGCGGAGCATCGCCCACCCCGAGCGCGACCCCGAGTCCCAGCGCGACGGTGACGCCGCCGGCGGGTCCCGTCCCGGCCGGGGCGCCGCTGCAGGTCACCGAGCTGCTCCCCGACTCCACCAACGTGGGCGGCTCCGACGGCTACGAGTTCATCGAGGTGTTCAACGCCACCGACCAGCCGATCGACTTCTCGGACTACGTCATCGACTACCTCTACCCCGTCGAGGGCACCGTGAGCCGGTGGCCGGCCGTTCCGAGCGACGTCGTCATCCCCGGACGCAGCACCCTCGTCTTCTGGATCAAGAACGGCGCGAACGACGCGCTCACCGCCGCGGACTTCAACCGTCAGTTCGGTACCGCGCTGGTCGCCGGCGCTTCGCTCGTCGAGATCTCGTCGGCCGGGATGGCCAACGGCAGCCCCCGCGGCGTCCAGATCTCCACGAACACCGGCCACGCCGTGAGCAGCGCGTTCTACAACCTGGACGGGCGCGACGACACGCAGGCGGATAAGGGCATCCGCTTCACCGCCACCGAGGACCGGGCCCGTCAGCGGCTGCTCGACCTCGCTCCCGCGACGCCCGGCGCGGTCCAGGGCGACCAGGTCGCCGATGCGCCCGTCGTCGTGCCGGTCGACACCACCGCACCCACGGTGACCGATCGCACGGCCGCCGAGATCGCCCCGGACGCCGATTTCGTCATCGACCTCACCCTCGCCGACGACGTGCAGGTGCGCACGGCGACGCTCGAGCTGCGCAACGACGTGGACGCCGACCCTCTGCGCATCCCGCTCTCGGACGGGGGAGACGGAACCTTCCGGCACACCGTGAAGGCCGTCGACCTCACCGGCAAGCGCTGGTACGCCTACCGCGTCACGGCCTCGGACGGCGTGAACGCGGTCACGACCCCGGAGCGCCGTGTCGCGGTGGCGGGCGTCTCGGACGCGCCGGTGCGCCTGAACCTCGCCGACGGGGCGTTCGTGCGCGGTGCGACCGAGGTCGTGGCATCCGGTGACGCGTATCCGAGCCCGTTGACCCTGTCGATCGACGGAGCCGCGGTACCGACGACCCCGAGCCTCGAGGGGCGCCCGACGTTCGTGTTCGAGACGACCAACGTCAACTACTACTTCAAGAACGGCGTGCGCATCGGCGACGACGTCCTCACGATCTTCGACAAGGGCACCGAGGGGTGGGAGACCATCGCCACCCCCGTGCCGCTGGAGTACCTCGATCGCGGCGGTGACCTCACGGTCAGCGTCTGGGCGGGCAGCAAGAAGGCGCCCGAGATCGACGCCGACGAGAACAACGACGACTTCGAGATCCGGGGGATGCGTCTGGTGCTGCCCGACGGTCGCACGCTCACCCCCGCGGGATACGACGACCCGGCCGCCGTGCTGCGCATGGGCGACAGCGCCGGCAAGCTCGATTTCTTCGACGCCCGCTTCGACGTGCCCGAAGACGCCTACTCCGCCGTGGCGTACACGTGGGACACCGCCGCGCGTGCCGACGGCGATGCCGTGATCACGGCCGGGGACGGCGACGAGACGGCGTCGGCCACGGTGCGCGTCGACAACACCGCCCCCGTCGTCACGTCCCGCGTGATCGACGGCACCGCGTACCGCGGCGAGGTCGCTCTCGACGCGGAGGCGACCGACGCGGGGTCGGGTGTCGCCTCGACGGTGGCGCGCCTCGACGGTCGAGAGATCACCCTGCCGTTCACCACGTCGTCATTGGTGCTGGATGCCGGCGACCACACGTTCGAGGTCACATCGACGGACGTGGTGGGCAACGCCACGACCTGGACGGCGACGTTCGAGACGTACGCGGAGCAGCCGGCCGCGGGTCTGCTCTCGCCCGCCGACGGCGCAGAGGTGGATGCCGGTGAGGTGACCCTGCAGGCGAAGGTCGAGGACCCGCAGGGCGATGCCCTCGACGTGGCGTTCCTGGAGGGCCGTCGCCTCGATCTCGCCGACGGCGACGTCGCGGTCCGGTCGGGCGTGGTCGCCGACGCCGCCGCGATCGATCGCGCCGAAGCGCGCACCCTCTCCCGTGAGCAGGTCGAGGACCTCGCAGCCGTCGACGGCCTCACCGCGGACGTCTCGAGTTCGGAGGCCTTCCCGTACCAGCTGTTCGGGGTGGACGTGGATGCCGCCGATGCGGGCGCCGACGTGCGCTCGACCTGGTCGGGGCGTGCGAACGCCGGAGCGACGGTGGTGCTCTCGGTCCAGCGTCCCGACGGGTCGGGATGGGACGAGGTGGATCGCCACGTGGCGACCGCCGATGCCGAGGCGTTCACCCTCGACGGTGTGGTGTCGGTCGACGACCACCGTATCGACGGGGAGGTGCGCATGCTCGTTCAGCACTCCGAGGGGTTCGCCGCGCCGGACCGCAGCACACGGGACAGCGTGGTCGAGCCCCACAACGTCGACGATGTGCCGCGTTCGGAGTACGACTTCACCCTCGGGTGGGAGTCCGACACGCAGTACTACAACGAGAATGAGATGGCGGGGGAGCCGTACAAGCACCAGGAGGCGATCCACTCGTACTTCCTCGATCGTCGCGACGACCTCAATCTGCAGTACGTCTTCCACACCGGCGACATCGTCGACGACTACGACGTGATCCCGCAGTGGGACCGTGCGTCGGCGCAGTACGACCGTCTCGACGACGCGGGTCTGCCGTACGGGGTGCTGGCCGGCAACCACGACGTCGGTCACGACGTCGAGGACTACACGAACTACGGCACGTACTTCGGTGAGGAGCGGTTCGCGGGCAATCCCTGGTACGGCGGGAGCTACGAGGACAACCGCGGCCACTACGACCTGGTGTCGGCGGGCGGGATCGACTTCCTCATGCTGTACACCGGATGGTTGCCCGACGACGCGTCGATCGCCTGGATGAACGACGTGCTGAAGCGCTATCCCGACCGCGTGGCGGTCGTCGCGCAGCACGAGTTCATCCTGACGACGGGTGGCCTGGGTGCGATCCCGCAGCGCGTGCTCGACGAGGTCGTCGCCCCCAACCCGAACGTGCGCATGGTCATGTCGGGGCACTACCACGACGCGTTCCTGCGCACCGACGCGTTCGACGACGACGGCGACGGGGTCGACGACCGCACGGTGTACTCGATGCTCTTCGACTACCAGGGTCTGCCGGAAGGCGGGTTGGGCTACCTGCGTCTGCTGCACTTCGACAACGAGGGTGAGCGCATGATGGTGCGGACGTACTCGCCCTCGTTGGACCGCTACAACTCGGATGAGCCGAGCCTGCTCGGACCGGCCGAGGACCCCTACGCGCAGCAGGAATTCGAGCTCACCTACGACCAGCTGGGTATCGAGCCGCGGGAGCGGACGCTCGGGACGGACGCGTTCAGCGCGGAGGTCCTCGGGACCACCGAGATCGCCGCGTTCAGCGACGTCGCCAGCGGCACGATCCTCTCGGCGACGTGGTCGGTGCCGGACGAGGGCGAGCGCGGCTGGTACGTGCGGTCGACCGACCCCTACGGTGCCGTCGATCACTCGCGGGTCGCGCTCTTCACCGCGCTCGCGGTCACCGACGAGCCGGGTCAGCCGGGTGCGGGTGAGCCGGGTGGGCCCGGGACGGGTGAGCCGGGTGCGGGTGAGCCGGGTGGGCCCGGGACGGGTGAGCCGGGTGCGGGTGAGCCGGGTGGGCCCGGGACGGGTGAGCCGGGATCGGGTCAGCCGGGTGCGCCGGGGACCGGTCAGCCGGGATCGGGGCAGCCCGCTGCCGGTGACTCCGGGCCGTCCGGCGGGGCGGCCGCGGACACCGGGGCGGGGGGCGGCTCTTCGGATTCCGCCGGACGGACCCCCCTCGCGGTCACCGGTCGGGATGCCGCCGATCTCCTGCCGTGGGCGATGGGTGCGGGGCTTCTGCTCAGCGTCGGTCTGGGGATCGCGATGCTGCGGCGACGCGCTCGCCGCGGGTGAGCGTGCCCGCGCCACGTCCGCGTCGTCCGCGATGACATGACCTCAGGCTCCGCCGCCTGTCCGGCCCCTCGGGTTCGGGTGGGTGGCGGAGTCCCGGTCCGCGGGAACGGGTGGCGGAGTCCCGGTTCGGTCCGCGGGAACGGGGTGTCGGCATCCCGGATCACAGGAGGTCGAAGAGTAAGGGCCGGTCGGAGAGGCTTCCGACCGGCCCTTGTCCCTGCACCAAGAGTGTCCTGCAATCACATGTCGGTAGCTGCCACAGCAAAACAGTTACCGTGCGAGCACTCTATAACGGTGAGATAACGGAGGGGAAGAGGCGCCGTTATATTTCTGTGATGAATTTTCGCGGGTCGGTCGAGGGCGGCATCCGGGGTCCGCGTCAGCGGCCGCGAACGTGGTTCCACTGCGTGATGACCTCGGAGCCGTGTTCGAAGCCCAGTTCGCTGACCGCCGATGTGCCGAGGACGAAGTAGCGTCCGCCCTCGGCGGTCAGGCCGAGCCAGGTGCCCGCGAGAGCGCGCAGGAAATGCGCGTGCGAGAACAACAGGACCTGTTCGCCGGCGCGCACGCGCGGGCGGAGCTCATCGAGCAACGATGAGGCGCGTGCGGTGACCTGCGCGATCGACTCGCCGGGGGTGGCGCCCGCGGGCGCACCGGCCTGCCAGATCGTCCACGGACGGCCCAGTCGTTCGACGATCTGCGGTGTCGTCAGCCCCTCGTAGGCGCCGTAATCCCACTCGACCAGGCGCGGTTCGGCCCGGGCCTCGGGGTGGCCGGCCCGTGCGGCGGTCTCGACGGCGCGCTGGAGCGGGCTCGTCAGCACGAGGTCGAAACGTCGGGTTGCGAGCAGGGTCCCGGCCAGTTCGGCCTTGTAGGCGCCGGTCTCGGTCAGGGGGATGTCGGTGAGGCCGGTGTGGCGTCCGGTGCGGCTCCACTCCGTCTCGCCATGTCGCACCAGAACGATGCGGCCGTCGGGCTCTGTCAGGTCTGTGTCCGTCACGGGTTCATCCTTCCGCGTCGTGGCCGTGTCGGCATCCGGGGGCTCGGTGGCGTTCGGAGCTGCGGGGTGTGCGGGGGCTGCGGGGTGTGCCGGGCTTCGGGGCGTCCCCGGCGGCAGGGGATTCCGGGCTGCGGGGTGGGCTGGGCTGCGTGTCGTCCCGGGCTGCGTGTTGTCCCGGGCGGCAGGGGGTCCTGGGCTGCGGGGCGTCCCGCTCACTTCGGGTGCCCGGCGACTCAGGATGCCGTGGGTCGTCGGGCCGGCGGCGCATGCCGCCCCAGGGCGCCGTGGCCTCCGAGCCGGCGGGCTCGTGCGCGACGCTCGGGATGTTTCGGGTGCGGCAGGCTTCCGGCTGACGAACGAAGGGCCGGTCGGGAGATTCCCGACCGGCCCTTTCCTGCACCAGAGTGTCCTGCAATCACATGTCGGTAGCTGCCACAGCAAAACAACTACCGTGATCACACTCTATAACGGTGAGGTAACGGAGCGGAAGAGGAGGCCGTGACACTTTCGTGATTCATAGGTTCGGCGGGGTCGTACCGTGCCGGGGTGCGAAGCCGTCCGACCGTGCCCCTCCTCCTCAGATCTTCCGTCGGGGTTCCTGTCCACGGAAATCTCTCCATGACCGGGGCAATGTCGGAGGTTCGACCTAGCATGCACACATGTCGATCGAGACGTCCCCGCCACCTCCGTCCAGCGGACCCCGCACCCGCCAGGCGCTCGTCGCGGATGCCCTCGCGGCGGATGCGGCTTTCGCCGCCGCCGAGGCATGGCGTACCCGCGCCTACGCCGCTCTCGGTCAGTTCGGCCTCGACGCGGTCACCGGCGACAGGGCGTCGAAGCGTGCCTCCGACATGGCGATGCGCGAGATCGCATCGGAACTCGCGGCGGCTCAGCGCCTGTCCGATCGCACGGTGCAAGCCCACATCGGCCGGGCGTTGCAGATCGTCGACGACCTGCCGGCGACACTCGACGCGTGGGGTGCGGGCGCGTTCACACGCGCTCACGTGCGCGCCATCGTCGATGTCGCGAGCACTCTTCCTGTCGAGCGCCGGACAGAGTACGACGCGGTCGCCGCGGCGTTGGGTGCCCAGCTGAGTCCCGGCCGCCTGCGCAGTCGTCTGGCGGCCGTCGCCGAGGAATTGCAGCCGACGACGCTCACCGAACGGCATCAGCGCGGCCGTGAGACGCGGTGCGTCCGCATCGTGACGGGCGTCGACGGGATGTCCGACCTCATCGCGACCCTGCCGACGGTTCTCGCCGTCGGGATCTACGACCGCCTGACCCAGCAGAGCAGGGCTCTGATCGATGCGCGGGGATTCTCGGATGCGGATGCCGGGTGTCGCTCGGGTGCGGGTGCGGGCATGAGTGCCGGTGCCGGTGCCGGTGCGGATGCGGGTGGCGGTGCGGGTGCGGGCATGAGTGCCGGTGCCGGTGGCGGTGGCGGTGGCGGTGGCGGTGCCAGTGCCAGTGCCAGTGCCAGTGCCAGTGCCAGTGCCAGTGTCGGTGTCGGTGCGGGTGGGGGTGCGGGTGCCCGTGCCGGTGAGGGCGGGGACGTTGATGCGGGCGCGAGCGTGGGTACGGGCGCGATCGTCGCCGCGGACGAACGCACCACCGACCAGGTGCGCGCCGACTTACTGGCTGACATGCTGCTGACGACGTCGCCATCGGCAGATCCGACCAGGCCCGATGACGGGCCGGGCGCACTCGGCGCGATTCGCGCGCGGGTGCAGGTGGTGGTGCCGGCTCTGTCGGTGCTCCGCCCGGGTGACGAGAACCTCGACCCCGCCGAACTCGTGGGTCACGGACCGATCGACATCGACACCGCACGCAGGCTGGCAGACGTCACCGCCGTGCCGTGGGATCGGATCCTCACCCATCCGGTCACCGGCGAGGTGCTGTCGACCGATACGTATCACCGCACCGCGGCGATCGATCGTCACCTCCGAGCCCGGGATCGACGGTGCAGATGGCCCGGGTGCGCGGTTCCCGCGATCCGGTGCGAGGTCGATCACACGCACGAATGGGCGCGGGGCGGAAGAACCGAGGTAGCCAACCTGGGGCACCTCTGCCAAAGGCATCATTCTCAGAAGCAGTTCACCCGCTGGGGTGTCCGACAGCTGTCCGGCGGTGTGCTCGAGTGGACGTCGCCGTCGGGCCGGATCTACGCCGACGAACCGCTGCCGTACTCGCCGGCGGTGAGGTTCCTTCCCGAGGAGCCTCCGCCACCCGATCCGGGGTCCATCCCGTTCTGACCACGCCCGCGGCCGTGGTGCCCACGCACCGAGGGTCTCGTTCACTCCGTTCACGTGGCGGTCAGCGGCGCCCCGCGTGTCCGGCCGCGGGACGCGAGCACGGAATGTCCGGTTCGCGGACGAGATGTCGCGTGTCGATGGATCTGCCCGCGCGCATTCGAGTCCATTCGGTCGCTCCCGCTCAGACCCGTCCGGTCCCGGTCCGCCTCTCGTCCCGTTCAGGTCGCTCGTCCCGTTGTGCCCTCGTCTGGCTCTGGTGCGGTGCGGCCTCGCCTCTTGTCCCGTTCAGGTCGCTCGTCCCGGTGTGCCCTCGTCTGGCTCTGGTGCGGTGCGGCCTCGCCTCTTGTCCCGTTCAGGTCGCTCGTCCCGGTGTGCCCTCGTCTGGCTCTGGTGCGGTGCGGCCTCGCCTCTCGTCCCGTTCAGGTCGCTCGTCCCGGTGTGCCCTCGTCTGGCTCTGGTGCGGTGCGGCCCCGCCTCTTGTCCCGTTCAGGTCGCTCGTCCCGCCCTCCATGCGTCCCGTACCGCTCTCGAGGCGTCCCGCACCGCGCTCGTCCCGTCCGTGCCCCGCCTGAAAGGATGGACGCATGGCCCACGACATCCGCCTCGTCGCCGTCGACATGGACGGCACGCTCCTCGACGGCGACGGCAACATTCCGGCATCCCTCTGGGATGTGCTGCCGCGCCTCGCCGAGCGGGACGTGGCCTTCGTGCCCGCGTCGGGACGTCAGATGGCCACGCTCCGGCAGGCCTTCGGAGATGCCGCCGGCGCGATGACCTTCATCGCCGAGAACGGTGCCTACGTCGTCCATGAGGGTGCCGAGATCGCCTCCGCGGTCATCGACCGCGACGTCGCCGAACGTGCGATTCGACACCTGCGCGCTCTCGTCGCGAGCGGTTACGACCTCGGCGTCGTGCTGTGCGGAAAGCGCTCCGCGTACATCGAACGCACCGACGCGGACTTCACCGCCCATGCAGCCACCTACTACGCGGCTCTCGAGACGGTCGACGACCTGCTCGCCGTCGACGACGACGTGCTGAAGATCGCGATCTACGACTATGCGCTCGCCGAAGACAGCGTCGGCCGCGCCCTCGACGACATCGCCGCAACCCACCGCGTGGTCGTGTCGGCGCGACACTGGGTCGACATCATGAACCCCGGTGTCGACAAGGGCACCGCCCTGCGCTCCCTGCAGCGGGCGCTGCAGGTCGCTCCTGCGCAGACCGCCGCGTTCGGCGACTACCTCAACGATCTCGAGATGATGGATGCCGCGCACTGGTCCTACGCGATGCACAACGCCCATCCCGAGGTCATCGCTCGCGCACGCCACCGCGCTCCGTCCAATCTCGACGAGGGGGTCCCCCGCACTCTGGCGCAGCTCTTCCCGGCCGGCTGAATCGACGCACGGCGAGCGCACCCCGGACACGCCCCGAGCTCACCCGGGACGCACGGGAACCGGACGACCGCGGCCTACAGCCCCGCCGCGTCGAGCGCCGCTGACAGATCGGCGAGAAGGTCCTCGGCATCCTCCAGCCCCACCGACAAGCGCAGGTGCCCGTAGCGACGGAACGGCTCCGGATAGCTCGCCGTGCGAGGACCGTCGGCCGCGGTGTGCACGATCAGGCTGTCGTCGTGGCCGAGCGAGAAGCCCGACGTGATCAGGCGCAACTGCGCGACGAAGCGATTCTGCGCGTCCGGATCGCCCTCGACGGCGAACGCCATCATTCCTCCGAAGCCCCGCCCGCCGAACTGACGAGCGGCGAGCTCGTGCTGCGGATGCGACGCAAGCCCGGGATACGCGACGAAAGCCACCCGCGGATCCGCCTCGAGGTGCTCCGCCACCCGCTGCGCCGTCGACAGATGCTGACGCAGCCGCAGGGGGAGCGTCACCGACCCGCGCTGGATCAGCCACGCGTTGAAGGGCGAGACGATCCCGCCGACGTCGACCATCGCGTCGGCCTTGATGGGCTCGATCAATTCCGTCCGCCCGATCACCGCCCCGCCCATCGCGTCGCCGTGACCGTTGATGTACTTGGTCAACGAGTGCACGACGAGGTCGGCCCCGTCATCGAGCGGACGATAGAACGGCGGGGGCGTGAACGTCGAATCCACCATCAGCACCGCGCCGCCCGCGTGGGCGATCTCGGCGAGGAGCGCGATGTCGGCGACCTTCGTCGTCGGGTTGGCGATCGCCTCCACGCACACGAGCACCGTCTCGGGACGCAAGGCCGCGCGCACGGCATCGGCGTCCGTGATGTCGACGAAAGTCGCATGGATGCCGTACCGCCGGGGCAGGAGCTCGCTCCACAACCGCCAGGTGGCCTCGTACACGACATCGCTCACGATGACGTGATCGCCGGTGCGCACGTGCGTGAAGAACACCGCGTGCAACGCCGCAACACCCGATGCGAGGGCGACGGCATCCTCCCCGTGCTCGAGCGCGGCGAGCTTGCGCTCCAGGGCGAGCTGATTGACCCCGGAATTCCGCGTGTACAGGTTCGGCGCGGTGGCCGACCAGCTGATCGCGCGGGGATCGTCCGGCAGGGCGAACGAGTTGGCCATGACCAGGGGCGTCTTCAGCGCGCGCGTACTGTCGAGCTCGATCCCGCCGTGCACCGCGAGACTCGACTCGCCCAGGCTGCGCTCCACCGTCCGATCCGGTCGATCGGCGCCACCGGCGCCCGCACGATCGGCACCCCCCCGCGACAGGCGGACCCGAGAGAGGGCCCTCGGTCGCCTGCACGTCGTCCATCGCCGTCATCGTGCACTCCTCTCGCCCGGAGGGTGGGGCGCCGGCCTGTCACCCCGGGCGAACGACCGCTTCACCCCCATCCGTCCAGCGTAGCGAGCGCACCGCACCCGCCCCCATCAACTACTGTGACCTGCGTCGCCCGGACGCCTGCACGGCTCCGGGCTCCCTCACGATTGCGAGATCCCCCATGAGTCGTCCCACCGAGTCGCCCGTCGACGTCCCCACGACCGGTGGGGGCCCCCGCCGTCTGCGCCGGGCCATGGAAGCGCGACACCTGGTGATGATCGCCCTGGGTGGCGTCATCGGATCGGGACTGTTCCTCAGCTCCGGGTACACGATCAACCAGGCCGGGCCGCTGGGAGCGGTTCTCGCCTACCTGCTCGGTGCGTTCGTCGTCTGGCTGGTCATGGTATGCCTCGGCGAGCTCGCCGTCGTCTACCCCGTCTCGGGATCGATCCACATCTACGCCGCCCGCACGATGGGTCCGGCGACCGGTTTCGCCACGGCGTGGTTGTACTGGCTCTGCTGGGTGGTCGCGCTCGGGTCGGAGTTCACGGCATCCGGGATCCTGATGCAGAGATGGTTCCCCGCCGTCGACGTCTGGGTGTGGTGCCTCGTCTTCGCCGGAGTGCTCTTCACCCTCAATGCGATCTCGGCGCGAGTCTTCGGTGAGACCGAGTTCTGGTTCGCCCTCATCAAGGTCGTCGCGATCGTGGCGCTCATCGTGCTCGGCACCATGGCGATCTTCGGTTTCACCCCGCTGTCGTCCGAACCGCACGCGGCGGTGGGGCTGAGCAACTTCGTCACCTCGGACGGACTGCTTCCGGCGGGCCTGGGCGGGGTGCTCATCACCTCGCTGGCGGTGTTCTACGCCTTCAGCGGCGCGGAACTGGTCGGCGTGGCCGCGGGCGAGACGAAGGATCCTGCCCGCAACATCCCGCGCGCCCTGCGCTCGACGGTGCTGCGGCTGCTGGTGCTGTTCGTCGGCTCGATCGTCGTGATCGCCGCGCTCCTGCCGTCCGAGCAGGCCGGACTGTCGTCGAGCCCGTTCGTCGACGTCTTCGAATACGTCGGCGTGCCCTACGCCGCCGACATCATGAACTTCGTCGTCATCACCGCCCTGCTCTCGGTGGGCAACAGCGGCCTCTACTCGTGCGCGCGCATGCTGTTCTCGCTCGCCGAAGAGGGGTACGCACCGCGAGCGTTCACCCGGCTCACACGCCGCGGCATCCCCCTGGTCGCGCTGCTGGTGAGTCTGGCGATCGGACTGGTGTCGCTGATCTCGAGCGTCATCGCCGCCGAGACGGTCTACCTCGTGCTCGTGTCGATCGCCGGATTCGCCGCGGTCGCGGTGTGGATGTCGATCGTGGCGGCGCAGTTCTTCCACCGACGGGCGTTCCTCCGTGACGGGGGAGACCCCGCCGACCTGGCGTTCCGGACGCCCTTGTACCCCCTGGTGCCGATTCTGGCGTTCGTGCTGCTGACGGCGTCGATCGTGGCGATCGCGTTCGACCCCAACCAGGCGCCGGCGCTGTATTTCGGCATCCCCTTCGTGGGCCTGTGCTACCTGTTCTTCTGGCTCCGCTACGGCCGCAAGGGGATCACCCCGATACGCCGCGACGAAGAGGCGCCCCTCGACTGACGGGTGTACGCCGCGGCCAGTCGAGCTCCTCGAGAGCGCCAGATCGGTGGATGCCGCCCACCCCGCGCCCGCGTTAGCGTCACGGGACCACGAGCTTGCGGGAGCAGACATGAGCACACGCGACACCCCCGGCGCATCTCCGACCGGGGCGGCCTCAGTCGGCGCTGCCGCGACGGGCGCTGCCTCGACCAGCGCTGCCCCGACCGGCGCGGCCTCGACCGGCGCTGCCGCGACCGGCGCGGCCCCGACCGGCGCTGCCGCGACCGGCGCATCCCCGACCGGCGCTGCCCCGATCGGCGCGGCCGCGACCGGCGCTGCCGCGACCGGCGCTGTCGCGACCGGCGCATCCCCGACCGGCGCATCCCCGACCGGCGCGGCCGCGACCGGCGCGGCCGCGACCGGCGCTGCCTCGACCGGCGCGGCCGCGACCGGCGCTGCCTCGACCGGCGCTGTCGCGACCGGCGCATCCCCGACCAGCGCCGTCGCGACCCGGGCCGACACGATCGTGGTCGGAGCGGGCATCGCGGGCTTGGCCGCCGCGCGCCTGCTGGCCCGCGCCGGTCGCCGCGTGATCGTCCTCGAGGCGCGCGACCGCGTCGGCGGGCGCGTCTTCACCGATCGCACGGGCGGACACATCACCGATCGCGGGGCATCCTGGATCCACGGCATCGACGACAGCCCGGTCGCCGACGCCGCCCGGGCCTTCGGCATGCCGATGGTGGAGTTCACCGTCGGTGGTTACCAACCCGACTCCCGTCCGCTGGCGTATTTCGACGCCGCCGGACGCCGCCTCGACGACGCCGCCGTGCGCGGCTACGCCGACGACATCCGCGCCGTCAACGCGACCCTCGTCGACCTGATCGCGGCATCCGGTCCCGATGCGACCTACGCCGATGTCGTCGAACAGGCCCTGGCGGCGCAGGGATGGGACGCCGAGCGCACCGAACGCGTGCGCGAATACAACGACCGGCGCGCCCAGGAGCAGTACGGCATCGGGATGGACGGCCTCGGCGCCCACGGACTCGACGACGACACCGTCAACGGCGACGAAGTGGTCTTTCCGAACGGGTACGACGAGCTCGCGACCCACCTCGCCGCCGGCCTCGACGTGCGTCTGGGCCACCGCGTCTCGCGCGTCGGTCGCACCGCCACCGGGATCGAGATCGACAGCGAGCACGGGGCGTTCTCGGCCGACGACGTGGTGATCACGGTTCCCGTCGGCGTCTTACACGCCGGCGACCTCGTCATCGAGCCCGACCTGCCCGAGGGGCACCGCCGAGCTCTCGGCCTCTTGCGCATGAACGCGTTCGAGAAGGTCGTGCTGCGTTTCGCGGAACGGTTCTGGGATGCCGGGATCTACGGCATCCGTCAGTTGGGCCGTGAGGGCCAGTGGTGGCACTCCTGGTACGACCTCGGTCGCCTGCACGACGAGCCGGCTCTGCTGACCTTCGCCGCGGGGCCGGCCGCGGTGGCGACGCGCGAGTGGAGCGACGACGAGATCGTGGCCTCCACGCTGGCGCAGTTGCGCCGGCTCTACGGCGCGGAGGTGTCGGAGCCCGTGAGCGCGGTCGTGACGCGTTGGCAGGACGATCCGTTCTCGCGCGGCTCGTATGCGTACATGCTGCCGGGCTCGGTCGGCGCTGACCACGACGACCTCGCCGACCCGGTCGACGGTGTGTTGCACCTCGCCGGAGAGGCGACGTGGGGCGACGACCCCGCGACGGTTCCCGGGGCGATGCTGTCGGGTCACCGCGCCGCGCAGAACGTGCTGGGCCGCGAGATCCCGGTCACCGAACTCTGGGCGTGAGGGGCGGGGCGCACGCGGCGGCCCGCCGAGGACCGACCGCTCGCACCCCCGAGGTCCGTCGCTTTGCGGGCCATCCGCCGACAGCAGGTCGACGCGGGGTGCGTCGCCGAGGGTCGGCGCCGCGCACACCGGGCGGGCCGCACGCCGGACGGGGCCCCTCAGCGCGGCTCGGGACCCGTGGCCACGGGCAGGTCGGGGTGGTTCGACCACTGGCTCCACGACCCCGGGAACACCCGCGGTTCGAACCCGGCGAGCGTCAGCGCGACCGCCTGGTGCGCGGCGGTCACCCCCGACCCGCAGTAGACGCCCACGCCCACGCCGTCCTCGGCGCCGAGCATGCGGAAACGTGCGCGCAGTTCGTCGGCGGGGCGGAAGCGACCGTCCCCTCCGACGTTCTCGGTGGTCGGGGCGCTGACCGCCCCGGGGATGTGCCCCGCGCGTGGATCGACGGGTTCCACCTCACCGCGGTATCGCTCCGCGGCGCGCGCATCCAGCAGCAGGTCGGAGTCGGCGAACCCGGCGACGGTCTCGAGCTCCAGCACCGGTAGCGACCCGTAGGTCAGTTCGATCGATCCGGACGCCGGGGTGTCGGCATCCCCCCGCTCGAGGGGGAGCCCCGCGTCGGTCCAGGCCGTGAGCGCGCCGTCCAGCAGTCGCACGTCGGCGACACCCGCGTGCCGCAGCAGCCACCACGCGCGGGCGCTCGAGAGGTTCTTCAGGTCGTCGTAGACGACCACCGTGTCGCCGGGGTCGATGCCCCAACGGCGGGCGGCGGCTTGCAGCGATGCGATCGGGGGCAGGGGATGCCGCCCCTCGGTCGGAGCGCCGTGGGTGGCGAGGTCGTGGTCGAGATCGACGTACTGCGCCCCGGGGATGTGGCCGGCGCGGTAGTCGGGGCGCCCGTCGGGTCGATCGAGGCGCCAGCGCACGTCGAGGATGCGGACGGGACCGCCATCGGGGAACGCCCCGGTCTCGACGGAGGCGTGCAGGTCGGCGGCGGAGACGAGGATCCCGGTCATGGTTCCAGTCTGACGGTCATGGCCGAGCCACGGGAGCCGGTGCGGGAGTCGCCGCAGGCGTCGCCGCGGGAGCCGGTGCGGGAGCCGGTGCGGGAGTCGCCGCAGGCGTCGCCGCAGGCGTCGCCGCGGGAGCCGCCCCGGGCGTCGTCGCGCGAGGCGTCGCGCCCGCTGTCGAGGGGATCGCCGCGTCCGAGGCCCCGGACGCCGCCGTCGGGACCTCTTCTGCATTCGTCGCCGAAGAGGACGCATCGCCCGGGGACCGTGTGGCCCCGTCCGTGACCCGGGCTCGGGCGCGGTCGTGCCGCGAGGCGATCGGCACGACCTCCGTGGCCCGGGGCAGTCCCATGGCGGGGGTGCCGACGTAGATCGACTCGGCGCGGTCGACCAGGTACGTCTCGTGCCAGATGCCCACGGCACGAGGCGCCTTGCGCGCTCGACGGTTGAAGCGCGTCCACGCCGGACGATGCTCCTGGGCGGGGGCCGAGGCGTACGCGTAGAGCTTGTCGAGCGACGACCAGTACTGCACCAGGTACGGCCCGCGCGCGCCGATGAGCATCGAGTACCCGAGCAGGCCCGAATCGGGATCCGTACTGAGCTCGCGCAGCATCTTGGGCATGTCCGCGAAGACCGGCATCCACAGGTCGGGACGCCACCACTGGTTGACGGTCATTCCGATGTGGAAGACGACGAGTTCGTCGTTCCACCGATGGGTCATTCGACCCGGGATGAGGGATGCCATGGCTCGTCCTTTCTGGATAGTGACACTATCCAGTGTTAGATAGTGTTGCTATCGAGTCAAGGGGGGATCGTGCGGATCTCAGAACTGTCCACGCGCAGCGGCGTCCCCGTCGCCACCATCAAGTACTACCTGCGCGAGAAACTGCTCCCCGAGGGTGAGCGGTCCGCACCCACGCAGGCCGCATACGGCGAGGCGCACGTGCAGCGACTGGGCGTCATCCGCGCCCTCGTCGACGCGGGGGTCGGCATCGCCGGGGTCCGCAAGGTCGTCGGCGTCCTCGAGGAGCCTCCTGAGAATCCGTACGAACTCCTCGGTGCCGCCAACGCCGCCGTCACCCCCGCGGTCTCGGCGGATGTCGACCTCAGCGCCGCCCAGGCGCTGCTCGAGCGCATGGGCGGCGCTCCCGAGGCGTGCTTCCCCGACCAGATCGCCGCCGTCGCGCATGCCCTGGCCGCCCTGGATCGCGCCGGGTTCACCGTCCCGGACACCGTCATGGACGCCTACGTCGAGCACCTGGGCGCCCTCGCCGAGGCGGAGCTCGCGGCGACCCCGCAGACGACGATCGAAGACGCCGTACGGTACGTCGTGCTGGGGACCGCGCTCGTGGAGCCGCTCATCCTGGCCCTCCGCCGCGTCGGCGAACAGGTCGCGGCGTCGCGCCGGTTCGGGGCCCCGCCCGGTCAGGGGTGAGGATCGGGCACCGCCCCGTCGAGCCCGCAGCTCGGGCGGTTCGCCGCGCATGGTCCCGGTACGGTCGAGTCATGGCTGTCACCGTGCACCGCGCGCCCGTCGCCGACATCGCCCCCCTCACGTTGTATCGCATCCTGTGGTTGCGCATCTCCGTCTTCGTGGTCGAGCAGGGCGCCGCCTATCCCGAGATCGACGGGCGCGACATCGAGCCGGGCGCAGAGCTGATGTGGGCGTCCGAGGGTGACGAGGTGCTCGCGACCCTGCGACTGCTGCGCGAGTCGTCCCACTCCCGCATCGGTCGGGTGGCGACCGCCCCGCACGCCCGCGGCCGGGGAATCGCCGCCGAACTGATGCGCGCCGCCGTCGGGCGGCTCGAGGTCGAGATGCCCCGGGGGCCGATCCTCCTCGATGCGCAGGCGCACCTCGCCGAATGGTACGGCCGCTTCGGCTTCATCGTGGCGGGGGCGGCTTTCTCCGAGGACGGCATTCCTCACGTCCCCATGCGCCGCGACGAGGTCTGAGGGGTCGGGGCCGCCGGGGGACGGCCGTCTCTACACCGGCCGGGAGCCACGCGTCCGGGCGACCGCCCGCGCCGTCGCGCCGCGGGGTCCCGCGCCGGCGTGCCGCGGGGTCCGCCCGCGCCGTCGCGCCGCGTGCTCGCCCGCGCCGTCGCGCCGCGTGCTCGCCCGCGCCGTCGCGCCGCGTGCCTCGCCCGCGCCCGGGGGTGCCCGTCGGTGCATCCTCGGCCCGCCGGCTGCCGGCGCCGTCGTCGCGCGGGCCGGGGCCTTTGTCGAGGCGGCCCGCCGCGGCATCCGGATACGCCGGCCTGCGCCGCGGGGTTCGCCCAGTGCCGCGGGGTTCGCGCTAGTGCCGCGGGGTTCGCGCTGGTGCCACGGGTTTCGTGGTGACGCCGAGCACCGGTTCGACTCTTCACAAAGGAAAGGCTAACCTAACTTTTCGACCGGGCCGAGACCTCGCCCCGGCCGCCCTGCACAGACAGCACTGGAGAGATCCGCATGAGTTCACGCCTGTTCCGCCCCCTCGCCGTCGCCGCGCTCGCGGCCGGTCTCGCCCTCACCGGGTGCGCCTCCGCGGCGCCCGCCCCGGCTGAGCAGCCCGCCGCCGCATCCACGGTGACCGTGGAGGACAATCACGGATCGATCGAGGTTCCGGTCGCGCCCGAGCGGGTCGTCGCCCTCGACAACACGACGTTCCAGACGCTCAGCGACTGGGGAGTGACGCTCGTCGCCGCCCCGAAGCCCCTCATGTACGACCTCTGGCCGTCGCTCTCGGGCGATGACGAGGTGCTCGACGTCGGCCTGCACCGCGAGCCCGACATCGAGGCCGTCGTCGCCAGCGAGCCCGACCTGATCGTGGGCGGGTACCGCTTCCGCGAGATCTACGACCAGCTCACCGAGATCCAGCCCGCGACCATCGAGACGAGCCCGCGCGACGGCGAGGACCACACCGCGGAGCTCAAGCGTCAGACGGCCATTCTGGGCCAGGTCTTCGCGAAGCAGGACGAGGCCGCGCAGCTGTCCGCCGACCTGGATGACGCCATCTCCGACGCGCGCGAGGCGTACGACCCGTCGCAGACGGTGATGGGACTCATCACCTCGGGCGGCAAGATCGCCTACGCCGCGCCCGGGGAGGGACGCGGCGTCGGGACGCTGTTCCCGACGCTCGGCCTCACACCCGCCCTGGAGCGTTCGGCGGAGGACGCCTCGCATGGCGACGACATCAGCGTCGAGGCGATCGCCGCGGCGAACCCCGAGTGGCTGTTCGTGCTCGATCGCGACGCGATGTTCGGCGAGGACGGCTATGTCGCGGCGAAAGAACTGGTCGAGAACGCCGAAGCGCTGAAGAACGTCCCCGCCGTCCAGAAGGGGCAGATCGTCTATCTCGACGCGGGCTTCTACCTCGACGAAGGCATCCAGGCCTACACGAAGCTGTACCGCTCGGCCGCCGAGGCGTTCGCGTCCTGACCCGTTCTCCGACCCGCTCGCGCGAGGGGTCGAGACCTGCCGCCCGGGCACTCGCCGGGTGACAGGGAACGACCCCTCACGCGTGGCGGAGCGGAACGGATGCCATGACTTCCCAGCTCCATCGCCCCCGCACGCGCACGCGCACCGCGCTGCCCCTCGCCCTCGCGGGCGTGGCGGCGCTGGTCGTCCTGTCGCTGTTCGTCGGTGCCTACGATCTCGCCGCCGACGACTTCGGCGACGAGATGTTCCTGATCTCGCGCGTTCCCCGCACCGTCGCCCTCGTCCTGGCGGGCTGCGCCATGGCCGTATCGGGCCTCATCATGCAAGTGCTCACCCAGAACCGTTTCGTCGAACCGTCGACGACCGGGACGAGCGAGTGGGCCGCCCTGGGGCTGCTCGTCACGGTGCTGCTCGTGCCGACCGCGCCCCTATGGAGCCGAATGATCGCCGCCTCGGTCGCCGCCTTCGTCGGAACGATGGTGTTCATCGGCATCCTGCAGCGCATCTCCCTGCGATCGTCGCTCGTCGTGCCCCTCATCGGCATCATGCTCGGTGCCGTCGTCTCGGCCTTCACCACCTATCTCGCCGTCTCGACCAACTCGCTGCAGATGCTCGGCACGTGGTTCATGGGCAGTTTCACCTCGATCGTCCGGGGACGCTACG
Source organism: Microbacterium sp. NPDC090007 (assembly GCF_044748345.1). Taxonomy (NCBI): domain Bacteria; kingdom Bacillati; phylum Actinomycetota; class Actinomycetes; order Micrococcales; family Microbacteriaceae; genus Microbacterium; species Microbacterium sp. NPDC090007. The sequence goes on along the minus strand of NZ_JBIVFV010000005.1, from coordinate 33,473 downwards.
AGGTGCTGTGGATCGTCGCCGTCGTCGTGCTCCTGGTCTTCGTCTACGCCGACCGGATCACCGTCGCCGGGCTCGGGCGCGACATCGCCACGTCGGTGGGACTCGACCACACCCGCGTGCTCGTGATCGGTACGGGCCTGGTCGCCGTCGCGACCGGTGTGACCACCGTGGTGGTCGGATTCCTACCCTTCCTCGGCCTCGTGGTGCCGAATCTCGTGTCGATGTGGCGCGGCGACAATGCGCGCGCGAACCTCCCCTGGGTGTGCCTCGGGGGCGTCGCCATCGTCGTCGTGTGCGACGTCGTCGGGCGCGTCATCCGGATGCCGTTCGAGGTCCCTGTCTCGATGATCCTCGGAGTGGTCGGCTCCGCCGTGTTCATCACGTTGCTCCTGAGGATGCGCGCCCGTGCCTGACACCCTGACGACGGCCCTCGCTGCTCCTCCGCGCCGGCCCCGGATCGCCTGGCGTTTCGGCATCCTGGTGATCATCGTCGTCGTCGCGGCGGCGGGCGTGCTGACCTGGGACGTCCCGGGGGACCCCGGGACGCGTGGCTTCTGGATCGCGGTGAACCTGCGCGTCGTGAGCGTGGCGACCATCGCCCTGGTCGCCTGCTGCCAGGCGGTGGCGACCGTCCTTTTCCACACCGCCACGGCGAACCGCATCCTGACGCCCTCGATCATGGGTTTCGACGCGCTCTATGTCGTGATGCAGACCGCTCTCGTGTTCTTCTTCGGCAGCGCGGCACTCTCGGCGACGGACGGCCTGCTCAAGGTCGCCGTGCAGAGCGTGCTGATGGTCGGTTTCGCGACGCTGCTGTACGGCTGGTTGTTCGCGGGCCGCCGCGGAAACCTGCACATCATGCTGCTGGTGGGAGTGGTGCTCGGTGTCGGCTTGGGGTCGCTGTCGACCGTCATGCAGCGTCTGCTCACCCCGAGCGACTTCGACATCCTGTCCGCCCGCCTCTTCGGCAACCTGTCGAACTCCGACCCCGACTACCTGCCCTGGGGCGCGCTGGTCGTCGTCGGGGTGCTCGCGCTCGTCTGGCGCGGCCGGCGCCGACTCGACGTCCTGGCCCTCGGCCGCGAGACGTCGCTCTCGCTCGGCCTCGCCTATCGCCGCGAGGTGATCGGCGTCCTCGTGCTGGTCGCGGTGCTGGTCTCCGTGTCGACGACGATGGTCGGTCCGATGACCTTCTTCGGCTTCATCGTCGCCACCCTCGCCTATCAGCTCGCGGGGTCGTCGCAGCACCGCGTCGTGCTGCCGTTCGCCGTGCTGCTCGGCATGGCGACCCTGCTGGCAGGCTATTTCGTCCTGCGCCACATCTTCTATGCCGCAGGCATGCTGTCGATCATCATCGAGTTCGTCGGCGGCCTGTTCTTCCTCGTCTACCTCCTCCGAAAGGGGAGCCTGTGATCTCTCTCACCGACGTCACGATGACCTACGGCGACGACACCGTGCTCGGACCGGTGACCCTCGACATCCCCGCGGGTGGGGTCACAGCGCTCGTCGGCCCGAACGGAGCGGGCAAGTCGACCTTGCTCACGATCGTCGGACGCCTGTCGACGGCGACCACGGGGCGGGTCACCGTGGCGGGCAACGACGTCGCCACGACCTCCGGGCGCGCTCTTGCGAAGATCGTGTCGATCCTGCGTCAGGAGAACCACTTCGTCACGCGGTTGACCGTGCGCGAGCTGGTGGGTTTCGGTCGCTTCCCCCACTCGCAGGGGCGACTCGGTGCCGAGGATCACGCGAAAATCGACGAGGCCATCGCCTTCCTCGACCTCGGTGCTCTCTCGGGGCGCTATCTCGACCAGCTGTCCGGCGGTCAGCGTCAGCGCGCGTACGTCGCCATGGTCCTCGCGCAGGACACCGATTACATCCTGCTCGACGAGCCCCTCAACAACCTCGACATGAAGCACGCCGTCGCCATGATGGGCCAGCTCCGCCGCGCGGCCGACGAGCTCGGAAAGACGATCGTGATCGTCGTGCACGACATCAACTTCGCCGCCGCCTATGCCGACCGCATCGTCGCCCTGGCCGAGGGGCAGGTGGTGCACGTCGGTACACCGGCCGATCTCATGACCTCCGACACGCTCGAGCAGGTGTTCGGGACCCCGGTCGAGGTGCGGCGCGACGGCGCCTACCCGCTCGCCGTGTACTACCGATGAGGTGTGCGTCGTGACCTAGAGCTCGATGCCGTTGTCGGGGTCGTTGACGCCGACGTTGCGCCCGCGACCGGACTCGTAGGCGATGAGCCACCCGACCGACACCGCGGCCGCGATGACGAGCCCGAGCCATACGTTCTGCCACACGAGTCCGAACAGGATGCCGAGTCCCAGCAGCAGGACGCTCCCCAGCACCCAGTACGTGCGTCCGCGCGGCCAGCCGGTCCCCGTCTGCATCATGGAGCCAGCCTAGGGCGTCGGGTGGGATCGATCCGATGGACGTGATCGGGCCGCACCCGCCGACACGAGCGGTCGAGCCCCGATCGTCCACCGGGGCGGGCCGACTGGATCCGTCGACGCGAACGGGCGGCCGGACGCGCTCAGTCCTCTTCGCCGACGGCGACCATCCACGCCACACCGAAACGATCGACGAGCGTGCCGTAGAGCCCGCCCCACGGCGGCACGCCCACGGGCACCTCGACGCGGCCGCCCTCGGCCAGGGCATCGAACCAGCCTCGCAGGTCGGCTTCTTCGTCGCCGGTGAGGGCGAGGGTGAACCCACCGGAGGGAGCCAGATCCATTCCGGCGGGGGTGTCCGACGCCATGAGGACGAACCCCCGGGGGGTGCGTAGCCGCGCGTGCATGACGAGTCCGCCCTCACCCTCGCCGACCGGCATCTCGAAGTCGTCGAAGGTCGCGACGTCGAGGTCGCCCCCGAACACCGAATGGTAGAACTCCATCGCCTCGCGCGTGGAGGAACGGAACTGCAGGTACGTGACGAGGGTCGTGGTCATGCGGCCAGTGTGCACCCGTCGAGCGACGATGTCACCACCCCGGGCGTCAGCGGTCGCGATGGTCCTCGGGATGCAGACGCGGGCCGCGCCGCGGCTCGAGAGCGGACCCCGCGTAGATCAGACGGATCACGCGCTGGCGGTGCCCCGCGAACGGTTCGAGGAGTTCCAGCATGCCGTCGTCGTCGGTGCGATGACCGGTGAGGGCGAAGCCCACCTGGTGGGCGAGGTGATAGTCGCCGACGCTCACGGCATCCGGATCCCCGAAGGCGCGGATGCGCGTCTCGGCGCTGGTCCAGATGCCGACCCCGCGCAGGCTGATGAACACGCGGTCGCGGGCCTCGCCGTCTGCGGCGGCCTCGGCCGCGCGGACCACGCTCGCGCCGCGGCGTGCGGTCTCGACGATGGTGCGCGATTGCGGCGGCTCGAGGCCCGCCCGATGCCACGCCCACGACGGGATGTGCCGCCAGCCATCGACGTCGGGAGGGGCGAACATCGGTCGCGGCGTGGGGCCCGGCGCGCGCTCGCCGTACCAGGTGACGATGCTGCGCCAGGCCGAGAACGCCTGCATGCTCGTGACCTTCTGCTCCATGATCGCGCTGACCAGGGCGTCGAAGATCAGATCGGTGCGGCCGATGCGGAGATCGGGATGACGACGATGCCATTCGGCGACCGAAGGATGCCGAGCGGCATCGAAGCCGTCGGGGTCGTCCCGGGCACCGCACAACGCCGGAAGCTGTTCGAGGGCCCACGTGGCCCCGGGGCCCCACGCGGCCGCGCGGACGGTACCGCCGACGCTCTGGCGCAGCGCCAGTGTCGCGATACCGACGGGGGTGCGGCTGACCCGCCACACGATGCCCCCCGCCGCCATCGGCGTCGAGGCGTGGTAGGTCGGATCGTTGCTCCCGTGCCGCTGCGCGGCGACCGTGCGGCCGACATCCACGGGAACGCGCGGCCGGTACTCGCTCTCGAGGGGGCGTTCGGTGGGGACGACGAGGTCGCGTGACGCCAGTCGCCCGCGCACCTCGGTCGATCTCATGCCGACACCTTACGTCGACCCGCCGACATCACGGCATCCGCTCCGCCTACCCGCATGCGTCGGACGGCGGGACCGGGATCAGAAGCGGTCGGGCGAGGGGGTGCCGTGGCCGTAACGGATGGACACGTCGGCGTGACGGTCGAAGCGGTAGCCCACGCCGCGCACGGTGCGCACGATGTCCTCGTACACGCCGAGCTTGGCGCGCAGTCGGCGCACATGCACGTCGATCGTCCGCTCGCCGGGAGCTTCGTCGTCGGAGGCGCCTTCCCACAGTGAGACGACCAGCTCGGTGCGCTCGATCGTGCGACCCTCACGCAGCACGAGGTACTGCAGCAGCTCGAACTCCTTGAACGTGAAGGCGGCGGATTCGCCGTCGATGAGCACGCGCTTGCGCGAGATGTCGACGATGACGCCCCCGCGGGCGCGGTCCTCTTCGACGGGCTCGTCCTTCGTCCGGGCCACGGCCGAGGGCTCGTGCAGGGCCAGGCGGACGACGTCGACGTCGCGCCCCCCGGAACCGGCCGGGGCGAGAGCGACCGTGGCGTAGGTCTCGGCGGCGGGGGCGAGCTCGCCGAGGGTGCGACGCAGTGCCTCGACGAGGGTGCCCAGGCTCACGCCGGCGGCTGCGGCCTTGGCCTCGTCGATCCCGACGTACAGGGCGAAGCCGCGGGGAGCGGTGGGGGAGGCCGCACGGGCGACCTCGGGGGCCGGGGCGGCCGCGGCGGCGGAGGGGGCGGTGGCAGAGGGGGCGGTGGCAGCCGGGGCGGCACGGTGCGCCGCAGCGGCGCCGGGGACGGACGCCGACGCGGCGTGCGGGGACGGGGTCTGGGGGCGGTCGAGAACGGCGGAGAGCGACATGAGGAGGAGTCCTTCAGTGGTGAACCCTGGCGTCATCCGAGAGCGGGGTTCGACGGGAGGTGAAGGCCGAAAGGCCGGTGAGCGGCACCGGGTGCGCGTGATCGACGCGGGAACCCGAGCGACCGGGGGACGATGTCGGCGTTCAGAAGCACGAGATCATCCGGCGAGGAGCGCGGTTAGCGGCACATTCGACAACACATCGCGGCGCGGCCGGGCATCATCATGCCGGCAGTCCTGTTCGCCTCCCGGGCGGACAGAGAACGCGCAGTGACAGTCATGCGGCTGATTATGACCGAGAGGGTCGACATCCGTCAAATCCGTGCAGGGGAGACCGGTCAGGCATTCTGCACAGTCGTGGCGGTGCGAACGGTCTCGACACCGAGCATTCTGCAGGGTCGAGCACGCCTCGTGCAGAGGAGCGTACGCTCTCGGCATGTCCGATCTGCTGTTCGCCGACGACAAAGCGGCATCCCGATTCACCCTCCACCGAGGCGACGACCTGGTGTCGGTCCTCGACTACCGCGACGACGGGCGGACCATCGCCTTGACACGGGCGTTCACGATCCCGACCCACCGCGGGCACGGATACGCCGGCGTCGTCACCGAGAGGGCGGTGGATGCCATCGAGGCCGAGGGGGATCGCGAGATCCTTCCGGTGTGCTGGTACGTCGGGGAATGGTTCGAGAGCCACCCCGAGCGGGCAGGTCTGCTGCACCGGCGACCCTCCCCGTCCTGAGGCGGGCCCGTCGCACCGCGAGGGGCGTCGGACGAGAGCGTCAACCCCCCGCCCCGACGAGGGGGTGCGCGGGCAAGCTGGAGTCCTCGAAAGGGGACTCATGACCAATGAACGCGATCTGCCCGAGGGCGTCATCGACGCCGACCCGCCCGGAGGGTGGGAGAGCGGCACGGTCTCCGATGCGGAGACGGCCGAACGCAACGAGAGCGCCAAGGGGTCGCCGCGTCTGAACGACGCCTCGCCCTCGGACCCCATCGAGGGCGACGCCGCCAGCCAGGGCATCGACCCCGACCTGAGTACGGAGGACTGACATGTCGAACGAGACCCGCGCACCCGAACCCGGCACCGGACCCGACGGCGGCGCGGGAGCCGCCGACTCCGTCGGGGGCGCCGTGCACCAGGACCGCAAGGTCGAACGCCCCGGCGAACAGTCCGAGCCACGCATGGATACGCACGCCACGGATGACGAGGCGCGCATCCAGGGCGTCGTCGTCCAGACCCGCGCCGACGTCGGCGACAAGAGCGAGCAGCGCATCGCCGACGTCCTGCGCCAGCGCTTCGACGAGATCGGCCTCGACCTCGGCGATGACCGCATCCGTGCGCTCGCGGCCGAGGTCGCCGGCGCCTGACATCCTGAACGCCCCGCTCCGCCGTCTCGGAGCGGGGCGTTCAAGCGCGTGGCGGGTGAGCCCGGGCGTTTGCTGCGCGCCGATGTCGGAGGGGGGACGTACCGTGTCTGCATGCGCATCCTGCACACCTCCGACTGGCACATCGGGCGCACCTTCCACGGGCATTCCACCCTCGACGCCCTGACCGGGGTGCTCGACGCCCTCGTCGAGCAGGTGCGCACGAACGACGTCGATCTCGTCGTGATCGCGGGCGACGTCTTCGACTCGGCGGCGCCGGCGGCGGCCTGCTACCCGGTGTTGTCCGGCACGCTGGGCGCCCTCGCCGACGCGGGCGCGCGGGTTGTGGTCACGAGCGGCAACCACGATTCCGCCGCGCGGCTCGGCTTCCAGTCGGCCCTCCTGCGGCCCGAGATCACCGTCCTGACCGACCCCGCCTCGGTCGGCACCCCGGTCACGCTCGGGGACGAGCACGGACCCGTCCACGTCTACGGCATCCCCTATCTCGAGCCGGCGATCGTGCGTCACCTGTGGCACGGGGTCGAGCTGCGCACCCAGGCCCAGACGATGACGCACGCTTTGGACCTCGTGCGCGCCGACCTCGCCGCGCGCGGGGGACGAGCCGTCGTCGCCGCGCACTGCTTCGCCGCCGGGGTCGAGGCGACGCCGGGTGTGGAGCGCGAGATCCGTCAGGGCGGGCTGGACGTGGTTCCTCTCGCCGCGTTCGACGGACCCGATTACGTCGCCCTCGGCCACATCCACGGGCGGCAGCAGCTCTCGGACCGGGTCCGCTACGCCGGAGCGCCGCTGCATTACAGCTTCGGCGAGGCCGACAAGCCGCGCGGCTCGTGGCTCGTGGACCTCGATGCCTCGGGTCTGCGCACGGTCGAATGGATGCCCTTGCCCGTCCCGCGCCCGCTCGTCACCGTGCGCGGGCCGCTCGACGAGCTGCTCACGGCGGAGCGTCTCGAGGTCCACCGCGACCAGTGGGTGCGTGCCGAATACACCGACCCCACCCCGCAGCCCGACCCGATGCGACGGCTGCAGGAGCGGTTCCCGTGGTGCGCGACCGTGGTGCACCTGCCCGCCGTGACGCGCCCGGACGACGGTCACGGCTACGCGCGTCGCGTGCGCGCGGCGCGCGACGACGGCGAGATCATCGACGCGTTCCTCGCACACGTGCGCGAGGGCGAAGCAGCCTCGGCGGCCGAGCGCGCCCTCATCGGCGACGTCCTCGACGCGCATCGTGTCGCGCAGGTCCGCGCATGAAGCTGCACCGCCTCGAGCTCGAGGGCTTCGGCCCCTTCCTCGACCCGCAGGTCGTCGACTTCGATGCCTTCGCCGACGACGGGATCTTCCTCATCACCGGCCGAACGGGTGCGGGCAAGTCGAGTGTCCTCGACGGCGTCTGCTACGCCCTCTTCGGCGGCGTGCCGCGCTACGACGGCGCCGAGAGGCGACTGCGCAGCGATCACTGCGGCCCCGACGATCCCACGCGAGTGACGCTGGAGTTCTCCGCCGAGGGCGAGCGGTGGCGTGTCAGCCGCTCGCCGGAGTTCGAGCGACCCAAACGCCGCGGCGGCGGCACCACCAAAGAGCCCCACCGGGCACTGCTCGAGGTCCTCGCCCCCGAGGGCTGGACCGGGGTGGCGGCGCGACCGGTCGACGTCGCCGCTCGTCTCGACGAGATCCTCGGCCTCACCCAGCAGCAGTTCCTCCAGGTCATCCTGCTCGCGCAGAACCGTTTCGCGCGGTTCCTGCTCGCCAAGAACGACGAGCGGCTCGCCCTGCTGCGGACCCTTTTCGGCACGAGGTCGTTCGAGCAGTACGCCGGCGACCTCGACGACCGACGCAAGCGCGCGCAGGAGCGACTGGCCGCCGAGGGCGTCGAGGTCTCCACTCTGCTCGACGAGGCGGAGCGCCTCGCCGCCGAGATCGAGACCGAGGCGGCACCGCCCTCGGACTCGTCCGGCGCCTTCCCCGTCGAACCGGTCGGTGCGCGCAGCGTCGGCGAACGCCTGGCGCTCATCGTGCGTGCGGTGGATCGCGCGGACTATCGCGCCGACACCCTGTCGCGCGCGCGGATCGACAGCGACAGCCGGCTCGACGCGGCCCTGAGCGCCGAGCGCGCGGCGGCCTCGCTCCGCGACCGACAACTCGACCGCCTGCGGGTCCGCGAAGCGCTCGAAGAGCTGGACGCCCGGACCGAGCGGATCCAGCGTCTCCGTTCCGAGGCGCGGCAGGCCGGGCGCGCCGAGGACATCCGGGGCGTCGTCGACGCCGCGTCCTCGGCGAGCATGCAGTGCGAGCGCGCGCACAGCCGGGTCGATGCTGCGCGAAAGGCGCTGCTGCAGGTCGACGTCGATGCCGACCGAGCGGGGCGCGCGGCGGCCGTTCCCCGCGCCGCCGACCAAAGCGCCGGCTTCCGCGAGCGGGGCACCGCGGATGAGCGCGACGGCGCCCGGGACGAGCGCGACGGCGCCTCGGACGAGCGCGACGGCGCCTCGGACGAAGGCAAGGGCCCCCGGGCCGGGCGCGACGGCGCCTCGGACGGGCGCGACGGCGCCTCGGACGAAGGCAAGGGCCCCCGGGACGGGCGCGACGGCGCCTCGGACGGGCGCGACGATTCCGAGGAGCGCGTCGGCTCCGACGGGCATGACCACTCGATGCCGTACGCCGCGGCGCTCGTCGAACGCGACGACGAACTGACGGCACTGCTCGATCGCGGAGAGACGGCGCTCCTCGCCGAGGCCGAGGCCCAGACCGTTCGAGACGAGGTCGCTCGTGCGACGGCTCGCGAGGCCGAACTGGATCGGGAGCGTCGGGAGCTCGTCGCCGCGCGCGACGCTCTGCCCCGGGTGCTGAGGGAACTCGATGAGCGTCTGGCCGAGGTCGCGGGCGCGGATGATCGGCACGAGGTCGCAGTGGCGACCCTCGACGACGTCCGTCGTCGGCTGGTGGCGGCAGAAGAGGCCGCGCGACTCTCGGATCGGCGGGAGCAGGCCGATCTGGCGTCGCTGGTCCGCGCCGATGATCATCAGCGCGCCATCGAGACGTGGGCCGCACTGCTGCGCCGCCGCCTCGCCGGGGCCGCGGTCGAACTCGCCCACGGGCTCGTCGACGGCGAACCCTGCTCCGTCTGCGGCGCTCGCTCGCACCCGCACCCCGCGTCGGGGGACGACGAGCCGGTGTCGGACGACGAGATCTCGCGAGCGGAGGACCGCAAGAACGCCGCCGCCGACGCGGATCGCCTGGCGTCGGACGCCGCGCGCGTGGCACGCGACGCCCACGCCCTCGCGGTCGCACGCGCGGGTGGCGAAGACGTCGAGGCCCTGACCGCGCGTCGGCAGAAGGCGGAGGATGCCGTCCGCGCCGCCGCCGCGCAGAGGGCGGAGCACGAGCGCCTGCGCGCGGAGCGCGCGGTCGCCGCCGAGCGCGACGCACGGATCGCGGGGCGGCTCGAGCTCATCGCCGACGAGCTGTCGGTCTCCCGCCAGGAACTCGCTCTCGCCCGACAGCGCCTGCAGGCGCTGGACGCGACGCTCGAAGCCGCCCGGGGCGTCTTCGACACGGTCGCCGAACGACAGCGTGACCTGCGGGCGCGGCGCGACGCCGTGCGCGAGCTGATCGCCGCGCTCTCCTCCGCCGAGGCGGCGGCGGAGACCTCCGCGACGGCCGGGGCGGCGCTGGCGGCCGCGGTGGAGTCGAGCGACTTCGCCGACGTCGACGACGTCGTGGGCGCCCTGCGCTCGGCCGATCGACGGCGCGAGCTCCAGGCGACCGTCGCGGAGCACGACGCGCGGCTCGTCGCGACCCGCCGACAGCTCCTCGATCTCGAACTGCAGCTCGTCGACACCGGCGACGAACCCGTGGAGCTCGCTCCCTTCACCGCGGCGGTGGCGCAGGCGCGCGACGCCGTCCGCGCGGCTGCGGCCGCGCACGCGGACGCCCTGGGCGCGGCGCGGCGGCTGCGGCAGCTGGCTGAGCGCGTCGACGCCGCGCACGAGACCACAGCCGCTCTCGCCGACGAGCACGCGATCGTCGCGCGTCTGGCCGACACCGTGTCGGGCCGGGCACCCAACACCCGGCGCATGACCCTCGAGACGTTCGTCCTCGCCGCCGAGCTCGAAGAGATCGTCACTGCGGCCAACCTGCGCCTCGAGCAGATGTCGTCCGGGCGGTATCGCCTGCAGCACACCGACGCGCTCGCGGCACGCGGGGCGTCGAGCGGGCTCGGCCTCGAGATCATGGACGCCTACACCGGCCAGTGCCGCCCGCCGCAATCGTTGTCCGGCGGCGAGACGTTCCTGACGTCCCTCGCCCTGGCGCTCGGTCTGGCCGAGGTCGTCACCGCGCGTGCGGGCGGCATCCGCCTCGACACCCTGTTCATCGACGAAGGGTTCGGCTCCCTCGACGACGACACCCTCGACCTCGCCATGCGGACGCTCGACGAACTGCGTCAGGGCGGCCGCACCGTGGGGGTCATCAGTCACGTCGCCGCGATGAAAGACCAGCTGCCCGCGCAACTGCACGTCGCGGCGACGCCGCGCGGACCCAGCACGATCCGGCAAGGGGTCGCGGCCCTCGGCGGCTGATTGCGGGCCGCCGCCTCGACCCTGGGTCGCGGACGGTCGGGGCTCCGCCGTCGACGTGGGCGGTTCGGGCCCGCGGACGGTCGGGGCTTCACCGTCGACGCGGGCGGTTCGGGCCCGCGGACGGTCGGGGCTCCGCCGTCGACGTGGGCGGTTCGGGCCCGCGGACGGTCGGGGCTCCGCGTCGACGCGGGCGGTTCGGGCCGCCGCCTCGGCCCTCGGTCGCGGACGGTCGGGGCTCCGCGGGCGGCGCGGGCAGAGCCGTCGAGTGCACGTCTAGGCTGGGCGCATGCGCAAGAGCACAGTGTGGACCATCCTCGGCGTCGTCGTCGCGGTGATCATCGCCTGGATCCTGGTGAACATCCTGTTCTCGCTCATCGCCTTCGCCTTCCGTCTCCTGGCGGTCGCGGTCGTCGCTCTCATCGTCTTCTTCGTGCTGCGGGCGGTCTTCGCCCGACGCGACGTCGACTGACACCCGCCCGAACGCGCCGGGACCCGGGGCGCAAGCCCGCATCGCTCGTTCGAGGCGGGGCGTAACGTGCGAGGCGATGTCTGATCAGTCTTCTGCCGCCACCGCGCAGCCCGCCCACCCGGTCACCCGCGACATCGACCTGTCGCCCCGACACCGGTGGCGTGCGTACTGGGTCGCCGTCGCCGTCGCCGCCCTGACGATCCTCGACCTCACCAAGGTCAACGTCGCCCTTCCCTCGATCGAGGCGGCGCTCAACGCCGGCCCCACCGAACTCCAGCTGGTCGTGTCGGGGTACATCCTCACCTTCGGTCTCGTCCTCGTGCCCGCCGGGCGTCTCGGCGACCTGCGTTCCCGCCGCGTTCTCTTCCTCGTCGGGTTGTCGTTGTTCCTCGTCACGAGCCTGGCCTGTGCCCTCGCGCCGAACACCACGGTGCTGCTGGTGGCTCGACTTCTGCAGGGCGTGGCCGCCGGCATCCAGATGCCCCAGGTTCTGGGTCTCGTCCAGCAGCTCTTCCAGGGCAAGGAGCGAGGACGCGCATTCGGGCTGTTCGGCGCCACGATCGGCATCGCGACCGCGTTCGGGCCGACCCTCGGCGGCCTGCTCATCGCCCTGGGCGGCGACGCCGACGGATGGCGCCTGATCTTCTGGATCAACATCCCGCTCGTGGCTGTCGTGATCGCGCTGGCTGCGTGGCTCCTGCCCGACACCCGGACGAAATCGCACCGGCGACTCGACCTCGACCCGGTGGGCGTGATCCTCTTCGCGTCGACGATCCTGGCGCTGATGTGGCCGTTCCTGTTCACCACGGGGAGCCCGGACGACGATCCGAACCGATGGTGGCTGCTCGTGGTGTCCGTCGTGTTCGCGGCGGCCTTCGTGTTCTGGGAACGCCGCTACGCCGAGAACGGCCGCATGCCGCTGATGCCCTTCTCGATCTTCTCGCTGTCGTCGTACCGCAACGGCGTACTGATCTCGACCGCCTACTTCTCGGCGGTCCCGGCGATGTTCCTCCTCGGCACGCTCTACCTGCAGGGCGGACTGGGACTCGAGCCGGTGTTCGCCGGCATGGTGACGATCGGGTTCGCGGTCGCATCCGCGTGGAGCTCGTGGATCGGCGGCAACCTGGTCACGCGTCTGGGGCGGCCCCTGGTCGTGTGGGGCATCCTCGGCATGGTCGCGACCGCCGGCGGGCTCGTCCTGGTGGCTCTGTTCACCCCGCCCGAGTGGACGCCGTGGGCGATGGCTGCGGTCATGTCCGTCGGCGGCTTCGCGGGTGGGCTGGTCATCTCGCCGAACCAGACGCTGACGCTGGCCGACATCCCCGTGCGCAGCGGCGGCGTCGCCGGGTCGGTCGGCCAACTCGGACAGCGCATCGGCACCGCCGTCGGCACCGCGATCGCCCTCGCCCTGTTCTACGCCACGGTGTACCGCGAGCAGGACGCCGTCGACGACCCGGTCGTGCTGTTCCACGACGCCTACGCGTCCGGGATGATCACCGTCGGGGTGTTCCTGGGGCTGGCGCTCATCGTGGGGGTCGCCGATCTCGCGGGACGCGCCCGCGCGGGCTCGCAGACCCCCTGAGATCCGGAATCCGGTGCGACGGGATGCCGGGACTCACACGCCGTAGCGGGCCCGGAACTCCGCACGCAGTTCATGGCTGCACCGCTCGACGACGTCGTCCCACACCTCCGTGGCGCCGTCCTGGGCGCGGTCGGACACCGCGCGCAGGACGCGGATCGGCACGTCGAACTGCTGGGCCACCCAGATGAGCGCGTAGGACTCCATGTCGACCAGCCGCGCCCCGAGGCCCTGGATGAGGCGGACCGTGTCGGCGTCGTCGACGAAGTGGTCACCGGTCGCGATGACCAGTCCTTCGTGCCCGGTCTCGACCCGCGCCGGCAGGGACACGTGTTCTCCGAAGGTGCCGTCCAGGCCCTTCACGTCGTGCTGGATGGCGCCGGCGATCTCGTAGATCCCGCCCTCGACCTCGTCGTCGATGGCGCCGGCCGTTCCCACCACGACGATCTCGTCGTAGGTGCCGGTGGCCAGGGCCCGCGTGAGCGCGGAAGCGGCCGGGATCTTGCCGACGCCGGTCAGCAGCCGCTCGAACCCGGGGATGTCGGAGTCGAAAGCGACGAGTTCGGACGCGTGGGCGGCGACGAGGAGCTTCACTCCTCCATTGTCGGGGTTCGGCCGGGCACGCGCGCACCGCGCGCCCGGCCCGTCCGTCACGCCTGGGCGCCCTCCGAGACACGCGACAGGTGCTGGATCTCGTCAGCGGTCAGATCGAGCCGCGCCCCGGTGAGCAGGTCGGCGACCTGCTCGAGCTTGGAGGCGCTGGCGATCGGCGCGGCGACGGTCGGCTGCGCCCGCAGCCATGCGAGCGACGTCGCCGCGATCGACGCGTCGTGTGCGTCGCCGACCTCTGCGAGGGCGTCGATGAGCGCGAGGCCCGCGGGGGTCGCGAGCTGGGCGGCTCCCGCGGCGCGCGGCGAGCTGCCCGTGGCATCCGTCGAACGGTATTTGCCCGTGAGAAACCCGCTCGCGAGTGCGGAGTAAGGCACGAGCGACATGCCGTACTGCTCGGCCACGGGGACGATGTCGGTCTCGACCTCGGTGCGGTGCACGAGGTTGTAGTGCGGCTGCACGGCCACGGGCAGGGCGGCGCCGGCGGTCTCGGCGAGCGAGATCCATTCGCGGATGCGCGCGGCCGTGTAGTTCGACACGGCGATGTGCCGTACGAGCCCGTCGGACACGAGGCCGGCGAAGGCCGCGACGGTCTCTTCCAGAGGGGTGTCCGCGTCGTCGAAGTGCGCGTAGTAGAGGTCGATGGTCTCGACGCCGAGGCGCCGGAGCGACGCTTCGGCGGCGGCGCGCACCGTCCCGGCGGCCAGCCCGCGGAACTCGGGATGGGTGCTGACCTTGGTGGCCACGACGACATCCGCCGGCTTCCGGGATGCCAACCACTCGCCGATGAGCGTCTCGCTCTCGCCGCCGGAGTTGCCCGACACCCAGGCGCTGTATCCGTCGGCCGTGTCGATGAAATCGCCTCCGCCGGCGTGGAAGGCGTCGAGGACGGCGAACGAGGTGTCGCGGTCGGCCGTCCAGCCGAAGACGTTCCCGCCGAGCGAGAGGGGGAGGATGTCGAGGTCGCTGCGTCCGATGCGCGTCATGGTGCCCTTCCTGCAGAGTTTCGGTGATCTACAGGACAACCGCTCGCGCGCGGGCGCATTCCCCGGTCGCGCCGGGCGGGGCGGTTCAGCTCCCGCCGAGCGGGCCGGTTGAGCTTCCGGACGCGCGGGGCGGTTCAGCTCCCGGGACGGGCGGGGCGGTTCAGCTCTCGGACGGACGGGCCGGTTGAGCTTCCGGAAGGGCGGCTCGGCTCCCGCCGGACAGGATGCCGATCAGGCCGCTGATCAGCAGCCACAAGCCGACGCCCGCGCCGGCGACCCAGATGGCAATGGTCCCGGGCGGGTACTTCTTCTTGCCGCCGTCGCCCCCGGCCGCGCTCACGAGCGCACCATCATCACGATCGACACGATGAGCACGGCGAGACCTCCGACGATGGCGATGGCGGCGATGACGGGACCCCCGCCGACGACGAAGGCCGTCACGCCGAGAGCGAGGAACAGCACTGCGAGCGCGATGCCGACGACCTGGTACACGCGATACCGCTGACCCGCGGCCGACGTCTTCTGCTCGTTCACAGTGCCCCCTCCCGCACCAGGCTACCCAAAACCAGTGGATGCCCCGCTCCGCTGTGGAACGGAACGGCCCCCTCCCGCTCGAGCGGGCGTAGCGTATGCGCATGGCGCGTCCTGTTCCCGACCCCGTCCGCCCCGGCCAGGAATCCGTCTGGGATTATCCCCGGCCACCGCGCGTGGAGCGCATCGAGAAGAGGGTGCAGATCGATTTCGGCGGTCGTCGCATCGTCGACACCGACGACGTCGTGCGTGTCCTCGAGACGAGCCACCCGCCCGTGTACTACCTGCCGATGGCCGCGTTCGGCGACGCCCTGACGCTGGGCGAGGGCGCGTCCTTCTGCGAGTTCAAGGGCGGTGCCCGTTACTTCGACGTCCACGGCGGTCAGGGAGCGCTCGCCCCCCGCGCGGCGTGGAACTACCCCCATCCCATGCCCGGCTACGAGACGCTGGCGGACCGGGTCGCGGTGTACGCGGGCCCGATGGACCGCGTCATCCTCGCGGGAGAGACCGTGCAGCCGCAGCCCGGCGGGTTCTACGGCGGATGGGTCACGGGCGATCTCGCCGGACCTTTCAAGGGCGTCCCGGGATCGATGGGCTGGTGACGCCGGTCGCGGCGGATCAGCCGCGATCGAAGGCCTGCGGCACGGCCGCGTGCAGATCGGCCAGCCACGCGCGCGCATTCCCGTCGGACGGGGCGCGCCAATCGCCGCGCGGCGACAGTGATCCCGACGGCGAGACCTTCGGCCCGTTCGGTACGGCGGTGCGCTTGAACTGCGAGAAACCGAAGAACCGCTGCAGGAACACCTCGAGCCACCGCGCGACCGTGACCAGGTCGTAAGACGGGCGATGCGTCTCGGGGTAGCCCGGGGGCCAGGTCCCGGCATCCGGGTCCTGCCAGGCGTGCGCCGCGAGGAAAGCGATCTTCGACGGGCGGAAGCCGAAGCGCATCACGTGATGCAGCGTGAAATCGTGCAGGTTGTACGGGCCGATGCGGTCTTCGGTGGACTGCATACGGCCGTCCTGCCCCGCGGGCACGAGTTCGGGGCTGATCTCGGTGTCGAGCACGTCCTGCAGCACGGTGACCGTGGCGTCGCTCAGCTCTCCGGACGAGATGACCCACCGGATGACGTGCTGGATGAGGGTCTTGGGGACGCCGGGATTGACCGAGTAGTGGCTCATCTGGTCGCCGACACCGTAGGTCGACCAGCCGAGGGCGATCTCGGACAGGTCGCCCGTACCGATGACGATGCCGCCGTTCATGTTCGCCAGTCGGAACAGGTAGTCGGTGCGCAGGCCCGCCTGCACGTTCTCGAAGGTCACGTCGTGCACGGGCTCGCCAGCGGCGAACGGGTGCCCCATGCGCGAGAGCAGCTCGGATGCCGCGGGCCGGATGTCGATCTCTTCGATCGTCGCCCCGATGGCCTCGGCCAGGGCGATGGCGTTGTTCTTGGTCTTCGCGCTCGTGGCGAAGCCGGGCAGCGTGTACGCGAGGATGTCGCTGCGCGGACGCCCCATGCGGTCCATCGCCCGGGCGATGACGAGCAGGGCGTGGGTGGAGTCCAGACCGCCGCTGACGCCGAGGACGGGGCGGGGGCCGCCGATCGCCCGCAGACGCTGCACAAGGCCCGACACCTGGATGTTGAACGCCTCGTAGCAGTCCTGCGCGAGACGGGCCGGGTCGTCGGGGACGAAGGGGAAGCGGTCGAGGGCGCGGCGCAGGCCGAGGTCGGCCGCCGGCGGTGCGAGCTCGAACGCGATCGTGCGCATGCGCGGATCGATTGTGCGCCGGTTGTCGTCGAAGGTGCCCTGGCGCAGCCGGTCCTGACGCAGACGGTCGAGGTCGACGTCGGCGACGCTGCGTCGCGGTCCATCGGGGAAGCGCTCGGTGGTGGCGAGCAGCTGACCGCCCTCGTGGATCATGGTCTGGCCGTCCCACGAGACGTCGTTGGTCGATTCTCCCTGGCCGGCGGCCGCGTAGACGTAGGCGGCGAGGCAGCGCAGCGACTGCGACTGCGAGAGCAGGACGCGGTCGTCGGCGCGACCGATCGTGATGGGGCTCCCGGAGAGGTTCGCGAGCACCGTCGCTCCCGCCAGAGCGGCGCCGGAGGACGGCGGGATCGGCACCCACACGTCTTCGCACACCTCGGCGTGCACGGTGAGCCCGGGGACGTCGACCGCGTCGAACAGAAGGTCCGGACCGAACGGCACCGTCTCGCCGGCGACGGTGATGTGCCGGCCGATCTGGTCGTCGCCGCGGGCGTACCAGCGGCTCTCGTAGAACTCGCGGTACGTGGGCAGGTACGACTTGGGCGCGACGCCCAGCACCCGTCCGCGGTGGATCGCGACCGCGCAGTTGAACAGACGGTTGTCGTGCCGCAGCGGCGCGCCGACCAGCAGCAGCGGCAGCAGATCGACGGATGCCGACACCAGCCGCCGCAGCGCGACCTCGACGGCGTCGAGCACCGGGTCCTGCAGAACGAGGTCGTCGATCGCGTAGCCGGTCAGACAGAGCTCGGGGAAGACCGCCACCGCGACGCCCTCGGCGTCGCACGCGCGGGCCGTGTCGAGGACCGCGTCGGCGTTGGCCGCGGGGTCGGCGACGGCGACGGGGATCGTGCACGCGGCCACGCGGGCGAAGCCGTGCCGGTAGACGCTCTCGAACGGCAGGTCGGTGATCACCCGACCAGTCTGTCAGGACCGTCCGACCCCGTGGCATCCCTTCGTCGTGACGCGGTGATGCGCCGTGCGCCCGCCGATGTCGGTGGCCCCGATTAGCGTGGGACACCATGCGGTACATCGAGCAAGACGGGCGGATCGTCTGGAGCGCCAGCGATCTCAAGGCGGCGGCCGAGTGCGAGTTCGCCTGGCTGCGGGCGATCGACGCCAAGACCGGGCGCATCGCCGCCGTCGACGACCCCGAGGACGCCACCCTCGAGCGGGCCGCCCGGTTGGGGACGGCGCACGAGCTGCGCGTCCTCGATCACTACCGCGAGCGGTTCGGGGGCGCGGTGCGCGAGATCCCCGCTGCCCGTTCCTCCGATGCCGCGGCGCTCGCCGAGGCGGTGCGGCTGACCGACGAGGCCCTGTCCGATCCCGACGCCGAGGTCGTCTACCAGGCGGCCTTCGCCACCGACGATTTCGTGGGTTTCGCCGACTTCCTGGTACGCAGCGACGCGCCCGGTGCCGACGGCGTGCGGCCGTGGATCGTGCAAGACACCAAGCTGGCCCGTCGCGCCCGTGTCACGGCGCTGATGCAGCTCGCCGCCTACGTCGACCAGCTCGATCGACTGGGCGTCTCCCGCGCCGACGAGGTGCAGCTGCTGCTCGGCGACGGCACGACGAGCACGCACCGCGTCGACGATCTGCTGCCGGTGTTCGGGCTGCGCCGTGCCCGCCTGCGCGCGCTGATCGCCGATCGACGGGTCGGCCTGGGGGCTGCCGGTCCCGTCATCCCCTGGGGAGACGGACGCGCAGAGCTCGAGGTGCTGGCGTGCGGCCGCTGCGCGACCTGCGAGATCGAGGTCGTGGCTCACCGCGACCTGCTGCTCGTCGCGGGCATGCGGCCGGTGCAGCGCGAGCGTCTGCGCGCGGCGGGCATCCGCACGATCGATGCCCTCGCGGCGGCCAACGAGGCCCCGGCGTCCCTGAGCGCCGACACCTTCGCATCGCTGCGTACGCAGGCGCGTCTGCAGATCGAGAGCCCGGCGGGGGTGCCGTCCGACGACGCGCCCG
This sequence comes from Microbacterium sp. NPDC090007, assembly GCF_044748345.1. Taxonomy (NCBI): domain Bacteria; kingdom Bacillati; phylum Actinomycetota; class Actinomycetes; order Micrococcales; family Microbacteriaceae; genus Microbacterium; species Microbacterium sp. NPDC090007. The sequence continues at coordinate 14,757 of NZ_JBIVFV010000005.1, read as the reverse complement.
CCCACGCCGTGCCGACCTTCGAGGTCGTCGCGCCGAAGTCGCTGGGGGTCCTCCCGCGTCCCGACCACGGTGATCTCTTCTTCGATTTCGAGGGCGACCCGCTCTACACCGAGGGTGCGGGCGAACACTGGGGCATCGACTACCTGTTCGGATGGGTCGACACGCGCGAGGTCTACGGCAGCCTGTGGGCGCACACCTTCGACGAGGAGCGGGCGGCTCTCGAGCGTTTCCTCGACATGGTCGCGCTGCGGCGACGGCAGTACCCCGACATGCACATCTACCACTACGCCCCGTACGAGCCCACGCACCTGCTCACCATGGCCGCGCGCTACGGGGTCCGCGAGGCCGACGTCGATCGTCTGCTGCGCGACGGCGTGTTCGTCGACCTGTACCCGGTCGTGCGGCGCGCGCTGCGGGTGGGCTCGCGGTCGTACTCGATCAAGAAGCTCGAGCCGCTCTACATGGGCGACGAGGTGCGCACCAGCGACGTGCAGCGGGGCGACGACTCGATCGTCAAGTACGTCGAGGCGCGTGCTCTCGCCGCCGACGCGGACCACGAGGGCGCCCGACGCGTGCTCGACGACCTGGCGGACTACAACCGCTACGACTGCGTCTCGACCCGTCGTCTGCGCGACTGGCTCGTCGACCGGGCTCGCGAGGCCGGGGCGGTGCCCGCGCGCAGCGCCGAACCCGACGAACGGGCCTACGAGCCCTCGCCCCGCGCGACGGCGCTGCAGCGGTGGGCCGCCGACGCCGTCGAGCCCGACGCGACGGCCCTGCGCCTCGCCGCCGCCGCGATCGACTACTACCCCCGCGAAGAGAAGACCTACTGGGCGACGCACTTCCTGCGCCTGCGCGAGCCCGTGTCGGTGTGGGAAGAGACCCGCGACGTGGTCGTGGTCGACGCGGCTCGCTCCCGTGTGATCGCCGACTGGCACGTCGCCGAGTCGGGGCGCGGTTCCGAGCGACGCCTGGTGGAGGTGCGCGGCGAGGTCGCCCCCGGTACGCGCCTGAGCGTGGATGCCGAGCCCTTCGCCCTCTACGACCTGCCCGCGCCGTTCCCGCTCGACGTCCGCCCGCGGTGGATCCACGGAGCACGTCGGGCGACCGTCCGCGAGGTGCTCGACGACGGCGCGATCGTCGAAGAGGTGGCGGCCGACGGCGTCACCTGGGACGACCTGCCGCTGGCCCTCACCCCGCCCGCACCGCCGCGCGCCGGTAACCAGCAGAAGGCGATCGACGCCTGGGCCGACGCCGTGCTGGCGACGCTCCCGGCGCTCCCTGCCGGCCCTGCCGCCGACATCCTGCGTCGGGTGCCTCCGCGTACCCGCTCGGGCGTGCTGGCACCGGTCACCGCCGTCGACGGGGCCGACGGAGACGACGAGGTCGCCGCGATCGCGCGCAGCGTGGCCGACCTCGACCACAGCTATCTCGCGGTGCAGGGTCCTCCGGGCACGGGCAAGACCTACGTCGGCTCCCACGTGATCGCGCGGCTCGTCGCCGAGCGCGGCTACCGCATCGGAGTCGTGGCCCAGTCGCACGCGACCGTCGAGCACATGCTCGAGCGGGTCGTCGCCGCGGGGGTCCCGGCATCCCGGGTCGGCAAAGCCCCCAAAGACGCCGGCGCACCGCATGCCTTCACGGTCCTCCCCAAGAACGGCGTCGCGGCCTTCACCGCCGAGAACGCGGCCCACGGCTTCGTGGTCGGGGGGACGGCCTGGGATTTCAGCCACGAGACGCGCATCCCGCGCGGCAGCCTCGACCTGCTCGTGATCGACGAGGCCGGGCAGTTCTCGCTGGCCTCCACGATCGCGGTGTCGCTCGCCGCCCAGCGACTGCTGCTGCTGGGCGACCCGCAGCAGCTGCCCCAGGTGAGCCAGGGCACGCACCCCGAGCCGGTCGACACCTCGGCGCTGGGGTGGATCATCGACGGTGCAGAGGTCGTGCCCGCCGAGTTGGGCTACTTCCTCGCACGGACGCGCCGCATGCACCCCGCGGTGGCCGAGCCGGTGTCGCGGTTGTCCTACGAGGGTCGGCTCGCCGCGCACCCGTCGACGGCACTCCGCCACCTCGACGGCGTCGAGCCGGGCGTTCACGTCGTCCCGGTGCGCCACACGGGGAACGCGACCTTCTCGGTCGAAGAGGCGGCGGAGGTCGCACACCTGGTGGCGGGGCTGGTCGGGCGCACGTGGACGGGGGCCGAGGGCGGCGCGGGTGACGAAGCTGTCCTCCACGAGCCGCGCGCACTCCGCGCGGAGGACGTCATCGTCATCACGCCGTACAACGCCCAGCAGGTCGCGGTCGAAGAAGCCCTCGCGGCGGCCGGATTCGCCGAGGTTCCGGTCGGCACCGTCGACCGCTTCCAGGGCAAAGAGGCCGTGGTCGCCATCCTCACCCTCGCGGCGTCGTCGGGACGCGACGCCCCGCGAGGCCTGGAGTTCCTGCTGCTGCGCAACCGCCTCAACGTGGCGATCTCGCGGGCCATGCAGGCGGCGTACATCATCCACTCGCCGGCGCTGCTCGATGACCTCCCGCGGACGCCCGAGGGAGTCGCTCGATTGAGCGGGTTCGCGCGGCTGGTGGGGCAGACGGGTTGAGGAACGGCGGCGCCTCCCCGCGACGCCGACCACCGCCGGTCGCTCCGCGTCGGGCGGGCCGCGCCGCCAACCCGGCCTCGGGCAGGCCCGTCGTGAGCGTGGCGTCGCTCAGGCCCGGCGCGAGCCCGGTGTCGTCCGGGTCTCGTCGCTGAGGTCCGTCGCGAGCGTGGCGTCGCTCAGGCCCGGCGCGAGCCCGGTGTCGTCCGGGTCTCGTCGCTGAGGTCCGTCGCGAGCGTGGCGTCGTTCAGGCCCGGCGCGAGCCCGGTGTCGTCCGGGTCTCGTCGCTGAGGTCCGTCGCGAGCGCGGTGTCGCTCAGGCCGTGCCGTACAGGCGGTCGCCCGCGTCGCCGAGACCGGGCACGATGTAGCCCTTCTCGTTCAGCCGCTCGTCGACGGCGCCGAGCACCAGAGTCACGTCGTGGCCCTCGACCTGCTTCTCGATCGCGGCGACACCCTCGGGAGCACCCAGCAGGCAGATCGCGGTGACGTCCTGGGCGCCGCGCGCGAACAGGAAGTTGATCGCGGCACCGAGCGACCCACCGGTCGCGAGCATCGGGTCGAGGACGAAGCATTGGCGATCGCTGAGATCATCGGGCAGGCGCTCGGCGTAGGTGGTGGGCTCGAACGTCTGCTCGTCGCGCACCATGCCGAGGAAACCGACCTCGGCGGTGGGCAGGAGCTTGACCATGCCCTCGAGCATCCCCAGGCCGGCGCGCAGGATGGGCACGACGATCGGGCGGGGCTCGCTGATCTTCACCCCCATGGTCTTGGTGACGGGGGTCTGGATCTCGATGGGGTCGACGCGGACGTTGCGCGTGGCCTCGTAGGCGAGCAGGGTGACGAGTTCTTCGGTGAGCTGGCGGAACACCGGCGACGACGTCTGCACGTCACGCAGCACCGTGAGCTTGTGGGTGATGAGCGGGTGATCGGCGACGTGGACACGCATAGGCTCAAGGCTAGCCGCTTCCCCTGTGCGCCTCCGCCTCGTTCTTCTGGAGCCCCATGACCCCGACCGAACGCGATCTCGCGGCGATGCGCCGCGCTTTCGCGCTCGCCGACGCCGCGTCGGCCGACGGCGACGTCCCGGTGGGGGCGGTCGTCATCGATGAGGACGGGCGGGTGATCGGCGAGGGACGCAACCTCCGCGAGGTCACCCACGACCCGACCGCGCACGCCGAGGTCGTGGCGTTGCGTCAGGCGGCGTCCCGACTCGGCTCGTGGCACCTCTCCGGGTGCACCCTGGTGGTCACGCTCGAACCCTGCGTCATGTGCGCGGGGGCCATCCTGCAGGCGCGGGTGCCGCGGGTGGTGTTCGGGGCGTGGGATGCCAAAGCCGGAGCCGCCGGGTCGATGTTCGACCTCCTGCGCGACAGGCGTCTGCCGCACCGTGTCGAGGTCGTCGGCGGGGTCGACGAGGAGCGCGCCACGGCCCAGCTGCAGGAGTTCTTCCGGGAACGTCGAGAACCCGACGACTCCGCAACGTCAGCGCGGTAGCGGGGGCAGCGCCGCGCTCGTCCGGGAACGTTGACTACCCGACGACGCCGCAACGTCAGCGCGGTAGCGGGGGCAGCGCCGCGCTCGTCCGGGAACGTCGACTACCCGACGACGCCGCAGCGTCAGCGCGGGAGCAGGGGGAGCACCTCGGCGCCGACGAGATCAGCGTGCTCCACGTCGCGCAGGTCCATCAGCTGGAAGTAGACGCGCTCCGCGCCCAGCGCCCGCAGGCGCTCGACCTTGTCGGCGACCTGCTGCGGCGTGCCGATGATGTTCGCCCCGTCGTCGAACTCTGCGCGGCTGCGCCCGATCGCCTCGGCGCGACGCGAGATCTCGGCGTCGTCGCGTCCCACGATCGTCGGCAGCGCCACCGACAGCTTGAGCGTCCCGGGGTCGCGGCCGATGGCCTCGCACGCGGCGCGCACCCCGGCGAACTTCTCGGCGATGACGTCCTCGGCCACGAATCCGATGTTGAACTCGGTCGCGTACCGCGCGGCCAGCGCCGGGGTGCGTTTGGGCCCCCCGCCGCCGACGATCACCGGGACGCGCGACTGGACGGGCCGGGGCAGCGCCGGCGCGTCGTCGAGACGGTAGTGCGCGCCCGCGAAGGTGAAGGTCTCGGCATCCGGGGTCTGCCACAGGCCCGTCACGACCTGGAGCTGTTCTTCAAGCAGGTCGAAGCGCTTGGCCGGGAAGGGGATTCCGTACGCCGCGTGCTCGCGCTCGAACCATCCGGTGCCCAGACCGAGCTCGGCGCGTCCGCCCGACATCGCGTCGACCTGGGCGACCTGGATCGCCAGGATCGAGGGGACGCGGTAGGTGACCGAGGACACCAGGGTGCCGAGGCGGATGCGCGAGGTCTCCCGGGCGAGGCCCGCGAGTGTCGTCCAGGCGTCGGTGGGGCCGGGGCGGGGGTCGCCCTCTCCCATGCGCAGGTAGTGGTCGGAGCGGAAGAAACCGTCCAGACCGTGCCGCTCCGCCGACTGCGCGAACGCCAGCTGGTCGTCGTAGGTGAAGCCCTGCTGGGGCTCGGTGAACAGGCAGTACTCCACGAGGACCTCCGGAGGGGGAGAGGGGATGCCGGACGTCAGTCGGCGGAACGAAGGATGATCGCCTCGGTGGGCGGCGCGGGGTCGGCGGGCCGGCCGACGTATCCGATGTGCTCGAGCAGGGCGCGGCGGAACGCGGCCGGGCGTTCGAGGTGGACGGAGTGTCCCGCGCCCTCGACGGCGACCTCGGTCACCTCGCCGCCCTTCTCGGCGTACGCCGCGAGCACGTCGCGGGTCTGCGAGACCATCGGCTGCGCGGGCGCGGCGTCGGCGCCGGGCCAGCCGGGGATTACGCCGAGGGCGCCGAGGTGGTTGAGATCGTAGAACGAGGCGTCCGAGACGATGGCGTCGGCGGTGCCGTGGATCCACAGGATCGGCGGCTTGACGTCGAGGTCGACGATGCCCGAGAGGTCGAAGTGTTTCGGCGCCATCGTGTTGAGCACCCCGGTGGTCCCCGGGGCGAACCCGGGCCACGTCTCGGTGACCACGGAGTCCCCGGGGTAGTTCCCTCCGGCGGTCGAGGTGGTGAGCATCGATTCGACCCACACGTCCTCGTGCGCGCTCTCGTAGCCCGCCGCCACGTAACCGGAGCGGAACACCGACCGGGGTGAGGTGGGTGCATCGGCGGAGGCGTCGTGATCGATCAGGCGCTGGACGAAGTCGGCGTTCGCCGCCCCCGCTCCGGTGCCGGCGTCATCGTCGGTCAGGCGCGAGCCGTCGCGGCGTGTCCCGCCGAAACCGTAGGGCGAGACCGGCGCCTGCAGCGTGAGCGAGCGCACCGGGTGGTCCAGGGCGTACTGCATCACGACGCCGCCGCCCATCGACCAGCCGACCAGGTGCGCCTCGGGGATCTCGAGCGCCTGCAGGGTCGCGTACAGGTCGTCGCTGAAGTCGCGGACGCCCCGGGTGGCGTCGATGGGGCTGTGCTCGGTGCGCCCGAAGCCGCGCAGATCGACGGCGATGACGCGCAGGTCGCTCGGCAGGTCCTGCATGATCTCCTGCCAGAACAGCGAGGACGAGACGTTGCCGTGCACGAAGACCACCGTGTGGTCGGGCGTCGTGGCGGGATCGTCGCCCACGCGCTCCAGGATGTTCACGCCGAGTCGGTCGGTCTCGACCAAGCGCGCGCTGATGCCGTCGAAGAGAGTCATGAGGGGTCCTCCGTGTCGCTCGCCGGTGCCCCGGTACACCGGTTTCCGACTCTAACGCGCACCCCTGTGCACCGCATGCGGGATTGCCCCGCGCCGCGAGACCCGCCTTCATAGACTGGACGCATGACGGATGCCACGACCTCCCTGCCCCCGATCGCGATCCTCGGAGCGGGCTCGATGGGGGGAGCCGTCCTGCGCGGTCTGGTCGCTGCGGGCCTGACCGACGGCGGAGTCGTGGCGACCAACCGCTCGATCGCGAAGGCGGCCGAGCTCGCCGAGCTCGACGGGGTCACCAGCGTCGCCCTCGAGGCGCACCCGGCCGGCAACATCGACGCCGTCGCCGCGTCGGACATCGTGCTGGTCGGGGTCAAGCCCGCCATGGTCCCCGACCTGCTGGACGAGATCGCCCCGCACCTGCGTCCGGGCGCCATCGTGGTGAGCCTGGCCGCGGGTGTCACCCTCGCGACCTTCGCCCGGCACCTCGGCGACGACGTCGCGGTGCTGCGCTCGATGCCGAACACCCCGTCGCTGGTGGGCAAGGGCGTCACGGGTCTCGCGGCCGGCACGTCGGCCTCGGCCGACGACGTGGCGGTGGTGCGCGCGCTGTTCGAGACGGTCGGGGCCGTGCTCGAGGTCCCCGAGTCGCAGATCGACGCGCTGTCGACGATCTCGGGGTCGGGCCCGGCGTACGTCTTCCTGCTCATCGAGGAGTTCACGAAGGCGGCCGTGCGGATGGGTTTCGACGACGACCAGGCGCGTCTGATGGCGCAGCAGACCTTCATCGGCGCCACCACCCTGCTCGACTCCGCCGACGTCCACCCCGCGGAGCTGCGGCGTCGCGTCACGAGCCCCAAGGGCACGACCGAGCGCGCCGTCGCCGTGCTGCAGGCCGCGCATCTCGACGACACGTTCACGGCCGGGGCCGAAGCGGCCCTCGCGCGGGCGAAAGATCTGGCCGCCGGGAGCTGACATGCGGCTGCGTTTCTCGGGACCGATCTGGTACTGGCGCGGGCCCGCGCCCTACCACTTCGTGACGGTGCCGCCCGCCGAGGCCGCGATGATCGCCGAGATCGCGCCCGTGGTGACCTACGGGTGGGGGATGATCCCGGCATCCGTGACGATCGGGTCGACGACCGTGACCACCTCGCTCTGGCCCAAGGACGGCGGGTACGTCGTGCCGGTGAAGAAGGCCTTGCAGGATGCCGAGGATCTCGCGGTCGACGACGAGGTCGAGGTCGTGCTCGACGTCGACGCTTGAGCGGTCAGCGGTCGAGGGCGGCGAAGCGCTCGATGTCGCTGTTGGTCCCCGACACGATGATGAGGTCGTGGTTGGTGACGACGGTGTTCGCCTCGGCGTAGCGGAACGGGCGCCCCGGGCTCTTCACCCCGACCACGGTGACGTTGTACCTGCTGCGCACGCCCGACTCGTTCAGGCCGACGCCGCGCACGAGCTTGGGCGGGTACATCTTGGCCAGCACGAAATCGTCGTCGAAGCGGATGAAGTCCAGCATCCGACCGCTGACCAGGTGCGCGACCCGCTCGCCGGCCTCGGCCTCGGGGTAGATGACGTGGTTGGCCCCGACGCGGGCGAGGATCTTGCCGTGCGACTGCGACACGGCCTTCGCCCAGATCTGGGGGACCTTCAGGTCGACCAGGTTCGCGGTGATGAGCACCGAGGCCTCGATGAGCGAGCCCACGGCCACGACGGCGACCTGGAAGTCCTGCGCGCCGATCTGACGCAGGGCGTCGATGTTGCGGGCGTCGGCCTGGACGGCGTGCGTGACGCGTTCCGACCACTTCTGCACGAGCTCGAGATTGCCGTCGACGGCGAGGACCTCGCGATCCAGACGGTCGAGCTCTCCGGCGCACGCCGCGCCGAAGCGACCGAGTCCGATCACCAGGACGGGCGCGTCACTGCGGATGCGTTCAACCAACGATGGGCCTTTCCACGGGGAGCGCGTACAGCTGCGACCGGGACGAGGCAGCCACGGCCGCGGCGAGAGTCACTGTACCAATGCGACCCATGAACATCGTGGCCGCCATGACGTAGACCGCCGGGTCGGGGAGCTCCGCGGTGAGACCGGTCGACAGCCCCACCGTGGCGAACCCCGAGACGACGTCGAAGAGCACGTACTCGATGGGGGCGTCGGTGATGCGGCTGATCGTGACCGTCGACAGGGCGACGATGGTCGCACCCCATGCCACCACCGACAGCGCGACGCGCTGCACGTCGCTGGGGATCCGCCGCCCGAACGCCTGGACCGACGGGCGCCCCTTCGCCTCCGAGAACACCGCGAGGGCGAGGACGGCGAGGGTCGTCACCTTGATGCCGCCCGCGGTGGATGCCGATCCCCCGCCGACGAACATGAGCATCGACCCCACGATGAGCGTCGCGCCGTTGAGATCGCCGACGTTGACGACACTGAACCCGCCGGACCGTGTCATCGCTGAGAGGAAGAACGCCTGAAAGGTCGTGTCCCACGCGTCCATGCTCCCGAAGGTCAGCGGGTTGTCGTATTCCAGGAGCAGAATGACGCCGGCTCCCGCGATGAACAGCACGACGGTCGTGATGATGGTCAGCTTCGCGTGCAGCGACCACAGCCGGAACCGCCAGTAGTGACGCCAGAGCGTGAAGATCACCGGGAAGCCGATCGAGCCGAGGAACACCCCCGCCATCAGCACCGTCAGAAGGAAGTAGTCCTGGGCGAACGGTGTCAGTCCGTCGGCGTTGGGGACGAACCCGGTGTTGGTGAAGGCCATCGCCGCGTAGTACGGCGCCTCCCACAGCGCGACGAGCGGGTCGATGCCCCCGATGATGAGCGACGGGTAGATGAGCACCGTCAGCACGGCCTCGATCACGAGGGTCGACAGCGCCACGGTGCGCAGCAGCTGACCGACCTCGCCCAGCCGAACGGTCTGGCCCTCGTTGACCGGCCCCCCGTGCGCGCGCAGAGGGTTGCTGTCGCCGGCAGCGATGAGCTTGGCGCGCAAGCCGAGGCGCTTGGAGATGATCAGCCCCAGGATCGACGCGAGGGTCAGCACCCCGAGGGCGCCGACGTTGACGCCGATGTAGGTGATGACTCGTCCCAGCGGCGACCAGTCGGAGTACATGTTGACCGTCGCAAGGCCCGTCACGCAGATCGTCGAGACCGCGGTGAAGAGGGCGTCGGCGAAGGGGACGCGCTCCCCGGTGGCCGACGCCGCGGGCAGGGAGAACAGCGCGGTGAACAGGGCGATGAGGGTCGCGAACACCAGGACCGCGAATCGAGCGGGGGATGCCGTGGTGAGATTGCGCAGTCGATCCCATGCCTCGTAGGCGATGCGCAGCGGCCGCACGCGTCGTCGAGCCTCGTTCGGCGTCGCCGCCATGCGCCGCTCCCTTCGCTGCCCGAACCCGAATCATGGTACTCGGGCCGGGGCGCCGCTAATCTGATGCCATGGCGGACATCTTCGACGTGATCGCTGACGGCACGCGTCGCGACATCCTTCAGCTCCTGCTCGACCGCGCGACCGGAGGCGAGCGGGGAACGAGCGTCTCGCAGATCGTCGCGGCACTTGGGGTGAGTCAACCGACGGTGTCCAAGCATCTGAAGGTGCTGCGAGAAGCCGAACTGGTCTCGGTGCGCGAAGAGGGGCAGCACCGCTACTACAGTCTCGCCGTCGCCCCCCTCGACGAAGTGGACGACTGGCTGGTGCCGTTCTTCTCGATGGACGAGGACGCCGAGCCCGCCCTGCCGGAGTCCGCGGCGCACGCCGCCGAAGTGGTGGGGCGTGCGGCGGCCTCGGTCAAGCACTCGTTCTCGACGGCGCTGCGCAAGTTCCCCGGACGCTGACGGCGGGGAAGGCCGCGGACGCGGCAGCGGTAGTGCACATGCGTCACAGCAGGCCCACAGGTTTACAGTCGTCGCGCGCAGACCCTAGAGTGTGCTCAGCATCAGTGGGTGAATGCACCCGGGACGAAGGGTGACGCGATGGCCGAGCTGCCGGATGTGCGGTTTCTGACGGTCGCCGAGGTCGCCGAGCTGATGCGGGTGTCGAAGATGACGGTCTACCGGCTCGTGCACTCGGGGGAGCTTCCCGCCGTGCGCTTCGGGCGCAGCTATCGCGTGCCGGAATCGGCCGTGGTCGAAGCTGTGCAACGACCGGTGTCCGACGTCGGCTAGACTGATCCGAGGCTTTTTTCCAACGCCTGCTGTTCCCGGGGGCCGACATCGGCACCCAGACCCCGACTTAGTGAGGTTTTCCGTGGGTTCTGTCATCAAGAAGCGCCGTAAGCGCATGGCGAAGAAGAAGCACCGCAAGCTGCTTCGCAAGACTCGTCACCAGCGCCGCAACAAGAAGTAAGCGGCCACCACACCGAGCGCCTGTCCCACGCGACGGGCGCTTCGTGTATGCGCCCGCGACGCGCGAACGCGCTCGTTCATCCGTTCTCCCGGAGGTAAGCATGCAGTCCATCTCGGTCCACGACCTGCACGCGGGGCGCGAACGCCCTCTCATCGACGTGCGCGAGGAGCACGAGTTCGCCGCGGGTCACGTCCCCGGTGCGGTCAATCTCCCGATGTCGACGTTGGGCGAGCACCTGGACGAGCTGCCGGGTGAGCCGTTCGACGTGATCTGCCATGCCGGTGGCCGCTCGGCGCGCGTCGTCGAGGCCCTCACCGCGCGCGGACACGACGCCACGAACGTCGAGGGTGGAACGGGCGACTGGATCGCCGCGGGGTACGACGTCGAGTCCTGACCCCGCGCGGTCCTCCTAGGATGGACAGCGTGACCACCCTCACGCTGATCGGCAAGCCCGGATGCCATCTGTGCGACGTGGCCGAGCAGATCGTCGAGTCGGTCGTCGCCGAACTGCCCGCCCCCGTGGCCGCCCGGGTCGACATCGAACAGGCCTCGATCGCCGAGGACGCGGAGCTGTACGCCCGGTGGTGGGAGAAGATCCCGGTCGTGCTCATCGACGGCGAGCTGCACGCGCACTGGCGCGTCTCGGCCGACCGCCTGCGTGCCGCGCTCCTCGCGGCAGATCAAGAAGGAGTCCCCTCGTGAGCATCCGCCACATCGTCCTCTGGAAGCTCGCGGCGGACGACGCCGACACGCGTGCACTGCACGCCGAGCAGATCGCCGAGCGCCTGACGGCGCTGAAAGACGTGATCGAAGAGATTCAGCACATCGAGGTGGGTCGCAACGTCGCGAACCCCTCGTCCAACTGGGACGTCGCCCTCGTCAGCGAGTTCGCCGACGTGGACGCCCTCGAGCGCTACCAGGTGCACCCGGCTCACCAGGAGGTCGCGGCGTTCGTACGCACCGCCGTCTCGGAGCGATCCTGCGTCGACTACCCGTTCTGAGCCGCCGCCGGTCCGCTCAGCTGATCGGGCGGACCGTCACGGCGACGGGCGCGAGCGCGATGCGGACGGTCGCACGTTCATCCAGGCGGATCTCGACGGGGTGCTCCACCACGACGCGGCTGCCGTCGGCGGTGAGGACGGTCGTCCGGCGCGCGTGGCCGAGGAAGGTGGATTGCTCCACCACGGCATCGGCGCCGGGGGCGTCCGGCCCCGCCAGCACGACCTGCTCAGGGCGGACGACGACCTCGCAGTGTCCGTCGTGTGCGGGTTCGGCCAGGGGGAGCTGCGTGCCCCACACCTCGACGACCAGGCCCTCCACGATGCCGGGCACGGTGCTGACCGGTCCCAGGACTTCCGCGACCGCGGCGTCCGAGACGCGCGCGTAGACCTCGTCGGGGCAGCCGGCGGCGACGATGCGGCCGGCGTCCATGACGACGAGCTCATCGGCGACGGCCGCTGCCTCGGCGGTATCGCGCGTGGCCCACAGCGTCGTGACCCCGCGCGAGCGCAGTTCGCGGACGACGGCGTCGCGCGTCCGCGCGCGGGCCGTGGTGTGCAGCGCGGCGAGGGCGTCGTCGAGGACGACGGCGCGGGGCCGCGTCGCCAGCACCCGGGCGAGCGCCCATCGCTGACGGTCGCCGTGCGACAGCCGATGAACGCTCCGGTCAGCTGCGCCCAGCCCCACGAGGGTGCACAGTCGGTCGGTCTCCTCCTCGAAATCAGCGACGCCGGCCTGACGCGAGGCGGCCACGACGGCTCCGCGTGCGCGGCCGAACCGGGCGACGGCGGCGCGGTCACGCACCTCGGCGACACGCGGCGCGGCTGGCCCCTCGCGTCCCTCGATCACGACCGTGCCGGCGTCGGGGCGCTCCGCTCCCGTCACCAGCCTCAGCAGCGTCGAGGCTCCGCACCCGGACGGTCCCACGAGCGCCATGATGCGTCCCGGCTCGACCTCCAGGTCGATGTCGCGCAGGATCGGTGTACCGGCGCGCTCGCGGCTGACCCCGCGCAACGAGATCGTCCATCCTGCGGGGTGGCGTGCGCCCGCGGACGATAACGGATCCGCGGGGACGATGGCGACCATGCGCCCACGGTAGATGCCGCGGATGACATGCGAACGCCCGGGGGGTGAACCCCGGGCGTCGCGCGTTCGAATCTCCGCCGTGCCTTACGGCGCCAGGCGCGTCGGTCCGCGGAAGAGGTAGGTGACCTCACGGATCGACGACTCGCCGAGCATGAGCATGAGCACGCGGGCCAGACCCATGCCGAAACCGCCATGCGGCGGGGCGCCGAAGCGGAAGAAGTCGAGGTAGAAGTCGAGGTGCTCGGGGTCGAGACCCTTCTCTTTCGCCTGCTCGACGAGCACGTCGACGCGGTGCTCGCGCTGAGCGCCCGTGGTGATCTCGACGCCGTTGAAGAGCAGGTCGTACGACTTGGTGAGCCCGGTCTCTTCGTCACGCATGTGATAGAAAGCGCGGATCTCGGGGTGGTAGTCCGTGATGAAGACGAACTGGTGTCCGAAGGTCTCGGCCACGTGCGCGGCGATCTGACGCTCGCCCTCGGGGTCGAGGTCGCCGTCGGTGCGCGGGATGTCGTACCCGCGGGCCGCGACGATCTCGCGCGCCTCGGCGAGCGGGATGCGGGGGAACGGCAGCGACGGCACCTGCACCTCGACACCGAACAGCTCGTGGATCTCGGCGCCGTGCTTGTCGGCGACGGCCTGGAACGCCGAGTGCAGCAGCTCCTCCTGCATGCGGGCGACGTCCTCGTGCGAGTCGATCCAGCTGATCTCGGCGTCGATCGAGGTGAACTCGGTCGCGTGGCGGCTGGTGAACGAGGGGTCGGCGCGGAAGGCGGGGGCGATCTCGAAGATCTTGCCGAAGCCGGCGACCTGGGCCATCTGCTTGAAGAACTGCGGGCTCTGCGCGAGGTAGGCCGTCTTGTCCTCGAAGTAGGGCACCTCGAACAGCTCGGCATTGGATTCCGAGGGGGACGCCATGAGCTTGGGGGAGTGGATCTCGATGTAGTCGCGGTCGATCCAGTACGTGCGCATCGCGTGCTCGAGCGTGGTCTGCACGCGGAAGATGAGGTTGTTGCGGCGCTGACGCAGGTCGAGGAAGCGCCAGTCCATGCGCTTGTCGGGGCTGCTGTCGGCGGCGATGGGGGTCTCGGGGTTGGCCGCGGCGGCGACCGCGAGCTCGCCGACCTTGATCTCGACGCCGCCGAGCTTGACGCGCTCGTCGTGCTTGAGCTCTCCGCGGACCGTGAGGAACGTCCCGGTGGCCAGGGCGCCGATCGTCTCGGTCAGCGCGAGGGCGTCGACATCGTGCTCCGTCTCTTCGGACGGACGCGTCGCCGGGTTCACCAGCTGTACGGCGCCGGTCTCGTCGCGCAGGACGACGAACTGCACCTTCTTCTGATCACGGACGGTTTCGACCCATCCCGACACCTCGACGGGGCCGGCGGGAAGGGATTTCAGCTGGTTGACCAGGACGCGTTCGCTCACGATCGACCAGTCTACGTGCGCGACCCGCCCGAGACCGGGCGCGAACCTACGATGGGGATGTGACCTCGTCCCCGTCCCCGGAGTCGTTCCCGCTGCCGCCGCAGTCGTTCCGGACCCTGCGGCCCGAGCCGCGCGCGCGAGCGGCGCGCCCGTGGGATGTGGCGCTGACGATCGTCCTGCTCGTCCTGCTGCCCCTGCTGGCGCTGGGGGCATCGTACGCGGGCGTGCTGCTGGCGTTCGCCTCCGACGCGTGCGGCGCCGACCGGTGCGATATCGCCCTCATGAACCTGGGGTTCTGGGCCGCGGTCATCTCGCCCTGGGTGGTGTTGGTGCTGGGGCTCGTCGTCACGATCGTCCGCCTGGTGCGCCACCGGCTGGCCTTCTGGGTCCCCCTGGTGACGATCGTGATGATGGCGGCCGCATGGTTCGTCGCCGCGGCCATCGTGGGCGCGGGGGTGTCGGCATCCTGAACCCGACCTCAGACCACGCCGTGGCGGGGGGGGGGGGGGGGGGGGGGGGGCGGGCCCCCCCCCCCCCCCCGGGGGGGGGGCCCCGGGGGGGGGGGGGGGGGCCCCGCCGGGGGCCCCGAACCCGCGCCGGAAGGCCCCCCATACCC
>NZ_JBIVFV010000004.1:0-345393 GCF_044748345.1 Microbacterium sp. NPDC090007 | reverse complement strand
ATGGTACTGCAGGGGGGACCCTGTGGGAGAGTAGGACACCGCCGGACTTCTTTTCACACGAAATGGCCACCCAACGCTGGGTGGCCATTTCGCATGTACCGGGGCGTGTCACGTCCCGGACACGGTCACGCGCCGGCACACCCACCCCGTGCCTCACACCGGGTGGGTGTGCGCCGGCGCTTCGCCACACCCGGCGGACGAGGCTCGCCGGCCGACGACCCGCAGGGCTACGCTGTCCCCACCCACCGGAAGGACACGCCATGCTCTTCTCCCATTTGGGCTTCGAACCCCGCATCCACCCCGACGCGGTCGTCGCCCCCACGGCGGTCATCAGCGGGAACGTGACCATCGCCGCCGGATGCCAGGTTCTCCACGGTGCGGTGCTCACGGCGGAGGGAACTCCGATCGTGCTGGGCGAGAACACGATCGTGATGGAGAACGCGCTGATCAGGGCGAGCTCGACCCATGCCGTTCACATCGGCGCGCACACTCTCATCGGCCCGATGGCCAGCGTCGCCGGCGCCGACGTCGGTGAGGAGGTCTTCCTCGCGACGGGGACGCGTGTCTTCAACGGAGCGCAGCTCGGTGATCGCAGCGAAGTCCGCATCAACGCGGTCGTCCACGTGCGAACGACCCTGCCGCCCGACACCGTGGTGCCGATCTCGTGGGTCGCCGTCGGAGACCCCCTGCTCATCCTGCCGCCGGACCGGCACGAAGAGATCTGGGCGGCGCAGAAAGAACTCGACTTCCCGGGTTACGTGTTCGGTCTGGACCGCCAGACGCCCGATCTGATGGTGCAGTTGACCGAGCGTTACGGGCGCAGCCTCGCCCGGCACGCCCAGGACGTCCCCGTCGACTGAGAGCGTCGTCCTCCGTCCGGCAGCCGGACACGGCGATGCGCCGGTCCCGGAGAAGGAACCGACGCATCGCGATCGCGGCGAACGTTCACCCGGTGTTCTGCAGCCCGGCCGCGACGCCGCTCACCGACAGCAGCAGCAGGCGCTGGTGCTCGGCATCCGGAGTCGGATCCGCGCCGTGCGCGTCGCGCAGGGCGCGCAGGGCCCGCAGCTGCAGGAGCGACAGCGCGTCGACATACGGACTGCGCATCTTCACCGCCCGTTGCAGCACCGGCTTGTTGCCGAGCAGGTCACCGCCGGTGATGCGTTCGACCCACGAGCGCGTGAGGATCATCTCGTCCATCACGAGCTGCGCGAGGTCGTCGCGGTCGCCCAGCGCGAGATAGCGCCGCGCGATGCGCTCGTCGGCTTTGGCGAGGCTCATCGCGACGTTGTCGATCATCGTGCGGAACAGCGGCCACTGCTCGTAGGCGTCGCGCAGGCGCTGCTCGTCGGCGACGGCATCCAGAGCGGTTCCGAGACCGAACCAGCCGGCCAGGTTGATGCGCGCCTGCGTCCACGAGAACACCCACGGGATGGCGCGCAGGTCTTCGAGCGACTCGACCGAGAGCCCGCGTCGCGCCGGGCGTGAGCCGAGGGCGAGGTGCCCCAGCTCCTCCATCGGGGTGACGGTGGCGAACCAGGGCGCGAATCCGGGCGCCTTGACCAGGGCGAAGAAGCGCTCGCGCGAGGCGAGGTCCATGGTCGCGGCGACGTCGGCGAACGCGTCGGCCGCACCGCGGTTGCGGCGCTCGATCGAGGGCGAGGATGCCGTCAGCACCGCCGCCGCGACCTGATCGATGTGGCGCATGGCGATGTCGGGATCGCCGTAGCGCGCGAAGATGACTTCGCCCTGTTCGGTCAGTTTGAAGCGCCCGTCCACCGAGTGCGGGGGCTGCGCCAGGATCGCCGAGTTGGCGGGTCCGCCCCCGCGGCCGAGGGCGCCCCCGCGACCGTGGAAGAGGGTGAGCTCGATCTTCTCGGCCTCGGCCCACGTCGCGATCTCGGCCTGCGCCTCGTACAGCGCGAGATTCGCGGCGACGGGACCGACGTCCTTCGAGGAGTCCGAGTAGCCGAGCATCACCTCGAGGCGGCGGCCCGTGGCATCCAATCGATCGGCGAAGGCGGGGTGCGACACGATCTCGGCCAGAATTCCGGGAGCGGCCTGCAGGTCGGCGAACGTCTCGAACAGCGGGATGACGTCGAGGATCGGGGGTGCTTCGCCCGGACCCATCGCGAAGGACGCGAGCTCGTGGACGTTCGCCAGGTCGTCCGCGGACTGCGTGAACGACACGATGTAGCGTCCCGCGGCGCGCGGGCCGAAGCGCTCCTGCACGAAGGCAATGGAGCGGAAGACCTCGAGCACCTCCTCGGCCAGCTCGCTGCGCGCACCCCCGGATCGGAGCTCGTCGAGCACCGTGCGGTGGACGGCGGAGTGCTGGCGCACCTCGAGCTCGGTCAGGTGGAAGCCGTACGTCTCGACCTGCCACACCAGACGCTGCAGGGCGCCGTAGGCCTGACGGGCGGCGCCGCCGCCCACCAGCGAGGCCTGCACCGTCCGCAGGTCGGCCAGCAGGTGCTCGGGGTCGCGGTAGGCCAGATCGGCATCGCGCGTGCGGGTCGCGGCGATCTTGCGCGCGAGCAGCAGCAGGATGCGGCGGTGGGGCTCGTCGGGCGAGCGCTCGGCGATCTCGGCGGCGGCGTCCTCGTCGGCCGCTCGCAGACGGTGCCACAGCGCGAGCAGGGCGTCGCTGGGCGGGGTCGTCTCGGCATCGAGGGTCAGACCGCGGCCCACGCGCTGCGTGGTGCGTTCCAGACCCAGGAGCACGTGCTCGCTCGCGATCGCGGCCGCCTTGCGGGTGACGGATGCCGTGACGAAGGGGTTGCCGTCGCGATCGCCGCCGACCCAGGAGCCGACGCGGACGAAGGGCTTCACGATCGGAGCGCGGGCCCCGGCGTTCTCGCCCTGGAGCACGTCGTCGATCCGGCGGTACACGCGCGGCACCGCCGTGTAGAGCGTCTCGTCGAACACGGCCATGACCGAGCGGACCTCGTCGACGGGCGACGGCTTCTCGCGACGCAGCGGGGCGGTGCGCCACAGCGTGTCGATCTCTTCGAGCATGCGGCGCTCGGCGCGGCGCTCGTTCGTGTCGTTCCCAGCCGCGTCGTCGTGTTCGGCGAGCAGCTCGGACAGACGACGGATGCTGGTGGAGATCGCCCGACGGCGCGCCTCGGTCGGGTGGGCGGTGAACACCGGGTGGAAGCGCAGGGCCTGCAGGCGGGCGAGGGCGGTCTCTTCGCCCACCTCGCTGGACAGTCGTTCGTACGCGGCCGCGATGGTGTCGGGGGTCCCGCTGCGCGAAGGACGGTCGCCGCGTTCGCGGAGGACCCGCACGCGCTGGTGCTCCTCGACGAGGTTGACCAGGTGGAAGTAGGCCGTGAAGGCCCGGGCCACCTCATCGGCGCGGGCGATGGAGAACCCGTCGGCGATGGCCGCGGCCCGTTCGAACGCCTCGGACGTCTCATCGGTGTAGGCCTGGATGGTCGCCGTCCGCAGTCGCTCGACGTCGTCGTAGAGTCCGGGCGAGCCGCTCTCTCGCAGCACACGGCCCAGCAGCGAGCCGAGCAGACGGACGTCGGCACGCATCTGTTCGGGCAGCTCCTGGCCGGCTTCGAAGCGGCCCACCAGGTCGATGGCCTCGGTCGGGGTCAGTTCACGCACACGCCCAAGATTATCGGCGTCCTGTTGCGCGCAGATCACGCGCGCGGGGCCGACCCGGTCGGACGGGTCGATCACCGGAAGCCATCCGGCTGCCGGGCGCCCGCACCGCAGCGATTCGCGGCCTCGGGGTCGACATCCGGAATCTGCGGTCTCGCGCCCGCGGTCGAACGACCGGTCGCAGCGCGGGCGGCGACACGGGCGGGGCGCGCCCCGGCAGCGGAACGGGAAAGGGCGGACTCCGGCACGGGCCCACCGCGCCGGTGCCCGGGCGGGGGATACTCATGGCGAGCGGCGCCACCCGGCCCGCGGAGGGAGAGGCCGTGAGCGACGACGCCCTGCGGGAAGCCGCCGAGACGATGAGAGCGGTGCGTGAGCGCTGCGTGTGGACGCAACGCATCACCCACCGCGACCTCGTGCCCTATCTGGTCGAGGAGAGCGCCGAGGTCATCGACGCGGTCGAGGACGGCACTCGTGCCGACCTGCGCGAGGAGCTCGGCGACCTGCTGTGGCAGGTGCTCTTCCACGCCGAGATCGCCGCGGGCGACACGGACGACCCGTTCGACATCGACGACATCGCGCGCGGACTGACCGAGAAGATGGTGCGGCGTCATCCCCACGTCTTCGCCGGGGCCGTGGCATCCACCCCCGAAGAGGTCCTGGTGCACTGGAACGCCGCCAAGGCCGCCGAGAAGAAGGAGCGCACGAGCGTGCTCGACGGCGTGAGCGCGCACATGCCCTCGCTGGCCCTCGCGCAGAAGCTCGTCGGCAAGGCGGCTCAGGTCGGGGTGGGCGCACCGACGCATCACCTGGCCGATCCCGAGACCGAGGCCGAGCTGGGCGACGCGCTGCTCACCCTCGTGCAGTTCGCCCGCACGCGGGGGTGGGATGCCGAGCGCGCGCTGCGCGAGCGCCTGCGGTCCCTGCGTACCGAGGTGCAGGCGGCGGAGGCGGGTCCCGGGACCGCGCGCGAGTGACGGTGGACGCCGCAGGAGCCTGGAACAATGGGCGGGTGGCATCTGTGAACCCGCCGCGCGGCATGCGCGACTTCCTCCCCGCTGACAAATCACGTCGCGAGCGCGTGCTCGCCGTCATCCGCGAGCGCTACCGCGCGCACGGCTTCGACGAGATCGAGACGCCCGTCATGGAGGACTACGACCGCCTGCACGCCGGCCTCGGCGGCGACAACGAGAAGCTCTCGTTCAGCATCCTGAAGCGGGGGATGGATGCCGAGGGCATCCGCGCCGCGGCCGACGATCCCGCCGACCTCGCCGACCTGGGTCTGCGCTACGACCTCACCGTGCCGCTCGCGCGCTTCTACGCCACCCACCGGTCGCAGCTGCCCGCGGTGTTCCGCGCGATCCAGATCGCCCCCGTCTGGCGGGCGGAGCGTCCGCAGAAGGGCCGCTACCGCCAGTTCGTGCAGTGCGACATCGACATCATCGGCGACGCCACCTCGCGCGCCGAAGCCGAGCTGATGGTGGCCAGCCTCGACGTGCTCGACGCCCTCGGACTCACCGGCGGAGTCATCCGCGTCAACGACCGCCGCGCCCTCGACGCCATGCTCGAGGTGTTCGGGTTCGCCGCCGACGAGCGCGCGGGAGTGCTCATCACGATCGACAAGCTCGACAAGATCGGCCCCGCCGGAGTCGTCGCCGAACTGCGCGACCGCGGCGTCAGCGCCGCCGCGGTCGACGCCTTCGCCGCCTTCGTCGATCGGCCGGCGACGACGCCGTCGTTCGACGACGCCGGAATCCGCGCGGCGCTGCCGGACGGCATCCCGGACGACGTGGTGGCCCACCTCGTCGCGCTCGGTGAGACCGTCGCCGCCGCGCGCGGAGACGAGGCGCCGCTGGTCTTCGACCCTTTCCTCGTGCGCGGCATGGGGTACTACACCGGCACCATCTTCGAGCTCGCCCACCCGAGCGTCGACTACTCGCTGGGCGGCGGCGGTCGCTACGACGGCATGATCGGACGCTTCCTCGGACAACAGGCGCCGGCGGTGGGGTTCTCGATCGGCTTCGAGCGCATCGTGGATCTGCTGCCGGACGCGGCTCCCAAGGGGGAGCGCTCCGTCGTGCTCGTCCACGACCGCGATGTCGCGCTGGCGCCGCTGCTGTCGCTCAAGGCGCACCTGGTGGCCGGCGGCGCACGCGTGCGCGTGGAGCAGCGCGCCAAGAACATGAAGGCCCTGCTCGAACGGTCGGCCGCGGACGGCTACACCTCGTTCGCGACGGTGGGCGCCGACACCACCGCCGAGACCCTGGAGCTGAAACCGCTCGCGTGAGCGGGTCCGGCATCCACCGGGTCGGAACTCAGGATGCCGGGAGCCCGGCGTCGCCGCGCCGTCACGCCGCGGCCACCGGTCGTTCACCGCGGGCGGGTGTCATCGGAGGATGCGCACGCGTCGACCCGTGACCCTGACCGCCGCCTCGGTGGTCGCGCTCGCCGGCGCCGGCGCCGTGGGAGTGCGCACCCTGATCACCCGGCAGGCGGCGATCGCGCGCAGGCGCATCGGCAAACCGCTCGGCGAACAGGCGCTGGACGCCGACCGCGTGTGGCGTCGGAAGAAGCATCCCGGCCGCCCGGTGGAGCTGCTGCTGCTCGGCGACTCGATCGCCGCGGGCCTGGGCGCCGCACACCGCCGTGACACCCTCGGCGCTCGGCTGGCCAAGGGCATCGCCCGGGCCGAGGAGCGGCCCGTGCGGCTGCGTACCGCCGCGATCGTCGGCTCCGAGACCTCGGCGCTGGAGCGGCAGGTGTCGGCGCTTCCGGCGGAGTACCGCCCCGACGTCGCCGTCATCGTGGTGGGCGGCAACGACGTGACCCATCGCATCCCGGTGGCACGCTCGGCCGAGCAGCTCGAGCAGATCGTGGCGGCTATGCGGGGGCGGGGCGTCCCGGTCGTGGTGGGCACCTGCCCCGACCTCGGCACGCTCCGCGCGATCCCGCAGCCCCTGCGCGCGCTCGCCGCCCGCTCGTCGCGGCAGCTGGCCGCTGCTCAGGCCGGCGCCGTCCATCGCGCCGGCGGTCGTGTCGTCGCCCTCGCGAGGGCCGTGGGACCGGTGTTCGCCGAGCGCCCCGACGAGATGTTCAGCGTCGACCGCTTCCACCCCAGCGCGCTGGGGTACCGCCGCACGGCCGAAGCGCTGCTGCCCGCTGTGCTCGCGGCGCTGGAGGCGGTACCGGACAGCGGGAGGACGACGACCGGACCTCGGGCGCACCTGCGCGCAGAGCGTTGACCGGCGGCCGCGCGCTCGCCACTCTGGAGGGGTGCCCACCCACGATGACGTCGACGCGTTCCTGACCGACACCCTCGTCGGACCCGATCCCGACGGTGACGCCGCGCTCGCCGCGCAGCACGCCGCCGGCCTGCCCGCGATCGAGGTCGCCCCGGTCAACGCCAAGTTCCTGCACCTGCTCGTGCGGATCGCCGGCGCCCGACGCGTGCTCGAGATCGGCACGCTGGGCGGGTACTCCACGATCTGGCTCGCCCGCGCCGTCCCCGCCGACGGGCGGGTGGTCACGATCGAGGCCGAACCCGCCAACGCCGCGATCGCCCGGTCGAACCTGGAGCGCGCCGGGGTCTCGGCACGGGTCGACATCCTGCGCGGTCGCGGCACCGAGGTGCTCCCGGGTCTCGAGGGCGGCGAGCCGTTCGACCTGGTCTTCGTGGATGCCGACAAGGAATCCAACACGGTCTACCTCGATTGGGCCGCGCGGCTGGGCAGACCCGGCACGGTCGTCGTGCTGGACAACGTCGTGCGCGGGGGAGAGGTCGTCGACGCCGCCACCGCGGATGCGAAGGTGCGCGGCGCGCGCCGGGGCATCGAGATGCTGGGCGAGGACCCGCGTTTCGACGCCACGGCTCTGCAGACCCTCGACCGGAAGGGATGGGACGGCATCGCCCTGGCCATCGTGGTGGAGGCCACGGCATCCGTCCCCACGTCCGACGCGGCGGGTCACTAGACTCGACGACGGACCGACGACGCTCCGCCCTCTTCCACTCAAGAACCAACGAGGAGTCCTTCGTGGCACTTATCGAGGCTGTCAACGCGCGCGAGATCCTGGATTCGCGCGGTAACCCGACCGTCGAGGTGGAGGTGCTCCTCGACGACGGAATCGTCCAGCGCGCCGCCGTCCCCTCCGGCGCGTCCACCGGCGCGTTCGAGGCCTACGAGCTGCGCGACGGCGACAAGAGCCGCTACAGCGGCAAGGGCGTGCTCAAAGCCGTCGCCGCGGTCGTCGACGAACTCGGCCCCGCCATCGAGGGCGTCGAGGCCAGCGAGCAGCGCATCATCGACGAGATCCTCATCGAGACCGACGGCACCGACAACAAGTCGCGCACCGGCGCCAACGCCATCCTCGGCGTCTCGCTCGCCGTCGCCAAGGCCGCCGCCGACAGCGCCGACCTGCCGCTGTTCCGCTACCTCGGCGGCCCGAACGCGCACCTGCTGCCCGTCCCGCTGTTCAACGTCATCAACGGTGGCGAGCACGCCGACAACGGCATCGACTTCCAGGAGTTCTTCCTCGCCCCCATCGGCGCCGAGACCTACGGCGAGTCCCTCCGCTGGGGCACCGAGGTCTACCACGTGCTGAAGGGCGAGCTGAAGTCCGCCGGATACAACACGGGCCTCGGCGACGAGGGCGGCTTCGCCCCCGACCTGCCCAGCAACCGCGAGGGCCTCGACTTCCTCATCCGCGCGATCGAGAAGGCCGGCTTCACCCCCGGCACGGACATCGCCGTCGGCCTCGACGTCGCCGCCACCGAGTTCTACAAGGACGGCGTGTACACCGTCGAGGGCAAGGAGTGGAGCGTCGACACGCTCGTCGACTACTTCGCCGATCTCGTCGCCAACTTCCCCATCGTCACGATCGAGGACGCCCTCGCCGAGGACGACTGGGACGGCTGGAAGAAGCTGACGGATGCCATCGGCTCCCAGGTGCAGCTCGTCGGCGACGACCTGTTCGTCACCAACCCGAAGCGCCTGCAGCAGGGCATCGACCGGGGCGTGGCGAACTCGCTCCTGGTGAAGGTGAACCAGATCGGCACGCTGTCCGAGACCCTCGATGCGATCTCGCTCGCGACGCGCTCGGGCTACACCTCGATGCTGTCGCACCGCTCGGGTGAGACCGAGGACACCACCATCGCCGACCTCGCCGTCGCGGTGAACGCCGGCCAGATCAAGACCGGTGCGCCGGCGCGCAGCGAGCGCGTCGCCAAGTACAACCAGCTGCTGCGCATCGAGGAAGACCTCGGCACCGCCGCGGTCTTCGCCGGCCGCTCGGCGTTCCCCCGCTTCAAGGGCTGAGCGACCGATGACGAGGAGGGGGAGCCGGCAAGGCTCCCCCTCCTCCGTCGTGCGGGCGGGGGCATCCTGTCGGGCGGTCGCGGGACGACGGGGACGTCGACCCCTCGGCGTGCCCGCCGTCTCCTCAGGCGCCGCGACGTAGACTCACCACCGGTCCGGCGCCCGGCGTCGGCTGGACGAAAGGGGATGGACGTGGACAGACCGACGCTTCCTCCCCGCCGGCCGACGGCATCCGCCGGCCCCACCGGCGCGAAGACGCCGCGCCGTTCCCCTCCCGCTCGATCGTCCGGGAGGCCGGCGGGCGGCCGCGGCCCCGCACCCCGCGGGGTCGACGTGCGCGAGTGGCTCGGCCGCGTGCGCATCTCGGGGTTCGTGGTCATCATGCTGGGTCTCGTCGTGCTCGGCACGTTCGTGCTCGTGCCGACGGTCGGGACGTACATGGACCAGCGTCAGCAGATCCAGGCGCTGCGCAGCGCCGTCGAGCTCAGCCAGTCCGAGGTGGCCGACCTGCAGATGCAGCGCGACCGCTGGTCGGATCCGACGTACATCCGCACGCAGGCCCGTGAGCGGCTCGGCTATACGTTCCCGGGCGAGATCGTCTACTTGATCGACAACGACCTTCCTGCGTCGGCGACTCCCCAGGAGCAGGAAGACGTCAGCGATGATGTCGGCCAGACCCGCACCGACTGGATGGCGCAGCTCGTGCGTTCGGTCGCCGCCTCGGGCGCGGCGCAGGTCGCGGTGCACGAGACGCCCACGATCGGTGTCCCCGATCCGGCGCCCGGCGACCCGTCGCCCGCCGGCTGAGCCGCCCGACGGTGCTCGGCACGGTGTCGGACGTCACGGGTACCCTGGTCACGATGACTACCGCAACGCTCCCTCCCGCATCCGATGCCGATCTCGCCGTACTCCAGGCGCAGCTCGGCCGCGTCCCGCGCGGTGTGATCGGGATCGCCGCGCGCTGCGTCTGCGGCAATCCGACGGTCGTGGCGACCTCGCCGCGGCTCGACGACGGCAGCCCGTTCCCCACCTTCTACTATCTGACGCACCCCGCGGCCACCGCCGCCATGTCGGTACTCGAGGCCGGGCACGTCATGAAGGAGTTCTCGGACGAGCTCGCCGCGGACGACGAGCTGCAGGCCGCCTATCGGCGTGCGCACGAGGCCTACCTGCGTGATCGCGCCGCGTACGGCGAGCCCGAAGAGATCGCGGGCATCTCGGCCGGCGGCATGCCCACGCGGGTCAAATGCCTGCACGCGCTGGCGGGGCACGCGCTCGCCGCCGGCCCGGGCGTGAACCCGATCGGCGACCGCGCTCTCGAGCGTGCCACCTGGTCGCCGCAGCGCTGCGCCTGCGAGAGCCCCGGGGCGGGCGGATGAAGCGTGTCGTCGCAGCCGTGGCATCCGTCATCCTCATGGCGGTGCTGAGCGGCGCGACGGCTGCTCCCCAGACTCCCGCCGACCCCGTGCCCGAGGACCCGACCGACTCGATCCGGGCGGGGGAGTACTGGCTCGACCAGTACGGCGTGCGCGAGGCGTGGAAGACCACGCGCGGCGCCGGCCAGACGATCGCCGTCATCGACACGGGCATCGGTCGCGGCCCGGCCGAGTTCAGCGGAGCGGTCGCGGGCGGCATCGACGTCTCGGGCGTCGGCGCGCCGGACGGACGGACCCCGGTCGGCGCGGTCGACGCGAACCACGGCAGTTGGGTCGCCTCGCTCGCCGCCGCCCGCGGGACGGGCAACGGACGCGGCATGATCGGCGTCGCCCCCGAGGCGCAGCTGCTGTCGATCTCGGTCGGGTTCGGCGCGACGACGTCCAAGCCGTTCACCGAGCAGATCGCCGAGGCGATGAGGTGGGCCGTCGACAACGGTGCGACCGTCATCAACCTGTCGCTCACCACGAACACGCTCGACTGGGATCCCAGCTGGGACTCGGCGTTCGAGTACGCCTTCGATCGCGACGTCGTCGTCGTGGTGGCCGCCGGCAACCGCGGCAGCGGGACCGACCGCGTCGGGGCTCCGGCCACCATCCCCGGCGTCCTGGCCGTGGGCGGTGTCGACCCGAGCGGACGCGCCAGCAACGACGCCTCGACCCAGGGCATCACGATCGGGCTCTCGGCGCCGAGCGAGCGGCTCATCGGGGTCTCGTCCGACGGCACACTCGTGCAGTGGAACGGCACGAGCGGCGCCGCGCCCATCGTCGCCGGCATCGCGGCCCTCGTGCGGGCCGCGCATCCCGAGCTCGACGCCGACAACGTGCTCAACCGCCTGATCACCACGGCCACGCCCGCCGCCGGGGCGACCGCGACCCCCGACCCGCTCTACGGCTACGGACTGGTGGATGCCGCCCGCGCGGTCTCGGCGCAGGTGCCGGTGGTCAGCGAGAACCCGCTGGGCAGCCTCGACGAGTGGATCCGCCTCTATCGCCGGGCGGACGCGCAGCCGACGCCCGAACCCACCGCCACCCCGGTGGTCGTCCCGCCGCTCCCGCCGGTCGACGCCGCCCCGGCGCCGGGGTCGCCATTGCTGCCCTCGCGCGATAGCGTGCTCTACGGATCGCTGCCGCTCGGGGGCGCAACGCTGGCCGCTATAATGATTGCGCTCGGCGTCAGTGCTGCTGCCCGGCGAATCCGACAGGCGCGCACCTCCCGCGAGCCGAGCCGCACCACAAACGAGGAGTCCCTCCCATCGTGACCACTACCGTGCCCAGAATCCTCATCGTCGGTGGGGGCTATGCAGGCTTCTACACCGCATGGAAGCTCGAGAAGCTCCTCGGGCGGGGCGAAGCCGAAGTCACGCTCGTCGACCCGCTGCCGTACATGACGTACCAGCCCTTCCTGCCCGAGGTCGCGGCGGGCGAGATCGAGCCCCGCCACGTCGTGGTCGGCCTGCGCCGCCACCTCAAGCGCACCACCGTCATCGCGGGCAAGGTCACGGCCATCTCGCACGCGACCAAGACGGCGACGATCACGCCCATCGCCGGCGATCAGACCGTCGAGCAGGGCTACGACCAGATCGTGGTGACGGCGGGCGCCGTCTCTCGCACCTTCCCGATCCCCGGCATCGCCGACAACGCGATCGGCCTCAAGACGATCGAAGAGGCCGTGGCCATCCGCGATCGCCTCACGTCGAACTTCGACAAGGCATCGGTGCTGCCCGCCGGTCCCGAGCGCGACCGCCTGCTGACCGTCGTCGTCGTCGGTGGCGGGTTCGCCGGCATCGAGGTCTTCGCCGAGCTGCGCGCCTACGCGTCCTCGCTGCTGAAGCAGTATCCGACGCTGTCGTTCGACGACACCCACTTCCACCTCATCGAGGCCATGGGGCGCATCATGCCCGAGGTGTCGCAGAAGACCAGCGAATGGGTGCTCGCCGACCTTGCCAAGAAGGGTGCGTTCGTGCACCTCGACACGCAGGTCAAGGGCGCCGTCGACGGCGTCATCGAGCTCTCGACCGGTGAGCAGCTGCCCACCGACCTCATCATCTGGACCGCCGGCGTGATGGCGAACCCGACGGTGGTCCGCGGCAGCGACCTGCCCGTCGAGGAGCGCGGTCGCATCCGCACCCGTCCCGACCTGCGCGTCGGCACCGACGAAGAGGTGGTCGAAGGCGCCTGGGCCGCCGGCGACGTTTCGGCCGTGCCCGACCTGTCCGGTGGGGGAGTCGGCGGCTTCTGCGTGCCCAACGCCCAGCACGCGGTGCGCCAGGGCAAGCTCATGGCCAAGAACCTCGTCGCCGTCCTGCGCGGCGAGGAGCCGAAGCAGTACAACCACAAGAACCTCGGAGCCGTCGCGGGCCTGGGCCTGTACAACGGGGCGTTCCAGTCGGGGAACATCGCGCTGACCGGCCTCATCGCGTGGTTCGCCCACCGCGGCTACCATGGCCTGGCCATGCCGACGTGGGAGCGCAAGTTCCGCGTCGTCGGCGACTGGGTGCAGAACTTCGTCCACGGCCGCGAGGTCGTGTCGCTCGAGGCCGTGCAGCAGCCGCGCGCCGCGTTCGAGGAGTTCGCCGCTCGTCCCCGTCCCGCTGCACCCGCGGCCGAGGCGCCGGCCGAGAAGAAGGCCGAGCCCGTCGCCGCGAAGTAATCCGTCGCGTTGCGAGACCCCCGCGCCCCCGGGCGCGGGGGTCTCGTCGTGTCGAAGTGCCCGGGTGCGGCATCCCCGTTTCGCGCTGCTCAGCCGCGGGCGGAAGGAACCCGCCCCCCGCCCCGCGATACGGTGGATCACGGGCCCCCGTAGCCCAATGGCAGAGGCAGGCGACTTAAAATCGCTTCAGTGTGGGTTCGAGTCCCACCGGGGGTACATCGCCCACCGTGCGCGTCGGCCGACGAATCCGCATCCGCTGAGAGTCGAGACCAGCCTCGGAAACCCCCGGGCACCCCACCGTTAGACTGAGGGGCAACCTCTCGAGCGAAAGTGTGGGGACTTATGTGGGAGTGGCTCGTACCGGTCATCGTGATCGTCGGCGTCCTGGTGATCGCCGGCATCTACCTCTGGGCCACCTACAACGCCCTCGTCGCCCTGAACGTGCGCGTCGACGAGGCGTGGAGCGACATCACCGTCCAGCTCAAGCGGCGAGCCGACCTGCTGCCCAACCTGATCGAGACGGTCAAGGGGTACGCGGCCCACGAGAAGGCCGTGTTCGAGAACGTCACCCGCGCTCGCGCCGAGACGCTGTCGGCGCAGAGCCCCGCCGAAGCCGGCATCGCCGAGGGGCACATGCAACAGGCGTTGAAGTCGCTGTTCGCCGTCGCTGAGGCCTATCCCCAGCTGCAGGCGAGCCAGAACTTCCTGCAGCTGCAGTCGTCGATCGTCGACACCGAGGACAAGATCCAGGCGTCGCGCCGCTTCTACAACGGTGGCGTGCGAGAGCTGAACACGAAGATCAAGGTGTTCCCCAACAACCTGTTCGCACGTCGACTCGGCTTCCACGAGCGCGAGTTCTTCGAGGTCGTCGACGGGGCGGCGATCTCGGAACCCCCACGCGTGCAGTTCTGACACCTGGCGGCGCCCCTTCGCTTCGGCGGAGGGGCGCCGCCGTCTTCGGGATGCCGGAACCCACGGGTCAGTTCGAGCGGCCGTCCGGGTGTTCATGGCGCTCGGCGCGCAGGGCCCCGGCGATCGCGTCGGCCGCGTCGCCCCACCGCGATACGCTCACGCGATCGAGACCCTGCCAGGTCGCGGCGGCGCGTAGTTCGTCGCCGATGCGCTCAGCGGCATCCGCCGGGGCCCCGGGCTCCCACCAGGCGGACTGGACCCGCAGCGCACCGGCGGCGCGGTCGCTCTTCAGATCCACGCGCCCGACCACGTCGTCGCCGACGAGGACGGGCAGCGAGTAGTAGCCGAACCGACGCTTCGCCGCCGGCGTGTAGATCTCGATCCGATAGTCGAAGTCGAACAACCGCTCGGCACGGTCGCGGAACCACACGACGGGGTCGAACGGGGTCAGAAGCGCCGTGGCATCGACCCGTCGCGGACGCGCGGCGTCGCGGTGCAGCCACGCGCGAGCGGGGCGGCCGGCGACGAGCCAGCCCTCTACCTGGGCCGGGATCAGTTCGCCCTCATCGACCAAGCCGTCGATGGCGGCCAGAACCGCGCGGCGATCGCGGATGCGCCAGTAGTCGGCGAGGTCGGCGGCGGTGGCGATGCCGTAGGCGAGCGCCGCCCTGCGGACGAGCTCCGCGATCGCCTGCTCTCGGGGCACGGTGGTCTCGAGCGCCGACGAGGGCAGGACATCGGATGCCAGGGCGTAACGCCGCTCGAATCCCCGGCGCCCGGCGATCGCGACGTCGCCGTACAGCCAGAGACGCTCCAGGCCGTTCTTGACGTCGTCCCAGCCCCACCACGACCCGCGAGACCCGCTGCGCGCGTCGTGATCGATCTCGGCCGGGCGCAGGGGCCCACGATCCGCGAGCTCATCGCGGAGCCACTGCAGGAGTGGCTGGTTCGCCTCGGCCCACGCGTCGCGCCCGTACTTCGCGCGCAGCTCGTCGCGGCGGAACTGCAGCAACGGCCAGTCCTCGACGCAGATGAGCGAGGCCACGTGCGCCCACGACTCCACCCAGCGGGGACGCGGCGCGAACGCGAGCGCATCCAGCAGCGCGGTGTCGTACGCACCGAGCCGCGCGAACAGCGGCATGTAATGCGAGCGGGCGAAGACGTTGACCGAGTCGATCTGGAGGAGGCGCATGCGCTGCAGGGACGACGTGATCTGCCGCGTTCCCACGCGGGTGGGGCGCGATCGGGCGAAGCCCTGCGCGGCGAGGGCGATGCGTCGCGCATCGGCGCGACGAAGCGTCAGGGTCATGGATGCCACGCTAGCGGCGACCACCGACACGCCCGGCGAAACCGGGGGGACCGCGACGGTAGGCTGACGGGATGAGCGGTCCCGATCCCGAACCTCGCGGATCGTTCCTCGACGCCCTGAAACGGCGCACCGTCTCGAGCGATCTGCAGCCGCCCGTCCCCCCGGCTCTGCGGCAGGCAACGGCCTACGCATGGCGCCTGCTGGTGATCGCTGCGGCTCTCGCGGTCGTGGTGTTCCTCGTCATCCAGCTGAAGCTGCTGGTCATCCCGCTTCTCGTCGCCATCCTCGTGACCGCGCTGGTGTGGCCCGGCTTCTCATTCCTCGTCCGCCACCGCTGGCCCAAGTGGCTCGCGATCGTGATCACCGTCCTCACGACGATCACGGTGATCTCGGGTCTCGTCTGGCTGGCGGTGTGGCAGATCACACGAGAGTTCGGCTCCGTTCGCGAGCGGACCGTGGATGCCGTGTCGCAGTTGCGGGACTACCTCATCAGCGGCCCCCTTCACCTCAGTGCGCAGCAGATCGACGACGGCCTGCGTCAGGCGGGCGCATTCCTGCAGCAGCAGGCGGAGGTGCTGTGGACCGGGGCGCTCGCGATCGGCACCACCATCGGACACGTCGCCACCGGCGTGCTGCTGACCCTGTTCATCCTGCTGTGCCTGCTCGCCGACGGCGGCGGCATCTGGCGCTGGACGACCCGTCTGTTCCCCCGGGTGGCCCGGCCGGCCGTCGACGGGGCCGGACGCGCCGGGTGGCGCACCGTCAAGAGCTACGCGCGCACCCAATTGCTGGTCGCCACGATCGACGCGGTCGGCATCGGTCTCGGTGCGTTCCTGCTCGGCGTACCGTTGTCGATCCCGATCGGGGTCCTGGTGTTCCTCGGTGCGTTCATCCCGTTCGTCGGCGCCGTCGCCACCGGCGCCCTCGCGGTCTTCATCGCCCTGGTCTACAACGGCCCCCTGATCGCCCTGTTCATGCTGATCGTGGTGCTCGCGGTGCAGCAGATCGAGAGCCACGTGCTGCAGCCCATCCTCATGGGTTCGGCGGTCAAGGTGCACCCGCTCGCGGTCGTCCTGGTCGTCGCGGGAGGGGCGATGGTCGGGGGGATCGCCGGCGCGTTGTTCGCCGTCCCGTTGGCCGCCTTCGTCAACGTCGTCGCCGTGTACCTCAGCTCGAAGGCGTGGCAGCACGAGGGCGAGGTCCTGGCATCCCGAGATCTCATCTGGCAGACCGTCCCGCGCGAGCGCGGAAGGGGATCATGAACGACACACCCACTCTGGCCGAGTTCGAGGATGCCGCGCAGGCTCTGCGCGGCATCATCACGCGCACGCCCCTCGACGAGTCGCTGCACCTGACCGACCTGCTCGGGGTGCCGGTCAACCTCAAGCTCGAGAACCTGCAGCGCACCGGCTCGTTCAAGATCCGCGGGGCGACGTACCGCCTCTCGCGGCTGACCGCCGAGGAGCGTGCGCGCGGCGTGGTGGCAGCGTCCGCCGGCAACCACGCGCAGGGCGTCGCCCTCGCCGCCCAGCAGCTGGGCATGTCGGCCACGATCTTCATGCCGCTGGGCGTGCCCGTGCCCAAACTGCTCGCCACGCGCGGATACGGTGCGGACGTCATCCTCGAGGGCGCCACCGTCGAGACCCCGCTGCGACTGGCCGCGGAGTTCGCCGAGCGCACCGGCGCGGTGCTGATCCACCCGTTCGACCACCGCGACATCGTCGTGGGGCAGGGCACCCTGGGCCTCGAGCTCGTCGAGGACATGCCCGACCTCGAGACCGTCATCGTCGGCATCGGCGGGGGAGGACTGGCCGCGGGGGTCGCGGCCGCCGTCAAGGCCCGCGCGGCCGCAGAGGGGCGGCGGGTGCGCGTCATCGGCGTGCAGGCGCACAATTCGGCGGCGTACCCGTCATCGCTGGCCGCGGGATACCCCCTGCAGGTCGAGACCACGCCGACCATCGCGGACGGCATCGCCGTCGCGCGGCCCGGTGACCTGCCCTTCGAGCTGATCCGTCAGTACGTCGACGAGGTCGTCACCGTGACCGAGGACGACATCGCCCGCGCCCTCCTCGTACTCCTCGAGCGCGCGAAGCAGGTCGTCGAGCCCGCGGGTGCCGTCGGCGTCGCCGCCATCCTCGCCGGCAAGGTGAAGGCCAGCGGACCGACCGTGACGATCCTCTCGGGCGGCAACATCGACCCCCTGCTGCTCCAGCGCGTCGTGGCGCACGGGCTGTCGGCATCCGGTCGCTACATGTCGCTGCGGATCCCGCTGCCCGATCGCCCCGGCCAGCTCGCGCGCGTCTCGGAACTGCTGGCCCAGGTGGGCGCGAACGTCATCGAGGTGCTGCACACCCGGCACGGGCAGGGCCTGCAGATCAGCGAGGTCATCCTGCAGTTGAGCGTCGAGACCCGGGGTGCGGAGCATCGCGCCCTGGTCATCGCGACGCTCGAGGACGCGGGCTTCGTGGCGACGGTGGTTCCGGACTGACGTTCCGCCGCGTGCAGAACCTCCGCGATGCGCGCAACCTCCGTGGGACCGCGGGCAATCGAGCGGAGGATGTGCACATCGCGGAGGTTGCGACGGCGTCGGCCGCCGGAAACGCCGCGAGCCGCCCACCCCGTCGCGGGGGAGCGGCTCGCGGACGCGGGGCGCTTACTGGCCCGAGTAGGTCTCGACCTTCACGATCTCGACCGAGATGTCCTTGCCGTTGGGGGCCGTGTACGAGCCCTTGTCGCCCTCTTTCAGGCCCATGATGGCGGCACCGAGAGGGGATGCCTCGCTGTAGACGTCGAGCTCGGAGTTGGCCGCGATCTCGCGGTTGCCCAGGAGGAACCTCTCTTCTCCGCCGGCCACGATCGCGGTGACGACGGTGCCCGACTCGACCACGCCGTGGCTCTCGGGGGCCTCGCCCACCTTGGCGTCCTTCAGCAGCTGCTGGAGCGTGCGGATGCGGGCCTCCTGCTTGCCCTGCTCATCCTTCGCCGCGTGGTAGCCGCCGTTCTCTTTGAGGTCGCCCTCTTCGCGCGCAGCCTCGATGCGCTTGGCGATCTCTTCTCGACCGGTGGTCGAGAGGTGCTCGAGCTCGTTTGCCAGGCGGTCGTAGGCGTCTTGCGTGAGGAACGTCACCTGAGCGTCGTTGGACACGGTTACTCCTTCGTCGAGGCGCTGACGGCGGTGCGGTGCGAGGCCGTCGGCGGGGGATATGTCGAACGCCCCGGCATCGAGCCGGGGCGCGTCGTGACCTGGGAGTCTACGGGACCCAGCAAGCGTTGACAAAACCGGTCGTCGCCAGCGACAGCGTCGGGATCTGCTCGGTGAAGGCGCGGGTGTGCTCCTCGGATGCAGGGTACTGCACGACCCTCCAGCCGACGGTGCCGTGCTCCTCATCGCGCGCTTCGATCGCGCAGGCGACGGGCTGCCCGACCGGCGCGGTGATCTGGAACGTCGTCGACACGCTGCGGTCGTCGATCACGGTGAAGCCCGTGTCGGTCGCCGTCACGGCGTTGAGGGTGCTCGACACCGTCGTCCACGCCAGGAAGCCGATCGCGCCGAGGGCGAGGACCGCGACGACCGTCCACCCCGCGATGCGGCGCCGCGGGGAGCGTGTCCGCCCGTAGCGGTCGTCGAGCTGGGCGTGGGTCGTCATGGTGTCTCCGGGCTTTAGGCTGGACTTCCAGGCTACGCGCTTCCGCCCGGAAGAAGGACTCCATGCTCCCCGTGATCGTCGCGCTCGCGACCACACCCTCCCCGGTCGTCACCCCCGACGAATCGATCGTCACCCCCGGCCCTCTCGGCTTCGCCGCGATCGCCTTCATCGCCCTGGCGGTGTTCCTGCTCGTGTGGGACATGCTCCGTCGCATCCGGCGGGGACGCTATCGCGAAGAGGTCAACGCGGAGCTGGATGCCGAGGAGCGGGCCATCGCGGCGCGGCGCGACGACGGGGACGCCGACCCGGTCGCTCCGCGCCGCTGAGCGGCGCCGGCATCCGAGGTTCTTCCCCCGCACGAATCGCCAGCGAACGTCGCCTCAGGCGGCGCGGAAGCGACGACTCCTGGCGGCTCGCGCGTGACGTGGCGCCCGGTCAGCCGCCGTGGTACGCCGGCGCGAGGGAGATGAGCAGGCACGCGGTCCAGTGGCAGAGGAACGCCAGCACCGTGCACACGTGGAAGATCTCGTGGAAGCCGAAGTGCCCCGGCCACGGGTTGGGCTTCTTGATCGCGTAGACGATCGCCCCCGCGGTGTAGAGCAGACCGCCGATGACCACGAGCACCATCATCGCGACGTTCGCCGCGAGCAGGTCGCCGAGGTACATCACCGCCGCCCACCCCAGGGCGAGGTACAGCGCGACGTAGAGCCAGCGCGGGGCGTTGATCCAGAAGACGCGGAACAGGATGCCGAGCAGCGCACCGCCCCACACGATCGACAGCAGCAGCACGGTCTGGGGCGTGGGCAGCGCGAGGACCGCGAGGGGCGTGTAGGTACCGGCGATCAGCAGCAGGATGTTCGCGTGGTCGATGCGCTTGAGCACCGCGAGGGTCTTGGGCTTCCAGTGGAACCGGTGATACAGCGCCGAGTTGCCGAACAGCAGCATCGAGGTGGCCATGAACACCGCTCCCGCCCACTTGGCGGGTGCTCCCTGGGCCAGGGCGATCAGGACGATGCCCGCGGCGATCGCGACGGGGAACGTGCCGGCGTGGATCCATCCCCGCCACGTGGGCTTGAGCTCGGCCTGCGCGCCCACGGCGCCCGCCTCGAGCAGGGGGAGCTGCGGCATCTCGGGGCCGTCGGCCGGCGCGGTGGGGGTCACGGTTCCGACCCTACGTCCGCACCCATGCTCCGGGCGGAACATGCGGCGACGCTCACCCTTCCCCCAGCAAGGATCGCCCCTTCCCGCCGTGTCGTGCGGGGCGCGACGCGGTAGCGTAGGCGGGTGGCGCGGATGTGGAAGAACGAGGGGCGTGGACCGCTCTACCGTCTCTACATCTCGCGACTGCGGCGCCAGATCCCCGCGAACGTCCCGCACCACGTCGCGATGATGATCGACGGCAACCGCCGCTGGGCTCGTCAGCTCGGCTTCGACAGCGCCGCCCACGGCCACCGTGCGGGTGCGGCGAAGATGCACGAGTTCCTGCGCTGGTGCGACGATCTGGGGATCGAGGTCGTGTCGCTCTACCTGCTGTCGCACGACAACCTGCGCAAGCGCGACAGTCAGGAGCTGCAGGATCTGCTCGAGATCATCGCCGAGCTCGCCGGAGAACTCTCGCGCGAGCCCGACTGGCGGGTCAAGCACGTCGGCCGCGTCGAGGGTCTCCCCCCCGAGCTCGCCGACGTCCTGCACGAGGCCACCGAGCGCACCCGCGGACACAAAGGCCTGCACGTCAACCTCGCCGTCGGGTACGGCGGGCGCAGCGAGATCGTGGATGCCGTTCGCTCGATCATCGCCCAGCACGACGAATCGGGCGGGTCCCTGGAAGAACTCGCCGCGAGTCTCACCCCCGAGCAGATCGGCGAGCACCTGTACACCGGTGGCCAGGCCGACCCCGATCTCGTGATCCGCACCTCGGGGGAGCAACGCCTGAGCGACTTCCTGCTGTGGCAGTCCGCCCACTCCGAGTTCTACTTCGTGGAGGCGCTCGGTCCGGACCTGCGCGAGGTGGACTTCCTCCGCGCGATCCGCGACTTCGCCACGCGCGACCGGCGCTTCGGGCAGTAGCGCCGGGGGGACGGCATCCGGGACTAAACGATCTCCGGCGGCAGAACCGCGTCAAACCGGTGTTCACCAACTCGTCACATTCGCGGCGTGTTAACGACCCGACTGGTCCCCGCGGCGTCGTACGGTGATCACATCGGACACGGAGTCCGGTCGAGTCGACCTTCGGATCGCGACTCGTGACCCACAGGTCGACTCGTGACAACCGGGTGTTCCACCCGGATCGGGAGTGGGTTGTGACTGCACGAGCACCGTACGACCAGCGTCACGTCGTCGAAAGCACCGAGTCCGCAGCAGACGCCGAGCAGGCCCTGCGCACATATGTCCTGGACACCTCCGTCCTGTTGAGCGATCCGCGGGCGTTCTTCCGTTTCGCGGAGAACTCCGTGGTGATCCCCGTCGTGGTGATCATGGAGCTCGAGGGCAAACGGCACGACCCCGAGATCGGGTACTTCGCCCGCCAGGCCCTCCGTCACCTCGATGAACTCCGTATCGAGCACGGCCGCCTCGACTTCCCCGTTCCGGTCGGCGACGACGGCACGCTCCGCGTCGAGCTGAACAACACCGACCCCCAGGTGCTGCCCTCGGGCATGCGCACCGGCGGAAACGACAGCCGCATCCTCGCGGTCGCGATGAACATCGCCCGCGACGGCGCCGAGGTCACCGTGGTGTCGAAGGATCTGCCCATGCGCGTCAAGGCGGCATCGCTGGGGCTGGCCACCGAGGAGTACCTCGCCGAGCAGGCGATGGACTCCGGCTGGACCGGTATCGCCTCGATCGACCTCTCGGGCGACGAGATCTCCGACCTCTACGAGACCGAGGTGGGCGTCAGCGAGGCCGTCCGGGGCCTGCCGATCAACACCGGGCTCGTCATCCATTCCGAGCGAGGTTCGGCGCTGGGACGCGTCACGGGCAAGGGCGAGTACCGGTTGGTGCGCGGAGACCGCGACGCCTTCGGGCTGCACGGCCGGTCGGCCGAACAGCGCATCGCCCTGGATCTGCTGCTCGACCCCGAGGTGGGCATCGTCTCGCTCGGTGGGCGCGCCGGGACCGGCAAGTCGGCGCTGGCGCTGTGCGCGGCGCTGGAGGCGGTGCTCGAGCGGCAGCAGCAGAAGAAGATCATCGTCTTCCGGCCGCTGTTCGCCGTCGGCGGGCAGGAGCTCGGCTACCTGCCGGGCGACCAGGCCGAGAAGATGGGGCCGTGGGGCCAGGCGGTGTTCGACACCCTCGGTTCGGTCGTGTCGGGCAACGTCCTCGAGGAGGTGCTCGCGCGGGGGCTGCTCGAGGTGCTGCCGCTCACGCACATCCGCGGGCGCTCGCTGCACGACGCGTTCGTCATCGTCGACGAGGCGCAGTCCCTGGAACGCAACGTCCTGCTGACGGTGCTGAGCCGCATCGGACAGAACTCGCGTGTCGTGCTCACTCACGATGTCGGGCAGCGGGACAACCTGCGCGTCGGGCGACACGACGGCGTCGCCTCGGTCATCGAGACGCTGAAGGGTCACGGCCTGTTCGGGCACGTCACCCTGACGCGTTCGGAGCGCTCCGCCATCGCCGCCCTCGTCACCGACCTTCTGGAGGCCGGCGAGCTCTCCTGACGCAGACACGACAGGGCCGGGATGCCGTGGCATCCCGGCCCTGTCGTGGTCCATGGTGAGACCGGGTCCCGTCGCAGGTGGGACTCAGGTGAGAGCTTTCTCATCTTCGGCTCCCCGGGGTCTCACGAAGGGTTGCCAGAATCGTCCTGTCGGCGAGGGAGACCTCGCCACCGCCTCGGCGGTTCCCCCAAGGAAACACAACGAGAACGTCACGCGCAGGTCACCGCTCTTCGGGTGAGTCGGAAGACCACCGGACGCCTCTCCCCAGACCCCCGGTTCCCCCGCCGGGGGTTTTCGGGGTCTGCGCCCTATTCCCAGCGGTACCCGGCGCCGCGCACGGTGGCGATATGAGCGGGGCCGAGCTTCGCACGCAAGTACCGCACGTACACGTCGACCACGTTGGACGAGGGGTCGAAGTCCATTCCCCAGACCCGGCTCAGCAACTGCTCGCGGCTGAGGACTTGCCCCGCATGCCGGATGAACTCCTCGGCCAGGGCGAACTCCCGCGCGCTCAGATCGACCTCGCGACTGCCGACCGTCGCGCGACGCGCGAGGATGTCGAGCGAGACGTCGGCGTGGGCGATCGTCCGCGAGTTCATGGCGACCGGTTCGCGCAGCCGCGAGCGCACGCGCGCGAGCAGTTCGTCGAACTTGAAGGGCTTGGCGACGTAATCGTTCGCCCCGGCGTCGAGGCCGTCCACCGTGTCGCGCGTGCTGGTCCGGGCCGTCAGCATGATGACCGGCAGTGTCGAGCCCTGACCGCGCAGACTCCGCAGCACCTCGAAGCCGTCGAGAGAGGGCAGCCCGACGTCGAGCAGGAGCAGGTCGACATCGCCCGAGAGGGCGCGATCCAGCGCCTCGGCGCCGTCGTCGATCACCAGGGTCTGGTAGCCGGCGGACTCGAGGCCCTTCGCGACGAAGGACGAGATGCGGTCCTCGTCTTCGGCGATGAGGATGCGGGTCATCCGGTGGCCTCTCTCTGCATGACGACGTCCCCGGCGCGCACCGGTGTCGGGAGGTCCCCGGCGGACGCAGCGCCGGTGACGGGAAGGTGCAGCGTGACCGTGGCCCCACCGCCGGGTGTCTCACCCACGGAGCAGTGACCGTCGTGCGCCTTGGCGATGGCATCCACGATCGACAGGCCCAGTCCCGACCCCTCGACCCCGCGGCGTGTGGACAGGCGGTCGAAACGCCGGAACACGCGGTGCCGTGCGGCCGGGGGGATGCCGGGACCGTGGTCGCGTACCCACAGATGGGCGGTCGTGTCGTCGGACGTACTGCCGATCTCGATCGGGCTGCCGTCGGGGGTGTACTTGGCTGCATTGTCGGCCAGCTGCAGCCACGCCTGCACGAGGCGGTCGGCGTCGCCGCGGATGCGCACGCGCGCCCGGCTCTCGACGCTCCACGTGTGTCCGGGGATGGCGCCCGCGAGCTCCACCACGCGATCGGTGAGCGAGCCCACGTCGATGACCGCGGCGGAGAGGGCGCCCGTCTCGACGTCGGCGAGGGCGTCGATGTCCTCGACGAGGCGCGAGAGACGGTCGAGCTCGGCGATGCCCAGCTCGCGGGTGTCGGCCACATCCTGCGGATCGGCGGGGTTCATCATCTCGAGGTGTCCGCGGACGATCGTGATGGGGGTCTTCAACTCGTGACGCACGTCGTCGAGCAATTGCCGCTGCGCGTCCACCGACATCGCGAGACGGTCGAGCATCGAGTTCACCGAGGTGGTGAGGTCGGAGATCTCGTCGTTGCCGTGCGCGCGCAGGCGCGCGCCGAGGTCGTCGATGGTGATGGCGTCGGTGGTGTCGCGCAGGCGGCGCAGCGGGGAGAACAGGCGGCCCGTCACGAACCAGCCCGCCACCCCCACCAGCACGAGCACGCCCAGCGCGGTCGCGGCGTAGGTCACCGTCGACAGGCGGACCAGCTCCATCCGCTGATCGATCGAGATCATCTGGACGACCGTCCCACCGGGGGCCGGGACCGCGGCGAACAGGAGGGGGCCGTGGACGCTGTCGAGGCGCCCGCTGGACCGGCCCTCGCCGATGACGGCGGCCAGGGCGTCGACGAGGCGGGCGTCGTCCGCGAGATCGAGACCGGGCGGCGACGGCGTCACCGCGAGCACCCGCGCGCCGTCGAGGGCGAGGGTGCCGTCGGTACGACCGGGCACGGCCGCGTCGACGAGCTCGACGGCATTCTCATCGCTCTCGGACACGGTCGAGACGAAGCCGTCGAGTTGACGCTCGGCGTTGGCGATCACGCGGTCGCTCTGCACGAGGAAGGTCACGCCCCCGGCCAGGATCATGCCGAGAAGCACGACGCCGAGGATCGCGCCGAGCAGTCGCACGCGCGTCGAGACGGGTCTCGGCGTGCGGCTCATGCTCCGATTATGGCGCGCCTCGGCATCGTGTCCGGCCAGGGGGTGTCAGCCCGCGTGCGTCATCGACAGCAGGTCGAGCTTGGCGTCGAGCACCTCTTCGGTGATCTCACCGCGCTCGACGTAGCCGAGATCGATGACGGCTTCGCGCACGGTGATGCCCTTGGCGACGGAGTGCTTGGCGATCTTGGCCGCGGCCTCGTAGCCGATGACCTTGTTGAGGGGCGTGACGATCGAGGGCGACATCCCCGCGAACGCCTCGGCGCGGGCGACATTGGCCTCGAGCCCGTCGATCGTCTTGTCGGCGAGGACGCGCATCGCGTTGGACAGCAGGCGGATCGACTCCAGCAGCGCCGTTCCCATGACGGGGATCGCGACGTTGAGCTCGAACGACCCCGACGCGCCGGCCCACGCGACGGTGGCGTCGTTGCCGATGACGCGGGCGCACACCATCAGCGCCGCCTCGGGGACGACCGGATTCACCTTGCCCGGCATGATCGAGGAGCCGGGCTGCAGGTCGGGGATGTGCAGTTCGCCGAGGCCCGTGTTGGGTCCCGAACCCATCCAGCGGATGTCGTTGTTGATCTTCGTCAGCGACACCGCGATGGTGCGGAGGGCTCCGGATGCCTCGACGAGACCGTCGCGGTTGGCCTGGGCCTCGAAGTGGTCCTTCGCCTCGGTGATGGGCAGCTCGGTCTCGGCGGCGAGCAGCTCGATGACCTTCTGCGGGAAGCCGAGCGGGGTGTTGATGCCCGTGCCCACGGCGGTGCCGCCGAGAGGGACCTCGCCCACGCGGGGAAGGACGGCCTGCACGCGCTCGATGCCGAGGCGCATCTGGCGGGCGTAGCCGCCGAATTCCTGACCGAGGGTGACGGGGGTGGCATCCATGAGGTGGGTGCGACCCGACTTCACGATGCCCTTCCAGGCGTCCGCCTTGGCCTCGAGCGCCACCGAGAGGTGCTCGAGCGCGGGGATGAGGTCGGTGATGAGGGCCTGGGTCACCGCGATGTGCACCGAGGTGGGGAAGACGTCGTTCGACGACTGCGAGGCGTTGACGTGATCGTTGGGGTGGACCGTCGAGCCGAGGATGCCGGTGGCCAGCGTCGCCAGCACCTCGTTCATGTTCATGTTCGACGAGGTGCCGCTACCGGTCTGGTAGGTGTCGACGGGGAAGTGCGCGTCGTGGGTGCCGGTGACGACCTCGTCGGCGGCCTGCGCGATGGCGTCGGCGATCGCGCCGTCGAGCGTGCCGAGCTCTTTGTTGGCCAGGGCGGCGGCCTTCTTGATGCGCGCGAGGGCGGCGATCTGCGTCGACTCCAGCCCGGTGCCCGAGATCGGGAAGTTCTCGACCGCGCGCTGGGTCTGCGCCGCGTAGAGGGCGTCCTTGGGCACCCGCACCTCACCCATGGTGTCGTGTTCGATGCGGTACTCGATGTCGGTCACGTCGTCGTTCCTCCAGGTTGTTTCGTTCCGTTGTGCGAGACGCGCGGATCGTCCACGTCGCCCACGATGACGACGGGGAAGGCTTCTCCCTCGTCGAGACGGTAGTTGGCGCCCACGACGGCGGTGCGTCCCTCGGCCACGGCTTCGCTGATGAGCTCGGACGCGCGCAGCAGCTCGCCGACGGTGTGCCGCAGGTGCTCGCGACCCACGAGTTCGGGGTCGACTCGTGCGGGCGAGTGGCCGTCGACCGCGTTCTCGCGCTGCACACGGCGCACCGCCGGCACGATGGGCGCGATCTGACGCCAGATGTAGGCGGGGAGGTTCGGGGCGTCGGGGCCGGTGCTGTCGATCGCGGCGCCGACCGCGCCGCACGCGTCGTGGGCGAGGACGACGATGAGCGGCACCTCGAGCACGCCCACGGCGTATTCGAGGCTGCCCAGCACCGAATCGGACACGACCTGGCCGGCGTTGCGCACGACGAAGAGATCGCCGAGGCCCTCGTCGAAGATGATCTCGGCGGCCAGGCGCGAATCGGAGCAGCCGAACAGCGCGGCGGTGGGGTGCTGGGAGCTGGCGAGTTCGGCGCGACGCTCGACGTCCTGACGGGGGTGCGCGGGCTCTCCGGCGATGAAGCGCCGGTTGCCCTCGACCATCTGCTGCCACACCTGACGGGGGGTCATGCGCTCGCTCACGGGACCTCTCTCAGTTGCTCGATCTGCGAGGTGACGGACGCGGCCGCCAGGGCCGCGGTCTCGGGGGCCGCGTCGCCGTAGACGAGGACGTGGTCGGGGCCTGCCGGGGTGGCGAGGGCGTAGTCGATGTTCCCCGTGCCCGAGGGGTTGGACGGGCGGTACACGTTCCAGGTGATGCCGTCGATCTCGGTCGTCTCGGTGCTGCGGGTGCCGTCCAGCACCTGAGCGACCCATGCCTCGTCGGTGTCGAAGCCCTGCGCGACCCGCAGGAACCCGGGCTCGCCCGACCGCACGTAGACCATGGTCCAGGCCTCGACGCCGCCGACACCCTCGGTGCTCGCCTGATTGACGCGCCATCCCTCGCCGAGCGCCGGGGCCAGCACCGGACGGCCGCGGTCCTGGCCGAGTTCTGCGGCCAGGGCGGGGACGTCGGGCTGCGGCTGGGGGACCGGCTCGCCGCGCGGAACGGCGGCGATCACGACGAGCACCACGCCGACCGTCGCGAGCAGGGCGGCGATGAGGTTGCGGAAGGTCTTGCTCGACCGGTACCGCTTGGATGCCTCGGCCTTGCGGTCGGCGGTCTCTTGCGGGGTCTCGGGGCGCCCGAGGTGGGCGACGACGCGGGCCATCAGACGTCGTCTCCATCGCCGCGGGCGGCATCCAGGCGGCGCTTGGCGCCGAGGAGCCATTCTTCGCAGCGGGCGTAGAGCTTCTCGCCGCGCTCCCACAGGGCGAGCGACTCTTCGAGCGTCGGTGCGCCCTGTTCGAGCTCGGCGACGACGCGGACGAGCTCGTCGCGGGCCTGCTCGAACGACAGGGAGGCGACGTCGACGGCAGGGCCGGGGGTCGTCGCGGTCATGGCATCCATTCTAGGCGGCGTCGGTGGGCGCGCCGCCGCCCGTTGCCTCGTCATCGAGCGGACCGGGCGGGGGAGAAGGCGTGCGACCGTGCGGGACGACGTCGGTGATCGCCCCCTCGGAGGTGGCGGCGAGGGTGCCCTGCTCGAGCGTGACCCGGAGCGCCGAGCCCGCGGGGGCATCCGCGGCGTCGCGCAGCACCGCTCCCTCGTCGGACTGGACGATCGCGTACCCGCGGGCGAGGGTGGCCAGCGGCGACAGGGCGCGCAGCCCGGCGCCGAGCTCGCGCGTGCGACGCCGTTCGCTCTCGAGGCGGCGGTCGACGATGTCGCGGCCCCGGTTCGACAGCATCCACAGCTCCTGCGCGCGTGCGGTCAGCATGCTGTGGGGAGTGCGCAACGCCGGGCGGGAACGGAGCTGCTCGAGCTGCGCGATGTCGTGCACGACGCGCTGGGTGAGCCGCCCGGTCAGCCGCGCCCGCAGTTGGGACACCAGCGCCCGCTGCTCGCTCACGTCGGGCACGACGCGTTTCGCGGCGTCGGTGGGGGTGGAGGCGCGCACATCGGCCACCTCGTCGAGCAGAGGGCGGTCGTTCTCGTGCCCGATCGCGCTGACGATCGGGGTGGACGCCGCTGCCACCGCCCGCAGCAGCCGCTCGTCGCTGAACCCGAGAAGCGTCTGCGGGTCGCCGCCGCCGCGCGCGACGACGATGACGTCGACGTCGGGGTCGGCATCCAGGATCTTCAGCGCGGCGATGGTCTCGGGGACGCACCGGTCGCCCTGCACGGCCGCGTGCTGCGTGCGGAAGCGCACCCGCGGCCAGCGCAGCTCGGCGTTGCGGTGCACGTCCTTCTCGGCGTCGGAGTTCTCGCCCGTGATGAGACCGATGCAGTGGGGGAGGAAGGGCAGCTTCTTCTTGCGGACGGGGTCGAAGAGCCCCTCCGACCGCAACTGCACGCGCAGCCGCTCGAGTCGCTCGAGCTGCTCGCCCAGTCCCACGTGGCGCATCGCCGAGATCGCGAACGAGAAGTCGCCCGTGCGGGGGAAGTAGTCGGCCTTGACGCAGGCGACGACGTGATCGCCGACTTTCAGGTCTTTCGGAAGGCGCGCCAGCGTGCTCGACCAGATGCGGAAGGCCACCGTGGATTCGGTGCCGAGGTCCTTCAACCGGCCGAAGACGTTGCCGCCGCGCCTGTTGAACGAGGTGATCTCGCCCTCGACCCACACCGAGCCCCATCTCTCGATGAAGCCGCGGATCGTGTCGTTCAGGCGCGAGACCGAAGTCGGGGCGTCGGTGCGCGAATCGCGAGGGTGCACCGAGTCGGCGGGCGGCGCCTGACCGGGGATGGTCTCGGGCTGGAAGGAGGTCATGTCTCTCGTTCGGGTGCACGCGAGTGTCGCGCGGAGGGGTCGGGGTGGGCGAAGGGGAGTCGGGGGAGCGCGGCGGGGGTTCGGCCGGTGTCCAGGGCCGCCCCGGTAGAATCGAGGAGTGAGCTCACCTGCCGTCCACCTGCCCGTTCCCCGCATCCCGGGTCGTCGCGGACGGCTCCAGGATATCCCCGTCGATGGCCGCAAGAAGGTGCTGCTGGCCGCCCCGCGCGGTTACTGCGCGGGAGTGGACCGAGCGGTCATCGCCGTGGAGAAGGCGTTGGAGCGTTACGGTGCGCCCGTCTACGTACGCAAGCAGATCGTGCACAACATCCACGTCGTGACCGAGCTCGAGAAGAAGGGCGCGATCTTCGTCGAAGAGGTCGACGAGGTCCCGCCCGGGGCTCACGTCGTCTTCAGCGCGCACGGGGTGTCTCCCGCCGTGGTGTCCGCGGCCTCCGACCGGGGCCTGCAGGCGATCGACGCGACCTGCCCGCTGGTGACCAAGGTGCACCGTGAGGCGGT
This sequence comes from Microbacterium sp. NPDC090007, assembly GCF_044748345.1. Classification (NCBI taxonomy): domain Bacteria; kingdom Bacillati; phylum Actinomycetota; class Actinomycetes; order Micrococcales; family Microbacteriaceae; genus Microbacterium; species Microbacterium sp. NPDC090007. The sequence goes on along the minus strand of NZ_JBIVFV010000004.1, from coordinate 315,591 downwards.
GCGCTTCGCGCGCGACGACTTCGAGATCCTGCTGATCGGCCACGAGGGCCACGAAGAGGTCGAGGGCACCGCCGGCGAGGCTCCCGAGCACGTCACGGTGGTCAATTCCCCCGAGCACGCCGACACCATCGAGGTGCGCGATCCGTCGAAGGTCGTGTGGCTGTCGCAGACCACCCTCTCGGTCGACGAGACGATGGAGACCGTCCGCCGTCTGCGCGAGCGCTTCCCCGAGCTGCAGGACCCGCCCTCCGACGACATCTGCTACGCCACCCAGAACCGTCAGGTCGCGATCAAGAAGGTCGCCGTCGGCGCCGACCTCGTGATCGTCGTCGGCTCGGCGAACTCCTCCAACAGCGTGCGCCTGGTCGAGGTGGCGCTCGAGCACGGCGCCAAGGCCGCCTACCGGGTGGACTACGTCGACGAGGTCAAGCAGGAGTGGCTCGAGGGTGTCGAGACGGTCGGCGTGACCAGCGGCGCCTCGGTGCCCGAGGTGCTCGTGACCGAGGTGCTCGAAGAACTCGCCGGCGCGGGCTACCGCGACGTCGAAGAGGTGCGCACCGCCGAAGAGGACCTCATCTTCTCGCTCCCCAAAGAACTGCGCCAGGATGCCGCGGGCAAGCGCGACAGCCGCGCCCTCGGCGGACGGGGTCGCGCATGAGCGACGACGCGACGCCCGTCGGCCGCCCGCGCCCGCAGTACGGCGAGTACGCCTCGCCCGAGGAGCAGCGGGCCCGCATCCAGCGACCCGAGGTGACCGAGGCGCTGGACGCCGGGGTCGCCCCCCAGCCGTCCGTCGAGCCGACGCCGGCTCCGGCGGCCGGCACGGCCTCTGCCCGTGTGCGCGGACCGCGGTGGGACCGCATCCTCACGTTCGGTCTGCTGGTCTACGGCCTCGTGTCGTCCGTGTCGACCATCGTGCAGCTGCTCGACTTCCCGAACTACGCCGAATCCGCCGCGCGCATCCTGGGCTCCGAGGCCTCGTACACCAACCTGTCCGCCGGTTACGTGTGGGGCGCGGCAGCGGCGCTGGCCTACGGCGTCGGGTGGCTCGTGACGGCCCTGCTCACCTGGCGACGGCTCGGCCGCGGACGGGTGGCGTTCTGGGTCCCGCTCGTCGGCTTCGCCGCGACGGCGGCCATCGCCGCCGTGTGCGTCACCATCGCCCTGACAGCAGACCCGCAGTTCATGTCGGGGCTGCTCGCGGTCGTCCCGAACTGAACCGCGGGGCCCGGCATCCCGTGTCCCCTGTGAACGAGGGAGAGGGGATGCCGCGGTGCGAGACGAACACGCGCAGCTGACGGCGCTCTACGACGCCCACGCGACCCCCGTCTGGCGCTACGTCGTGAGTCTGACCGGCGACCACGCCGGCGCCGACGACGTGGTGCAGGAGACGCTGCTGCGCGCGTGGCGGACCCCGCGCGTGATGAGCGACGACCCGGCGTCGCTGCGGTCGTGGATGTACACCGTCGCGCGCAACATCGTCATCGACGAGGCGCGCAGCGCACGGCGCCGCCACGAGCTCCCCGTCGACGAACTCCCCGAACGCGTCCGCGACGACACCGACGCCCTGTTCGACGCCCTGCTCGTCGAAGAGGCACTCGCCACGCTCACCGTCGACCACCGCGCGGTGATCGTCAGCGCCTACTACGGCGGCCGGAGCGTGGCGCAGACCGCGGAGGAGCTCGGCATCCCGTCCGGGACCGTCAAGTCGCGACTGCACTACGCGGTGCGGGCGCTGCGGCTCGCGCTGCAGGAGAGAGGGGTGACCCGGTGAACGACGATCACGGACGACTGTCGAGCTGGGACGGCGCCTACGTCCTCGGGGCGCTCTCGGCCGCCGATCGCGCGGAGTTCGAGCGGCACCTCGCCGACTGCGACGCGTGCCGGTCGGACGTCGCCGAGCTGGCGCCCACCGCCGGGTTGCTGTCGCGCCTGTCCGCGGAACGCGCGCGTACGGTCGGTGAGCCGACCGCCCCCGCCGAGCCGCCCGCGCCCGACAGGGCTCTGCGCGAGCGGGTCGTGGCCGCCGGTCGGCGTCGGCGCGCGCGACGACGAACCATCTGGGTGCTCGCGGCGTCGGTCGCTCTCGTGGCCATCGCCGTCCCCGGGGCCATCGCCGTGACGAACGCCGTGCAGACGCCCTCGGCGGTGTACGCCCTGGACGACGTCGCGGGAGCCCCGCTCGAAGCGTCGGTCAAGCTCACCTCGGTGCCCTGGGGAACCCGCATCGACCTGGTCTGCCAGTACACGGGAGAGGTGCTGGACGCCCCTCCCGGCGGCTGGCCGTACGCCCTGGCGGTGACCGACGACGCCGGATCCACCAGCGTGTTGTCGACGTGGCGGGCCGGCCCCGGATCGACGACCGAGCTCAGCGCCGGAACCGACCTCGCCGCGGCCGACATCGGCGCCGTCGAGATCCGCACGCTCGAGGGGGACCGCGTGGTGATGCGTCGATCCTTCGACACGCCGTGACGGCGCTCGCCGCGACACCGTAGCATCGTCGGATGCCCCGTCTCGTCGCCGTCTGCGCCGTCCACACCCTTCACCCGGATGCCGGTTCCGTCGGCGTGACCGCGATCGACAAGCGTCCGGTGGACGGTCTCGTCCGCATCGGGCAGTTGGGTGTGCGCGCCGACGTGCAGGCGAGCCGGAAGCACCACGGCGGTCGCGACAAGGCCGTCTACGCCTACGCCGCCGAGGACGCCGCGTTCTGGGAGCAGCAGCTCGGCCGAGAGCTCCCGCCGGGGTGGTTCGGAGAGAACCTGCGCGTCGAGGGCCTCGACGTCAATGCCGCCCGCATCGGCGAGGTGTGGCGCATCGGCGACACCGTCGAGGTCGAGGTCACGATGCCACGGACGCCGTGCGCGACGTTCGCGCGGTGGGTGGGCGGTGCCGCTGCGCGCGGCTGGGTGAAGCGCTTCTCGGACGAGGGACGCCTGGGGGCCTACCTGCGCGTCCGTCGCGCGGGGGACGTGCGGGCCGGGGACGCCGTCGAGGTGCTCTCGTCACCCGCCGGGGCGCAGACGGTCGTGGAGATGTACCGCAGCTGAGTGGCGGGCCCGTGGCATCCGGGAACACGAACGCCCCGGCGCGGGCCGGGGCGTTCGCGGATGATACGGGTCGTCAGCTCTGCGACTGACCGTACGAGCCGAGCTGCTTGGTGGCCTCGACGACGCGCACGGCCATGGCCGACTCGGCGACCTTGCCCCAGGCGCGGGGGTCGTACTGCTTCTTGTTGCCGACCTCGCCGTCGAGCTTGAGCACGCCCTCGTAGTTCGAGAACATGTAGCCCGCGATCGAGCGCGTGAAGGCGTACTGGGTGTCGGTGTCGATGTTCATCTTGACGATACCGTTCGAGACGGCGAGGGCGATCTCTTCGTCGGTCGAGCCGCTGCCGCCGTGGAAGACGAGGTCGAGGGGCTTGGGACCGGTGCCGAACTTCGCCGCGATGCCCTCCTGGATCTCGCCGAGGAGCTCGGGTCGGAGCTTGACGCCGCCGGGCTTGTAGACCCCGTGGACGTTGCCGAAGGTGAGGGCCGAGATGTAGCGGCCGTTCTCGCCCAGGCCGAGGCGCTCGACGGCCTTGGTCACGTCGGCGACGGTGGTGTACAGGGCCTCGTTCGAGCCCTCGTGCTGGACGCCGTCCTCTTCGCCGCCGACCACGCCGACCTCGATCTCGAGGATGGCGTGGATGTTGTTCAGGCGGGGGAGCAGCTCTGCGGCGATGTCGATGTTCTCGTCGAGCGGCACGGCCGAGCCGTCCCACATGTGCGACTGGAAGATCGGGTTGCGGCCCGCCTTGACCTCTTCTTCGGAGGCCTCGAGCAGGGGGATCACGAAATCGGGCAGCGCGTCCTTCGGGCAGTGGTCGGTGTGCAGGGCGACGGTGACCGGGTAGTTCTTGGCGACCTCGGTGACGTACTTCGCGAACGCGAGGGCACCGGTCGCCCGGGCCTTGACGGTGTGGCCCGCGAAGTAGTCGGCACCTCCGGTGGTGACCTGCAGGATGCCGTCGGAACCGGCCTCGGTGAGGCCCTGGAGCACCGAGTTGATGGTCTGCGAGCTCGAGACGTTGATGGCGGGGTACGCGAAGCTGCCGGCCTTGGCGCGGTCCAGCATCTCGGCGTACTGCTCAGGGGTGGCGACGGGCATGGAGCTGCTCCTTGGTCGGTGTCGGGACAACCGTCACTCTAGCGAAGCCGCCGGATCGTGACGGCGCGGGCCCGACAGGAACCGGGTCGTTCTGCTGTGGCGTTAAGAACGCGCATTCCTTCGTTGCACATGCGCTCAAAACCCGCGATTGTCGCCGTGCCGCTGGATACAGTGGCCCCATGGTGAGCCTGACTGCCGACATGAGCCCTTTGCACCCCGACCGCAACCTGGCTCTGGAGTTGGTGAGGGCGACGGAAGCGGCATCCATCCGTGCCGTGCCCTTCATCGGCCGAGGTGACAAAGAGGCCGCCGACGGAGCGGCCGTCGACGCGATGCGCGCGTTCTTCAGCACCGTCGACTTCGACGGCACGATCGTCATCGGCGAGGGCGAGAAGGACAACGCCCCCATGCTCTACAACGGGGAGCGCGTCGGAAGCGGTCGCGGGCCCCGATGCGATGTCGCGGTCGATCCCATCGACGGCACCTCGTTGACCGCCGCCGGTCGTCAGAACGCCCTCTCGGTCATCGCCGTCTCGGACCACGGCACCATGCTCGACGCGTCCTCGGTGTTCTACATGGACAAGCTCGTCACAGGGCCCGCGGGGGTGGGGGTCGTCGACATCCGGCTCCCGATCGGCGAGAACATCCGCCTGCTCGCCAAGGCGCTCGGCAAGCCCGTGGACGAGATCGTCGTGTCGGTGCTGAACCGCCCGCGCCACGAGCAGCTCATCGCCGACATCCGCGAAGCCGGAGCCGGCACGCGCTTGATGAGCGACGGCGACGTCGCCGGTGGCATCAACGCCGCGCGTCACAACGCCCGCACCGACATGTGCGTCGGCATCGGCGGCAGCCCCGAGGGCATCGTGACGGCCTGCGCCATCAAGGCGCTGGGCGGTCACATCCAGGGCGTGCTGGCGCCCCGCACCGACGACGAGAAGCAGAAGGGTCTGGATGCCGGACTCCTCGTCGACGGCACGGTGTACGAAGCCGACGACCTGGTCACGGGCAAGAACACGATCTTCGTCGCCACGGGCGTGACCGACGGGCAGCTGGTCCAGGGCGTCCGTCGCGACGGCGACTTCATCTACACCGAGAGCGTGGTGCTGCGCGGTGCCTCCGGCACGCTGCGCCGGATCTCGTCGGAGCACCTGACGTCGAAGTGGCTGTGACGGGTCGCGCCGGCTGAGCGCCGGTCGGGGCGGGGGACGGCGCGGGGGGCGGCGTGCGCGATGCGCGGCGTGCGCTGTGCGCGTGGGCGTGCGCGTGGGCGTTCGCGTGGGCGTGGGCGTGGGCGTGCGCGTGGGCGTGGGCGTGCGCGTGGGCGTGGGCGTGGGCGTGCGCGTGCGCGTGGGCGTGCGAAGGCCCGGTGAGACTGCACGTGGCTGACATCTCGGTTGCAGGATGTCGCCGACTTGTCAGCCAGATGCAGTCTCGTGGAGGAAACCGGGCGCGCCACACGCGGGCGTGGAGGTCCTGCCGGGCGTGTCGTGACGCAAGCGTGACCGGGTCGGCCGACACCGTCTGGCAGAATCGTCAGAAGTGTCAACGGCGACGCTGTGTTCTTCCGAGACCCGAAGGGGGATCGTCCATGGCTACAGCTCCGACGAATCAGACCGCACCTCAGACAGGTGCTCAGGCGGTCATCGCCAGCGCCGTCGACCCAGCGCGCCGCCCCGACGTGCTGCTGCGCGTCCGGCGGGACGAGGGTCACGAAGTCAGCGCCTGGTGGATGGTGGGTGCCTTCGTCGGCGTCTCGGCAGCCGTGGTCAGCCTTCTGAGCTGGGTTCCCGGCGGGGCCTGAGTTCCGACGACGCTGAGCCGGATGCCCCGAAACGGGCTTACGAGTTGTGTCGTCCGGCCTCGGGCGATCCGTTGACGGAGGTCCGAAGCGCTGCGCGGTGCGGGTGGGCTCCGTTCAGTCGTGCTCGATGATGCCGAGGCGTTGCGCGGTGCGGGTGGGGCTCAGTCTGGCTCGGCGATGCCGAGGCGTTCTCGGACCGGATCGAGATCCGCGCGAGCGGCGATCGGGCGGGAAGGGCCGTCGACGGTCGGGAGGGGGTCGGGCGCGGCGTCGAGGTCGATCATCTCGGACGCCGTCCAGCGGCGGGGCGAGGCCTCGATCGGGGGCGGGGCGGCGACGGCATCCAATTTGGTCTCATCGATGCCCGGGAACTTCCGCGCCGTGACGAGCACCCGCGTCTCGAGCGAACCGGCGAACCGGTTGTAGCTGTCGACGGTCTTCTCGATCGCTCGCCGCAGCTCGTTGGCGTGGCCGGCCAGCACACCGACACGTTCGTACAGTTCGGTGCCGAGCGTGAAGAGCGTTCGTGCCTCGTCGGAGACGTCCTGCTGGGTCCAGGTGAAGGCCACCGTCTTCAGCACGGCCCAGAGGTTGACGGGGGAGGCCAGCGCGACCCGGCGGGTGAACGCGTAGTCGAGCAGCGAGGGATCTTCATCGAGTGCGGAGGCCAGAAGCGACTCACTGGGCAGGAAGCACACGACGAACTCGGGACTGGTCGTGAGGCCGGCCCAGTACGCCTTCTTCGCCAGGGCGTCGACGTGGGCGCGTACGGCGCGCGCGTGCTTCGTCATCAGCGCGGCACGACGGGAGCCCTCGTCGCCGTGCGCGGTCACCGCGATCGCACTGGCCTGGAGGTACGCGTCGAGGGGGACCTTGGCATCCACCGCCAGAGCCTTGCCCCCGGGAAGGCGCACCACCATGTCGGGGCGACCGGCGCCGGCGTCGCTCGAGATCGCGGTCTGCAGGTCGAAATCGACGTGGCGCGTGAGGCCCGCGGCCTCGACCACCCGGCGCAACTGGGTCTCTCCCCAGACACCCCGCGTGGCGCCGGATCGCATCGCCGACGCGAGGGATTCGGTCGTCGCGCGCAGAGCGTCGTCGGCCTCGCGCGACAGGCGCAACTGCTCACCGAGGGCGGAGTACTGCTCGACGCGGTCGCGCTCGAGTCCGTCGACCTTGCGCTGCATGGCGTCGAGCGTCTCGCGCACCGGGTCGAGGGCGCGCAGCACCGTCTGCTCGCGACGCTCGCGCTCCTCGCGCGCCGCCTGATCGGCGCGCGACTGCCCGACGAGCTCGCGGTAGAGCGTCGCCTGGTGCGCGAGCTGGGCCTCGAGCCCCGCGCGCGCCGTCTCGGCCGCCGCCGCCCGGGCCCCGAGGGCCTGCTGGTCGATCGCCGCGCGGGCGGCGACCCGAGCAGTCGCGACGAACCACCCGCCGGCGACGCCGAGCGCCAGGGCGAGGATCACGAGGACGAGGGTGACGGCATCCATGGCATCAGCTTTCCCTAGACCTCCGACATCGCCGGAAAGACGGGCCGGAGAGCTCAGGCGACGGCGCGCTCTGTCGTCTCTGCGGCGATCTGAGAGATGCGCACGCCCAGGTGCGCCGCGAGGGCCTGCACGTCGTCGACGCCGGCACGGCGGGCGCAGTCGATGGTGATCTCGGCGCAGGCGACCGCGTCGGCGAGGGCGTCGTGGTGGGCGAACGGCGAGCATCCTGCTTCGGCGGCCACGAGCGGCAGGCGGTAGGACGCGAGGGCGTAGGTCTTGCGCGACATCTGCACGCTGCAGAGGTAGCGGTACGGGGGGCACTCGTCGCCGGTGGCCGCGCACGCGCGCCGCAGGACCGACATGTCGAATCCCGCGTTGTGCGCCACCAGCACGTCGGATCCCGCGAAGGCGGTGAGCCGGTCGAGCTGGACGCTCCAGGACGGCGCGTCGACGACGTGATGCGGCTGGATGCCGTGGATGCCGACGTTGATCGGCGCGAAGTGGTCATGACCCGGCGGGGGTTTGATGAGCCACGACGCGGTCGCGACCACTCGGCCGTCGCGAACCCGGGCGAGGCCGACGGCGCAGGCGGACGCACCACTGGAGTTCGCCGTTTCGAAATCGATCGCGGTGAAGTCCAGGGCCACGTCTTCACCCTCACCTCTCGCTCGGCGTGTCGTCGCGAGGCGCGCCGAGGTGGTGGCATCCGTCGGCTGTGGGTCGTTCGCCCGCGGGGATGTGCCGGTGGGGTGGGGCGGGGCGACGTGAAGGTGCGGGGTGGTCGGGCGGTGGTGGGGTGCTCGCCCGCGGGGATGTGTCGGTGGGGTGGGGCGGAGCGGCGGAAAGGTGCGGGGTGGTCGGGCGGTGGTGGGGTGCTCGCCCGCGGGGATGTGTCGGTGGGGTGGGGCGGAGCGGCGGAAAGGTGCGGGGGAGCGGGGACGGCGAGGAGCGTGTCGGAGGGGCGGCGTAGGGTCGGGGGCATGACCGATGGGCACAAGTCGACGTCGTTCGGGCAGGCCGCCGCGGCCTACGAATCCGGGCGTCCCGGGTATCCGGCCGAGGCGGTGTCGTGGCTGCTCGAGCCCGTGCGCGAGCAGGGGCGCGCGCTGCGCGTGGCCGACGTAGGGGCCGGAACGGGCAAGCTCACCCGCACGGTCGTCGAGCTCGGCGCCGACGTCGTGGCCGTGGATCCGGATGCCGACATGCTCGCCGCCCTGCGGGCAACGGTGCGGGGCGTGCCCACGTTCGTCGGCCGGGCCGAGGCGCTGCCGCTGCCGGACGCCGGGCTGGACGCCGTCGTGATGGGGCAGGCGTGGCACTGGGTCGACGTGGAGGCGGCTTCCCTCGAGGTGGCCCGGACGCTGCGCAGCGGCGGCGCCCTGGGGCTGGTGTGGAACATCCGCGACGACGAGGTGGACTGGGTGCGTCGCCTGACCGCGGCCATGGGCGGCTCGAACGCCGAGGTGCTGCTGCACACCACCGGGCCCCGGGTGGCCGCCCCCTTCGACGCCCTGGAACACCGCGCCTGGCGGTGGGAGCGCTCGATCACGCTGCCCCAGTTGCGCGACCTGGTGTTCTCGCGCAGCGACGTCATCACGGCGAGCGCCGAGGAGCGTGCCCGTATCGACGCCGCGGTGGACGGGGTCGTGGCATCCGTCCCCGGATTGGCCGACGGAGACCCCGTCGCGCTCCCGTACATCACCCATGCGTTCCGGGCGCGGCGCCCCTGACGCCGTTCGCGACTCGTCAGCCGGGTAACCTGGACTCCCGTGGCTCTTACCATCGGAATCGTCGGCCTTCCCAACGTGGGAAAGTCCACCCTCTTCAACGCCCTGACCAAGAACTCGGTGCTCGCCGCGAACTACCCGTTCGCCACGATCGAGCCCAACGTCGGGGTCGTGAACCTTCCCGATGCCCGGCTGCAGCAGCTCGCCGACGTCTTCCAGAGCGAGCGTCTGGTGCCCGCGGCGGTGTCCTTCGTCGACATCGCCGGCATCGTGCGCGGCGCGAGCGAGGGAGAGGGCCTGGGCAACCAGTTCCTCGCGAACATCCGAGAGGCGGATGCCATCGCCCAGGTCGTCCGCGGTTTCGCCGACGACGACGTGGTCCACGTCGACGGCCAGGTGAATCCGGCCAGCGACATGGAGACCATCAACGCCGAACTGCAGCTCGCCGACCTGCAGACGCTCGAGAAGGCGATCACGCGGTACGAGAAAGAGGTCAAGGGCAAGAAGCTCGACCCCTCGGTGCTCGATGCGGCCACGGCCGCGCAGGATGCCCTGCAGCGCGGCGTGCTGCTGTCGGGCTCCGGTCTGGACCTCACGCCGATCCGCGAACTCGGCCTGCTGACCGCCAAGCCCTTCATCTTCGTCTTCAACGTCGACGAGGCCGTCCTCACCGACCAGGCCAAGAAGGACGAGCTCGCGGCCCTGGTGGCTCCCGCGAAGGCCGTCTTCTTGGATGCCAAGATCGAGTCCGAGCTGATCGACCTCGATCCCAAAGATGCCGCCGAGCTGCTGGCATCCACCGGTCAGGACGAGTCGGGCCTCGACCAACTCGCACGCATCGGCTTCGACACGCTGGGTCTGCAGACCTACCTCACCGCGGGGCCCAAGGAGGCGCGCGCGTGGACGATTCCGCAGGGCGCGAAGGCGCCGCAGGCCGCCGGTGTCATCCACACCGACTTCGAGAAGGGCTTCATCAAGGCCGAGGTCATCTCGTTCGCCGATCTGATCGAGCTCGGCTCGGTGGCCGAGGCCCGTGCGAAGGGCAAGGCCCGCCTCGAGGGCAAGGAATACGTCATGCAGGACGGCGACGTGGTGGAGTTCCGCTTCAACAACTGACGAGCCTGCGCCTCGCGAACGTCACCGCCACCGAGGGCTGAGCGTCACGGGACGCCCGCCGCACCGGTCGACGCCGTACCTTCGCACGCTCGCGTCGCTCGGAGCGCGGGGGAGGGCCCTCGCTGCCCGAAGGGACGCGAGTCCGGCCCCGCGGTCACACGCGTTCCGCGAAGACCACCCGATTGTCGAGGTACGACCCCGCATCGCGGTCGAACACCCCGCCGCAGGTGATGACGCGCAGTTCGTCGCGCGCCGTCGCCCCGAACACCCGGGCGGTGGGGAACTGCGCCTTCGGATAATCCGCGGTCTCGACGACCCGGTAGGTGTGCACCGAGCCGTCCGCACCGTGCACCTCCACGACATCACCCGCCTGCACCTCCCGCAGGCGCTGGAAGACGGCGGGGCCCGTGGGCGAGTCCACGTGCGCGGCGATCACCGTGGGCCCCGTCCCCCCAGGGCGCCCGCCCCCGGTGAACCACCCCACCTCGGCGTAGTCCTCGGGGACCTCCATCGATCCGTCCGCAGCCAGCCCCAGGTCGATCAGCGGTTCGTCGAGATCCATGGCCGGGATGACGACACGGGTGGGAGTGGTCACCGTCGCGGCGGGCGGTGACGGCAGGGACGGAGGGGGAGGAGTGGATGCCGACGGACTCGCGCTCACCGCGGGCGGCGCCGCGACGGGTGCGCTCGCGCAGCCGCCGCACACCAACACCGCCGCGAGCGCGAGACCGCCCGCGGCGCGCGACGCACCCCCGCCGCCGAGAGCGCGCCGCGCGCCGGTCGTCATCGGGCGTCGACCGACTGACGGCGGCGGAGCAGGACCGCCCCCGCGGCCAGCGCACCGATACCGCCGATCGCCGCCGCGACGGCACCGGGGTGGACGCCGGCATCGGCCGAGCCGCCGGCGCCGGTGTCGACGCCACCCACCGGGATGGCGGAGAGCTGGCCGCGCACGACGCCCGCGGGCGAGGTGGTGGTGTGGGAGTCACCGGTGAACCCGGCGGGGTTGGCCTCGATCTGCGCGAGCGAGAACCCGTCGCCGGTGTCGGCACCGTTGGCCTGGACCCCCGTGGTGAAGGGCCCCTGCAGGCAGCCGGAGGACGTGCGCGGTCCGTCACCCACCGGGGCGGGGTTCGGGAACGCGATGCGCGGCGGGCCGGGCTTGCCGACCGCGGCCTCGTGGATGTGCGTCGCCGTCTTGGCCGGGCTCTGGTAGTCGCCCGATACGCCCTCGAGGCGGATGTCGTAGCAGATGATCTCCTGCTCCGAGTTGATGCGGAAGGTGAACGTGCCCGTCGCGCCGCTCTGGCCGGGGGTGGCGACGCCGTCGTTGTTGATCACCTGGTCGGGGGTCGCCATGACCGTGAACGCGCTCGTGAACTCGCTCGGTTCGGCGACCTCGGTCTCGGCGTGAGCGGGTGCCGCGAAGGCCAGCAGGGCGACGCCCGCCACGGCGCCGATCGTCAGTGGGCGGGTGTACGTCTTCGTCATCGTCATGCCTTTCGATCGGGACCGTCGTGGTCCGGTTGCGGGGGTGTACGTCGACGCGCCCTCCCGCGTTCATCGGATCGCGAGAATGTCGATGAACGATCCGGCGGGGGCGGTCGTATCCCCTCCTGAGGCGGCGCAGACGATGCGCGTTAGCCTCGGAGAGGACGGCATCGATGAACCGGATCGCCGCAGACCGCGAGGAGACGCGTATGCCCGTGTCGTCTCGACGTCCGCCGGAGTTCGACGTGCACCGCGCCTTCCGCGACCACGGCAGCGCATTGCTCGGCTACACCGTCAACGCCTTGCGCGACCGCCCGCTCGCCGAGGACTGCGTCCAGGAGACGTTCCTGCGCGCGTGGCGCTCGCGCGAGCGGTTCGACCCCGGGCACGCGTCCGAGCGCACGTGGCTGTTCGCCATCGCCCGCAATGTCATCGTCGACGCGCTGCGCGCTCGCGCCCGGCTCCCGCTCATCGGCGACGACGCCGAACTGCACAGTCGCACCTCCGACGCGATCGATCCGCTCGAGCGTCTGCAGATGCTCGAGGCGCTGTCGCACCTGAGCGAAGCCCACCGCACGGCGGTCGTCTCGGTGCATCTGCACGGTCGTTCCTACCAGGACCTCTCGGATGCCACGGGCATCCCCGTCTCGACCTGGCGCACCCGCACGTTCCACGCGCTGCGCGCCCTCCGTACGCACCTCGAAGAAATGGAGGAGCCCGATGCGAACTCCCGATGACCGCTGGGCCGAGCTCTGCGCCGCAGCCCTCGCCGGAGAGCTCTCGCCCGCAGAGACCGCCGAGTTCGATGAGCTCCGGCGCGACCCCCGTCGCGCCGAGGAGTACGAGGGTCTGCGCGGGATCACCGCGCGGCTGCGCCAGGGGGATCTGGCCTGGACCCCGCCGCGCGACGACTCCGACCTCGAGGCGAGGATCGCGGCATCCATCGCCCGTGCCGACTCGGAGGCGGCCACGGGGGTCCCCCGTGCGATCGAGCCGGCGGCGCGCCCGAGAAGACGGCGGTGGCTCCTGCCGACCGTGGCCGCGGCGTGCCTCGTCGGGGGACTGGTGATCGGCGTGAACGGCCCCGCCCTCGTGCAGCCCTCGGCTCCCGTGGGGCCTCCCGGCACCCTGGGGGCTCTCGAGCCCCTCGCGGTCACGGACGACGATGCCGGGATCGACGTGGACGCGCAGCTCGTCGCACACACCTGGGGGACCGAGGCCTACCTCGAAGCGACGGGCTTGAACGTGGGCGCGACCTACGAGCTCGTCTTCGTGGGCGTCGACGGCACCGAGTTCCCGGCGGGCGAGGTTCTGGGGTCGGAGGTGCCGATCGTCTGCCGGATGAACGCGGCGGTGCCGCGCTCCGAGACCGTCCGCCTCGAGCTGCGCGACACGCAGCGATCCGTCGTCGCCCACGCCGATCTGCCGGCCGTGTGACCGGTGCGGGCGATCGGGGTCAGCCCAGCTCGCCCGGGTGGGTCAGCCGCCACCACAGGCTCGGCTCGTCGATTGCGCCCGAGATCTTCACGTCGGAGGTGGCCGACCGCTCGCCGGCGGTCCACGTCAGGCGCCCCACGACCTCGCCCTCGGTGTACGTCTGCGGCGGCGAGGTGTCGAGCACGACCGACACGGGCGTGTCCGACCACGTCCGCAACGTCGCGCCCCGGCTCAGCACCAGTGCGGCCTGCGAGCCCCACGCGGTCGTGATCTCTCCGATCTCGTCGCCGACGGTGCCGACGGGGAGATCGTGGAACCCGTCCTTCAGCGTCTGCAGCATGCGGACGACGTCGGCATCCGTGCTGTCGTGGGTCTCACCGCCCAGGCGCACACCCACGATCTGCAGGGGGGAGCCGATACCGACGTCGAGCGTCGAGGTGAACAGCAGGTTGAAGGTGCCGTCGCCGAGGTTGCCGGTCTTCAGGCCCGAGATCCCGAGCGTTCCGAGCAGACCGTTCGTGTTCGTCACGGTTCCCGCCCCGTCGACGCGGACCGAGCGCGTGTCGGCCAGGGCCGCGATCGTCGGGTTCGCGGCGGCCAAGCGGCCGAGCGTCAACAGATCGCCGGCGGTGCTGGTGTTGCGGTCGTCGATGCCCGTGGCATCCACGATGCGGGTGTTCTCGAGTCCGTTCGCGCTCAACCACGAGCGCGCGGCCCGCACGAACGCGTCCTCGGATCCGAAGCCCCACCGGGCGACCGCGACGGCGTAGTTCGCCGACGACGGCAAGAGCATCGTCGCGAGGGAGTCGTGCAACGACAGCCGCAGCCCGTCCGGCATGCGCGAGATGACCGCCCCGCGCACGTAGAACTGGTCGTAGAGGTCGGTGTCGGCCTCGGTGAACGCGATCGTCGGACCGGGGTCGGTGGCGCTGTCGAGCGGGTGGGCGTCGAGGACGACGAGAGCCGTGATGAGCTTCGTGATGCTCGCCATGGGCAGGGCCGATCCGTCGCCGCTTGCGGCGAGCACGCCGTTGCCGTCGGTGTTCAAGAACCCCTCGCCGCCCGAGACGGCGAGGACGGATTGGCCCGTGCCGGGCATCGACACCGCCGCGGCCGGTCCGGGAGCGACGCCCGGCGCCTGCGCCACGACGGTCGGAGCCGGAAGCGACGCGGCCGACGCCCACCACACGTATCCGCCGGCGGCGGCCAGCGTCGCCAGCACGACGCCGAGGAACACCAGCAGGGCGATGCGTCCCGCCCGGCCGTCCGAGCGGGGTGCCCCGGGGGCGTCGTTGAGCAGATCCGCAAAATCGCCGAGCGTGTCCGGGGCCGTCACGGCGTCGCCCCGGCATGGCACATCACAGCGTTCCCCCCGCGCATGATTCGAACCTAACCCCTGCGGGTGCCTCACCACGAGCGCAATTTCAAGCCCCCCGGCATCCTGAAGCTCCCGACCTAACGTGGTCGCCAATCGGGAGATACCCGAAGACCACACGGGAGGAGCCGACCATGGGACTCGACGACAAGATCAAGAACGCCGCTGAGAACATCGCTGGCAAGGCGAAGGAAGCTGCGGGCAAGGCGACGAACAACGAGCGCCTCGAAGCAGAGGGACAGGCCGATCAGACCAAGGCCCACACCAAGCAGGCTGGCGAGAACGTCAAGGACGCCTTCAAGTAAGTCGCCCTCCCCGAATGCCCCGATCCCCAGGGTCGGGGCATTCGTCGTTCTGCTTGCCGACACGGCCGAAGCGGTGCGCCGGCACCCGCGATAATGACGACATGACCGCTGCCGTTCCCACCGAGACCCCCACGCTCGTCTCGGGCACCCCCGTCGTCCTCCGCGCCCACGGCTACGAAGCCGCCATCGCGAGCGTCGGCGCCTCTCTGCGCTCCCTGACCTTCGAGGGCCGGGACCTCGTCGTCCCCTTCGCCGCGGACGAGCTGCGGCCGGCGTACCGCGGCACGACGCTCGCCCCGTGGCCCAACCGCATCGTCGACGGCATCCACCGCTTCGACGGGATCGAACACCGGCTCGCCCTCACCGAACCGGAGCGCGGGCACGCCTTGCACGGGCTGCTGTCGTGGATCGACTGGAACGTCGGCGAGGTCTCGGACGACGAGGTCACCCTGGTCGCGACCGTGACGGCGCAGGCCGGGTACCCGTGGTGGCTCGTCGTCTCGACCACGTTCCGACTGGATGCCGACGGCCTCACGCAGACGGTCCGGGCGACCAACCTGTCCGACACGCCCGCGCCGTGGGGGACCGGCCCGCACCCGTACCTGGTCGCCGGCCCCGGCGCGCTCGACGAGTGGAGCCTGACGCTGCCCGCCGAGACGGTGCTCGAGGTGACGCCCGACCGTCTGTCGCCGGTGGGGCTGGCATCCGTCGCCTCCGACGCCGAGCGCTTCGACTTCCGCGATCAGCGCGTGCTCGGCGAGGTCGAGATCGATCACGCGTACACGGGCCTGGTCCGGGATGCCGACGCCCGTGCGACCGTGACCGTCACCGACCCCGCCGGGACGGGGGTGGCCATGAGCTGGGGTGCGGAGTGCGCATGGGTGCAGATCCACACGGCCGACCTGCCCGCCGGCCCCGGGACGCCCGGACATCGCGCCGGACTCGCGGTGGAGCCGATGACCTGCGCCCCCGACGCCTTCAACGACGACGCCTACGACTTCGACACCGGCGTGGTCTCTCTGGACCCGGGGGCCTCGCACCAGGCCGGCTGGACGATCACGGCCCGGTGAGACGACGAACCGCCCCGGACGCATCCGGGGCGGTTCGTCTCTCGGGCGACCTCAGACGACCTGTGCGCCGCACATGCCGCAGTCCCCGCCTGCCGAGACCTCGACGAAGCAGTCGGGGCACATCGCCCGCGTCGGGCGATCGGTGATCGGCGTCGGTTTGGGGCTCGTGCTGCGGCGTTCGGGTTTGGGGGTGACGGCACGCGCTCGACGCTGCTCGATGGTCGGGGCCGGCGGGGGCGGGGGAGCGGCCGGCTTGTGCAGCTCGCAGTAGAAGCGGACGAAGCCGCCGTGGTGCTTGGGGTGGCGGTGCTTCACCGCCCACAGTTCGGTGCGCTCGTACAGCGGGCCGTCGGCACCGCAGGCCACGCAGCGCGTGGCCTCGCCGGGCACGACGTCGGCGACGAGCACAGGGGCGTCGAAGCGGATGGCGTCGCGCCAATCCTGCGACGAGACGATCTTCATGGGGGACCCTTCTTCGGCGGTTCGGGCCGCCTCACCCTCAACGGTACGCTCCTCCCCACCCCGGCGGGACCGGTGATCGTGCGTGGAACGGCTGGACACCGCCCGCGGGGCGCCGGATAGGTTGGGAGGAATTCCCCGTGCCGCGCGAGCGGCACCCGTCGAAGGAGAAGCATGGAACTCGCCGCTCTCGGAGCCGTCGGCTTGATCGCCGTCATCGTCGTGGTCGTCGCCGTCGTCGTGATCCTGGTCCTCGCGCTGGTCGTGCGCGGGTGGTATCGCGTCGCCAAGGCGGACGAAGCGCTGGTGATCGTCGGTAAGCGGCAGAAGGGGGCGGACGGAGAGTCCTCGCGCATCACGGTCATCACCGGCGGCGGCGCGATCGTCAACCCGCTCACTCAGCGCGGCGAGATGATCTCGCTGCGGGCGCGTCAGATCAAGATGGAGCCCACCGCGCAGTCGTCCAACGGCGTCACGGTCAACGTCAGCGGAGTGGCCCTGGTCAAGATCGGATCCGACCCCGAATCGGTGCGCCGTGCGGCGGAGCGCTTCGCCTCGCAGGACAAAGCCATCGAGCAGTTCACCACCGAGCAGCTCGAGGGCGCACTGCGCGGCGTGGTGGCGACGCTGACGGTCGAGGAGCTCATGCGCGACCGGCAGCGCCTGTCGGACCAGATCGCCGAGGGCATCAAGTTCGATCTGTCGTCGCAGGGCCTCATCCTCGATTCGTTCCAGATCCAGGGCGTCACCGACGGCAACGGCTATATCGCCGCCCTCGGCGCCACCGAGGTCGAACGCGTCAAGCGCGAGGCCGAGGTCGCCCGCATCAACGCGGTGCGCGAGATCCGCGCCCGCCAGATCGCCACCGACGAGGCCAACCTCATCGAGCAGACCAAGCTCGACAAGAACAGCGCCGCGGCCAAGGCCGAGGTCGGTCGGGCCAACGCCGAGGCAGAGCAGGCCGAGGCCCTGGCCCGGGCCGAGCGTCGGCAGGCGGTGCTCGAGCAAGAGGCCCAGAACACCCAGGCGCGCCTGGAGTCCGAGGTCAACCGCGTCGCCGATGCCGACCTGTATCAGCGTCAGAAGAACGCCGACGCCGACTCGTACGCGCAGATCAAGGCCGCCCAGGCGCGTGCCCAGATCGCCGAGCAAGAGGCATCGGCCGTGCGCGTGCGGGCCGAGGCCGACGCGGAGTCGGTGCGCCTGGCGGGTCAGGCCCGCGCCGAGGCGATCCGCGCCGAAGCCGAGGCGCTGTCGCAGAACCAGGAGGCGCTGCTCGCACAGCGCGCGCTCGAGGCGCTCGTGCCGATGATGGCCGAGTTCGCCAAGGGGTACGACCGTGTCGGCAATGTCACGGTGCTGGGCGGACAGGGCGCCAGCGGCCACCTCGCGACCGAGTCCGCGACGGGTCTGCGCTCGTCCTTCGAAGCCGTCAAGGCGGCCACCGGCGTCGACCTGACGCAGATCATCCAGGGGCGCGCCGTCGCCGAAGCGTTCGCCGAGACGGCACGCCGTGAGCCCGCGGGCGGCACGGAATCGTCGACGCCATCGCCCGAGACCGGCGCCTGACACCCGTTCCATGCCCGAGGCACCCGAGGTCGAAGCGCTCGCGCACTTCTTGCGCGAGCGCCTGACCGGGCAGAGGGTCACCGGCGTCGAACTCGTCGAGGGCCGCGCCCTGAAGACCCGCGCGCGTCCGCTCGATACGGTGCGCGGGCGTGCGCTGACGGCGGTGCACAGGTTCGGCAAGCACCTCGA
This sequence comes from Microbacterium sp. NPDC090007, assembly GCF_044748345.1. Taxonomy (NCBI): domain Bacteria; kingdom Bacillati; phylum Actinomycetota; class Actinomycetes; order Micrococcales; family Microbacteriaceae; genus Microbacterium; species Microbacterium sp. NPDC090007. Next base: position 297,410 of record NZ_JBIVFV010000004.1, on the reverse strand, counting down.
CCTCGACCTCGACGGGGCGCACCTCTCGGTCGGCTTCGGTCGGGCCGGATGGGCGACCTGGGACGAGGACGGCGACCCGGGCCAGGGGGCGGCGGCCGCGACGGCGGCGGTGATCGCTCGGATCGAGTTCGACCGCGGCGTCCTGGGCATCACGGATGCCGGCGACTGGCTGTCGGTGCAGCTGCACGTGGTCGACGAACCGGACGAGGTGGCCGCGGTCGCCAAGCTGGGACCGGATGCCGCCGACCCGGTGTTCTCGCGCGAGATGCTGGCCGCGGCGCTCGGCACGCGCCGCAAGCAGCTCAAGGCGCTGCTGCAGGAGCAGGAGAGCCTCGCCGGGATCGGCAACGCCTACTCGGACGAGATCCTGTTCGCCGCGCGGCTGAATCCCGTCGCGCACGCGGCCGCGCTCTCCGAAGACGAGGTCACGCGGCTGTGGACCGCATTGCACGAGGTGCTGGGCGACGCCGTCCGCGCACGCCGCGGCGTGCCCATCGCCCAGCAGAAGGAGGCGAAGGTCGCCGCGATGCGGGTGCACGGCCGAACGGGCGAGCCATGCCCGGGATGCGGCGGGGTGGTCGAGGACATTCCCGGCACCAAGGGCGGTGGGCAGTGGTGCCCGTCGTGCCAGGGCGGCTGAGGCGCCGGTTCTGCACATCCGGCGCCGAGGTTCGACGATGCGCACATCCTCCGTCGATCGGCCCACGGCGCGGCCGAGGTCGTGCACAACACGCCGGTGAGGACGGCCCGATCGCACGCGAGAGGCCCCGGACCGCGGTCCGGGGCCTCTCGAGAGGACGCTCAGGCGGTCTGGCCGGAGTGCGCGCCCTCGGAGACCTCTTCGACGAGCTTCGCGTTGAACGCGGGCAGGTCGTCGGGGTTGCGGCTCGAGACGAGACCCTGGTCGACGTGGACCTCTTCGTCGACCCAGGTGGCGCCGGCGTTGCGCAGATCGGTCTGCAACGTCGGGTAGCTCGTCAGGGTGCGGCCCTTGAGCACGTCGGCCTCGGTCAGGATCCACCCTCCGTGGCAGATGACGGCGACCGGCTTGTGCTGGTCGAAGAAGTCGCGCGCGAACGACACGGCATCCTTCACGATGCGGATGTCGTCGGCGTTCTGCACGCCGCCGGGCAGCACGAGAGCGTCGAAGTCACCGGCCGAGGCGCCGGACACGTCGAGGTCGACCTTCTGCTCGTGCCCGTTCTCGCCGGTGATGCTGCCCTCGGACGGCGAGACCAGAACGGCCTCGGCGCCGGCGGAGGTCACGGCTTCCCACGGGCTGGTGAGTTCACTGTCTTCGAAACCATCGGTGGCCAGGAACGCGATGCGCTTGCCGCTGAGATCGGTCATGAGTACGCCTCTCTTCGTTGGGGGTGGGTCCACTCCACGCTAGGAACGCGGCCCTCGTCACGATCGGGGGTTGCGGATGCCGTGCCCCGGGGTTATCGCGTGTCGGCGGCGTGGCCGCGCGGCGCCGGGGCGCGACGCCGCGCGCTCTCCGGCCCCGCCCGCGCCCGCTCCGGCTTCCGCCCGCGCGCTCTCCGGCCCCCGCCCGCGCCCGCTCCGGCTTCCGCCCGCGCGCTCTCCGGCCCCCGCCCGCGCCCGCGGGCGTAGCATGGTCCGCATGTCCGGACACCCCACGACCGACGCCGAGGCGGCCACCACGCCCCTCATCCCCCTGCTGAACACGCCCGCCGTCGACGCCGACGACGACAGCCGCCCCGCGTCGCAATGCTGCGGCGGCGGGAGCTGTTCGCTCTGACCGGGCGTCGACCCCCGGCGCAAGTGCGATAGGGCCCGCACGAAGGGTGCGGGGCACGTGCATCCTCCGGCGTCGCGCCGGGACGGGCGCGGGCCTCGCGTGGGATGAGCGCGGGCCTCGCGCTCACCCCACGCGGCACCTCAGTGCGCCGCGACGGGCGCACTGCCTTCTTCGGACTCCTCGAGCTTGCGCACGAAGCACGCGAGGACGACCGCTGCCGTCGCGATGACGGCTCCGACGAGGAACGAAGCGTGGACACCCTCGGCGATCGCGGCCGCCGGATCTGCGCCGCCGCTGGCGGCGGCACTCGAGAACACCGTCATGATGGCGACGAACCCCGCCGTTCCCGCGGCGCCGGCGACCTGCTGGGCGGTGCCGACCACGGCGCTGCCGTGCGAGTAGAGCCGACGGGGGAGCGAACCGAGCGCCGAAGTCATCAGCGGGGTGAAGACGAGGCCCAGCCCGAGGTTGAGGGCGAGGTAGACCGTCACGATCCACCAGACGGGCGTGCTCTGGCCGAACGTCAGCGCCATGGTCCACAGCACGCCGGCGGCGATCACCATGCCCGGGATGACCAGGGGCGTCGGCCCGAAGCGGTCGAACAGGCGCCCGACGATCGGCGCCATCACGCCCATCAGCACACCGCCCGGCAGCAGCATGAGGCCGACGGTGAGGCTGCTGAGGCCGAGCGCCTGCTGCAGGAAGATCGGCAGCAGGATCAACGAGCCGAAGAGCGCCGCCATCACGATCGCGACCAGGGGGACCGCGAGGCGGAACGACGTGCTGCGGAACACGCGCAGGTCGAGCAGGGCGGAGTCCGCGCGCTGCAGGCGCACCTGACGGAGCACGAACGCGGTGACGAACACGGCGCCGACGGCGAGGGGGATCCACACCGGCACCGACGCGTGGCCCGAGGCCGACTCGCCGATCGCGCTGAGACCGAACACGAGGCCGCCGAACCCGAGCGCCGACAGCACCACGGACAGCTTGTCGAAGCGTGCGTCGGGGCGGGTCTCGGTGACGTTGCGGACCCAGCGCGCGCCGAGAGCGATGGACACGAGCGCGATCGGCAGGATGAGCCAGAAGATCGCGTGCCAGCTGAGGACCGAGAGGATGAGTCCGGACACCGTCGGGCCGACGGCCGGCGCCACGGCGATGACGATGGTGACCACACCCATGACGCGGCCGCGCTTGTTGGCGGGGACCAGGTTGAGCACGGTCGTGAAGAGCAGGGGCATCATCACGCCGGTGCCCATCGCCTGGATGATGCGGCCCGCGAGCAGGACCCCGAACGCCGGGGCGATCGCGGCGATGAGGGTGCCCACCGCGAAGACGCCCATCGCGGCGAAGAAGACGACGCGGATGGGGAATCTCTCGAGCAGGAAGCCCGTGAGGGGGATGACGACGGCCATCGTCAGCAGGAACGCCGACGTGAGCCACTGACCGGTGGCGGCCGTCACTCCGAAGTCCGCCATGATCGCCGGCAGGGCGACCGACATGGTGGTCTCGTTCAAAATGACGACGAACGCGGCCACGACGAGCAGCGCGATGACGGGGCCGGGGCGGTGCGACGACGCCGGGGGAGCGGACGGGGTGCTCGGTCGAGCGACGGGGATGGTGCCGGTGGCGGCCATGACGAGGTCCTTATCGTGCGGGGGGCTTCGGTGGTGCCGCGGAGGCGACTGCGAGGGAGACAACGGTGCGCATTCCCGGGGTATTCCATCATCGAGATGAGAAACTCCGAGCCGGTCCGAGCGTAGCGGGGGCCTGCGACATCGCCGGGTCGACGCCGGTGTCGGTGGGCGGACGTAGGCTGACCCGCATGAGCATGCACGGTGGTGGCGGGAGTCTGTTCCGCGGTGTGGATGCCGACATGCAGCGACGACGCAACGCGCAAGCGCCGCGTGTGCCCGACCTCTGGCATCGGGTCGCCGAGCTGTTCCGGCCCTATCGCTGGCGGATCGCCTTCACAGCCCTGCTGGTGGTCATCGGGGCGGCAGTCGCCGTCATTCCACCGCTCCTCGTGCAGCGCATCTTCGACGACGCGCTCTTCCCCACCGACGGCTCGAGCCCCGACCTCGAGCTGCTGGCGATGCTCGTGAGCGTCATGATCGGCCTGTTCCTGGTGTCGGCCGGTCTCAATGTCGGGCAGACGTGGCTGACGGCCACGGTCGGGAACCGCGTCACGGGTGATCTGCGCACCCGGCTCTTCGATCACCTGCAGGCGATGGAGCTCGGTTTCTTCACGCGCACCAAGACGGGCGTCATCCAGTCTCGGCTGCAGAACGACGTCGGCGGAGTGTCGGGGGTGCTGACCAACACGGTCACCAGCATCCTCGGAAACGCGGTGACGGTGGTCGCGTCGCTGGTGGCGATGGTCCTCATCGACTGGCGGTTGACCCTCATCGCCGTCGCCCTCATGCCGTTCCTGATCTTCGTGCAGCGACGCGTGGGGCAGGTGCGCGCCCGCATCGCGGGCGAGACGCAGGAGTCGCTGTCGGAGCTGTCGGCGATCACGCAAGAGACGCTGAGCGTGTCCGGCATCCTGCTCTCGAAGTCCTTCAACCGCCAGCGCACCGAGTCCGCCCGCTTCGACGCCGAGAACGACAACCAGGTGCGGCTCCAGGTGCGACGGGCCATGAGCGGCCAGGGCTTCTTCGCGGTGGTGCAGGTGATCATGTCGAGCGTCCCGGCGGTCATCTATCTCGTCTCGGGCTACCTCATCGGCGGGGGCGCGGGGGCCATCACGGCGGGGACGATCGTGGCGTTCACCACCGTGCAGGCGCGACTGCTCATGCCGCTGATGGGACTCATGCGCGTGGCCCTCGACGTGCAGACGTCGTCGGCGCTGTTCGCCCGCATCTTCGAGTACCTCGATCTGCGCCCCGCGATCGTCGATGCTCCCGACGCGCTCCCCGTCGCCGCAGCGCCCGGGCCGCTCGGGCGGATCGAGTTCCGCGATGTGCGCTTCCGCTACCCCGACGCCCCCGAGCAGGCGCGGCCGACCCTCGACGGAGTCTCCTTCACCGTCGAGCCGGGGCAGCATGTGGCCTTCGTCGGACCGTCGGGTGCGGGCAAGACGACGATCCTCTACCTGACGCCGCGCATGTACGAGGCGACCGGCGGGGCGGTGATGTTCTCGGGCGTCGATGTGCGCGCCCTCGACCGGGCGTCGATCGTCGACGAGATCGGCATCGTGTCGCAGGAGACCTATCTCTTCCACGCCACCGTGCGCGAGAACCTGCGGTACGCCCGCCCGGACGCGACCGACGCCGAGATCGAGGCCGCATGCCGCGCGGCGAACATCCACCACGTCATCGCCGGGTTCGAGAACGGGTACGACACGGTCGTCGGCGAACGCGGTTACCGTCTGTCCGGCGGTGAGAAGCAGCGGATCGCCATCGCGCGGGTGCTGCTGAAGGATCCGCCGGTCCTTCTTCTCGACGAGGCGACGAGCGCGCTGGACACCGTGTCGGAGCGGATCGTCCAAGAGGCCCTCGAGACCGCCTCTCACGGACGGACCACCCTGTCGATCGCGCACCGCCTGTCGACCGTGATCGGCGCTGACCGGATCCACGTGGTCGACGCCGGCCGGATCGTCGAGTCGGGCACGCACAGCGAACTGCTCGCGCGCGGCGGGCTCTACTCCAGCCTCGCCGCCGAGCAGCTGGCCGCGTCGTTCGTGCTGGCCGACGAGCAGCTCGATCGCGCCGGTCTGCGCCCCGAGGCCCTGCCCGCACGGCGCGCCGACGAGGCGCCCGCGTAAACCCCGGCTCTGCCGTGCTCGTGCCGGTCCCCGGCCGCGCCGCGGGCGTCGCGCTGGGTTTCGCCTCGCCGGGTTTGGCCGCGCTCGGTTTGGCTTCGCTCGGTTTGACTTCGCTGGGTTTGGCTTCGCCGGGTTTGGCTTCGCCGGGTTGGCCGCGCCCGGGGCCCGCGTGCACAACGGCGGGGGTCTTCAGTGACACGCCGCGCGGTCGGGGGTATGGGGCGGCGTGTCGGGGCGGGGGCCTGCCGTTGTGCTCGCGGCGCGGCACGGCGCCCGCCGTGCGGCACGGGCGTGCGCCGAGGAGAGCGGGAGTGCGGCGTGCGGCAGCGGCGTGCGGCGCCGGGGTAGGGCGTGGGCCACCAGACCTGCCGTCCGTTGGGGTCTTGTGTGCACGACAGCGGGGAATGTGCGTGACACGCCGTGGGATCGGGGGTGTGGCGCGGCGTGTCGGGGCGCGGACCTGCCCTCGTGCACGGGGCGCGGGGCGTGGGGCACGGGCCCGGGGCGCCCCCGACGCCCCCGCACCGCGCTCGACGCCCCGCGCCCGCTCGCTCAGGCGGGGAGCGTCGCCACGAACGCTTCCAGGGCGATGCGGTATGCCGGATCGGGGTGCGTCTCGGCGATCCGCCGCAGCGGCGGCAGGTCGAGCGTCCGGATCAGCCGCCCGCGTGCGGCCACGGCGGCATCCGCCCCGGCCTCGCGCAGCAGCGCGATGCCCTCGCCGAGCGCGTCGAGATAGTCGCGCAGCACGTCGACCTCGGCGAGGCGCTGCGTGATCGAGCCGCCGTCGCGGCGCTGACGCCACTCGACGAGCACGTCGGGGATCACGTCGAAGTGCCGGGCGAGGGTGTACATGCGCTGCGCGACGACCTGGTCCTCGTAGTAGCGGCCCTCGGGAAAGCGCAGCGCGTGGTCCCGCCAGAAGTCCGTCCGGCTCATCTTCGACCACGCGACGATGTTCCCGGATGCCGCGGGGTGCGCCGCGAGCGTGGTCGCCTCGCGGGCGGGATCGGTGGCGGCGGCGACCCATGGCTGCACGTCGCCGGCGGTGTACCCGGGGCCGTCGGCATCCGGTCGCAGTCGGACGTAGGCGCCCACGACGAAGGCGCTGCCGGTGCGGTCGAGCGTGTCGGCCAAGCGCGAGAGGGCGTCGGGGCGCAGGACGTCGTCGGCGTCGAGGAACGCCGTGTAGGGCGTGTCGACGAGGGCGAGGCCGGTGTTGCGCGCAGCGCCGAGGCCGCGCCGCGTGTCGTGGCGCACCAGGCGGAAGCGCGGGTCGTCCGCTTCGGCCGCGGCGAACAGGCGGGCGGTGTCGTCGGTGGACGCATCGTCGACGAGCACGGCCGTCCACCGGCGGTGCGTCTGCCGGCGGAGCGAGTCGAGTGCCTCGGCGGCGTACGCGGCGACGTCGAAACCGGGGACGATGACGGTGACGTCTGCGGTGCTCACCCGCGCGATCCTACGGCGGTCACGGCGTCGACGACGGCATCCGCCACCGGATCGAGGGATGCCGTGCACGTCCTCGGCAGGGTGAAACGCACCGCGGTGCGCGCCTCGTCGGGATTCATCCCGACCGCGAGCAGGACGTGCGAGGCCTCGTCGCTGCCCGCCGCGCACGCCGATCCGCTCGATGAGACCACCCCGCGCCGCTCCAGCTCGAGCAGCACGGTCTCGCCGTTCGTGCCGGGGAAGACGAAGCTCGCCGTCCCGGGGAGCCGGCGGTCGGGATGACCGGTCAGGCGCGCGCCCGGCACGCGTGCGAGCACCCGGGCGACGAAGGCGGCCGACAGCGCCCCCACCCGCGCGGCGGCCTCGGCGCGCTCGGCTTCGGCGAGGGTCAGGGCCGTGGCGATCGCGACCGCCCCGGCGACGTCGGGGGTGCCCGAGCGGCGGCCGCGCTCCTGCCCGCCGCCGTGCAGCAGCGGCTCGAACGGCAGGCGTCCGCGCACGGCGAGGATGCCGGTGCCCTTGGGGGCGCCGACCTTGTGTCCGGCGATGGTCACGGCATCCGCTCCCGTCCCCGACAGGGGCAGCCACCCGGCGGCCTGCACCGCGTCGAGGTGCAGGGGCACGCCGCGGCCGTGGGCGACGTTGGCGAGGGCCGCGGCATCCTGGATCGTGCCGATCTCGTTGTTGGCGTAGCCGATCGACACGAGCGCGGTGTCTTCGCGCAGACAGGCCGCGAGTGCATCCGGCGTCAGCGTCCCCGTCGCGTCGACGGGCGCGTGCGTGACCGCGACCCCGTGCAGGCGTTCGAGGTAGTCGGCCGAGGCCAGCACCGACTCGTGCTCGATCGCGGTGGTGACGAGGTGTCGCGCGCGCCCTCCGAGCACGATCCCCTTGATCGCGGCGTTGTTGGACTCGGTGCCCCCCGAGGTGAAGATCACGTCGCCCACGCGCATGCCGAGAAGCGAGGCGATGCGCGCGCGGGCGTCGTCGAGGGCGGATGCCGCGGCCTCGCCCACTTCGTGGTGGCTGGAGGGGTTGCCGAACACGCGCGTCAGGTACGGCGCCATCGCCTCGAGCACCTCGGGGCGCACGGGGGTCGTCGCGGCGTTGTCGAGGTAGAGGCTCACGCCGTCTCGATGCGGATGTCGAGCCCGAGGTCGAGGGCGGATGCCGAGTGCGTCAGCGCCCCGACCGAGATGACGTCGACGCCGGTCTCGGCGATCGCACGGACGGTGTCCAGGGTGACGCCGCCCGAGGCCTCGACCTGCGCGGCTCCGGCGATGCGGGCGACACCGTGACGCAGGTCGTCGAGCGAGAAGTTGTCGAGCATGATCGTGCCCACGCCCGCGGCGAGGACCGCGTCGATCTGTTCGAGGCGGTCGACTTCGACCTCGACGTGCGTCGTGTGGGGGAGCCGCGCGATGGCGCTCTCGAGCGCCTGCGTGATCGAGTGCCCGTTGGCGGTGAGGACGGCGAGGTGGTTGTCTTTGGCCATCACGGCGTCCGACAACGAGAAGCGGTGGTTGTGGCCGCCGCCGTCGCGCACCGCCTGGCGCTCGATCGCCCGCAGGCCCGGCGTGGTCTTGCGCGTGTCCACGATGCGCGCGCCGGTGTGGGCGACCTCGGCGACGTAGCGGCTCGTCAGCGTCGCGATCCCCGACATGCGCTGCACGAAGTTGAGACCGATCCGCTCGGCCGTCAGCACCGCGCGCGCGGGGCCGGTGACCACGGCGAGGGTCTCACCCGGGGTGAAGCGGCCGCCGTCGGCGACGAGCTGCTCGACGACGATCGACGGGTCGGTGAGGGTGAAGGCGGCGGCGAACACCGCCGCCCCGCTGAAGACGCCGTCCGTGCGCGCGACGAGCTCGGCGCGGGCCGTGGCGTTCTCGGGGATCAGCGTCTCGCTGGTGAGGTCGCCCCACGGGGCGTCCTCGTCGAGGGCGGCGGCGACGACACGGTCGATGGCGGCGCGGGTCAGCATGCGAGGGCCTCCGGGGATGCGAGGGATGCCGCGGGAGCGGCGTCGGGTGAGACGGGGGCCGCCGCGTCGGAGCGGAAATGCGCGCCCACCGAGGCCGTGCGCCGACGCGCCGCGTCGACGACGTACGAGGCGACCAGCAGCAGATTGGCGTCTTCGATGCCGAGCGGGTCCACCGTTGCGCGCCACGCGGCGAGGACGCCGGCGGCGCGGTCCAGACCGGCGGCGTCGCGGATGAGCCCCGCGTCGGCCCACATCAGGTGCTGCAGCGCCGCGCGCGTGAACGGAGGAGCGACGGCTCCGGGGGCATCGGCTCCGGGGGCGTCGGCGAGAGGTGCCGCCGCGTCCGCCTGCGCTGCCACTGCCGCGCCGCGCCCCACCGCGTCGCCCGCGCGAGCGCCGAACACGGCGCCCTCGAGGAGCGAATTGGATGCCAGGCGGTTGGCGCCGTGCACGCCGGTGCGGGCGGTCTCGCCCACCGCGAACAGGCCGGGCACCGTGGTGCGTCCGTCGAGGTCGGTGACCACGCCGCCCATCAGGTAGTGCGCCGCGGGGGTCACGGGGATCGGCTCGCGCGCCCAGTCGAGCCCGCGCGCGCGCACGGCGGCGTCGATCGTGGGGAAGCGCCGGGCCAGGAACGCGGCGCCGAGGGCGGTGGCATCCAGACGGACAGGGTGTCCGTGCTGCGCGGCCATGGCGCGCGCGTTCGCCCGGGCCACGACGTCGCGCGGGGCGAGCTCGCCGTCGGGGTGGACGTCGAAGGCGAACCGGCGACCGCTGTCGTCGATGAGGGTCGCCCCCTCGCCGCGCACGGCCTCGGACACCAGGAACGCGGAGCCGACCGCGAGGGCGGTGGGGTGGAACTGCACGAACTCGAGGTCCGCCACGGCGGCGCCCGCGCGGATCGCGGCGGCGATGCCGTCACCGGTCGCGCCGAGCGGGTTGGTGGTGTGCGCGTAGAGCTGGCCGGCTCCGCCCGTGGCGAGGATGACCGCGTCGGCCGCGAGGCGCTCGCCGTCGGAGAGTTCGACGCCGGCGACCCGTCCGTCGAGCATGACGAGATCGCGGAGCAGGGCGTGCGCGCGGACGGTGATGCCGGTGCGACGCACCGCCTCGCCCAGGGCGGTCTGGATGGCTGATCCGGTGGCGTCGCCCCCGGCGTGCAGCACGCGCGCCACCGCATGGGCGGCTTCGAGTCCGCGCGAGAGATCCCCGTCGGGGGTGCGGTCGAAGGCGACACCCCGCGCCATAAGCTCCGCGATACGCGCCGGTCCCTCGCCGACGAGCACGTCCACCGCGCCGGGGTCGTTCAAGCCCGCGCCGGCGGTGACGGTGTCGGCGGCGTGCGAGGCGACCGTGTCGGACGGGTCGGTCACGGCGGCGATGCCGCCCTGCGCCCAGCGTGTGTTGGTGTCGGGAAGGGCGCCCTTCGTCACGACGGTGACGCGGCATCCGGCTTCGAACGCGTGCAGCGCCGCCGTGAGACCGGCGATACCGCTGCCCACCACGACGACGGTCGTCATTTCACGGCACCGTTCGGCTTGGCCGCGAGCATGCGCTCCAGGGCGACCGTCGCGGGCTCGGCGACGTCGGACGGCACGGTGATGCGGTTGACGACCTCGCCCGCGACGAGCGACTCCAGCACCCACGCGAGATAGCCCGGGTGGATGCGGTACATCGTCGAGCAGGGGCAGACGACGGGGTCGAGGCAGAAGATCTCGTGCTGCGGGTACTGCGCGGCCAGGCGCTGGACGAGGTTGATCTCGGTGCCGATCGCGAAAGTCGTAGGTTCGGTCGCCGCGGCGATGGCCGTGCGGATGATGTCGGTCGACCCCGCCTCGTCGGCGGCGTCCACGACCTCCATCGGGCACTCGGGGTGCACGATCACGCGTACGCCCGGGTGCTCGGCGCGGGCCTTGTCGATCTGGTCGACGCTGAAGCGGCGGTGGACCGAGCAGAAACCGTGCCACAGGATCACGCGGCTGTCGCGGATCGTCTGCGCGTCGGAGCCGCCGAGGGCCTTGCGCGGGTTCCACATCGGCATCCGCTCGAGGGGGACGCCCATGGCCTTGGCGGTGTTGCGGCCGAGGTGCTGATCGGGGAAGAACAGCACGCGGCGTCCGCGGGCGAAGGCCCACTCCAGCACCGTCCGCGCGTTGGAGGAGGTGCACACGATCCCGCCGTGCCGGCCGACGAAGCCCTTGATGGCGGCGCTGGAGTTCATGTACGTCACCGGGATGACGGGGACCAGGCCCTCGGCATCCGGGGTCCCGAGGTCTCCGAGCACCTCTTCGAGCTGCTCCCAGCATTCCTCGACCTGGTCGATGTCGGCCATGTCGGCCATCGAACAGCCCGCGGCGAGGTTCGGCAGGATGACTGCTTGGTCGGGGCGCGACAGCAGGTCGGCGGTCTCGGCCATGAAGTGCACCCCGCAGAACACGATCGCTTCGGCGTCGGGACGCTCCTTCGCCGCGTTGGCGAGCTGGAACGAGTCGCCCACGTAGTCGGCGTGACGCACGACCTCTTCGCGCTGGTAGAAGTGCCCGAGCACCACGACGCGGTCGCCGAGGGTCTGCTTCGCCGCGCGGATGCGGGCGTCGAGCTCGTCGTCGGTGGCGTCGCGGTAGTCCCGCGGGAGTTCGCCCTGGCGCGGAGCCCCCGTGGGGATGACGTCGCCCATCGACGAGCCCGGCCCGTATCCGGGGCGCGTGTCGAAGTCCCAGGGGCCCACGGCGAGGTCGGTGGTGCAGGTCGCGTCGGTGGACGCGCCCGAGACGATCGCCTGGATCGCGTGGTCGACGCTGGGGTCGATCGCGGGGCGCGGCTGCAGGGTGAGGGGGGTGGCGGACATGGGCGTTTCCGATCAGTGACGGGACGGGAGCGGGCCGCGGTCGGCGAGCTCCACGTCGCGGTTGTAGCGGTAGAGGCGGGCGGGTCGGTGGCTTCCGGTGCGGAAGCGGTCGGTGGGGATGAGCGTGTCGCTCGTGTCGATCTGGCGGCGGAAGTTGGCCGGGTCCAGGCGCTTGCCCAGGATCGACTCGGTCACCTCGCGCAGGTCGGCGAGGGTGAACTCGTCCGGCAGCAGTCCGTGCGCGATGCGGCTGTAGCCCACCTTGTTGCGCAGGCGCCACAGCGTGTACTCGACGATGTCGTTGTGGTCGAAGGCGAGGGTCGGCAGGTCGGTCGCGTCGAACCACTCGACGTTCTCGGGGGCGTCGCCCTGGCGGGCGTGCGCGGCGACCTGGGCGTCGACCTCGTCCGAGCGCAGCAGCGCCCAGTACACGATCGACACCACGCGGGTGGGGGAGCGGTCCACGGCCCCGAAGGCGTAGAGCTGCTCGAGGTAGCTGGGGGTGAGGCCGGTCGTCTCGGCCAGGGTGCGGGATGCCGCGGCGTCCAGGCCCTCGGCGGCATCCAGCCATCCGCCGGGCAGCGCCCACCTGCCGTCGAACGGGTCGCGGGTGCGGCGCACCAGGGGCAGGGTGAGCACGGGCTCGTCGTGCGCGTCGCGGCGCACGCTGAAGATCACCGTCGACACGGCGACGCGCACGTCGGCGGGTTCGGGGCTCTGAGTTCGTGTCATGGTGACCATATCTCCCTGACCGATCTTAGTGTCATCCCGACCCGAAGCGCTGCCCTTGCGTCGATAAACGCCGGTTGTGCCGAGACACGGCGACGCACCGCGTGTCTCGACAGGATCGGCGTTTATCGACGCGACGGAGAGTTGTGCGACCGGGCGAGTCGCCGCGCGTCGAAAGGGTTCTCCCAGACGCGCGCTCTAGCCTCGGAACGGACTCAGGAGGTCGGATGCCGATCATCGACATCGTTCTGATCGCCCTTCTGGCGATCGCGCTCATCGTGGGCCTCTCGCGAGGGTTCCTCGCCACGATCGGCTTCTTCGCCGGCCTCGCCCTCGGTGCCGTCGCCGCGTATTGGGCCACCCCGTTCGTGGGGCAGTGGGTCACGGCCCCCGCGTGGCGCGGGCCGCTCATGATCCTGACCGGGGCCCTGCTGCTGCTGATCGGCAGCGGTCTCGGCAGCGCCGTGGGTGGGTTCTTCCGCCGCGGCGCCGACCGCATCAAGCTCCGCGTCCCCGAGCGACTGCTCGGCGGTGTCGTCAACGTCGCCGCCGCGGCCCTCGCGATCTCGTTCGCCGCCGGATCGCTCACCCCGGCCGGGGTTCCCGTGGTGTCGGCCGCGCTGGGGTCCTCCACCGTCGTGCGCACCATCGACGACCTCACTCCGGCCCCGGTCCGGGGCGCGCTGGCCGAATTGCGCGGGTCGGTCTTCGCCGAGGGCATCCCACGCCTGGGCCAGCTCATCCAGATCGGACCCGTCCCGAGCGCGCCCGAGATCGCGCTGGACGACCCCGCGCTCACGCAGGCCGCGCAGTCGGTCGCCCGCGTGTCGGGGACGGCCTACGCGTGCGGCGTCACCTCGAGCGGTTCGGGCTTCGTCGTCGCCGACGACCGCGTCGTGACCAACGCGCACGTCGTCGCCGGTGTGGACACCCCGGTCGTCGAACTGCCCGGCCAGCCCGCTCGCGAGGGCCGCGTGGTCTACTTCGACCCCATCGATGACATCGCGGTGGTCTCGGTGGACGACCTGGATGCCGCGGCCCTGCCGGTCGTGTCCACCCTCGGCGTCGGCTCGCCCGCCGTCGTGCAGGGCTACCCGGGCGGCGGGCCCTTCACCTCCGGCAGCGCCCAGGTGCTGTCGCAGGGGACCGTGCCCGTCCCCGACATCTACGACACGTCCTCCGTCCCGCGCGACATCTACGCGCTCGCGGCCGTCGTGCGCCCCGGCAACTCCGGCGGGCCCCTGCTGACCACCGCGGGAGAGGTCGCGGGGATCGTCTTCGCCCGCTCCGACACCGACGACGACGTCGGCTACGCCATGACGCCCGCGGAGCTCGAGCCGGTGATGGCGCAGCTCGGCTCGCTGTCGGCGCCCGTGGCATCCGGCAGCTGCACCCGGGGGTGACCCGTCACCGTCCGTCCGCGGACCCGCCCGAGAGGGCTGTGCCGATGCGGGGGCTCCGCTAGGCTGACCCCACAAGTCCACACCGGCCCCATGATCGATGCGGGAGAGCTCCGGCGAACGCAGCCGGGCACCGAAGGAGCAAGCCTCCCCGCCAATCTCTCAGGTACGCGTACCGCGTCGATCGGGCCACTCTGGAAAGAGGTTCGGGATGCCACGTCCCCGAACCCGCCGACGGTGAAAACTCGCGCCCGCCTCACGGGACTGTGCGGGTGAAACTCTCAGGTCCATGACAGAGGGGGAGTTCTTCAGGCGCCGACCGGCGTCTGTCCGTCATCGCGAACGGCAGAACTCATGACCGAAACCCCCGCTCCACCGCGCTCCTCGCCGCTGCACGACCGGCACGAGGCCCTCGGCGCCTCGTTCACCGACTTCGGCGGCTGGAACATGCCCGTGCGCTACACCTCCGATCTCGCCGAGCACCGCGCCGTGCGCGAGGCCGCGGGTCTGTTCGACATCTCGCACATGGCCGAGTTCGTCGTCGCGGGTCCGCGGGCCGCGGGGTTCCTCGACTACGTCCTCGCCGGTCGGCTGTCCGCGATGAAGGTGGGCAAGGCGAAGTACTCGCTCGTGCTCGCCGCGAGCGGCGGCATCGTCGATGACGTGATCGTGTACCGCACGGGCGACGAGCACTTCCTCGTCATCGCGAACGCGGGCAACCGGGATACCGTGGCCGCGGCGTTCGAGACCGCGCGAGCGACCTGGGCTCCCGCGTCGGACGCGGCGGCAGCCTCGTCGACGACCGCCGATGCGCCCCGCTCGTTCGCCTTCGTCGCCGGCTCGACCGGCCTCACCGTCGAGGACGTCACCGACCGGTTCGCCCTCATCGCCCTGCAGGGCCCCGAAGCCCGCGGCATCCTGAGCTCCACCCCGGGGGTCGAGATCACCGGAACCGCGCTCGACGACCTCGGCTACTACGCCTGGACCGACGGCACCTTCGACGGCGCGCCGCTGTTCGTCGCCCGCACGGGATACACCGGCGAGGACGGCTACGAACTGCTCATCCCCACCGCGCAGGCCGGGGCGCTCTGGGACGCCGCGCTCGCCGCGGGTGCGGACCGCGGTCTCGTTCCGTGCGGACTCGCCGCTCGCGACACCCTGCGACTCGAAGCCGGTATGCCCCTGTACGGCCACGAGCTCTCGCGCGACATCGTTCCCGCGCAGGCCGGTCTCGGCCGTGTCGTCGCGGTCGACAAGGACGCGTTCGTCGGAAAGGACGGCCTGCTGTCCGGACCCGCCGACGCCCCCGTCCTCGTGGGCCTCGTCTCGGAGGGACGCCGCGCCGGACGCGCCGGGTATTCGGTGCTCCAGGGTGACGACGTCGTCGGCGAGATCACCAGCGGCGTCCTCAGCCCCACCCTCGGCCACCCCGTCGCGATGGCGTTCGTCGAGCCCGCGGCATCCGCTCACGGAACCGCACTGACCATCGACGTGCGCGGAACCCGCATCCCCGCGACCGTCACCGCCCTTCCCTTCTATCGGAGAAACGCATGACCGACCTCACCGCCCTCAGCTACACGTCCGAGCACGAGTGGATCGCCCTCGACGGAGACATCGCGACCGTCGGCATCACCGACTTCGCCGCCGACAAGCTCGGCGACGTCGTCTTCGTCGAGCTCCCCGGCGCGGACTCGGCCGTCTCGGCCGGCGACGTCTGCGGCGAGATCGAATCGACCAAGTCGGTCGGTGAGCTCTACGCGCCCCTCACCGGTACGGTCGTCGAGGTCAACGACGCCGTCGTCGACGACCCCTCCCTGGTCAACGGCGAGCCGTTCGCCGGCGGGTGGCTCATCAAGATCCGCGTCGAGGGCGACCTGCCGGCCGATCTCCTCGATCGCGCCGCCTACGAGGAGCTCACCGCATGACCTCCGTCCTTCCCTCCCGCACGGATGCCGGGACCCCGGCGGCCTTCACCGATCGACACATCGGCATCGATACCGACGCGCAGGCGCACATGCTCGAGGTCGTCGGGTACGACAGCGTCGAGGCGCTCGTCGAGACCGCCGTGCCGGCATCCATCCACGTCCGCCCGCGTGAGACGAGCGGGATCCCCGTCGCCGCCACCGAGGCCGAGGCCCTGGCGGAACTGCGGGAGCTCGCCTCCGCCAACCGCTCCGCCCGGCCGATGATCGGTCTGGGCTACTACGACACCTTCACTCCGTCGGTGATCGCCCGCAACGTCCTCGAGAACCCGTCCTGGTACACGGCCTACACGCCCTATCAGCCCGAGATCTCGCAGGGCCGGCTCGAGGCCCTGATCAATTTTCAGACCATGGTCACCGACCTGACGGGTCTGGCAACGGCGAACGCGTCGATGCTGGACGAGTCCACCGCGGTGGTCGAGGGCATGCTCGTCGCCCGGCGCGCGTCCAAGGCGAAGACCGACGTCTTCCTGGTCGACGTCGACGCCCTGCCCCAGACCAAGGCGCTGCTGCACCACCGCGCCGCCGCGGTCGGCGTCCGCATCGTCGAGACCTCGTTCGCCGACGACGTGCCCGAGGCGTTCGGCGCGTTCGTGCAGTACCCCGGTGCGTCCGGACGGGTCTGGGACTTCTCGGACGTGGCCGCGTCCGTGCACGCCGCGGGCGGCCTCGTGGTCGCCGCCGCCGACCTGCTCGCGCTGACCCTGCTGCGCCCGCCCGGCTCGCTCGGCGCCGACGTCGCGGTCGGCACCACGCAGCGCTTCGGCGTCCCGCTCGGCTTCGGTGGGCCCCACGCGGGCTACATGGCCGTGCGGGCGGGGCTCGAGCGCCAGCTGCCCGGGCGACTGGTCGGAGTGTCCCAGGATGCCGTCGGCGCCCCCGCCTACCGCCTCTCGCTGCAGACGCGCGAGCAGCACATCCGCCGCGAGAAGGCCACGTCGAACATCTGCACCGCCCAGGTGCTGCTGGCCGTCATGGCCGCCATGTACGCGGTGTACCACGGCCCCGACGGACTGCGGGCCATCGCGACGGGGGTCGCGCAGAAGGCCGATGCCCTGGCATCCGCTCTGCGCCGCGTCGACCTCGACCTCGTCGCGGACGCGTTCTTCGACACCGTGCGCGTGCACGTGCCGGGTCGCGCACAGGACGTGGTCGACCGTGCGCGCGAGCGCGGGTACCAGCTGCTGTGGGTCGACGATGCGACCGTGGGCGTGTCGGTGGACGAGACGACGACGGATGCCGACCTCGCGGCCGTCCTGGACGCCTTCGGCCTGACCGCCGACGAGCTGCCCGCGGGCGAGGCCCTGCGCGGAGTCGACGAGGCACTGCACCGCGACGACGTGTATTTGACGCACCCGGTGTTCCACACGCACCGCAGCGAGACCGCGATGATGCGCTACCTCAAGACGCTCGCCGACCGCGACTACGCGCTCGATCGCGGCATGATCCCGCTGGGCTCGTGCACGATGAAGCTCAACGCCGCGACCGAGATGGCGGCGGTGTCGTGGCCCGAGTTCTCGCGGGTGCACCCCTTCGCCCCCGAGGCGGACGTGCGCGGCTACCTCGACATGATCGAGCAGCTCGAACGCTGGCTCGCCGAGGTCACCGGGTACGACGCGGTCTCGCTGCAGCCGAACGCCGGGTCGCAGGGCGAGCTCGCCGGCCTGCTCGCGATCCGCGGCTATCACCTCGCGAAGGGCGACACCGCGCGCACGGTGTGCCTGATCCCGTCGTCGGCGCACGGCACGAACGCCGCCTCGGCGATCCTCGCGGGCATGAAGGTCGTCGTCGTCGCGTGCGACGAGGCGGGCAACGTCGACCTCGGCGACCTGCGGGCGAAGATCGCCCAGCACGCGGCCGAGCTGTCGGCGCTGATGATCACCTACCCCTCGACGCACGGGGTGTACGAGCACGACGTGCTCGAAATCACACAGGCCGTGCACGACGCCGGCGGCCAGGTCTACGTCGACGGCGCGAACCTCAACGCCCTGCTCGGCTTCGCACGGTTCGGCGACCTCGGCGGCGACGTCTCGCACCTCAACCTGCACAAGACGTTCGCGATCCCGCACGGCGGTGGCGGCCCGGGCGTCGGTCCGGTCGCGGCGAAGGCGCACCTCGCGCCCTTCCTGCCCTCGCACCCGTTCTCGCAGCGCGCCGAGCACGCGGGCGGCGTCTTCGACGGAGGCCCCGTCTCGGCCGCACCGCACGGCTCCGCCGGCATCCTGCCCATCTCGTGGGCCTACGTGCGCATGATGGGCGCCGAGGGGCTGCGTCAGGCCACGGCCGCCGCGGTGCTCTCGGCCAACTACATCGCCACGCGCCTGCGCGAGCACTACCCGGTGCTCTACGCCGGCGAGGGCGGTCTCGTGGCGCACGAGTGCATCCTCGACCTGCGTCCGCTGAAGGAGCAGACCGGGGTCACCGTCGATGATGTGGCCAAGCGCCTCATCGACTACGGCTTCCACGCCCCGACGATGTCGTTCCCTGTCGCCGGCACCCTGATGGTGGAGCCGACCGAGAGCGAGGACCTCGCCGAGCTGGATCGATTCGTGGATGCCATGATCGCGATCAAGCACGAAGCCCTCGCCGTCGCGGCGGGCGAGTGGCCCGCCGACGACAACCCGCTGGTGAACGCGCCGCACACCGCCGAGACGGTCGTCGTGGGGGAGTGGGAGCACCCGTACTCGCGTGAGACGGCCGTGTACCCCGTGCGCTCGCTCATCCGCGGCAAGTACTGGCCGCCCGTGCGCCGCATCGACCAGGCCTACGGCGACCGCAACCTGGTCTGTTCGTGCCCCCCGCCGGAGGCCTTCGCGTAAGTCGACCCCGGCCCGTCCCGGCCGCGCCGCGCCCGGCCCGCGCCTATGTCTCGCGAGACTGCACCCGGCTGACATCTCGGTTGCAGGATGTCGCCGAGTTGTCACCCACGTGCAGTTTCGTGAGGCGCGGGGCGGCGTGGCCGGGGAGCCGGGCGCGCGGCGCGGGGCGGCGTGGCGTTGCCAGGCGCGGCCAGGCGCGGTGGGTCGGATTGCCGCGAGACTGCACCCGGCTGACATTTCGGTTGCAGGATGTCGCCGAGTTGTCACCCACGTGCAGTTTCGTGAGGCGCGGGGCGGCGTGGCCGGGGAGCCGGGCGCGCGGCGCGGGGCGGCGTGGCGTGGCCTGGCGCGGCCAGGCGCGGTGGGTCGGATTGCCGCGAGACTGCACCCGGCTGACATTTCGGTTGTAGGATGTCGCCGAGTTGTCACCCACGTGCAGTCTCACGGCGTTCGTGCTGTCGCCCGCGGGCGCGCGCACCCGGCCCCGGGGCGGGGCTCCGGCATGGCTACCGCGAGCGCGGGGGACGCAGAGCCGTGGCGAGGCTGTGCAAGTGGACGGTGTCGGGAACGGCGACAACCGGGAGCCCCGCGCCGCTGAGCAGGCGAACCAGGGAATTCGGGTCGGCGAGATCGTCCCAGCCCCAATGCAGCACGGCCCGCGCGCCGGGCGCGCAGTCGTCGGTCGCGGTCCTCGCGTTTCTTGATCGCGAGGCGCGGGTCGCCGAAGCGCCCGTCGTACTTCAGCAGGCCGTCCGCCTCACCAGCGATGCGCCGCCCCGGCCACCAGAAATCGACGCGGTCGCCGTTCCCGTCTGGCGGACCGAACCAGACCTGGAGCTCCGGTTCGGCGAAGCCGGCCCATTCGGCGACCGCACGGCTCAGCGACTCGAGCGGCGACTCCGCTGCCGGGTCCACACGATGAAGAGCCCACCGCGCCCGCCGTCGACCGCGCGCGGACGCGCGTTCCTCGTTCAGCGTCGCAAGGGCGAGAGCGGCGCAGCGTTCATCGACGCGTGCGGCCGCGTCGGCGACGGCCAGGGCGATCGCGGGATGCCGAGTCCGGGCCACGTCGATGCACGTGTCGGCGATAGAGGTCAGACGGATGCCGTCGACCTCCTCGATCACGCGGTCCGGGTGGGCGCTGGTGTGCACGCGCACCCCGCGCACGCTCCGGGCCGTCGCGCTGGCCGACCCGAGCACGTGAATGTCGTGCGCCGCCCCGATCACGGGGAGGCCGTGCAGCGCCACCGCGGATTCGAGGCACAACACGTCGTCGGGGGCGTTCAGCAGATGCGCCCGGACACGCGCGAGGTACTGCTGCCACGGCGGGAGCGCCTGCCACGCATCGCGCGGCGCATAGACACCCCGCGTCACCTGGATGATCTCGCCGCGTCGCACGCTCCTCGTGGAGTGCGTCACCGCGGCGGCGGGCATGAGCGGCAGGGGCGTGTCGGCCGTTCGTCGGAGCACCGTCATCGCTCGACTTTGACGTCCGCGATCGCGCGGCGTTCGTGGCATCCGTCAATATGTGGGCGATGTGTTCTTCGGACCGCCGGTGGAGGAGTCGCGACGTCGGCGCCGAAACAGCAATCCGGTGACAACTCGGTTGCAGGATGCCGCCGACTTGTCAGCCGAATGCTGTTTCGCGGTGAAGAGGCCCAGCCCGGCGCGACCCGGCGCGGCGCAACCCGGCGCTGCGCGACGCAGCCCGGCGCAACCCGGCGCTGCGCGACCCAGCCCGGCGCAACCCGGCGTCGCGCGACCCGGCGCGGCGCAACCCGGCGCTGCGCGGCCCGACCCGGCCCGACCCGGCGCGACCCGGCGCTGCGCGGCCCAGCCCGGCGCAACCCGGCGTCGCGCGACCCGGCGCGGCGCGAGTGCCGCGTGCGGCCCCGGGGATCGCTCAGGAGGGGTTTAGTAAAGTTCCTCTGTGCACCACGGGCTGACTCCTCTTCCTCGACCGACCCGACGACGTCGCGGTGCGGGGCGTCTGATCGCCCTCCTCGCCGCAGCCGGCGTCGTCCTGGCCGGGTGCGCGGCGCCCGATCCCGCACCCGCCCCCGAACCCGAGGCGCGTACGAGTCTCACGCTCGGCGTCGTCGGCGAACTCACGAGCTTCAACGCGGCGACCGCCACGGGCAGCACCCCCGCCAATCGGGCCGTCTCGGCGCTTCTCGACGAGCGGCTCGGCTCGCTCGACGGCACCCTGCAGGTCGTCCCCAACGACGGACTGGGCCGCATCACGCGTGTTCAGGGCGACCCGCTCAAGGTGAGCTACGAGCTGTTCACCGACCGCGTCTGGTCCGACGGCACGGCCGTCACCCTCGACGATCTCGTGTTCGGCTGGGCCGTGAGCTCGCACTTCTTCGATGACGCCACCTACGACTCCGCGGGGCAGGTCGTGTCGGGCACGCGCTACTTCGACACGGCGATGCCGGCCGATCCCAACGCGCGCACCGCGCGGCCCATCGTCGATCGCGCCGACGACACCATCACGCTCACGTACGATCAGCCCTTCGCCGACTGGAACCGCCAGTGGCTGCTGGACCGGCCCGTGCACGTCGTCGCTGAGCGCGCCGGGGTCAGCGTCACGGAGCTCATCACCACGATCCTGACCGCGCCCGAGGGCGACCCGCGTGCGCCGGCCGAGCCGAACCCCGTGCTCGCGGCCGCCGCGGAGGCCTGGAACACCGGGTTCGACCTCGCACCGGGATCGACCCCCGATCCGGCGAGCGTGGTGTCGGCGGGTCCGTGGTCGGTCGCCGAGGTCACCGCGGACACCCTGCGGCTCGCGCGCCGCGACTCGTACCAGGGCGCGCACTTCCCGGGTCTCGAGGCACTCACGGTGCGCTTCTTCGCCGATCGCGCCGCGCAGCTCGCCGCGATCGAGGCGGGTGAGGTCGACATCGCCAACGTCGGCGACCTGGATGTCGCCGAGCGCAAGACCCTGACCGATGCGGGCTACCAGGTCCAGGTGGGGCCGACCACGCAGACGCTCCACCTGCGGTTCGCGGATGCCACGGCATCCGACGTCCGTCAGGGCATGACGCTCGCGATCGACCGGTCGTCGCTGGTGCAGGACGTCCTGGGGGCGATCCGCCCCGACGCGCAGCCCCTGCAGTCCTTCCTGTCGTCCACCGCCACCGGTCAGCTCTACTCCGATCTCATCGCCGGCAACGGCGCCCCCGGGACCGGGGCGGACGTCGACGGGGCGCGCACGGCCCTCGGCGATCGCGCGGCCGTGCTGCGCCTGTCGTACGACACGACCGACGAGGTGTCGGCGCAGGTGTTCTCGCGCCTGGTGTCGATGGGCGCGCGCGCCGGTATCGCGGTGCGGGCGGCGACACCCGGTGAGACGGTCGACGCCACGCTGTCGTGGGTGGGAGAGGACGAGAGCCTGTATCGCTCCGCGCGGGATCGCCTCGCCGAGGGGATCGAGGGCGCGGACACCGACGAACTCTTCGAAAGCCTCACGGTGCTCACCGATCCCGTCGACGTGCTCGCCGAGGCCAGAGAGATCGACCGTTCGCTGTTCGCGGTGTTCGCCGGGGTGCCGCTGCTCGAGCGGACGGGAGCCGTGGTGGCGGCCGAGGGCGTCGGGGGAGTGGCCTACACCTCCGAGCCCGACGGCGTGCCGCCGGCGTTCTGGACGTGGTCCGCTCCTCAGCCCTGACGACGGCGCTCGCCGCCGTGCCGGGTCAGGGGGCGGTGGATGCCGGGGGTGCGAAGATCCCCGGCCACCAGGCCGCCGCCAACGGATAGCCGACGAAGGCGACAATGTCGATGAGGGTGTGCGCAACGACGAGGGGCATGACTCGCCCCCACCGCTTGTAGCACCAGCCGAACACCAGGCCCATCACGACGTTGCCGAGGGCGGAGGGCCACCCCTGGTAGAGGTGGTAGCTGCCGCGCAGCAGCGCGGTCGACACGATGATCCCCGTCCACGACCATCCCAGGCGCCGCAGGCGATCGAAGAGGTAGCCGAGGAAGATGACCTCCTCGGTGAGCCCGGCGCGCAGCGCCGCGAGGACCAGCAGCGTCACCACCCACCACGACGAATCCAGCGGGGCGGGGACGACGGTGATGCTCTGTCCGATCGCCCGGCCGATCGCGTAGACGCCGATGCCCGGTGCACCGATCAGGACGACCAGGACGACGCCGCGCACGAGATCGGAACCGAAGCGGCGGAAGTCGAGGCCGATGCGCCGGAGGGCGTTGTTCGCCGGCTCCCAGAGCAGATACAGCGCCAGGGCCACGAGGGCGAGCGAGAAGAAGATGTCGAGGAACTGGTAGACCGCATCCCACAACGGCTCCGCGCTGCGAGAGGGATTCAGCTGCGTCTGCTGCTGCGAGATCGGCGCGCGGGTCGTCGCACGCACGAACGAGACCACCGAATAGATCGCCGACTGCCCCACGCTGACGAGCAGGACGATCGCGATCTCCCAGGCGAGGCGGGAGCGACGGTAGCCACTGGTCTCGGGGCGGATGACCATGCCGGAGAGCGGAGTGTCAGATTGCGTCATCGACGACCTCTCGAGTAAATCCTTTGTAACGGTTCGTACGTGAACGCGAAGCACGTCGTTCACTTTGCCTAGGGTGTTTCTATCCTGCCCCCGGATGCACTCGATTCCGCGATACCCGTACGAGCGCTCCGCGTGGGCTTTACCCCTTCCCTGGAGGAACTGTGAAGCGCAACAAGCTTGCCCTCACGGGTCTCGCTCTGCTGGGTGTCGTCGGGCTCACGCTCGCCGGCTGCTCCGCAGGTGGCGACGACTCGGGCGACGCCGGTTCGGCGGACGCATCGGCGATCATCACGACCAACGGCTCCGAGCCCGAGAACCCGCTGGTCCCCACCTCGACGAACGAGGTCGGCGGCGGAAAGATCCTGGACGCCATCTTCGCCGGTCTCGTGTCCTACGAGGCCGACGGTGCACCGGTCAACGACATGGCGGAAGAGATCACCGTCAACGACCCGCAGAACATCACCGTGAAGCTGAAGGAGGGTCAGACCTTCACCGACGGCGAAGAGGTGACCGCCGACAACTTCATCAAGGCGTGGAACTACGGTGCGACCGCCTCGAACGAGCAGTACAACAGCTACTTCTTCGAGGACATCGTCGGCTTCAGCTACGACGAGGATTCGGAGCTGACGGGTCTGCAGCAGGTGGACGACTACACGTTCACCATCGCGCTGAACAAGCCGGCTTCGGACTTCGCACTGCGCCTCGGCTACTCCGCCTACTACCCGCTGCCCGACGTCGCCTTCGACGACCTCGCAGCCTTCGGTGAGAACCCGATCGGCAACGGCCCCTACAAGCTCGCGAGCGAGGGCGCCTGGCAGCACAACGTGCAGATCGACCTCGTCAAGAACGAGGACTACCAGGGCGTGCGTCAGGCCCAGAACGGTGGCCTGACCATCTCGTTCTACGCCTCGCAGGATGCCGCGTACGCGGCGCTGCAGGGTGGACAGCTCGACGTGCTCGACGCCGTTCCCCCGTCCGCGCTGGCGTCGTTCGAGGGCGACCTGGGCGAGCGTGCCGTCAACCAGCCCGCGGCCGTGTTCCAGTCGTTCACCATCCCCGGCCGCCTCGAGCACTTCTCGGGCGAAGAGGGCAAGCTGCGTCGTGCCGCGATCTCGCACGCGATCAACCGCGAAGAGATCACCTCGACGATCTTCCAGGGCACCCGCACCCCGGCGACCGACTTCACCTCGCCGGTCATCGACGGCTGGTCGGACAGCCTGGAGGGCTCCGACGTCCTGCAGTTCGACGCCGACCAGGCGAAGGAGCTGTGGGCTCAGGCCGACGCCATCAACCCCTGGACCGGCTCGTTCCAGATCGCGTACAACGCCGACGGCGGACACGACCAGTGGGTCGACGCGATCTCAAACCAGCTCGCCACCACCCTCGGCATCGACGCGTCGGGCGCCCCGTACCCGACGTTCGCCGAGCTGCGTGCCCAGGTGAACAACGACACCATCGCCACCCCGTTCCGCAGCGGATGGCAGGCCGACTACCCCGGTCTGTACAACTTCCTCGGACCGCTGTACGCCACCAACGCGGGATCGAACGACGGTGACTACTCGAACCCCGAGTTCGACCGTCTGCTCTCGGAGGGCATCTCGAGCACCGACCTGGCAGAGGCCAACCGCCTCTTCGGCGAGGCGCAGACCGTCCTCTTCGAGGACCTCCCCGCCATCCCGCTGTGGTACTCCAACGTCACCGGTGGGTACGCGGAGACGGTTCAGAACGTGGAGTTCGGCTGGAACTCCGTGCCGCTGTTCCACGAAATCACCAAGGTCAGCTAACATCGCCTGATCACAACACACACGCGAGGCGGTGACTGTCGTCACCGCCTCGCGTCGCGTGTCCTGGCCGTGCATCGTCACCCCCGCAGCACGGCTTTCGTGCGGTGCCGCATCCGAGGCACCCAATCACCCTGAAGGGAGACGAGGGTGGGCTATTACATCCTCCGAAGACTCCTGCAGGTCATACCGGTGTTCTTCGGTGCGACGCTGCTGATCTATTTCATGGTCTTCGCCATGCCCGGCGATCCGATCCTGGCGCTGTTCGGCGACCGGACGCCGAACCCGGCGCTTCTCGAGCAGATCCGCGATCAGTACCACCTGAACGATCCGTTCATCGTGCAGTACTTCTACTACATCACCGGCGTCCTGCAGGGCGACTTCGGCATCAGCTTCTCGGGCCAGCCGGTCAACGACATCCTGGTGCGCGCCATCCCCATCACGTTGCGCCTGGCCGTCATGGCCATCGCGATCGAGCTGGCCCTGGCCATCATCATCGGAACGCTCTCGGCGCTGCGCAAGGGTGGCGTCTTCGACAACGTCTCGCTCGTCATCGCGCTCCTGTTCGTGGCCGTCCCCGTCTTCGTCCTGGCCTTCATCGCGCAGTACTTCCTCGCGATCCAGTTCGGATGGTTCCGGGCCACCGTGGGTGGTCAGAACGACTGGGGCGACCTGTGGTTGCCCGCTCTCGTTCTGGGTTTCAGCCTGTACGCCACGAGCATGCGACTGACGCGCGCGTCGGTCATCGACACGCTCAACCAGGACTGGGTCCGCACCGCCTACAGCAAGGGACTGCCGCGACGCCGCGTCATCCCCGTCCACGTGCTGCGCAACTCGCTCATCCCCGTGATCACCAACAGCGCGACCAACTTCGGTGTGCTGATGGTCGGCGCCACGGTGACCGAGGGCATCTTCAACATCCCCGGCGTGGGAGGAACGCTCTACCAGGCGACCATCCGCCAGGAGGGTCCGACGGTGGTGTCCTTCGTGACGGTGTTCGTCGTCTTCTACGTGCTCATCAACCTGGTCGTCGATCTGCTCTACGGTCTGCTCGATCCGAGGATCCGCTATGCCAAGTAACCGCTTCTCTTCACCGCACTACGTCGCGCCCGTCCGGACCGACACGATCACCGTCGATGCCGTCCGCATCGACGACAAGCCGCGCAGCCTCTGGGCCGACGCCTGGCGCGACATGCGCCGCCGACCGACCTTCTGGATCACCTCCGCGGTCGTGTTCGTCGTCGTCCTCATGGCGCTCTTCCCGACCCTGTTCACCCAGGTGGAGCCGACCGGAGCAGGCTGTTCGCTGTCCAACAGCAACGCGGGCCCGGCCGCCGGCCACCCGCTCGGGTTCACCCTGCAGGGCTGCGACATCTACGCCCGAATCGTCTGGGGTGCTCGTACCTCGTTGCTCGTCGGCTTCCTCGCCACGGCGATCGGCACGATCATCGGCACGATCATGGGCGCCGTCGCAGGCTTCTACGGGGGCTGGACCGATTCGGTCCTCTCGCGCGTGGGCGACGTGTTCTTCACGATCCCCTACGTGCTCGCGGCCATCGTCGTCATGAGCGTGTTCTCGCAGAATCGCACGCCGCTGGTGCTCGCCTTCGCCATCGGCGGGTTCGCCTGGGCCTCCACCGCCCGTGTCGTCCGCGCCGAGATCCTCCGCGTGCGTCAGGCCGACTACATCACCGCCAGCCGGTCACTCGGCCTGTCGCGCTTGCGCACCCTCGTGTCGCACGCGCTGCCGAACGCTCTGGCCCCCGTGATCGTGGTCACCACGATCACGCTGGGCGCGGCGATCTCGGCCGAAGCCACCCTGTCGTTCCTCGGACTCGGCCTGGGAAGCCAGGTCATGTCGTGGGGCCTCGACATCGGTCAGGCGCAGTCGTCGTTGCGTGTGGCGCCGATGGCACTGATCTACCCGTCGATCGCCCTGACCGTCACGGTCCTGGCGTTCATCATCCTGGGCGAGCTGCTGCGAGACGCCCTCGACCCGAAGGCGAGGGCTCGTCGATGAACGCGCCTACCCCCGCAACCGCACCCCTGCTCAGCATCCGCGACCTCAAGGTCGCCTTCACCGCGGGCAAGACGTCGCGTCAGGTGCTGCACGGAGTCAGTCTCGACATCCACGCCGGTGAGACCCTGGCGATCGTGGGCGAATCGGGCTCGGGAAAGTCCACGACCGCCGCGGCGATCATCAACCTGCTGCCCGGAACCGGTCACGTCACCGGAGGCTCGATCACGCTCGAAGGTCGGGAACTCACCGATCTCTCGCTGGCGCAGATGGAGTCCGTGCGCGGTCGCGAGATCGGCTTCGTCCCGCAGGACCCGATGTCCAACCTCAATCCGGTGTGGAGCATCGGCTTCCAGGTCAAGGAGGCGATCCGTGCGAACGGCATCGCCACCGGGCGTAAAGAGGTCGAGCAGCGCGCCATCGAGGTTCTGAAGCAGGCGGGTCTGTCGGACGCGGAACGGCGTCTGCACCAGTTCCCGCACCAGTTCTCGGGCGGTATGCGCCAGCGCGCGTTGATCAGCATCGGCCTCGCCGCCGACCCGAAACTGCTGATCGCCGACGAGCCGACGTCGGCCCTCGACGTGACGGTGCAGCGCGTGATCCTCGATCACATGGCGAGCCTCACCCGGGAGCGGGGCACCTCGGTGCTGCTGATCACCCACGACCTGGGTCTGGCCGCCGAGCGCGCCGACACCATCGTCGTGATGAACCAGGGTGAGATCGTCGAGTCGGGACCGAGCCGGGAGATCCTCGAGAACCCGCAGCACCCCTACACGCAGCGATTGGTCGCGGCAGCGCCGAGCATCGCCTCGAAGCGCATCCAGGCGTCGGTCGAGGACCGGGGCATCGTGCACGAGTCCGACATCGACGCGCCGGCCACCGTCCGGGTGACCGACCTGGTCAAGGAGTACAAGATCCGCCAGGGCGGATTCCGCAGCGAGCAGTTCCGTGCCGTCGACGGGGTCTCGTTCGAGATTCCGCGCGGTAAGACGTTGGCGCTGGTGGGCGAATCGGGCTCGGGCAAATCGACCATCGCCAAGATGGTCCTCAAGCTCGAGGACCCCACGTCGGGCACGATCGAGATCGACGGCGTCGACACCGGTGGACTGTCGGCGAAGGACACCTTCGCCCTGCGTCGGCGGATGCAGCCGGTGTTCCAGGACCCGTACGGCTCGCTCGACCCCCAGCGCAGCATCGGGAGTCTGATCTCGGAGCCGCTGAACATTCACAAGGTGGGGGATTCGGCTTCGCGTCGCGCCCGGGTGAAGGAACTGCTCGAGCAGGTGGCGTTGCCGCAGGAACTCGCGGCCCGGTACCCGAACGAGCTGTCCGGCGGTCAGCGTCAGCGCGTGGCCATCGCGCGCGCACTCGCGCTCAAGCCCGACATCCTCGTCCTCGACGAGGCCGTCTCGGCACTCGACGTGCTGGTGCAGGCGCAGATCCTCCAGCTGCTGGCGGAGTTGCAGGCCGAGCTCGGCCTGACGTACCTGTTCATCACGCACGACCTCGCCGTCGTCCGCGTCGCCGCCGACCTGGTGTGCGTCATGGAGCGCGGCAAGCTCGTGGAGCAGGGGACGGTCGACGAGATCTTCGCGCAGCCCGCGCAGGAGTACACCCGTCGTCTGCTGGACGCGATCCCCGGCGCGTCGCTGTCGTTGGGCGGCGCGTGACGCGTGACGAGCGCTATCGGGGCGCGGAGCATCCTCGGGTGTTCCGCGCCCCCTCCGCCGTCGTCGGGCTGATCCTCGCGGCGTCCCTGGCGGCGGTCCTGCTGGGGGATGCCGCGCTGCGCGCCGGCGTCGGCGAGATGCTGCTGATCGCCCCGTGGGTGCTGCTGGCGGTGTGGGGCGTGTACGCGCTCCTGTTCGCACCGCACGTGCGCATCGACGCCCACGGCATCCGCATCCACAACCCCCTGCGCATCACGCGGGTCGCCTGGGCGCGGGTGACCGACATCGACATGCGCTGGCAGCTCGAGGTGCACACCGATGAGCCGCGCGTGGTCAAGGCCATCGGCGGACCGGTCGCCGGACGACCGGGGCGCCCGGCGCTGCGACGTGACGAGGAGCGGTCCCGGCGCGAACCTCCCGCCATCCGCGACCTGATCGTCATTCAGGACGCGTGGGAGTCCGCCCGCCCGACGGCGGATCCCGAGGGTGTCGTCCGTCGTGTCTGGGATATTCCCTCGGTCATTTCCCTGGCGGTTCTGATCGTCTGGGTTATTATCGCTTTGTTCATCTCCGGCGGTGTTCGCTGAGCGCAGTGCTGCGCTCGACGTGAGCCGTCGTGGCAAAGCGCCATGTAAGAGCTTTGTTACGGTCGTGAAAAGTGTGTTCCCCCGGCACACGTTCCGCGAAAAGCCGACGTAGGGTCGCTGAAGATCCTTAGCAAGGCGAACGAAAAAGCGGGGATCTCGACGGCGAGAGGACCACCATGATGCAGACCATCGACACGTTCCGGACGGGCTGCCGCACGTCATGACGCTGTACGTTCTGCGCCGGTTCCTGAACTACGCGGTCCTGAGCCTTCTGGCGACGTGCCTCGCGTACGTGCTGGGCAGCGCTCTGCTGCGTCCGCAGGACCGCTTCTACGGGATGAACCCGCGTCCGCCGGAGGACTCGATCATCGCGAGTCTGAACAACCTCGGCGCCAACCCCGACGTCCCGATCATCGTGCGCCTGTGGACCTGGCTCGTGAACCTGTTCACCAAGTTCTCGCTCGGGACCACGATCGGCGGGCAGGACGTCGTCACCGAGATCGCCGCCCGCGCCGGCACCAGCCTGCGCCTGCTGCTGATCGGCTCGCTCATCGGCGCCGTGGTGGGCGTGCTCATCGGCGTGTGGGGTGCGGTGCGCCAGTACCGCGCGAGCGACCAGGTCACCACGTACGCCTCGTACCTCGTGTTCGCGACGCCGACGTTCGTCATCGGCGTGCTGCTGATGATCGCGGCGACGGGCTTCAACAACGCCGTGGGGGCTCAGGTCATCCGCTTCACGGGCGAGTACACCGCCGGTATCGAGGGGTTCTGGCCGACGGTCGTCGATCGAGCGGTCCACCTGCTGCTGCCGACCCTCGCGCTCGTGCTCATCAGCGCGGCCTCGTACTCTCGCTACCAGCGCAGCATGATGCTCGACGTGCTGGGTGCCGACTACATCCGCACGGCCCGCGCCAAGGGGCTGCCCCGCACCCAGGCGCTCTTCCGCCACGGCGTGCGCATCGCGCTCATCCCGATGTCGACCTTCTTCGCCTACAGCTTCGGCACGCTGATCGCCGGCTCCACGATGCTCGAGATCGTCTTCTCGTGGCGCGGCATGGGGCAGTTCCAGCTCAACGCCGTCACGCAGCAGGACATCAACGCGGTGGCCGGATCGACGCTCTTCGTCGCGGTGCTCGTGCTGTTGTCGTCGACCCTGTCCGAAGTGCTGTACGCAGCCCTCGACCCGAGAGTGAGGAGCTGACATGACCATGCAGGAAGAAGCCCTCGACGGCACGCTCGTCGCGACGAGCCCCGTGACCCGCGAGCGCAAGCCGCTCTCGCGCGGAGCACTCGTCCGCGCGCGGCTGCGCAAGATGCCCCGGTTCTGGGTGGGGGCGAGCATCCTGGTGTTCATCGTGCTCTGGGCCTTCATCGGGCCGCTGCTCTATCCGTACGACGCCAGCGAGCGCGATTTCCTCAACGTCGGGCTCGGCCCGACCCAGCTGCACTGGTTCGGCACGAACGGCATCGGTCAGGACATCTACGCGCAGACCCTGGTCGGTCTGCAGAAGTCGCTGATCATCGGTGCCCTCGCCGGCATCGGCGCGACCCTCATCGCCGCGGCGGTCGGGTCGGTCGCGGGGTATCTGGGCGGAAAGACGGATGCCGTCATCGGCTGGATCATCCACCTGCTGCTGGTGATCCCGTCGTTCTTCATCCTGGTACTGCTGAGCCCGTTGACCCGCGGCCTGTCGTGGCTCGCGCTGACGTTCTTCCTCGCGGCGTTCAGCTGGATGATCCTCGCGCAGGTCGTGCGCAACCAGACCCGCTCGCTGCGCAACCGCGACTTCGTCCGCGCCGCACGCTACATGGGCATGCCCACCCGGCAGATCCTGGGGCGCCACATCATCCCCAACATCGCGTCGCTGCTCATCATCGACGCGACCCTCGGCATCGTGGCGGCCATCATGGCCGAGACCTCGCTGAGCTACTTCGGTTTCGGAGTGCAGCCGCCGGACGTGTCGCTGGGCACGCTCCTGGCCGCCGGTACCTCCGCCGCCGTCACCCGTCCGTGGCTGTTCGTCTACCCCGCCGGCGTACTGATCGTGCTGCTCCTGGCCATCAGCCTCATCGGCGACGCCCTGCGCGACGCCATCGACCCCACCTCGGGAGCGAACCGTGACTGACACCCGTCCCGCCACCACGCCCTCCACGACCGGACGGTCGCCGCTGCTGTCGGTGCGCGACCTCAGCGTCACCTTCCCCCAGCGCGAGGGCAACGCCGTGCGCGCCGTCCGCGGCATCTCGTACGACGTGCACGAGGGCGAGTTCCTCGGCATCGTCGGCGAGTCCGGCTCGGGCAAGAGCGTGTCCTCGCTGGCGGTCATGGGCCTGCTGCCCTCGAACGCCCGTGTCGAGGGCGACATCGTCTACGACGGGCGATCCCTGCTGTCGATGAACGACGCACAGCTGTCCAAGATCCGCGGCGCGGAACTCGCGATGGTCTTCCAGGACCCGCTGTCGGCACTGACCCCGGTCTACACGGTCGGCGAGCAGATCTCCGAGGGGCTGCGGCTGCACGACCGGGCCCTGTCCGCCCAGGCCGCCCACGCCCGCAGCGTCGAGCTGCTCAAGCTCGTCGGCATCCCGGATGCCGAGCGCCGGGCCCGCGCGTACCCGCACGAGTTCTCGGGCGGTATGCGTCAGCGCGCGATGATCGCCATGGCGATCGCGAACGATCCGCGCGTCATCATCGCCGACGAGCCGACCACCGCCCTCGACGTCACGATCCAGGCGCAGATCCTCGAGGTCCTGCAGACGGCGCGAGAGGTGACGGGCGCCGCCGTCGTGCTCATCACCCACGACCTCGGCGTCGTCGCCGGCCACGCCGACCGGGTCGCGGTCATGTACGCCGGAAAGCTGGTCGAGCGGGGCTCGGTCGACGAGATCTTCCACGACCCGCACATGCCCTACACCGTGGGGTTGCTGCGATCGGTGCCCAACATGCAGACCGCGGGTTCGCACCGCCTCGTCCCGCTCGAGGGGCGCCCGCCGTCGCTGGCGAACCTGCCGAAGGGCTGCCCCTTCGCGGCGCGGTGCCCGATCGCCGTCGACGCCTGCCACGATGTCGAGCCCGAGCTGGTGGTGCACGGCAGCGACCCCGATCACGTCTCGGCCTGCATCCGCGCCGACGAGATCGCGTCGGGCGCGCTCGCCCGACCCGACATCTTCCCCCGCCCCGCGGCGCTGGGCGAGATCCCGCCGCTGCGACCCGAGGTGACCCCCGCGGTCGCGGTGAAAGACCTGGTCAAGCACTTCCCTCTGATGAAGGGGGCCGTCTTCCCGCGTCGTATCGGAACGGTGCGCGCGGTCGACGGCATCTCGTTCTCGATCCAACCCGGTCGCACGATGGGCCTCGTGGGGGAGTCCGGGTGCGGCAAGACCACGACGATCCTCGAGATCATGGAGATGGTCGCGCCGCAGAGCGGCAGCATCCACATCAACGGCACCGATGTGGCATCCGTCAGCCGCAAGGACAAGGCGACGCTGCGCAAGGGCATCCAGATCGTCTTCCAAGACCCGATGGGGGCGATCGATCCGCGCCTGCCGGTCGGCGAGGTCATCACGGAGCCGTTGCTGGTCCAAGGCGTGCCGCGCGCCGAGCGCGACCGCAAGATGACGGAGCTGCTCGAACTCGTCGGGCTGGACCCGAACATGTCCGACCGCTACCCGCACGAATTCTCGGGCGGTCAGCGCCAGCGCATCGGCATCGCCCGCGCGCTGGCGACCGACCCCGCGGTCGTCGTCCTCGATGAGCCCGTGTCGGCCCTGGACGTGTCGATCCAGGCGGGCGTGATCAACCTGCTCGAAGACCTCAAGGAGCGACTCGGGCTGTCGTTCCTCTTCGTGGCGCACGACCTCGCGGTGGTGCGCCAGATCGCCGACGACGTCGCCGTGATGTACCTCGGCCGCATCGTCGAGCAGGGGCCGGTCGACCAGGTGTTCGACGACCCGCGGCATCCGTACACCAAGGCCCTCATCTCGGCGGCTCCCATCCCGGATCCGCGCATCGAGCGCCAGCGCACCCGCATCCTGCTGGACGGAGACCTGCCCAGCCCCACGCAGGAGATCTCGGGATGCCGTTTCCGCACGCGCTGCCCGCTGTACCGCCTGCTGCCCGACGCCGACCGGCGCCGGTGCGACTCCGACGACCCCGGTCTGCGTGCTTCGGCGCACTCCGAGGTGGCGTGCCACTACGCCGAACGGTCCGACCTCGTCCTCGAGACGGCGGCGGCCGGTTCCCCCCGAACGTCTTCGATCGGCGGCACCACGTCGTCGAAGACCCTCCCTGATCACCAACGAGAGGATTGATCACATGCAGATCCGCAAAGCGAAGGGGCTCGGCGCGCTCGCGCTGCTGAGCGCCGCCGCCCTGGCGATCGCCGGGTGCGCACCCGGCAACACCGCGGCGCCCTCGGCCAACCCCGACGACTTGAATTCGCTGCCCTCGACCGCGTGGGTGCGTGCCGATGCCGCCGGTGTCCAGGACGGCGGAACGGTGACCCTCGCCGTCAGCGCCCTCCCCGTGAACTGGAACACCCTCCAGATCGACGGCAACGAGGCGGACACCAACGACATCGCGGACACGATGCGCGGTGGCCCGTTCAAGATCAGCGAGAACGGCGAGCCGGTCCTCGACGAGAATTACGCCAGCTCCGCCGAACTCACCAGCGAGGACCCGCAGACGGTCCGCATCCAGCTCAACCCCGATGCGGTCTGGGAGGACGGCTCGCCCATCACCGTCGCCGACTACATCGCGACGTGGCAGTCGAGCAACGGCACGAACCCCGAGTACATCCCGGTGTCGACGTCGGGCTGGGATCAGATCGAATCCATCGAGCAGGGCGAGAACGAGTACGACGTGGTCGTGACCTTCTCCTCGCCCTACGCGGATTGGCAGGGTCTCTTCTTGTACGTCCTGAAGGCGAGCGTCGCCAGCGACCCCGCCACCTTCAACACCGGCTTCACCTCGCAGGCGGTGCCGTCGTCGGGCCCGTTCCGCGTGTCGTCCCTGGACACCACCGGCGGCGTCGTCACCCTCGAGCGCAACCCGAACTGGTGGGGCGAGACGCCCAAGCTCGACACGATCGTGTTCCGCGCGGTCACGCAGGACCAGCAGGGTTCCTCGTTCAGCAACGGTGAGATCGACGGCCTGTACATCTCGGCCAGCGCCGACCTGTACCAGACGGCGCAGAACGTCGCGGGCGCCGAGATCCAGGCCTCGAACGGCTTGACGTGGACGCACATCACGATGAACGCCTCCAGCGGGCCCCTGGCGGACGTCAACGTCCGCAAGGCGGTGGCCTCGATCGTCAACCGCGAGCAGATCGCGAACACCGCGAACTCGCCCGTCGGCGTTCCGGCGATCACGCAGGGCAGCTTCGTCTTCATGCCCGGTCAGGACGGGTACACCGACCAGGCGCTGCCGTACGACCCCGAGGCGGGTGCGGGCTTCCTCGAGGAGGCCGGCTACACGCAGGAGGGAGAGTCCTGGACGAAGGACGGTCAGCCGCTCGAGCTCACCGTGACGGTGCCCGCCGACACGGCGACCAACGTGCAGCGCGCCGAGCAGATCCTCGCCGACCTCGGCGAGTTCGGCATCCCCGTCGAACTGGTGTCGGTCCCGGTGGGCGGCTACTTCAGTGACTACATCATCCCCGGGGACTTCGAGATGGTGACCTTCTCGTGGGTCGGCACCCCGTTCCCCATCTCCTCGACCGAGTCGCTGTTCTCTCCCGTGGACTCGGAGCAGAACTTCACCGGCATCACCGATGAGCGCCTGGAGGGTCTGTGGGAAGAGGCCAACACCGAGCTCGACCCGGCGGCGCGCCTGGAGACTGCGGCGGAGATCGACAAGGTGCTGTGGGAGTACGTGCCGATCGTCCCGATCGCACCGCTGCCGAACGTGTACGCCGTCGCGGACGGCCTCGTGAACTGGGGCGCCACCCAGTTCGAGACCATCGACTGGTCGTTGGTGGGCTGGGCCGCAGAGTAAGCCGCGGCGGGGGCGGGATCCTTCGGGGTCCCGCCCCTTTCGCATGCCCCGGACGCTTCCTGAACGTCACCTGCCGGGAGTGTCGCGGGCGCCCGGTAGACTGGGACGGCCCGATTCCGGGCGCAACCCCTAAATTTCCTGGAGACCCTCCATGGCGCACGCCCTTCGTCCTGACCTCCGTAACGTCGCGATCGTCGCGCACGTCGACCACGGCAAGACGACCCTCGTCGACGCCATGCTCCGCCAGACCGGCTCGTTCGGCGACCACGCGCACGTCGAGGAGCGCGCGATGGACTCCAACGACCTGGAGCGCGAGAAGGGCATCACGATCCTCGCAAAGAACACGGCGATCACCTACAACGGCCTCCACACCGAGGTCCCGGTGACCATCAACGTCATCGACACCCCCGGTCACGCCGACTTCGGCGGCGAGGTCGAGCGCGGTCTGTCGATGGTCGACGGCGTCGTGCTGCTCGTCGACGCGTCCGAGGGCCCGCTGCCCCAGACGCGCTTCGTGCTGCGCAAGGCCCTCGAGGCCAAGCTCCCCGTCATCCTCCTGGTCAACAAGACCGACCGTCCCGACGCGCGCATCGCCGAGGTCGAAGAAGAGGCCCACGACCTGCTGCTGGGCCTGGCGTCCGACCTGGTCGACGACGTGCCCGACCTCGATGTCGACGCCCTGCTCGACGTCCCGGTGGTCTACGCCTCGGGTCGGGCGGGAGCGGCATCCCTCACCCGTCCCGACAACGGCGCGCTGCCCGACAACGACGACCTCGAGCCGCTGTTCGGGGCGATCCTCGAGCACGTGCCGGCACCCGCCTACGACGACGAGGCGCCTCTGCAGGCCTGGGTCACCAACCTCGACTCCTCGCCGTTCCTGGGTCGTCTCGCGCTGCTGCGCGTGTTCAACGGCACGCTGAAGAAGGGCCAGACCGTGGCGTGGGTGCGCGCCGACGGCACCACCAGCAACGCCCGGATCACCGAGCTGCTCAAGACCCGCGCCCTCGAGCGCTACCCCGCCGAAGACGCCGGCCCCGGTGACATCGTCGCCATCGCCGGTTTCCCCGACATCACGATCGGCGAGACCATCGCCGACCCCGAGGACGTCCGCCCGCTCAAGGCGATCACGGTCGACGACCCCGCCATCTCGATGACGATCGGCACCAACACCTCGCCGCTGATGGGCAAGGTCAAGGGCCACAAGCTCACCGCGCGCATGGTCAAGGACCGCCTCGACCGCGAGCTCATCGGTAACGTCTCGCTCAAGGTCGTCGACATCGGGCGTCCGGATGCGTGGGAGGTCCAGGGTCGCGGCGAGCTCGCCCTGGCGATCCTCGTCGAGAACATGCGCCGCGAGGGCTTCGAGCTCACCGTCGGCAAGCCCCAGGTGGTCACCAAGCGCGGTGAGGACGGCAAGCTCAAGGAGCCGTTCGAGCACCTGACCATCGACGCCCCCGAGGAGCACCTGGGCGCGATCACGCAGCTCATGGCCGCCCGCAAGGGCCGCATGGACAACATGACCAACCACGGCACCGGCTGGGTGCGCATGGAGTTCGTCGTGCCCTCGCGCGGGCTCATCGGCTTCCGCAGCGAGTTCCTGACGATCACGCGCGGCACCGGTATCGCCAACGCCATCTCGCACGGCTACGACGACTGGGCCGGGTCCATCACGACCCGCCAGAACGGCTCGATCGTCGCCGACCGCATGGGCGTCGTCACCCCCTTCGCGATGATCGCCCTGCAGGAGCGCATGAGCTTCTTCGTGCAGCCGACCGAAGAGGTCTACGAGGGCATGGTCATCGGCGAGAACTCGCGCGCCGACGACATGGACGTCAACATCACCAAAGAGAAGAAGCTCACGAACATGCGTTCGTCGACCTCGGACTCCTTCGAGTCGATGACGCCCCCGCGCGTGCTCACGCTCGAGGAGTCGCTGGAGTTCGCCCGCGATGACGAATGCGTCGAGGTCACGCCCGAGAAGGTGCGGATCCGCAAGGTCGTCCTCGACGCGACCGAGCGTGGCCGCGCCGCCTCGCGACTGAAGCGACAGGACGCCAACGCGTAAGCGTCTCATCCCCTCGAACGACCCCGCCCCGCTTCGCGCGCGGCGGGGTCGTTCGCGTTCCGGGCGTCCGACGGCGGCGTCGGGAAGGCCCGTGCAGCGGGGTCGGGCGTCCCGGCCGCGCAGGTTTCGAGTGGGGTGGGCGGCATCCGGATGCCGCGGGCGTACACGGCTGCGGGGATCCGGGCCGGCGCGCCGGGCTCCGGGTCGCGCGGGCGTACACCGCTGCGGGGATTCCGGCTGGCGCGCGGGGGGCATCCGGATGCGGGCGAACACAGGTGCGGGAATTCCGGCGGGCGCGCGGGGCTCCGGGTCGCGCGGGCGTACACGGCTGCGGGGATTCCGGCTGGCGCGCGGGGGGCATCCGGATGCCGCGGGCGAACACAGGTGCGGGAATTCCGGCGGGCGCGCGGGGCTCCGGGTCGCGCGGGCGTACACGGCTGCGGGGATTCGGCTGGCGCGCGGAGGGCATCCGGATGCCGCGGGCGAACACAGGTGCGGGAATTCCGGCCGGCGCGCCGGGCTCCGGGTCGCGCGGGCGGCGTGTCGTCCTGATTTCCCGCTGTTGTGCGCGCCGCGGACGCGCGCGGCGGACGCGCGCGGCGGACGCGCGCGGCGAACGCGCGCCGTGCACCTGCGCCGCGCGGTTCAGCCGGAAGCGGGCGCGCTGGACGCGCCGGCGCGCATCACTTTGGCGACGGGCTTGCCCTTCGCCAGTTCGTCGACCACCTTGTCGAGCAGCCGGATGCGGTACATCAGCGGGTCCTGGACCTGCTCGACGCGCACGCCGCAGACCACGCCGGTCACCCGGGAGGCGTCGGCGGTGAGCCGGGCGTCGTCGAAGAACTCGCGGAACGTGGTCGTCCCCGTCGCGTGGCGGGCGAGCTCCGCCTCGTCGAACCCGGTCAGCCAGCGGATCACCTCGTCGAGTTCGGCGGTGGTGCGTCCTTTCCGCTCGACCTTCGCGACGTAGAGCGGGTAGACCGACGAGAACGGCACCTCGAAGATGCGGGACATGCCTGCACGCTAGCCCCGCCGAGCGCTCCTGTCGACGCCGCAGCGCCTCGTCGCGCAGGCCACGCGGGCACGAACACCGTTGAGTGTCCACGACACGCCGCGCCCGCACGGCCGGCGCGGCGTGTCGTGGACACTCGACGGACCGAGCGACGCGGCGGGTCGCGCGCTGCGGCGGATCGCGCGACGCGGCGGGTCGCGCGCGGCGGGTCAGCGCGACTCGACCACGCAGACGGCGCTCATCCCCGGGGTCAGCGCCTCGAAGACGTGCGGGGCGTCACCGGCGTACGAGAGGTAGTCCCCGGGCGAGAGCTCGAACGGGTCGTCGGCCGGACCGGCCAGGCCCCGGCCCGAGACCATCACCAGGTGCTCGATGGTTCCCCGAGGATGGGGATCCGACCGGCGCGGCGTCCCGGGTTCGGCCGAGAGCAGGTAGATGTCGCGACGCGCGTGAGGCGGGCTCGCCGAAAGCAGGACGGCGATGTAATCGGATGCCGACGAGGCCACGGCCGTGCCGGCCTCGCCGGCGCGGATGAGGGTGGGGGAGTGCGCGCCCTCATCGACCAGATCGGCGAACGTGATCTCGAGGGCCGAGGCCAGGGCCCAGAGCGTCTCGACACTGGGATTGCCGCCGCCGTTCTCGAGCTGCGACACGGTGGCCTTGGCCACTCCGGCGCGCCGCGCGAGCTCCGAGACGCCGAGATCGCGCCTCTCGCGCTCGCGGCGCAGGCTCGAGGCGATGCGGTCGCCGAGATCGCTCATGCGTTCATTATGGCCGCCAATCGTTCGGCTTGACGAACGGACGCTCGGCGTTCACGATGTTGTCCATGCGTTCGCTCCACCGAACACCCGAGGGTCTAGCCACGCGCCAGGGGCTCGCCGTCGCCCTCGCCACCAGTGCCTACGGCATCTCTTTCGGCGCTCTGTCGGTGGCATCGGGCCTGGATGTCTGGCAGACCTGCGTGCTGAGCCTGCTGATGTTCACCGGCGGATCGCAGTTCGCCTTCGTCGGTGTCATCGCCGCCGGGGGAGTGGCGGCCGCGCCCGCGGCGATCGCGTCGTCGGCCCTGCTCGGCGTACGCAACGCCGCGTATGCGATGCGCATGGCCCCCGTCGTCGCCGGTGGGTTCTGGCGCAAGGCGTCCGCGACGCACTTCACGATCGACGAATCGGTCGCGGTGGGACTGGCGCAGGAGGAACCGAGAGCCCGCCAGGCGGGATTCTGGGTCACGGGGGTCGCGATCTGGGTCGGCTGGAATCTCTCGACCCTGCTGGGGGCCCTCCTCGGCGACGTGCTCGGCGACCCGCGCGCGTACGGTCTCGACGCGGCGGCGGCCGGCGCCTTCCTGGCGCTGCTCTGGCCCCGCCTGCGGGGGCGCCAGCCCCTCGCCGTGGCCGCGGGCGCCGCGATCGTCGCCGCCGCCCTCACGCCGTCGCTCATGCCCGGCATCCCCGTCATCGCCGCAGCCGGGGTGGCCGTGGCGGTCGGGCTCTTCGACCCGCGTCGGCCCGCGGCGACGCCGGTGGTCCAGGCCGGAGAAGGCGGGATGCCATGACCCTGTGGACCGCGGTGCTCACGGCATCCCTCGTCTGCGTCGCACTGAAGGCGACCGGGTATCTGCTGCCGGCCCACTGGCTCGACGCGCCCCGCCCGGCGCGGATCGCGGACCTGCTCACCGTGGCGCTGCTCGCCGCGCTGGTGGTCGTGCAGACCGTCGCGGCGGGGCCGGCGATCGTGGTCGACGCGCGATTGCCGGCGGTGGGGGTGGCGGCGGTGCTGCTGTGGGTGCGGGCGCCCTTTCTCATCGTCGTCGCCGGGGCGGCGGTGACCGCCGCGCTGCTGCGGGCGGCCGGTTGGGCGGTGTGACGTGGCGGCGCGTGGACGCCGGACGATCGACCCTCGCGGCTCAGGCGGCGCAGAGGATGCCGCACGTAGACTGACGCGCGTGAGCTCGAGGATCCTGCGCGTCGTCGGCTGGGCTGTCGCCCTGCTGGTGGGGGCGTTCTACGGCGCCGCCGGAACGGTCGGCCAGGCGTTCCTCGTCGGCCCCCTACCCGTGGGGCTGATCCTCGCGACGATCGGCAGCGCGGCTCTGCTCGTGGCCCTGCGCACCCTCACCGGCGACCGCATCAACGCGCTGGCGGGTGGGCTGGGTCTGACCGCTGCGACGGCTCTGTTCTCTCAGGTGGGACCGGGTGGGTCGGCGATCGTCGCCGCCCCCACGGCCGGGACCGAATGGATCCCGCTCGTCTGGACCGTCGTGGGTCCGGCCCTCATGGTGCTCGTGGCGCTGTGGCCCGATTTCACGAAGATGACCGAGACGCCGCGCCCCGCCGGATCATAGG
This sequence comes from Microbacterium sp. NPDC090007, assembly GCF_044748345.1. Classification (NCBI taxonomy): domain Bacteria; kingdom Bacillati; phylum Actinomycetota; class Actinomycetes; order Micrococcales; family Microbacteriaceae; genus Microbacterium; species Microbacterium sp. NPDC090007. Next base: position 256,679 of record NZ_JBIVFV010000004.1, on the reverse strand, counting down.
CCCACGGCCCGTCGGCCGGACCGGGCGCTCCCGCGGGATTAGACTGAGCCGGTGACTTACGTGATCGCTCTCCCGTGCGTCGATGTCAAAGACCGCGCCTGCATCGATGAGTGTCCGGTCGACTGCATCTACGAAGGCGAGCGGTCGCTCTACATCCACCCCGACGAATGCGTCGACTGCGGCGCGTGCGAGCCGGTCTGCCCCGTCGAGGCCATCTACTACGAGGACGACCTCCCCGAGGAATGGTCCGACTACTACAAGGCCAACGTCGAGTTCTTCGACGACATCGGCTCGCCCGGCGGCGCGGCCAAGGTCGGCGTGATCGCCAAGGATCACCCCGTCGTGTCGTCGCTGCCCCCGCAGAGCCACTGAGTCGTGGGCGTCGCCGACCTCGCCGACTACCCCTGGGACGCCGTCGCCCCCTACGCGGAGCGCGCACGGCGGCACCCCGATGGACTCGTCGACCTGTCGATCGGCTCGCCTGTCGATCCCACGCCCGCCGTGGTGGCCCAGGCCCTCGCCGACGCCACCGATGCGCACGCCTACCCCCAGACCGCGGGCACCCCGGCGCTGCGCGAGGCCATCGCCGAGTGGTACCACCGCCGCCGCGGGGTCCCCGGCATGAGCGCCGAGAACGTCCTGCCCACGGTCGGCTCGAAAGAGCTGGTCGCCCTGCTCCCGCTGCTGCTGGGGCTCGGCCCCGGCGATGCGGTAGTGCACCCGCGGGCGGCGTATCCCACCTACGAGGTCGGGGCCCGACTCGTCGGCGCCGAGGCCGTGGCATCCGACGATCCCTCCCGGTGGCCGGAACACACCCGCCTGGTCTGGATCAACTCGCCGGGCAATCCCGACGGCCGGGTGCTCTCGACCGACGAGCTGCGGGATGCCGTGACCCGGGCGCGCGAGCTCGGAGCCGTCCTGGCCTCCGACGAGTGCTATGCCGAACTGGGCTGGGATGCCCCGTGGGACGTGCAGCCCGTGCCGAGCGTCTTGGACCCGGCCGTGGTCGGCGACGACTTCGGCGGAGTGCTGTCGGTGTACTCGCTCAGCAAGCAGTCCAACCTCGCGGGGTACCGCGCGGCGTTCCTCGCCGGTGACGCGGCCGTCGTCGCGCGGTTGCTGACGGGGCGCAAGCACCTCGGGCTCATGCCGCCCGCGCCGGTGCAGCGCGCCATGACGGTCGCGCTCGGCGACGACGAACATGTCGCCGCCCAGCGCGGGTTGTACGCCCGCCGTCGCGCGGTGCTCAAGCCCGCGGTCGAAGCCGCCGGCTTCACGATCGATCGCAGCGAGGGCGGCCTGTACCTGTGGGCCACCGAGGGGCGCGACGCGTGGGACAGCGTCGGACGCCTGGCCGAGCTCGGCATCCTGGTGGGTCCGGGGCACTTCTACGGCACCCACTTCCCGAACCACGTGCGGTTCTCGCTGACCGCCACCGACGAGCGCATCGCGGCGGCCGCCGAGCGCCTCGGGCGCTGAGACCCCCGTCCTCGGCGGGTGGTTCTCGGCTCCGCAGGAGGATCCCTCCATTCGATGGGGTGATCCTTTGGCGGTGTCATCTGTACGCCCCCGGGCCTACTAGGCTGTAAAAGCACAGCGTCCGGGGCACCCTCCGTGCGCGTGCCGACCCGGATGCCATACCCGTGGCATCCATCGGTCGAGAAGACCGCGGGTGCCGCAAGCCTCGCGATCGACCGGACGGGCGACCAGAAATCGCAAGGAGGCGCGGTGAGCGACGCGGGCACGCAGCAGGACAAGGCCACTCTCACGGTAGGGGGCACCACCGCCGAATTCCCGGTCCTGCGAGGCACCGACGGCGTCCCGAGCATCGACATCGCGTCGCTGACCAAGCAGACCGGTCACACGACGCTGGACTACGGTTTCGTCAACACGGCGTCGACCAAGTCCGACATCACCTTCATCGACGGCGACCAGGGCATCCTGCGCTACCGCGGTTACCCGATCGAGCAGCTCGCGAAGAACAGCACCTACCTCGAGGTGGCGTGGCTGCTCATCTACGGCGAGCTGCCGTCGGCGTCCGAGCTGGCCTCGTTCGACGAGCGCATCCGCCGTCACACCCTGCTGCACGAAGACCTCAAGCGCTTCTTCTCGTCGCTGCCCCCGACCGCGCACCCCATGTCGGTGCTGTCGGCTGCGACCGCGGCGCTGTCGACGTACTACGAGTCCGAGTCCGACCCGCACAACCCCGAGCACGTCGAGCTCAACACCGTCCGCATGCTCGCCAAGCTGCCCGTGATCGCGGCGTACGCGCACAAGAAGAGCATCGGCCAGGCGTTCCTCTACCCCGACAACTCGCTGAGCTTCGTCGACAACTTCCTCAAGCTCAACTTCGGTGTACTGAGCGAGATCTACGAGGTGAACCCGGTCATGACCAAGGCCCTCGATCTGCTGCTCATGCTGCACGCCGACCACGAGCAGAACGCCTCCACCTCGACGGTGCGCCTCGTCGGGTCCACCGGCGCCAACCAGTTCGCGTCGATCTCCGCCGGCATCCAGGCCCTCTCCGGACCCCTGCACGGCGGCGCCAACGAGGCCGTTCTGCAGATGCTCGGTCGCATCCGCGACTCGGGCGAGAGCGTGGAGCGCTTCGTCGAGCGGGTCAAGAACAAAGAAGAGGGCGTCAAGCTCATGGGCTTCGGCCACCGGGTCTATAAGAACTACGACCCGCGCGCCAAGCTCGTCAAAGAGGCCGCCGACGAGGTGCTCGAGGCCCTCGGCGTCAGCGACCCGCTGCTCGACCTCGCCAAAGAGCTCGAGCAGATCGCGCTGCAGGACGACTACTTCAAAGAACGTCGCCTCTACCCGAACGTCGACTTCTACACCGGCGTGATCTACAAGGCGATGGGTTTCCCGACGCGCATGTTCACGGTGCTGTTCGCGATCGGGCGCCTGCCCGGATGGCTGGCGCAGTGGCGCGAGGCGATCACCGACCCGCAGACCAAGATCGGCCGCCCGCAGCAGCTGTACACGGGTGCCGCCGCGCGCAGCTACCCCGGCGTCTGACGCCACAGCAGAACGCCCCGTCCCTGTGTGCAGGGGCGGGGCGTTCTGCTGTGGGCGGCGGCGCCCGGGGGGACCTCGTCCCACTTCTGGACGGGCCGGGGGGGACCACGTCCCACTTCTGGCCGGGCCGGGGGGGACCTCGTCCCACTTCTGGTCGGGCCGGGGGGACCTCGTCCCACTTCTGGTCGGGCCGGGCGCGGCGGTCCCGCCGAGCGGGGACATGCGCCCATGGCCGATTACACGCGCGCGCTCGCGCTGGGACGGAACGGGGACCCGGCGCCTCGTGCGTCGTCGGAACGCGCGCTGCGCGTCGCGCGCGACAGCGGCGCGACGAGACGCCGCGATGGCGCGTGCGCGCACGCACCTGCGCCTCGACGGCGATCGGCTTCGCTGTCGCGGTGCCGATAAACGCCGTTTGTGGTGAGGAACGCCGGGACAGCGCGTTTCTCGCCACGAACGGCGTTTATCGCGCGGGGAGGACGCACGAACGGCGTTTATCGCGCGGGGAGGGCCCGCGAACGGCGTTTGTCGCGCGGGGAGGACGCACGAATGGCGTTTATCGCGCGGGGAGGACGCACGAACGGCGTTTGTCGCGCGGGGAGGGCCCGCGAACGGCGTTTATCGCGCGGGGAGGGCCCGCGAACGGCGTCTATCGCGCGGGGAGGACCCGCGATGGGCGTCGATCAGGCGAGGAGAACCCGCGACGGACGTTCGCGCGGGGAGGGCCCGCGATCGGCGCGGGCCGCGCCCGCGGGGACTCAGGCGTGCAGGGCCTCGTTGAGCGTCACGCCGACGCCGGCGCGGGCCGAGGCCTCGACCGCCCCGGTGAGCGAATTGCGCCGGAACAGGATGCCGTCGCGGCCCGACAGCTCGCCCGCCTTGACCGTCTGATCGCCGACCTTCACCTTGGTGCCGGCCGTGACGTACAACCCGGCCTCGACGACGCAGTCGTCGCCCAGCGAGATGCCGATGCCGGCGTTCGCGCCGAGCAGGGTGCGCGCGCCGATCGAGACGCGGTGCGTGCCCCCACCCGAGAGCGTCCCCATGATCGAGGCGCCGCCGCCGATGTCGGTGCCGTCGCCGATGACCACGCCCTGCGAGACGCGTCCCTCGATCATGGACGAGCCGAGGGTGCCGGCGTTGAAGTTGACGAAGCCCTCGTGCATCACGGTGGTGCCGGGGGAGAGGTGGGCGCCGAGGCGGACCCGCGACGCATCGGCGATGCGCACGCCGGCGGGCAGGACGTAGTCCGTCAGCCGGGGGAACTTGTCGAGCCCCTGGAGCTGGATGCCGTGGCGCCTGAGCTGCGGCAGGAGCCGCGCCGCGTCGTCGGGGTGCATCGGCCCGGCGTTGGTCCACGCGACGTTGGGCAGGTGGCCGAAGACGCCGTCGAGGTTGATTTCGTTCGGACGCACCAGCAGATGCGATAGGGCGTGCAGGCGCAGGTACGCGTCGACGGTGGAGGTCGGGGCGGCATCCGCGTCGATCTGCAGGGACACCGTCTCGACGACGACCCCGCGGGGCTCGTCGGCGCCCGCGGACCCGGCGAGGGCCGCTTCGTCCGCGGAGAGGTCGGCGGCACCGCGTCGTGGGGCCGGGAACCACGCGTCGAGCACCACTCCTCCACGGGTCCGCGTCGAGAGGCCGGCAGCGCTGATCAGTCGTTCGTCACTCACCCGCCCAGGCTACCGGCGCGGCCGCGTGTGGGATGATCGGGGCATGGCCGCGCTCGACCTCACGTCCTCTTCCGTCGCCCTCACGCGGGCCATCTGCGACATCCACAGCGTGTCCGGCGACGAGACTCCTCTCGCGGATGCCATCGAGGCCGCCGTCTCCGCCTACGACCACCTCGAGGTGATCCGCGACGGCGACACGATCGTCGCCCGGACGAACCTGGGCCGCGCGCGCCGCGTGGTGATCGCCGGCCACATCGACACCGTGCCGATCAACCGCAACCTGCCCGTCGAGGATCGCCGGATCGACGGCGAGGAGTTCCTCTGGGGGCGCGGCACCGTCGACATGAAGGCGGGGGTCGCGGTGCAGCTCGGGCTCGCGGCCGAGCTCGCCGCACCCGCGGTGGACATCACCTGGATGTGGTACGACCACGAAGAGGTCGACTCCGCGCTCAACGGGCTGGGCCGGCTCTCGCGCAACCGCCCCGACCTGTTCGCGGGCGATTTCGCGATCCTCGGCGAGCCGAGCAACGGCGAGGTCGAGGGCGGCTGCAACGGCACGCTGCGGGCCGTCGTCCGCACCACCGGCGTCCGCGCCCACAGCGCCCGCTCCTGGATCGGCGAGAACGCCATCCACAAGGCCGCGCCCATCCTCGCCCGTCTGGCCGAGTACCGCGCCCACGAGATCGAGGTCGAGGGGCTCGTGTACCGCGAGGGTCTGAACGCCGTGTCCATCTCGGGAGGCGTGGCGGGCAACGTCATCCCCGACGCGTGCGACGTCGAGATCAACTACCGGTTCGCGCCGAGCCGCGACGCCGAGGCCGCCGCCCGCGTCGTGCGCGACGTCTTCACCGGCTTCGAGGTCGACATCGTCGACATCGCCGAGGGCGCCCGCCCCGGCCTCGACGCCGCGCTGGCGAGAGAATTCGTGGATGCCGTCGGCGCCACCCCGAAGCCCAAGTACGGCTGGACCGATGTCGCGCGGTTCTCGGCCCTGGGCATCCCGGCCGTCAACTACGGTCCCGGCGACCCGCACCTCGCCCACCACGACGAGGAGCGCGTGCCCGTCGCCCAGATCGAGGCGGTGGAGCGCGGCCTGCGCGCCTGGCTGAGCGGGTCGTGACGACCGGGGTCACGGCATCCGCACCGATCCGGGTGTGGACGCGTCTGCCGGTGGCGGCGCGTATCGCGGTGGTGTACATCGCCGCTCGGGTCGTGACCACGGGATTCTTCGCCGTGGCCGCCGCCCTCTCGACGCCGGCTTCGCGCTACGGGGTGTCGCCGTCGCTGACCGACCTCGCGATCGGCTGGGACGCGCAGTGGTACTGGTTGGTGGCGGTGTCGGGGTACCCGAGCGAGCTGCCGCTGGCGGCGGGCGGACACGTGGCCGAGAACGCGTGGGCGTTCATGCCGCTGTACGCGTGGCTCTCGGCGGCCGTCGGGACGCTGATGGGGTCGTGGGGTGCGGGCGCGGTCACCGTCTCGCTGCTGTCGGGCTACGGCGCATGCGTCGTGCTGCACGGGCTGCTGCGCGAGCGCATCGGCGCCTCCGCGGCGATGTGGGCGGTGGTGCTGTTCGCCTGCGGGCCGCTCGCGGCCCTGTTCCAGGTCGGGTACGCCGAGGCGCTGTTCCTGCTGCTGCTGTTCGTGGCCCTGCGCTGCGTGCAGCGGCGCCGGTGGGGATGGCTGTACCTGCTCGTTCCGGCGATGGGATTTACCCGGCCCGGCATCCTCGCCTTCGCGTTGTTCCTGGGTCTGTACGGCATCCATCGGTTCCTGCGGCGACGCGGCGATGCGTTGCCGGTGCGCGAGAGGGTGCACATCGTGGCACTGGGCGCACTGGCGACGCTGGTCGGGTTCTCGTGGCAGGTCGTCGCGGGCATCGTCACCGGCGACCCGGGGGCCTACCTCGCGACCGAGCTCGCCTGGCGTCGCAGCTGGACGGGTGACAGCGAGGGCGGGTTCATCCCCGGGGACGGGTGGGTCCAGGCCGCGGGGTTCTGGTTCACGCAGTGGGGTCTCGGGGCCTGGGCGGGGTCCGCGGCGCTGGTGCTGCTGATCGTCGGGATCGCGTGCGCGCTGATCTTCGTACCGCAGGTCAAAATGCTCGGCGTCGAGGTGCGACTGTGGTCGGCGAGTTACCTGGTGTACCTCCTGCTGGTGTTCTTCCCGCAGTCCAGCGTGTTCCGGCTGCTGGTGCCGGTGTCGCCCCTGTGGGGTGCTCTGGTGGTGCCGCGCTCGCGCGCGTGGCGCGCAGGCGTCCTCGCCCTCTCTCTGCTGGGGCAGTGGTGGTGGATCTACAACATGTACGGCCTCGGCAATGCGTACTGGCAGATCCCCTGAGACGGCCGATGACCGCGTCGGACACCGTGAAACGCGGGGTTTCCGCGGCGACCGACTAAACTAGTCGGAGACCAATCACGAAAAGGGGGCCGCGATGGCAGCCATGAAGCCGCGTACCGGTGACGGACCGATGGAGGCCGTGAAGGAGGGCCGGTTGATCATCGTACGGGTGCCGCTCGAGGGGGGCGGGCGACTCGTCGTCTCCGTCAACGACGCTGAGGCGAAAGAACTCTACGACGTGCTCGGAGGAGTCGTCGGCGCCGCCTGACGATCTTCGCGCTCACGAAAGCCGGTCCCTCGGGACCGGCTTTCGTCGTTCGCGGATGGTCGCGCGCGTGTCAGTCCTGCGCGGGGCGCGTGGTCAGCTGCAGCAGGCCCTCACCCGTCGTCGAGAGAGCGCCGATGACCGCCGGCGAGGCCTGGACCTCTTGGATCAGGGAGCGGTACGCGGTGGTCACGGGGTCGCGCCGCACGGGATCGGCGACGGCGCCGCCGGACAGCACGCGGGGGATGAGCACCGTCCCGCCCGCGCGGACGAGACGCAGACCGTGCTCTACGTACTCGATGACCCCGTCGGGGTCGGCGTCGATGAAGACGATGTCGTACGAGGCCTCGTTCATGCGGGGCAGCACATCCGCGGCGCGTCCGGTGATGAAGCGCGCCCGCGCGGCAGGGACCCGGGCGTCGGCGAAGGCCTGGCGGGCCGCACCGAGGTGCTCGGGCTCGCTGTCGATCGTGGTGATGGTCGCGCGCGGCGAACCGTGCAGCAGCCACAGGCCCGAGACGCCGCCGCCGGTGCCGACCTCGACGATGTTGAGGGCCCGCGAGGCGGCCGCGATGACCGCGGCCTGCGCGCCGACGGCGGGGCTGATGGGGGCGGCGCCGAGCTCGAGGGCGTGCGCCCGGGCGCGAGCGATGTGCTCGGGCTCGACCGTCGTCTCTTGCACGAACCGCTCGTTCGCCTCATGACCGCTCACGTGGACCTCCACCCCTCAGGCTAGACGGCCCGGCGGTGCGGACCCCCTAGGCGCGGCCGGTAATCTGGACCCATGTTCTTCGGCCTCACGATCGAGAAGCTGATGCTGATCGGCGTGATCGCCGCTGTGCTCATCGGCCCCGAACGGCTGCCGCGGTACGCCGAGGCCTTGGCCAAGTTCACCAAGCGGGCCAAAGAGACGCTTCAGGGTGCGCGCACGCGCATGCGCGACGAGATGGGTCCGGAATTCGACGACGTCGACTGGAAGAAGCTCGATCCGCGGCAGTACGACCCGCGTCGCATCATCCGCGAGGCCCTGCTCGACGACACCCCCACGGCGACCATGCGCGCCGCCGGGGCCGCCGCCCTCGCGGCGCGCGAGAAGCCCGCCGCCACACCTTTCGTCGCGGGGGAGCGCCCCCCGTTCGACGACGAGGCGACCTGAGCGCGACCACGCGGCGCGTCGACGGGTGAATCGACGGGTGGATGCCGTCGGCCCGGCCGTCAGACGCTGAGGCGCAACGGCTTGCCCGACAGGCCCCGCGGACGAACGGCGAGGGCGGCCGCCGCCGCATCGATCGCACGGGCGGCGGGATCGTCGGGGTGCGCGAGAACCACGGGCCGACCGGCGTCGCCGCCGGCGCGCAGCGCGGGGCTGAGCGGAACGGATGCCAGCAACGGCACGGGCGCGTCCGCGCTCGACAGGGCGCGGGCCACCTCGTCGCCGCCCCCCGCGCCGAACAGGTCGAGCACGGAGCCGTCGGGAAGGGTCATCGCGGCCATGTTCTCGATCACGCCGATCGGGCGCTGCCCGGTCTGACGGGCCACGAGTCCCGAGCGCACCGCGACCTCGGCCGCCGCGGCCTGCGGCGTCGTCACCACCAGCACGTCCGCGTGGGGGAGGAGCTGACCGACCGAGATCGCGACGTCGCCCGTTCCGGGCGGCATGTCCAGCAGCAGGACGTCGAGATCGCCGAAGAACACGTCGGTGAGGAACTGCTGCACGGTGCGGTGCAGCATCGGTCCGCGCCAGGCGACCGCGCCCGCGGCATCCTCACCGGGGCGGCGCAGGAACATCCCGATCGAGATGACCTTCACGCCGTACGCGACGGGAGGCAGGATCAGATCGTCCAGGCGCGTCGGGGCAGGGGGCAGTCCATCGTCGTCGACGAGGCCGAGCAGCCCCGGGATCGAGAAGCCGTGCACGTCGGCGTCGACGAGTCCGACGCGCAGGCCGCGCGCGGCGAGGGCGACGGCGAGGTTCGCTGTCACGGTGGATTTGCCGACCCCGCCTTTGCCGCTGGTGACGGCGATCACGCGGGTCAGCGAGTCGGGGCCGAAGGGCATCTCGCGCTTCGCGCGACCGCCGCGCAGCCTGTCGGTGAGGGCCTTGCGCTCGTCCGGCGACATGACCCCGACCCGGACGGCGACGGTGTCGATCCCGGCGACCGAGGCCGCGGCATCCCGGACCTCCCGTTCGATGCGGTCCGCGGCGGGGCATCCGACGATCGTCAGGGCGATGCCCACGTCGGCGACGCCGTCGGCCACCGTGATCTCGCGCAGCATGTCGAGCTCGCCCAGGGGGCGGCGCAGCTCGGGATCGGTGACGGCCGCGACCGCCTCGCGGACGCGGTCGGTCAGCGCCGCCGTCACGGGGTGGCCCGCGAGACGTTCGGGTGCGACGGGGTGTCGGACGGGTCGTCCAGGCGCTCCAGCAGTGCCCGGAGCTCGGTGCGCAGCGTGTCCTTCGTGATGACCTCGTCGGTCAGATCGCGCACGGCCATGCGCAGCGCGACGATCTCGCGGGCGAGGTACTCGGTGTCGGCGAGGTTGCGCTCCGCGCGTTGACGGTCCTGCTCGATCTGCACGCGGTCGCGGTCGTCCTGCCGGTTCTGCGCGAGCAGGATCAGCGGGGCGGCGTACGACGCCTGCAGCGAGAGCACGAGCGTCAACGCCGTGAAGCCGATCGCGGCGGAGTCGAAGCGCAGCTCGTCGGGCATGAGCGAGTTCCACCCCATCCACAGCACGCAGAACAGGGTGAGCGAGAGCAGGAAGGTCGGCGTGCCCATCGCGCGGGCCACCCACTCGGTGAAGCGGCCGAAGCGGTCGCGCGAGGGCTGCGGGGTGCGCGGGGCGAGGACGCCGGTGCGTCCGCGGGGCGCATCGAGGGCCGGTTGCTTGTTCGAGCGTGCCATCAGCGCCTCCTCGGGGTCTGCGGGATCTGCGGGATGCTCTGCGTCGCGAGTGGTCTGACCGTCGTCGGCGGTCGGGGATCGTCGCTGTCGTGCGTGCGCCAGTCGTCGGGCAGCAGGTAGTCCAGGACGTCGTCGACGCTGACGCAGCCCACCAGGCGGTGCGCCTGGTCCACGACGGGCAGGGACACGAGGTTGTAGCTCGCCAGCAGACGGGCCACCTCGGCCGCCGTGGCGGCGGCGGGCACCGGCTCGAGCGTGTCGTCGATGATGGCACCCAGTCGCTCGTGCGGGGGATAGCGCAGCATCCGTTGGAAGTGCACTGTGCCCAGCAGGCGCCCGGTGGGGGTCTCGTACGGGGGAAGGGTGATGAACACGGATGCCGCGAGCGCCGGGTGCAGCTCATGGCGGCGGATCAGCGCGAGGGCCTCGGCCACCGTGGCGTCCGCCGACAGCACGATCGGCTCGGGCGTCATCAGGCCACCGGCGGTGTCGGGCCCGTACTGCAGCAGGGCGCGGACGTCGTCGGCCTCTTCGGGCTCCATCAGGTCGAGCAGCTGCTCCGAGCGGGACTCGGGCAGTTGCCCGAGCAGGTCGGCTGCGTCGTCGGGTTCCATGGCGTCGAGGATGTCGGCGGCGCGTTCGTCGCCGAGCTGCTCGAGGATGTGCACCTGCTCGTCTTCGGGCATCTCTTCGAGGGCGTCGGCCAGGCGGTCGTCGCTGAGCTCCTCGGCGACCTCGATCAGACGCTCCTCGGGCAGATCGAGCAGGGTGTTGGCCAGGTCGGCCGGTTTGAGCTCGGAGTAGGTGGCGACCAGCTGCTCGGCGGACTGCGCCTCACCGGGCGTCTGGTTCTCGCGCACCTCGCCCCATGCGGCGAAGGTGGTCGCGCCCTTGGCGAAGGGCGACGCGCTCGTGCGCGGCCGGCGGAGGAAGAGCTGACCCACGTCCCACTCGCCGAGGCGGTTGCGCTCGATCGCGACGTCCTCGATGACGGCGGTTCCGGAGCCGTCGACGAGGCTCACGCGGCGTCCGAGCATCTCGGCCATCACGCGCACCTCGCCGCCTCGCTGCTGGAAGCGACGCACGTTGATCAGACCGGTCGTGATGACCTGACCGGCCTGGATCGAGGTGACGCGCCCGATGGACACGAACACATGTCGGCGGCCCGGGATCTCGACGACGAGGCCCACGACGCGCGGTGCGGTGGACGCGCGGTAGATCACCACGACGTCGCGCACCCGGCCCAGACGGTCTCCCGCCGGGTCGAACACCGTGCAGCCCGCCAAGCGGGCGACGAAAACCCTCTGCGTGCTCACCGGTCCAGCGTAGTCCGCACCTCGTGGGCAACACCTCGGGAACGGTCAGGCGTGCGTGACAGGATGGTGAAATGAGTATGTTCGCGCAGCGTCCGGGTGCCGGTCGCGACGAGGTCGGCGAGAAGATCGCCTCGTTCCCGACGTACGAGCAGGCCCAGAAGGCCGTCTCGTCGTTGATCGCCGCCGAGGTCCCCGCGCGCGACATCGCCATCGTCGGCTCTGGTCTGCGCTCGATCGAGCGCATCACGGGCAAGCTCGGTTACGCCACCGCGGCCCGATCGGGAGCGCTGAACGGCCTCATGCTCGGTCTGCTCTTCGCATTCATCTTCGTGCTCGGCACGCCGACCGCGCAGATCGCGGCGTTCATCGGCGTGCTGCTGGTCGGCATGGCCCTGGGCATGCTGCTGAGCCTCGGCACCTACTCGATCGTGCGTCGTCGACGCGACTTCGCCTCGGTGATGCAGGTCGCGGCCGACCACTACGACGTGTGCGTCGCGGCCACCAGCGTGCACACGGCCCGGGGGGTCCTGGGCCCCACCGGCACCGCCGTGCGGACGACCGTGTCTCGCCCCGCGGCCGACGACACGACGCCGCCGCAGTACGGGGAGCGCCGCGCGCCCGGCCAGGCCGCACCCGCCGCTCCGCCTCGCCCCCCGGCGCCCTCGGCCGCGCCGGCCGCCGACCCGCGCGACGACGAGCCGCCCCGCTACGGCGAGCGGATCGCCTCGCCGCCGCCCGTCCCCGAGACGCCGTCCCCGGACGCGGACCGACGAGGCGAGGCGCGTCCGGACGACACCCCGACCGAGCGGTGACACCGCAGCCGGTGCGAATCGCGGTCGACCTGCCGTCCGGTCCCGCCGAGGTCTCGGGCCTGTGGTCGACCGCCGACGTGTCGCACGCGACCGTCGCGCTCGCGCACGGCGCCGGGGCCGGGATGGACCACCCTTTCCTGACCGGGCTGTCCGAGGCCCTCACGGCCCAGGGCGTGTCGGTGCTGCGGTTCGTGTTCCCCTACGTCGAGGCGGGGCGACGGATGCCGGGCCCCGCCGCCCACGCGCTGGCGACCTGGCGCGGGGTCGAGGCCTGGCTCGCCGCCCACGCGCCGGGCGCCTACGCGGCGGTCGGCAAGTCGTACGGGGGGCGCATGGCATCCGTCGCCACCGCCGAGGGGCTGATCGCCCCGGAGCGGTTGGTGTATCTGGGATATCCGCTGCACCCGCCGGGGCGCCCGGACAGGCCCCGCAGCGCGCACCTGCCCGCGATCACCGTGCCCCAGCTGTTCGTGGAGGGGGAGGACGATCCCTTCATCGCGCCGCGCGCGCAGTTCGACGAGGTCGTGGCCTCGTGTCGTGACGCGCGCGTGCACTGGATCGCCGGCGGGAACCATTCGTTCGAGGTCCGGGGGGCGCGTCGCCCCGCCGCCGAGATCGGCGCGGGGCTGGCCGAGGTGGTCGCCGCGTTCGCGCGGGGGCGGTGACCGCGCACCCCGCCGCGCGGCCGCGGGCCGGGCGTCGCCCCGCCGGGTCGGGTGTCACCCCGCCGGGCCGGGCAGTGCCCGCCGGGCCGGGTGTCGTCGCGCTGGGCCGGGCGTCGCCTTGCCGGGCCGGGCGGCGCCGCGCTTCGCCGCACTGGGCCGGGCGTCACCCTGCCGGGCCGGGCGGCGCCGCGCTTCGTCGCGCTGGGTCGGGCGTCACCCTGCCGGGCCGGGCGGCGCCCTCCCGGCCCGGCCTCAGCGTCCCGCCGCGTAGCCCTGTGCGCCGCGCGGGTTGGCCGCGGCCCACAGCAGACCGTCGGCGTCGCGGCCCACGGCGCTGACCCGCCCGAGCGCCCAGTCGCCCGCCCGGCGGACGCGGTGGCCGCGCCGTTCCAGCGCCGCGATCAGCTCGTCGCCGAGACGGTCCTCGACCGCCGCGCCGGCCGGCACCCAGGTGCGGGGCCAGAACGAGTCGATCAGCGCCGTGGTGTTGAGCGTGGGGGCATCGATCGCCTGCTGCGCGCTGTACCCGCCCACCAGCATGCGCAGCAGCACGGGCAGTTGCCACTGGTCCTGCTGGTCGCCGCCCGGGGACCCGATCGCGATGACCTCGTCGCCCCGCGTCAGCATCGTCGGCGTGAGCGTTGTACGCGGGCGCCGACCCGGGGTGAGCGATGCCGGGTGCCCGGGCACCAGCCACGTCGCCTGCAATCGCGTGCCCAGGCAGAAGCCCAGCGCGGGGACCGTCGGCGACGACTGCAGCCAGCCACCGGACGGCGTCGCCGAGACGACGTTGCCCCACCGGTCGATGACGTCGATGTGGCAGGTGTCGCCGCGGGTCTGACCCGACCGGTCGACCGTGGGTTCGCCCGTGGACCCGTCGGTCGCCGACCGGTCGGTGCGCAGCGGCGGGAGCAGCGGGTCGCGCCCGTCGGGCGATCCGGGACGCAGGTCGGTCGAAGCCTCCGGGCCGATCAGCGCGCGGCGGGCGGCGACGTACTCGTCCGCGAGCAGGGCGTCGATGCCGACCGCGCCGTCGGCGTCGCCGAACCACGCGTCGCGGTCGGCGTAGGCCAGCTTCTGCGCCTCGAGCAGCAGGTGCGCTCCCTCGGGCGTGCCCGGGTCGAGCTCGGCGTCGCCCGCGTCCTCGAGCAGGCGCAGCGTGTGCAGGAGCGCGGGGCCCTGCGTCCACGTGCCCGCCTTGTACACGTTCCACCCGCGGAACAGCGTCGACACCGCGGGTTCGTATCCCGCCCGCCACAAGGCGAGGTCGTCGGCATCCAGGATGCCGGCATGATCCGCCCCGTCGGCGTGGCGGTGCGGCCGCGACACGAACGCGGCGGCTTCGGGCAGTACCTCGGTCATCCATCGCTCGCGCGCAGCGTCGATGCGCGCGGCCCGCGCGTCGAGGTCGTCTCCCGCCGCGACGAGGGAGTCCAGGACGCCGGCCCACGCCGGATTGCGCACGATCGCGTCGACCGCGGGAGGGGTGCCGTCCGGCATCCACCTTTCGAGCGAGCTCGGCCAATGGTCGCGGAAGAGGTCGGCGACGCGGGCGATGGTCAGCGCCGCGCCGGCCACCAGGGGGTGGCCCTCGCGGGCATAGCCGATCGCGAAGGCGAGGACGTCGGCGAGCTCCCACGTGCCGTGATCCCGCAGCAGCAGCAGCCAGGCGTCGACGGCGCCCGGTACCGCGGCGGCGAGCCCGCCCGCCCCGGGCACGAGGTCGAGACCGCGCGCGGTGAACTGCGCGATGTCGGCGCGCGCGGGAGCGGGTCCCTGCCCCATGAGCACGACCGGCTCGGTCGCGCCCGCCGGGCGGATCAAAGCGACGAGGTCGCCGCCGGGACCGTTCAGGTGCGGTTCGACGACGTGCAGCACGAAAGCGCCAGCGACGGCGGCGTCGAACGCGTTCCCGCCGCGTTCGAGCACCGCCTGGGCGGTCGCGGTCGCCGTCCAATGCGTGGAGGCGGACATGCCGAACGTCCCCCGGAGGGTCGGTCGGGTGGTGAAGGATGCCGGGGCGGTGAAGGTCATCGCTGCAGCCGGGCGATCCACTCCTCGACCTCGTCGGCGGTGCGCGGGATGCCGGCCGACAGGTTGACGGGGCCGTCGGCGGTCATCACGATGTCGTCCTCGATCCGCGCCCCGATGCCGCGGTACTCCTCGGGGACGGTGAGGTCGTCGATCTGGAAGTACAGGCCGGGCTCGATCGTGAACACCATGCCCGGCTCGAGCAGCCCGTCGTAGTACATGTCGCGGCGGGCCTGGGCGCAGTCGTGCACGTCGATGCCCAGGTGGTGGCTGGTGCCGTGGACCATGTAGCGGCGGTGCTGGCCCCCGCGGTCGGCGTCGAGGGCCTCTTCGGCGGTGACGGGCAGCAGGCCCCACTCGGCGACGCGCGCCGCGATGACCTCCATGGCGGCCTCGTGCAGGCGGCGGAAGGGCACGCCGACCTTCGCCGCGGCGAACGACGCGTCGGCGGCCTCGCGCACGGTCTCGTAGATGCGGCGCTGGACGTCGGTGAACGTGCCCGAGACGGGCAGCGTCCGCGTGATGTCGGCGGTGTAGAGGCTGTCGACCTCGACCCCGGCGTCGACCAGGATGAGGTCCCCCGGGGCGACCGGGCCGTCGTTGCGGGTCCAGTGCAGGTAGCACGCGTGCGGGCCGGACGCGGCGATCGTGTCGTAGCCGACGCTGTTGCCGTCGGAGCGAGCACGCTGGTGGAAGACGCCCTCGACCACGCGCTCGCCGCGCGGGTGCTCGATGATGCGGGGGAGTTCGGCGATGACGTCATCGAAGCCGCGGCCCGTGACCTCGACGGCCAGGGCCATCTGCGCGAGCTCGTACTCGTCTTTGATCAGCCGGAGCTCCGACACGAAGCGCGTCACCTCGTCATCCGTTCCGACCGTGCGGTCGTCGGCCTCGGGGGCGAACTCGTCGAGGTGCGCGGTGGTGAGGCCGAGGTCTGCGGCGACCCCGTCGAGGGCGGGACGAGGACCGATCCAGAACTCGCCGATCGTGGCATCCGAGTAGAACTCCGACGTCGTGCGGTCGGCGCGCTCGCGGAAGTACAGCACCGCCTCGTGCCCCTCGTCGCGCGGCTCGAAGACCAGCACGGCGTCGGGCTCGGCGTCGCTGCCCCACCCGGTGAGGTGCGAGAACGCGGAGTGCGCACGGAAGGGGTAGTCGCAGTCGTTGCTGCGCTGCTTGAGGCCGCCGGCGGGCACGACGACGCGCTGTCCGGGGAACGCCCGCGACAGGCGTTCGCGGCGACGCGCGGCCCACGGGGCCTGTTCGCGCGCGGCGGGCAGGGTGGCGGGGTGCTCGGCCCAGCCCGTCGAGATCGTGTCGAGGAATCCGCGGGGGAACGGCGCTTTGCGGTTGCTGGGAGCGACGGTCTCGGTCTGCTCGGCCTGGGGCTCGGCGGTGGGGGCGGTCGTGTCGCTGTGGGAGGGAGCGTCCATCGTTCCAGTCTCGCACCCGACGGCCTCGGTCGCACGGATGCCGCGGAACCGGCGCGTGATCCGGGCCCGGGGAGGAGGGGTTCGCGGCCGGTCAGCCCGCGGTGCGCTCGAGCTGCACGACGATCGGGCGGTGATCGCTGCCCGACCCGTCGAGCGAACGCATCACGACGGAGCCCGACACGGTCCAGTCGGGCGTCGCCATGACGTGGTCGATCGGCGCGCCCAGCAGCGCCGGGGCGTCGGTGGGCCAGGTGCCGACCCCGCCGTTGCCGCTCTCGGACGCCGCGTCACGGCAGCGCCCGAGGGTGCCGCCGTCCAGGCCCATGCCCGTCATGTGGTCGAGCGTGGCGTTGAAGTCACCGGCGAGGATGACGTTGTCGGTCCCGCACTGGTCGGCCAGCCACTGCAGATCGCTACGCCATTGCGGCATGTACTCCTGGCGCGGGGCGACCGCGTGCGCCGCGACGATGATGGGGCCGTCCCCCGAGACCGGCATGGCTACCGCGCTCGGAACGGTGGAGGTGTTGCTGGAGCCGTCGAGCGAGGATTGGATGACGGAGTAGTCGCCCAGGCTGGGGCGGATCAGCACGGTCGTCGACGTGGCATCCCACCCCGTGATGCCGTATTCGCCGTACTCCGCGTGATGCGCCCACATGGGCTGCCCCATGTCGCGCATCATCTCGGCGACCTCGGCGCCGGTGTCGATCGTCGTCTCGGGCAGTGTCACCACATCGGCCTGCATGCCGACGGCGAACTTGGCGATCGACTCGGCCGAGGTGGCCGAGCCCGCGGTGTTCCACGTCATCACCCGCAGGCTCGTGTCGGTCTTGGCGGGCAGGTCGCTGCCGAAGCCGCGGTCGTTGAGCAGGGCCACGTTCACGGCCCCCGAGGCGCCGAAGACCACCGCGAGGACGAGCGCCATCGCCCGCAGCGGCCGGACGAGCGCGAAGAGCAGCATGAGCAGCGTCGCCGCCACCAGGGCGGCGGCCAGGGGCGCGCGGAACGAGATGATCTGCGCGAGCGGGAACGTGCGCTCGAGGCCGAATGCGGACGGCCACGTCAAGACGGCGGCGCCCGCCGCGAAGGCGAGCGCGACCAGGAATCCGAGCAGTCGACGCACGCACCCGACCCTAGGCGAGCCGTCTGGGAGATCCACGGATATCGACCGGGTGGTGCCCGAGCGAACCCACGGCCCGCGAGGGGGTGAGGGCGATACGCTCGACGGATGCCGCACGATCGTCGCTTCGAGGGACCGACCGATCTGCACCTGCACTCCTCGCACTCCGACGGCACCGAACCGCCCGCCGAGGTCATGGCCGCCGCGCACCGGCACGGGCTGCGCACCGCCGCGCTGACCGACCACGACACCACGTCCGGCTGGGCCGAGGCGGCCGAGGCGGCGACGTCGTTGGGGATGACGTTCGTGCCGGGCATGGAACTGTCGGCCCGGCACCGGTGGCGCAGCGTGCACCTGTTGGCGTACCTCGTCGATCCCGACGACGCGGGACTGCGCGCGATGACCGATCGCATCCGCTCCTCGCGACTGGACCGGGCGCAGATCATGGCCGAGAGGATCTCGCACGACTACGACATCGCGTGGGACGACATCGTCGAGCAGACCACCGACGGCGCGACCGTGGGGCGCCCGCACATCGCCGACGCCCTCGTCGCGCGGGGGATCGTCGCCGATCGCACCGAGGCGTTCGCCGGCATCCTGCACCCCTCCGGCGACTATTACGTCGCGTTGTTCGCTCCCGACCCGGTGACCGCGGTCGAGCTGGTCGTCGGCGCCGGCGGCGTGCCGATCGTCGCGCACCCGGCCGGACGGGCACTGCTGCCCGACGGCGTGCTCGGGGCGATGCTCGGGGCGGGGCTCGCCGGGTTCGAACTCGCCCATCGCGAGAACCTCCCCGCGCCGACCGCGCTGCTGGCCGAGCTGGCTGCGACGCGCGACCTCATCGTCACGGGGTCCAGCGACTATCACGGTCTCGGCAAGCCGAACGTACCGGGCGAGAACACGACGTCCGACGAGATGGTCGCCCGCCTCTTGGCGCGGGGGCGCGGGTCGGCGCCGGTCTTCGCGTAGGCGCCGGGCGCTGCGCTGGGCCGCGCGCTGGTCTGAGCCCCGATAAACGCTATCCGTGTCGAGAAACGCGTTCGCGGAGCGTTTTTCGACACCGGAAGCGTTTATCGCGCGGATGAGGGTGGGGTGCGCCCTTCGGGCGGGGGCGGAGCGTCCGGATGCCGCCGTCCCGGCGAGACGAAGAACGGCGCCGACCCCCGAGGGGGCCGGCGCCGGTGCGTCATCGGCCGATCAGGAGACGGGAGCGGTCGGGGCTCCCGAGCCGCCGCTGCGGCGCCGACGCCGGCGGCGCGGAGCGGCGTTGCCGTCGTGGTGCTCCTTGCCCGCACCGTCGTGGGTGCCGGCGCCGGCCTCGCCGCGCCCGGTAGCGCCGTTCTCGGCGGGGGCGCCCGACGACGATCCGCCGCGACGGCGACGACGCGGGGCGCGCGCGCCCTCGGCATCCTGGCCCTCGCCCTTCTTCTCGACCTGCGGGGCGGCGACGGCCTTCGGGGCGGTGGTCAGACGGCCCTTCGTGCCCTCGGGGATGTCGAGGTCGGTGTAGAGGTGCGGGCTCGACGAGTAGGTCTCGGTGGGCTCGGGCTGGCCGAACTCGAGCGCGCGGTTGATCAGCGCCCACTTGTGCACGTCGTCCCAGTCGACGAAGGTCACCGCGATGCCGGTCCTGCCGGCTCGACCGGTACGACCCGCACGGTGCAGGTAGGTCTTCTCGTCGTCGGGGATCGTGTGGTTGATCACGTGGGTGACGTCGTTGACGTCGATACCGCGGGCGGCGACGTCGGTGGCGATGAGGACGTCCTTCTTGCCGGCCTTGAACGCGGCCATGGAGCGCTCGCGGGCCTCCTGGCTCATGTCACCGTGGACGGCGGCGGCGTTGAAGCCGCGGTCGCCGAGCTCGTCGACGAGTTTCTGGGCCGCGCGCTTGGTGCGGGTGAAGATGACCGCCTTCTCGCGTCCCTCGGACTGCAGGATGCGGGCGATGACCTCGTCCTTGTCGAGCGAGTGCGCCCGGTAGACGAGGTGCTTGATGTTCGCCTGCGTGAGCCCCTCGTCGGGGTCGTTGGCGCGCATGTGGATGGGGTTCGACATGAACCGGCGGGCCAGCGCCACGATCGGACCGGGCATGGTCGCCGAGAACAGCTGCGTGTGACGCACGGCGGGGACCTTGGAGAAGATCTTCTCGATGTCGGCGAGGAAGCCGAGGTCGAGCATCTTGTCGGCCTCGTCGAGGACGACCTCGGTCGCGTGGGACAGGTCGAGCAGGCGCTGGTTGGCCAGGTCGATCAGGCGACCGGGCGTTCCGACGACGATCTGCGCGCCGGCCTTGAGCTGGTCGATCTGGCCCTCGTACGCCTTTCCGCCGTAGATGGCGACGACGCTCGTGGAGCGGTTGGAGGTCAGCATGTCCATGTCCTCGTAGACCTGGACGGCGAGCTCGCGGGTCGGGACGACGATCAGGGCCTTGACCCCGGGCTCGGGGCTGAGGCCCAGACGCTGGACGACGGGGATGCCGAAGCCGAAGGTCTTTCCGGTACCCGTCTTGGCCTGACCGATGATGTCCTGCCCCGGCAGACCCAGGGGGATGGTCTGCTCCTGGATGGGGAAGGCATCGACGATGCCCTTGGATGCCAGGGCATCGACGATGTCCTGATCGATGCCGAGCTCGGCGAATGTCGTCATTGTGCGTGCCTGTTCCGGCGGCGAGAGACCGCCTGGGGGAGTCGTATCCACGCCTCACTCGTCCTCAGGCGCGGGGCCCCGATCCATCGCCGGGGCACGTCCACTCTACCCGGCGTGTTTCGCGGGGCCCCGGACGCCTAGGCTGGGGGCGTGTTCGAGTGGTTCCGTCGTCGCCAGCGCCCGGTGGGCCGCACGCTGCAGCTGCGTTCGCGGGGAGACCTGGGCGAGGCCATGCGCGTGGACTTCGCCGAGCTCGCGCCCGAGATCGAGACCTTCCTCGGGCAGGCGGCGTACCTGCAGCTGGGCTTCTTCGAGACGCTGAGCGAGTTGATCGCGCTGACTCCCGAGCTGGCCGAGAAGGAGTCGCTCTCGCGGGCGGCGGGCGCGGCCCTCATCAAGCATCAGGAGCTCGTCGCCCTCATCCGCGAGCGCGGGGCCGATCCGACGCAGCTGATGCTGCCGTTCCGCGAGTCGCTCGACGCGTTCCGCCGCAACACCCACGGGGTGCGGCCGCAAGAGACGATGCTCACCGTGCACATCACGGCCGGCATGCTCGACGACTTCTATCTGGCCCTGTCGTCCAGCTACGGCGACACCGGCAAGCGGGTGGCACGCATTCTGCAGGCCGACGACGACCGACAGGCCATCGTCGACATCCTCGGCGCGACGATCGACAGTGACGAGGAGTGGCGCTGGCTGCTCGCCCTGTGGGGTCGACGGCTGGTCGGCGACACGCTGCTGGTCGCGCGGGCCGCGCTGCGGCACGGTCACCTCGACCGCGACGAAGAGGCCAAGGTCGAACCGGTGTTCAGCGAGCTGATGGGTGCGCACGCACGCCGGATGGATGCCATGGGCCTCGCGGCCTGAGAGGACTCGCGAGACGGTCAGGCGTCGATGCGGGCCGCTCAGGCGCCGATGCGGCCGGTCAGGCGTCGATGCGGGCCTGTCAGGCCCCGATGCGGGCGCGGTCGGCCTCGTCGCGCGCGAGCCGTGCGCGACTGAGCAGGGGGATCAGCACGAGGACCGTCGCGGCGGGAGCGAGGACCGCGACGATCCAGAGGACCGGCGAGTCGACGCCGAGCCCGGCCCAGGTCAGCGCCGTCCAGACCACGGCGGCCGCCGCCGCACCCGCCAGCGGGGCGAGAACCGCCCCGCGCACCTGCCGGTGGGGCAGCGCGACGTGTGCGGCGAGGCCGACCACCGCGCCGATGATCAGACCGAGCAGGATCTGCATGGGGCGGGTGTCAGGCGACGAAACCGACGCGACGCGACTCTTCGGTGCCGAGTTCGACGAACGCGAGGTTGGCGGTCGGGACGAGGTACGAGTTGCCCTTCACGTCGGTGAACGAGACGTGGCTGGCCGAGTTGTCGAGGGCCGCGGCGACGGCCGACTTGACGGCGTCCGAGCTCTCGTTGGTCTCGAAGTTGAGCTCGCGGCCGGTGTTGGTGATGCCGATGCGGATCTCCACGATGCGTCCTTTCCCCGCGGGCCGCGGTCGGCCCGGCGCGTGATTCGACTCTAGGGCAGGCCTCCGACACGACGACCCGTCGACGGCCCCGCTTCGCGGACGGCGAACGCCGCGTGCCCCCGGGCGATGTCGGAGGTCGCGATTAGCGTGGACGCATGCAGATTCCGGATGCCGTCGCCCCCGACGTCGCGATCTCGGCGGGCGGTGAACTCGACGCCGATCAGCGAGCCGTGGCCGCATGGGGCCCCGAAGCGAGCGGCGTCGTGGTGGGGGCGCCCGGCACGGGCAAGACGACCACGTTGCTCGCGCGGGTGCGGGAGCTCGTGGCATCCGGGGTCGATCCCGACGACCTGCTGGTCCTCACTCCCACGCGCCCCGCGGCCACGGCTCTGCGTGATCCGCTGGCTCTGGCGGTGGGGCGGGCCACCTCGGGGGCGCTCGCACGTTCGGTGGCGTCGTTCGCCTTCCAGCTGGTGCGCGGGGCCGAGGTGCGCCGGGGTCTCGAGCCGCCGCAGCTGCTGACCGGCGGCGACGAAGACCAGATCATCCGAGACC
This sequence comes from Microbacterium sp. NPDC090007, assembly GCF_044748345.1. Classification (NCBI taxonomy): domain Bacteria; kingdom Bacillati; phylum Actinomycetota; class Actinomycetes; order Micrococcales; family Microbacteriaceae; genus Microbacterium; species Microbacterium sp. NPDC090007. The sequence goes on along the minus strand of NZ_JBIVFV010000004.1, from coordinate 234,424 downwards.
TCCTCGAGGGCGACGCGCTCGATGAGCTCGAGGGGGAGTCGCGGTGGCCCGAGTGGCTCGGGCCCACCATCCGGGCGACCCGCGGTTTCCGCGGCGACCTTCGGGCGTTCCTGGCCGAGTGCACCGATCTCGGCGTCACCTCGTCCCAGCTCGTCGCCCTCGCCGAGCGGCACGAGCTGCCGGTCTGGGCGTCGCTGTCGTCGTTCTCCGACGAGTACCGGTCGGTGCGCGCCTCCATGCGCGGAACCCACCGCGACGCCGCCGATCTGGCCCGCGAGGCGGTCGCCGTCCTCGACGAGGCACGAGCGGACCGCGCGTTGCTGGGTCGATTCACGTCGTTGCGCTGCATCCTGGTCGACGACGCGCAAGAGCTCACCGCCGGGGGGATCGATCTGCTGCGCGCCTGTCGTGCGCTCGGCGTCGGGGTGGTGGCGTTCGGTGATCCCGACGTCGGCTCGGGCGCCTTCCGCGGGGCCACGCCCGAGAACTTCGCGCGGCTGACCCGCGAGCTGGGCGCGACGACGGCCCTCGGCACCGCGCATCGTGGAACGCCCGAGCAGATCGACCTGGTGCGACAGGTCGCCGCGCGCATCGGCGCCGCGGGAGTGGTGGCCCACCGCCGCGCCCCGGTGGGCGCCGCCCCGCAGGGTTCGGTGCGCACCTATCTGCTGCGGTCACCGGCCGAAGAGGCCGACGCCATCGCGCGGCTGCTGCGCGAGCGACACGTGCTGGCGGGAGTGCCGTGGAGCGCCTGCGCCGTGATCGCCCACGATTCCCGGCAGGTCGCCACCCTCGAGGCCGAGCTCGCCGCCCGCGAGGTGCCGGCGCGCGCGAGCGGCCCGGGGCTCGCGCTCGGCGTGCAGAAGCCCGTGCGCGACCTCGTGCGCCTGGTCGAACTCGGCGGCCTCGATCCCGACGAATGGCGCGCCGACGAGGTCGTCGATGCGCTGCTCGGCACCTTCGGCGGCCTCGACCCGATCGAACTGCGGCGACTGCGCACGGCTCTGCGGCACGACGAGGTCGCGACCGGCGGAACGCGTCCCGCGATCGACCTGCTCGTGTCCGGGGTCCGTCACCCCCTCGAGCTCGAGACGATCGACTCGCGCGAGGCCCGGCGCGCCATCCGCCTCGGCGAGACGCTCGCGGCGATCCGGGTGCAGGCGCAGGCGCGCGCGACCGCGCACGAGATGCTGTGGACCGCGTGGGAGCGCAGCGCGCTCTCGCGCACCTGGCGCGAGGCGTCCCGCGGCCACGGCCCGCTCGCCGAACAGGCCGACCGCGACCTCGACGCGATCGTGGCCCTGTTCCAGGCCGCCAAGCGCTACACCGAGCGCGAACCCGACGGCGAGTCCTCGACCTTCCTGCGGTCCGTGCTCGACAGCGACGTCGCCGAAGACCGCATCGAGCAGCCGGCGGTCGTCGACACCGTCCGCGTCCTCACCCCGGCCGCGGCCGCGGGCACCTCGTTCGACACCGTCGTCGTCGCCGGCGTGCAAGAGGGCGTCTGGCCCAACACCCGGCTGCGTGGAGGCCTGCTCGAGACGTGGCGCCTGGCCGACGCGGTGCAGAACCCCGACCTCCCGGCCGCGGGCATGCTCGACCGGCGCCGAGCGGCGATGCACGATGAGCTGCGCCTTTTCGTCCGCGCGATCAGCCGCGCCGGCGCGCTGCTGATCGTCACGGCCGTCGATGACGACGACACCGGGCCGAGCGTGCTGTTCGAGATGCTCCCGGCGCCCGAGGCGGCGGCATCCGTGCCCGAACACCCCCTGTCATTGCGCGGACTCGTCGCCCGCCACCGGCGGACGTTGACGGCACCGCGGGTCCCCGCGACCGAGCGCGCCCACGCCGCAGGGCAGCTCGCGCTGCTCGCCGCCGCCGGGGTCGCCGGAGCGGCGACCGCGCAGTGGTACGGCGTCGCCGCCCCCAGCTCGACCGCCCCTCTTCGCGACCTCGAACGCGAAGACGTGCGGGTCTCGCCCTCGCGCCTGCACGCCCTCGAGCAGTGCGAGCTCGACTGGGTCATCGCCGACCTCGGCGGCGATCGCGGGGGCACCACGGCGGGGATCGGCACGATCATCCACGCGGCTCTCGAGACCGCCGCATCGCCCTCCGAAGACGATCTCTGGGCCGTCGTCGACGAACGCTGGGGCGAGCTGGTGTTCGACGCCGAGTGGCGCGCGCGCGCCGAACGCACCCGCGCGCGCGAGCTGGTGCGCCGTCTCGCGACCTACCTGCGGCGTTTCGACGACGCGGGCGGCCGCCTGATCGGAGCGGAACGGCACTTCGAGGTGCCGATCCCGGTGGCCGACGCGGCAGAACACGGTGCCGTGCTGAGCGGCGACATCGACCGCGTCGAGGTGAACCCCGCGGGCGAGGTCGTGATCGTCGACCTCAAGACCGGGAAGAGCGAGCCGCAGACCGACGCCAAGGTCGCCGACAACCCCCAGCTGGCCGCCTACCAGCTGGCGTTCTCGTCGGGGGCGATCGAGCAGGTCGCGGGCATGCCGCCCGGCGGCGCCAAACTGCTCGTGCTCCGGCCCACCGCCGCGACCAAGGACTACGCCGAACCGACGCAGCCGCCCTTCGACGATGAGCAGCGCGAAGCCTTCATCGAGCGTGTGCAGCGGGCGGTGGGCGTGATGCGCGGCACCCGCTTCGCCGCGCCCTACGAGGTGCACTGCCGCGACGAGTTCTCGTTCGGCCTGTGCCGCATCCACACGGTGTCGGCGGTGAGCGCGTCATGACCGCGCTGTTGTCCGCCGCGACGATCGCGGCCGCCCTGGGGCAGTTCGCGCCCACCCCCGAGCAGACCGACGTGATCGAGGCCCCGCTCGCCCCCGCGCTCGTCGTGGCCGGTGCCGGCAGCGGCAAGACCGAGACCATGGCCGGTCGGGTGGTGTGGCTCGTCGCGAACGGTCTCGTCCGCCGCGACGAGGTCCTGGGCCTGACCTTCACGCGCAAAGCCGCGGGCGAGCTCGCCGAACGCATCCAGCGCCGGCTGCAGCGTCTGTCGGAGTTCGAGGCGCGAGGGCTGCTGCCGTCGCTGCCCGCGCTGCACGCCGCCGGACGGCTGGACGTGTTCACCGAGATCAACGGCACCGAGGGCGCCCGCGGCGACGCGCAGCGCCGCGAGGCGCTGGACGCCCTCGCCGCCGAGATCGGCGCCGTCGACGGCGCGGCGGGCGACGCCGACCAGCTGCTGCACCGCCCCACCGTGTCGACGTACAACAGCTTCGCCGACTCGATCGTGCGCGAGCACGGGCTGCGGATCGGCCGGGACTCCGAGTCGGCCGTGCTGTCGGAATCCGCGGCCTGGCTGCTCATGCGCCGCGTCGTGTTCGCCAGCGACGACCCGCGCCTCGAAGAGCGGCAGGAGTCCCCGCGCACCCTCATCGACGCGGCGCTGCGCATCGCCCGCGACGGTGTCGACAACCTGGTCGACCTCAACCGGTTGGCATCCTTCCCCGAAGAGTTCGCGCGCATCGTCGAGCGCCCGTCGACCTCGAAGCGCGTCGACGTCTACAAAGAGGTCCGCGACGCCGCCGCCAGAGTGTCGGCGTTGTCCCTGCTCGCCGCGCTGGCCGCCGACTACGACCGCGAGAAGGCGCGACGGGGCGTCATGGACTTCGCCGACCAGGTCGCCGGGGCACTGCGGATCGCCCAGGAGCATCCCGCGGTGGTCGCCGAGCTGCGTGCCCGCTACCGGGTCGTGCTGCTGGACGAGTACCAGGACACCTCGGTCGTCCAGACCGACCTGCTCTCGACGCTCTTCGGCGGCACGGGGGTCATGGCCGTCGGCGATCCGCACCAGGCGATCTACGCGTGGCGAGGGGCGAGCGCCGGCAACCTCGGCGGCTTCCCCGACGCGTTCGCCCCCGACGGGTCGTGCCGACGCTTCTCGCTGCTCACCAGCTGGCGCAACAGCGCGCGCGTGCTCGACGCCGCCAACGCCGTGCTGGCCCCCCTCTCCGCGCGGGCGGCCGTCGCGGTCGAAGAACTACGGTCCCGGCCGGGGGCTCCCGCCGGGCTCGTCGAGACGGTGTTCGAGAACGACCTCGATGCCGAGGCCGACCGCGTAGCCGCCTGGTTCGTGGGCGTGCGGGCGGCGCGTGCCGCCGAGGGGCGTCCGACGACCGGAGCCGTGCTGTTCCGCAGTAAGAAGCACATGGTGCGCTTCGGCGACGCCCTGGGCCGACGCGGTATTCCTCATCGCATCCTGGGACTGGGGGGCCTGCTCACCACCCCCGAGGTGGTCGACGTCGTCTCGGCGTTGCGCGTCATCAGCGATCCCGAGGCGGGCTCAGCGCTCATCCGGCTGCTGTCGGGGCCGCGCTGGGCGGTGGGGCTGGCCGACCTCCGCGCGCTCGCGCAACTCGCCCGCCGGCTCGCCACGCACGACGTGGCCCTGCAACCGCTCGCTCCCGAGGTGGTGGACCGCCTGCGCTCGACGCCGGGTGCCGACCGCGCCTCGCTCGTGGACGCCCTGGACTTCGTCGCGCGCCAGACCGACGGTCACGGGTGGCTCACCGACATCACCCCCGACGGGCGCGCACGCCTGCGCGAAGCGGGAGCCGTCTTCGCGGGACTGCGTCGCAGCGTCGGTGCCCCCATCCCCGAGCTCATCCGGCTCATCGAGGCCGAGCTGCGTCTGGACATCGAACTCGCCGCGAACGAGTCGCGGGGCCCCGCGCGTATCGCCTCGGCGCAGCTGCGTGCATTCGTCGACGAGATCCGGGGCTTCCTCGCCGCCGACGAGTCGGGGTCGGTGACGAGCCTGCTCGCGTGGCTCGACCACGCCGAGCAGGCCGACGAGTTCGCCCCGCGCACCGAGCCGCCCGAGGACGACGTCGTGCAGTTGCTCACCATCCACGGGTCGAAGGGCTTGGAGTGGGATGCCGTGGCCGTCGTGCGCCTGGTCACCGACGAGCTCCCGTCCCTGCCGCGCGACACGAAGGGGTGGCTGGGGTTCGGCATCCTGCCCGCGGAGTTCCGCGGCGATTCCGCGTGGCTCCCGCTGCTCGGCTGGCGAGGAGCCGAGACCCAGCAGGAGTTGAAGACGGCGATCGACCAGTACGTCGCCGACAACCGCGCGCGACAGCTCGACGAGGACCGCCGCCTCGCCTACGTGGCGTTCACCCGCGCCCGGGACCATCTGCTGCTGTCGGGGTCCAGCTGGTCGGGGACGAAGCGCCCCCGCACGCCGAGCGTCTTCCTCGACGAGGCCGCCGAGGCGCTCGGCATCGACCTGCGCATCGGCGAACCCGGCGACGACCCGTACGACGGCGAGCGGCGCCTGCTGCACTGGCCGCTCGACCCGCTGGGGGCACGGCGCACCGCGATCACCGCGGCCGCTGCGGCAGCCGATGCCGCGCGGACGGGCGAGGCGCCCGACCCCGACGCCGATCTCGAGCTGCTGCTCGCCGAACGTGCCGACCGCCTGCGTCCGACGCACGCTCCGGCACCGACGCGCATCCCGGCGTCCCGCTTCAAGGACTTCGTCGCCGACTACGGTCGCGCCGTCGACGACCTGCGGCGCCCCATGCCCGAACGCCCGTACCGTCAGACCCGCCTGGGAACGCTCTTCCACGCCTGGGTGGAGCAGCGCTCGGGTCAGGTGGGCGCGGGCATCGGGCTCGACGACGACGGCCTCTGGGGCGACGACGAGCTCGGCGCGTCAGCGGCGGACGCCGACGAGTTGCAGCGCCTGCGCGCTTGCTTCGAGCGTTCCGAGTGGGCGAACCTGCGTCCGCTCGAGGTCGAGACCGAGATCGACTTCGTCACCACGCGGCTCGACGGTCGCGAGCACGTCGTGATCTGCAAGCTCGACGCCGTCTACCGTCGCGGCGACCGGTACGAGATCGTCGACTGGAAGACGGGCCGCCCGCCCACCACCGACGCCGACCGGCGCGCCCGCATGCTGCAGCTCGAGCTGTACCGCGAGGCGTACCACGCCAAGCACGGCATCGACCTCGACCTCATCGACGTCGCGCTGTTCTACGTCGGCGACGAGCTGGTGCTGCGCGGCTGACGCGGGGCGGGCTGTCACCGCCGGCGCGCGTGGACACCGGCGCGCGTGGACACCGGCCCCCGTCAGCGCCGGCCCCCGTCGACACCGGCCCCGTCGGCGCCGGCCCCGTCGACACCGGCCCCGTCGGCGCCGGCCCCCGTCGACATCGGCCCCCGTCGACATCGGCCCCCGTCGACATCGGCCCCCGTCGACATCGGCCCCCGTCGGCGCCGGCGCGCCTGGACGCCGGCCCCCGGGGCCCGCGGGCGTCCGCGGCTCAGGCGGAGTCGCCCGACACACCCCAACGACGCAGCGCCGCGCGGCTGGCGCGGGCGGCATCCTCTTCGTCGTCGACGGCCGTCTCGTGGGTCTTGTCGCCGTCGCGGAAGATCGGAGCGGCCGATGCGTCTCCGTGGTCGCGGATCGCCGGCTCGGGCGTCCGGTCCGTGTCCGGCCGGGCCCACAGCGACGACCCGTCGGTGTCGCTGCGCAGCGCGGGCTCCGCAACCGGGCGATCGGTCCATCCGTCGAGGTCGACCGGAGCGGTCGCGTTCGGGTCGTCGCCGTCGGGCTCGGGCAGCTGGTCGACGTGGATCGCGCCGGTCTCGGCATCCGGATGCTTGCGCTCGTCGAGGGCGTCGGCCAGGGCCTCGGCCGCGGCGGCGCGATCGCGTTCGGCCGAGAGGTACAGCGACAGGGCCTCGGGGTCGTACGCGTCGGTCTGCATCGAGGTGTCGACGGCACCCGCGGCCACGGGTGGGACGCTCTCGACGAGAGCCATGGCGTCGTCGATGTCGCTGCGTGAGTCGGGCACGATGTGGTCGCCGCGCACCCCCTCGGCCAGGGCGTCGAGGAGGGCGACGGCGTCGGCGATGACCTCGGCCTCGCCGGCGTCGTGCCCGTGGACCAGCCAGCGGGCGAACTCGAGTTCGGCGTACAGGCGCGCGCGTTCGCGCAGCAGCGGGTCGGGGGAGCGGTCGCTTGCGGCGGCGTATCCCTCGTGCACGTCGTCGGCGGCCAGGGGAGCGGATGCCAACCACCGCAGGTCGATCGCCGGGTCGCCGACGCTCAGCCCGGCCCAGTCCAGGATGCCGACGACGTGCGGGATCGCGTCGTCGTCGTCGGCGAGCATGATGGATGCGCTGGTGGCACCGCCCAGCACGACGGCCGATTCGAAGCGCCAGAGGTCGTCGACCTCGAGGGCGCGCCGCCACCGGAGCATGAGGTCGTCGCTCACCCGGCCGGTCGCGTCAGCCCGATCGAGCAGGCGTTTGACGTCGTCGCGGATCTGTTCGGGGGACCGCACCGGAAGGCCGTCGGTGCGCACGATCGACACGGGGAGGTCGTGTACGGCGGCGAGCGCGCCGCCGATCGCCGGCGCGTAGCCGGGCCCCTTGGGCAGGTGCGCGGGGTCGATGCGGTAGCCGTGGATGTGGTCGGTGACCAGGACGCGGTTGCCGCCCGACCCGCTCTCGCCGAGCACCTCGGGCACGGCGAAGGGCAGCAGGGCGCGCACGCCGGCGGTCAGGGCGTGGAGGGCGCGCGACTCCGCCGCGAGGTCGGAGGCGCTGTCGTCGGTGGCGGGCATGCGCACGACCACCTGACGTCCGTCGTCCGTGCGGGCCAGGGCCGCGTCGAAGCGACCGCCGGCGTTCTCGGTCAGCGCGCGGGCGCTCGTGAAGGCCGTACCCGGCAGGGCCGTCGTCGCCGACGCGGCTAAAATGAGGGGCGAGCGTGCCATGCCCCCCAGGGTAGGTCGGTGCTCCGCTCACCCGCCCGCGCCACGCCCTTGACCGGGGAGGTCGGGCTGACGATCACCCGCTCGCTCCCATCCGCCAGAGAGGTGCTCGATGCCGCTTTCCGCGTCTTCGTCGTCCGATTCCCTCGCCGCGCAGCCGGTCGATCGCTCCGGCGGCGAGCGCGAGGAGCCCGATCTGCTGCGGCGCGTCCTGGCGGTGCCGGGTACGCGCGTTCTCGCCGTCCGTCGCGACGCGGCCCCGGTCCGCGACGGTCGTCTGGTCTTCGTCACGGCCGACGCCGTGCCCGATGCGCTGCCCGGCGTCCGCGAGTGGGCGTTCCTGGGTCGCGCCGCCGACGGTGCGGCCGTCGTCCTCGCGGTCCTCGCCGACGATGCGGACGACTCCGCGGTGGCGGATGCCGACTGGGTCCCGTTGCGGGCGTCGGGCGGCGACCTGCCCGACGCCGAGGCCGAACTGCTGACCACCGCGGTGGCCCTGGCGGGGTGGGTGCGCGACGCGCCGTTCTGTCCCGCGTGCGGGGCGCGCACCGAACTGCGCCACGCCGGATGGTCGCGGCACTGTCCGGTCTGCGGGCGCGAGCACTTTCCTCGCACCGATCCCGCGGTGATCGTCCTGGTCACCTCGGCCGCCGATGACGACCGTGTGCTGCTCGGCGCGAACGCGGCCTGGGGCGGGGACCGGTACTCGTGCTTCGCCGGGTTCGCCGAGGCCGGCGAATCGCTCGAGGACACCGTCGCCCGCGAGGTGAACGAAGAGGCGAACGTCCGCCTGCGGCGGGTGGAGTACCGCGGCTCGCAGGCTTGGCCGTACCCGCGTTCGCTGATGCTCGGCTTCCGCGCCGAGGTCGTCGACGACGCCGAGGCGCGCGCCGACGGCGAGGAGATCGTCGAGGTGCGGTGGTTCACCCGCGACGAGATCGGCGCCGCGATGCGCGGCGAGGGCGCGACGCAGCTGCCGGGCCCGGCATCCATCGCCCGTCGTCTGATCGACGACTGGTACCGGGGTGTCGCATGACGGGCCCCCTGGACGGCCTCGACGAGCACCAGCTCGAGGCGGCACGTGCGCTGCGCGGGCCGGTGTGCGTGCTGGCGGGCGCGGGCACCGGCAAGACGCGGGTGATCACGCGTCGCATCGCCCACGGCGTCGACACCGGCGCCTACTCGCCGCAGCGCGTCATGGCGGTGACCTTCACCGCCAAGGCCGCCGGCGAGATGCGCGGGCGCCTGCGTGCGCTCGGCGTGGCGGGGGTGTCGGCGCGCACGTTCCACGCGGCGGCGCTCGCGCAGGTGAACTTCTTCTGGCCGACCCTCGCGGGCGATCAGGCCCCCTCGATCATCGACAACAAGGTGCGCATGCTCGCCCACGCCGCCGACGGTGTGGGGCTCGCCCCCGACACCGCGACGCTGCGCGACGTCGCGGCGTCGATCGAGTGGCGCAAGGTGACGCTCCGCTCGATCGAGCAGTACGCGGCCGACCGGCCCGACGGTGTGGGACGCCTCGGCGTCGACCAGGTCGTCGCCCTGCAGCGCGCGTACGAGAAGCTCAAGGACGAGCGGCGTCAGATGGACTTCGAGGACGTGCTGCTGACCTGCGCCGGCATGATCGAGGCCGAGCCGCGCGTGGCCGCGGCGGTGCGCGAGCAGTATCGGCACTTCACGGTCGACGAGTACCAGGACGTCTCGCCGCTGCAGAACCGCGTGCTCGAGCTGTGGCTCGGCGATCGCCGCGACCTGTGCGTGGTGGGCGACGCCAGCCAGACCGTCTATTCGTTCACCGGGGCCGACGCGCGGTATCTGCTGGAGTTCGAGCGCACGCACGCCGACGCCCGCGTCGTCCGGCTCGAGCGCAACTACCGGTCGACGGCGCCGGTGCTCGCCGTCGCCAACGAGCTCATGCGCGGTCGGCAGGGGGCTCTGGAGCTGGTGGCGGCGAGGACGGACGAGACGCCGGTGCCCACGGTGCGCGCGTTCGACGACGACGAGGACGAGGCCGCAGCCGTCGCCCGTTCCATCCGTGACCTGCTCGCGAGCGGGGTGGATCCGCACGACGTGGCGGTGCTGTACCGCTCGCACGCGCAGTCCGCGGCCCTGCTCAGCGCGCTCTCGGCGGTGGGGATCGCGGCATCGGTTCTGGGCGGGCGCAAGTTCTTCGATCTGCCCGAGGTGCGTCAGGCGCTCATGGCGTTGCGTGCGGCGTCGGTTGCCCCGATCAACACCGGGTTCATCGCGACCGTGCGCGACGTGCTGCGCAGCGTCGGTCTGACCGACGATCCGCCTCAGGCGGGCGGTGCGTTGCGCGAGGCGTGGGAGGCGCGCGCGGCGCTGCTGCGCCTGGCCGAAGAGGCGCCCGAGGGCACCGACCTGCGCGCGTTCACCGACGACCTGCAGGCGCGCGCACGCGATCAGCACGAACCGACCACGCGCACCGTCACGCTCGCGACCCTGCACGCGGCCAAGGGGTTGGAGTGGGATCACGTCTACCTCGTGGGGGTGAGCGAGGGGCTGCTGCCCATCTCGTACGCCAAGACGTTCGAGGCGGTCGACGAGGAACGCCGACTCGCGTACGTCGGGGTCACGCGGGCCGCGCGAACGCTGTCGGTGAGCTGGGCGCGAGGGCGGGGGCGGATGGAGCGCTCGCCGTCGCGTTTTCTGCGAGAGATCGGCACCGGCAGTCTGCGCTCGGCCGATGCAGCGCCCAGGCCCGCCGGAACGAATCGGCGCGCAGGCGCAGGGAGCGGCTCGTCGACGCGATCGGCGCGTTGAGCAGGAACCGCGCTCCGCGTCCCGCCTCGGCGGCGAGCGCGACATCGACCTCGGGGCGTGCGCGCCCGAGCAGCTGAGCGGCGACGAGCGGCCAGTGCGGATCGGTTTCGCGCTGCACGGCGTCGAGGCACGACAGGCACGCGGTGCGTCCGGGGGCGACCACCGGCCCGATGACGGCGCCGGCCCCGTCGAGCACGAGCGGCAGGTGCGTGATGTCGTCGCGCACGAGCGCCGCCGCGCGGCGCGGATCGACGCGGTAGGCCGCCAGGACGACGACCCGCGCGTCGACGGGCAGGGGGTCGCTCGCGGGTCCCGCCCACGACACGACCGCGCTGCGCCCGGGGAGCGCGGCCAGCACCGCCCGCACCGCGCGCGGGGGCAGATCGTCGGCGGTCTGCACGATGATCGGCGGATGCCGCGGCACCCGCGCCAGGGCGGGCGAGATCGCCGCGAGCACGGCGTCGCACGCGGCGGCACCGCCCCCGTGCAGGTGGGCGATCGAGTGCAGTTCGGCGCGGGTGCTGCCCGTGACCAGGGCGGCGACCACGTGGTCGACCCAGGCGCCGATGGTGGGTGCGACGGCGACGGCGGGGGCGCCGAACTGCACGCGCCCGTCGTGACGCCAGAGCGGGGGAGCGGCGGGATCGAGTCGGATCATGCACCGAGCCTGTCCCGCTCACCGAGGCCGGATGCCGGTGTCCCCACCTCGATGCGCCGGCAGCGACGTGGGGAGGACCGGTCCGCGAAACGCCGAACGCCCGCGGGGACCGCCGCGGGCGTTCTCTCCGGACCCGGGGCCCGGGTCGGTTCACACCGGTCGCTGGTCGCCCGGTGACGCTCCGTCATCGTCTTCGGAACCGCCGTCGGCACCCGAACCGTCTGCCGTGGATCCGCCGTCCCGCCCGCCCGAGGCCTCCTCGGCCAACAGCTGCGCGAGGGCGTCGTCCATGGCATCCGCCGGAGCCGCTTCGCCCCGCGAGGCGGCGGTCAAGCGGGCGACCAGGGCGGCGGGGTCGTCGATGTCGTCCGAGGTGGGCATGAGGTCGGGGTAGTCCCACAGCGCGTCGCGTCCGTCGACGCCGACGGCGTCGGTGACGGCGCGCCACATGGCCGCGGCCTCGCGCATGCGGCGCGGACGCAGCTCGAGGCCGACGAGCGAGCCGAGGGCCTGCTCGGCGGGGCCGCCCACGGCGCGGCGGCGGCGCACGGCCTCGGCGATGCGCACGGCCGAGGGCAGACGCGAGGTCGCGTCTTCGGTGACGACGTCGACCCAGCCCTCGATCGTGGCGAGCAGGTTCTCGAGGCGGGTGAGCGCGGCCGTCTGCTCCTCGCTGCGCTCGGGCAGCAGGGCGCCGCTCTCGAGGGCCCCGCGCAGTTCGTCGGGCTGCGAGGGGTCGAAGCGCGTCGCGAGCTCTTCGAGGGCGTCGGTGTCGACGCGGATGCCGTGCGCGAAGTCCCGCACCTGCGAGATGACGTGCAGCCGCAGCCATCGCGCGTGGCGGAACAGTCGCGCGTGCGCGAGCTCGCGCGTCGCGAGGTAGAGCGCGAGCTGGTCGTCGGGGATCTCGAGGTCGCGACCGAAATCCGCGAAGTTCTGCGGCAGGATCGCCGCGTCGCCGTCGGGCATGACCGGGATGCCGACGTCCCCGCCGCCGACGACCTCGGTCGACAGCCGCCCGACGACGTGCCCCAGCTGAGTGGCGAACAGCGAGCCGCCGACGGTCCGCATCAGGCGGCCGGCGCCCGCGATCATGTCCTGCATGTCGTCGGGAGCCTGCTGGCCGAGCGCCGCGGTGAGCGCGTCGGCGATGCTCGTGGCGACGGGCTCGGCGAGCTCCTGCCAGACCGGCAGGGTCGCGCTGACCCACGCGCCGCGGGTCACCGCCCGCGGCGGTCGGGGCAGGTCCGAGATGGTGGTGGCCTCGCCCAGCCACAGACCGGCGAGGGTGAAGGCCTGGTCGAGGTCGGTCTTCTGCCCGGTGGTCACGCCGAGGCCGTCCTGATTGGCGATGTGCAGGGCCTGACGTTCGGCCAGGCTCCAGTCGACGCCCTCTTGCGTGCCGGCGAACGCGCCCTGCAGCTGGTTCATCACCGCCTGCAGCATGGCGGGGTCGATCTGCATGCCCGACAGGCGGGAGAGCTGCTCGGGATCGATCCCGCTGACGTCGCCCGACATCAGGCGACGCATGAGCTCCTGGAACTCCTCTTCGGGGTTCCGGTCGTCGTCTGCCACTTCAGCCGCCTTTCAGCCAGGTCTGGGGATGGGAGTCCTACGCTAGTCGCACGCTTCCCCGCATCTGACGGCCCGGCCTCTCCTCGCCTTACGCCGCGCGCGAACGACGACCCGCTGAAGGATTGAGACCGTGACCCTGTTCGACCAGAACGTCTCGCACGCGCCGGTGACCGAGCCCGAACCCCGCCGCCGGTGGAGTCGCGGCACGGTGGTGGGCGTGTGGGCGCTCACGCTGGCCGTCCTGGTGCTGTTCGTGCTCACCTTCGTCCCGTCGGGGTACGTCATCCAGCAGCCCGGGCCGGTGTACGACACTCTGGGCACCTCGACCACCGCGGACGGGCAGGAGGTTCCGCTCATCAGCGTCCCGAACGAGGACGACACCACCAGCGAGGGCCGGCTCGACCTGCTCACGGTGCAGGTCAGCGGCAATCGCGAGCGGACCCCCTCGTGGGTCGAGCTCGTGCAGGCGTGGTTCGACCCCTCGCGCGCGGTCGTGCCGATCGACCGCATCTTCCCCGCGGGCCAGAGTACCGAGCAGCGCAACAGCGAGAACGCCGCCCTCATGACCGACTCGCAGAACGAGGCCGCCGCCGCGGCCCTGCGCGAACAGGGCTACACGGTGCCGCAGACCATCTCGGTCGCCACCGTCGACGAGACCGGCGCGACCGCCGGCATCCTGCAGCCGGGCGACGTCGTCACCTCGGTGAACGGCACCGACGTCACCAGCGTCGAGGGTGTCCGCTCCGCGGTTCAGGATGCCGCCGGCGCCCCCGTGACGATCGGCTTCGACCGCGAGGGAACCGCGCGCATGGCCGAGGTCACCCCGCAGCCCACCGACGTCGACGGCGAGCAGCAGTACCTGCTGGGAGTCGGCCTGAGCATCTCGTTCGACCTGCCGGTCGACGTGCAGATCCAGCTCAACGACGTCGGCGGTCCCAGCGCAGGAATGATGTTCGCCCTCGGCATCATCGACAAGATGACCCCCGGCGACCTCACCGGCGGTCAGCACATCGCCGGCACGGGAACGATCGACGCCGACGGCAACGTGGGTCCGATCGGCGGCATCCGGCAGAAGCTGTTCGGAGCGCGGGATGCCGGGGCCACCTGGTTCCTGGCCCCCGAGGCGAACTGCAACGAGGTCGTCGGACACGTGCCCGACGGCATCCGCGTGTTCTCGACCTCGACGCTTGCGCAGTCGCTCACCGCCCTCGAGACGATCCGCGACGGGGGAGACCTGGACGCCCTGCCGAGCTGTGGTTCGGGATCGTAGCATTCACGGCGAACCCCGGGAATGCCGCGCCTAGGATGAAAGGGTGACCACGACCTCAGCGCCGAACCAGGCCACGCCCCCGAACCGCTCTCGACGGATCATCTCGATCACCCTCGCGGTGATCGCCGCTCTCGTCGTCGCGTTCTTCGTCTTCGCGAACCTGTACTCCGATTGGCTGTGGTTCTCGCAGCTCGGTTTCACCGGTGTGCTCACCACGCAGTGGATCGCGCGCACCGTGATGTTCCTCGTCGGATTCCTCGCGATGGCGGTTCCGGTGTGGGGCGCCATCCAGCTCGCTTACCGCCTCCGTCCCGTGTACGCGCGTCTGAGCTCGCAGCTCGACCGCTACCAAGAGGTGGTGGAACCCCTCCGCCGGTTGGCGATGTGGGGGATCCCGGTGTTCTTCGGCTTCTTCGCCGGGTTCGCGGCATCCGCGCAGTGGGAGACCACCTGGCTCTGGGCGAACGGGGTCGCGACCGCGGTCACCGAGCCCCAGTTCGGCCTCGACACCGGGTTCTACCTGTTCGCCATGCCGTTCTACACCTCGGCGCTCGGCTTCGCCTCGGCCGTGGTGCTGGTGTGCCTGCTGCTGACGGCCGTGGTGTCCTACTTGTACGGGTCGGTCCGCGTCGGGCAGCGCGAGCTGCGCATCTCGAAGGCCGCGCGCATCCAACTCGCGATCCTGGCCGGCGTCTACCTGCTGCTGCAGGGTGCGAGCCTGTGGCTCGACCGTTTCCGCACGCTCGTCGAGCCGTCCGAGCGCATCACCGGTCCCGGCTACGTCGGTGCGAACGCCGTCATCCCCGGTCAGACGATCCTCGCCATCGCGGCGGTCATCGTCGCCCTGGCCTTCTTCGTCACCGCGTTCCTCGGCCGCTGGCGCTACCCCCTGATCGGTACCGCCCTGCTCGTGGTGTCGGCGATCGTGGTGGGGGCGGCCATCCCGTGGGCGGTCAACACGTTCCAGGTGCGCCCCAACCAGCTCCAGCTCGAGAGCCAGTACTACGAGCGGAACCTGCAGGGCACCAAGGCCGCGTACGGCATCGACCGGGTCGAGAAAGAGAACTTCCAGGCTTCGACCGAGGCCGAGGCCGGTCAGCTGCGCAACGACGCCGAGTCCACCGCGCAGCTGCGCATCATGGACCCCGCGATCATCGGCCCGACGGTGCGTCAGCTCGAGCAGTACCGCGCGTACTACCAGTTCACCAACCCGCTCGACGTCGACCGCTACACGATCAACGGGCAGACGCAGGACACCGTGGTGTCGCTGCGCGAGCTCAACATGGGCCAGCTGGGCGACGCCACCTCGTGGCAGAACACCACCCTGGTCTACACGCACGGGTACGGCATGGTCGCGGCCGCCGGCAACGAGCGCACGGCCGACGGCGACCCGGTGTTCCTCGAGCAGGCGATCCCCGGAACGGGCTTCCTGACCGACCTCAACTACGAGCCGCGCGTGTACTTCGGCGAGACCTCGCCGACGTACTCGATCGTGGGGGCGCCCGAGGGCACCGAGCCGATCGAGCTCGACTACCCGCTGGGCGCCGACGGCGGCACCGAGACGCGCACGACGTTCTCGGGCGAGGGCGGCCCCAGCGTCGGCAACGTCTTCAACCGCCTCATCTACGCGCTGAAGTTCCAGTCCGAGCAGATCCTCTTCTCGGACAGCGTCAACGCCGACTCGCAGATCCTCTACGACCGCAACCCGGCGGAGCGCGTGCAGAAGGTGGCCCCCTACCTGACGCTCGACAGCGACCCGTACCCCACGGTCGTCGACGGGCGCATCAAGTGGGTCATCGACGGCTACACCACGAGCGCGAACTACCCCTACTCGACCGGGGTGTCGCTGTCGCGTGCGATCGCCGATTCGAACAACCCGGCTCCCACCTTCGCGCTGGATGACATCAACTACATCCGCAATTCGGTCAAGGCGACCGTCGACGCGTACGACGGCTCGGTGGAGCTGTTCGCGTGGGACGACGAGGACCCGCTGCTGAAGGCCTGGCAGAACATCTACCCGACGTCGCTCCAGCCGTGGAGCGAGATGTCGGCCGACCTCATGAGCCACGTGCGCTACCCGACCGACCTCATGAAGGTGCAGCGTTCGATGCTCGGCGTGTACCACGTGGACGACCCGCGGTCGTTCTTCCAGCAGGACAACCGGTGGACCACGCCGAACGACCCGCAGGACCCGCAGACGTTCCAGCCGCCGTACTACCTGACGATGAAGATGCCGAGCCAGGACGAGCCGACGTACTCGATGTTCACGAGCTTCATCCCGGCATCCCAGGGCGGACAGGCGCGCAACGTGCTCACCGGCTACCTCGCGGTCGACTCCAACGCGGGCGACCAGCAGGGCACCAAGCGGGAGGACTACGGCCGATTGCGCATGCTCGTGATCGACGCGGCCACCACCGTGCCCGGACCGGGTCAGGTGCAGAACACCTTCGACTCCGACACGAACGTCTCGTCGCAGATCAACATCCTGCAGCAGGGCCAGTCGCAGGTGCTCAACGGCAACCTGCTGACGCTGCCGGTCGGCGGCGGTCTGCTCTACGTGCAGCCGGTGTTCGTGCAGTCCTCGGGTGACACGCAGCTGCCGCAGCTGCGTCGCGTTCTCGTGGCGTTCGGAAACGAGATCGCCTTCGAGAACACGCTGAGCGAGGCGCTCGACGCGCTGTTCGGCGGAGACTCGGGTGCGAACACGGGCGACGAGTCGGTCACGCCGACCGATCAGGGCGACGGCACGGGGGGCACCACGCCCACCACGCCGACGGTCCCGACCGGCGACTACGCCGCGGCGCTGCAGGAGGCGCGCGATGCGCTCTCGGCGCGTCAGGCGGCGTTGACCAGCGGCGACCTCGCCGAGTTCGCCACGCAGGACGCCCGCCTCACCGCGGCCGTGCAGCGCCTGCTCGACCTCGACAGCCAGGGCCAGGGCGGCACGGCGACCCTGTCGCCGACCCCGACGCCCGAGGCCACGCCCGCGGGCTGATCCTCCGCACCGACGCCGGCGCTCCGCTTCCGCGGGGCGCCGGCGTCGTCGTTGCCGCCCGTCGTTCCCGCGCCCGGGCGCGCCCGCCCGCCGCGCCCGGATTTTCCGCGAGACTGCACGCCGCTGACAACTCCGCGACATCCTGCAACCGACTCGTCACCCGCGTGCAGTCTCGCGGGTCCACGGCCCGCCCGGCGCGTTCCCGTCGCTACCCCGCCTCATCGCCCGCCCGCCCGGGATGCCCGCCGCGTCGCCCCCTCGCCCGACCGGCCCGGCGCGGACGCCCGGCGCCCGGGATTCACGCGAGACTGCACGCCGCTGACAACTCGGCGACATCCTGCAACCGACTTGTCACCAGCGTGCAGTCTCGCGGGTCCACGGCCCGCCCGGCGCCCGCCCGCCCGCCCGGCGCCCGCCCGCCCGCCCGGCGCCCGCCCGCCCGGCGCCCGCCCGCCCGCCCGGCGCCCGCCCGCCCGGCCGGCGCCCGCCCGCCCGGCGCACCGCCGCCGCGCCCCCGCGCGCCGGCTAGGCGCTGAGGAACCACCACCAGATCAACAGCATCGTCGTGCCGAACCCGGCGATCTGGTTCAACCACAAGAAGCGGTTCCAGCCGGCGGTGGCGCGGTCGGATTCGGCATCCGTCACGTTCCGATACGGCCAGCACACCACCAGGTACGGCACGACGAGCAGGGCGGCCAGCGGCCCGGGCCAGGCGGTGAACAGCATCGCGACGCCCGCCAGCAGGTACGCGGTCAGGGCGAAGCGCACGGTCCACCGGGCTCCGCGGGCCGTGGCGATCGACGAGATGTCGGCGGCGCGGTCGGCTTCGACGTCCTGCACGGCGCCGAAGGCGTGCGAGGCGATGCCCCACAGCGCGAAGGCGATGAACACGAACACGAGCTGCCACGTCCACACGGCGCCCGCAAGCACCAGGCCGTACACGGCGGGTGAGAAGAAGTGGATGCTGCTGGTGATCGAGTCCAGGAACGGTCGCTCCTTCAGCCGCAGCGGCGGCGCGGAGTAGAACACGACGAAGAACAGGCTGAGCGCCAGCACCAGCCACGACAGCGGCGAGCCGATGATCACGAGGTACACCACGAACGGCAGGCACGACAGCGCCGAGGCCCACAGCGTGATGGGGTGCATGCGCTTGGCGAGCACGGCGCCGTGGGTGCCCCCCTTGCGGGGGTTGCGCAGGTCGGATTCGTAGTCGAACACGTCGTTCACGCCGTACATCGCGAGGTTGTAGGGCACGAGGAAGAACAGGATGCCGATGATCAGCGGCGCGTCGATCTGCCGCGTGGTCAGCAGATAGGCGGCGGCGAATGGGAAGGCCGTGTTGATCCAGCTCACCGGCCGCGACGACACGAACAGCTCGCGGACGATGCGCCCGGGGGTCAAGGCGGGCGTGGTCATGCGGCATCCTTCGGGGACGGGGTGGAAGACAGCAGCGTGTACACCGCCGGCACGAGGAACGCCGCGCACAGCGGGTAGGCGAAGTCCTCGACGGGGGCGAGTCCGAGCTTGAGGCCGCTCAGGTGCTCGGGCGGGTAAGAGAACAGGTCGACGGCGATCATGAGGTTGTCGAAGACGAGGGTGAGGCCGACCAGCACCAGGGCGGTGAGGCCCGAGGATGCCATGCGCCTGCGGAATCCGGGTCGCCGCGCCGTCGCGAGGGTCACGAGCGCCGTGACCACCACGAACGGGATGACGATGAGCGGGTAGGTCACGACGCCCCCCGCGTGTCCGACGGCGAACGGTGCGACGTCGACGCCCCGGGCCCCGCCGCCCGGGAGCGCGCCGCCGCCCGCCGTTCGAACACGGCGAACATGACCACGGTCAGGTAGCTCAGGAACAGCAGGAAGAAGACTTCTTCGAGCGGCAGGTGCGGGGCGAGCATGACGCCGACGAACAGCGGGCTCTCGCCCTTGACGAAGACGCCCGTGACGATCCCGACGACGTCCCACGCGAGAAAGAACGCGGTGCCCACGAGCACGGCGATCACCGTCCGCACGGGGGCGACCCGCAGCGCGAGCGAGTACTTCCCGTCGATGAGACCCATGCCGACGAGCGAGAAGAGGATCGCGCCCAGGTAGATCCCGGGCACGTCAGACCGCCGCGCGCGCGGGTTCCGCCAGGGGGCCGGGGGTGGTGTCGCCCGTCATGCGCTTGACCACGAGCTCCGCCGAGATGAGGCACATCGGCAGGCCGATGCCCGGCAGCACCGAGGTGCCCGCGTAGTACAGGTTGTCGACCTTGCGCGAGCGGTTCTTGGGGCGGAAGATCGCGCTCTGGTTGAGCGTGTGCGCCAGTCCCAGCGAGTTGCCGTGCCACGCGTGCAGGTCTTCTTTGAAGTCCTCGGGGGCGATGGTCTTGCGCACGACGATGCGGTCGGCGAAGTCGGGGATGCCGGTCCATTCGCCGATCTGCGCGATGACCCGGTCGGCTGCGGCTTCGATGCGCGCGTCGCCGGCACCCGAGACGCCACCGCGTCCGCTGTCGGGGTCGGCGGGCACGGGCACGAGCACGAAGAGGTTCTCGTGGCCGGCGGGGGCGACGGAGTCGTCTGAGGCGCTCGGGCGGCAGATGTAGATCGACGCGGGGTCGGGGATCTTCTTGTTCTCGCCGAAGATCGCGTCGAAGTTGGTGTGCCAGTCGTCGGTGAAGAGCAGCGTGTGGTGGGTGAGCTGCGGCAGTTCGCCCTTGACGCCGAGCAGCAGCAGCAGGGCGCCGGGGCTGGGAACCTTGTCCTTCCACCACTTCTCGGGGTACTGGCGGTCCTTCTCTTCGAGCAGCACGTTCTCGGTGTGGTGCAGGTCGGCGCCCGACACCACGGCATCCGCGGCGATCACGCGTCCGTCGGCGAGGCGCACGCCGCGGGCGGTGCCCGAGTCGGTGATGATCGCCTCGACCGGCGACGACGTCTCGATGCGGACGCCGCGTTCGCGGGCGAGCTTCTCGATGGCCGTGATGATCTCGGTCATGCCGCCCCGGGGGTACAGCACGCCGTCGCCCAGGTCGAGGTGGCTCATCAGGTGGTACAGGCTCGGCACCTCGAACGGGGAGCCGCCGAGGAACACCGCGGGGTAGGCGAGGATCTGCTGCAGGCGCGTGTTCTGGAAGTCGTCGGTGACGCGCTTCCACAGCGTCCGAGTGAGCAGTGGGATCAGCGTGGGCAGGCGCTTGATCAGCGCGGGGTCGCGCAGGCCCTTGGTCGAGGAGTACGGGTCGTAGAGGAACTTCGACGTCGACAGCTCGTAGGCGTCCTTGGCCGAGTCGAGGTACTTCTCGAGGTTGTCTCCCGAGCCGGGCTCGTGCTTCTCGAACAGCGCGCGCACGGCTTCGCGGCCCGAGACGATGTCGATGGGCTCGCCCTTTCCGGGAGGGCCGTACACGCGGTAGGCGGGGTCGAGGCGCACGAGGTCGAGCTGCTCGTCGGCGCTGGTGCCGAGCAGGCGGAAGAAGTGGTCGAACACCTCGGGCATGAGGTACCAGCTGGGGCCGGTGTCGAAGCGGAAGCCGTCCTTCTCCCACGATCCGGCGCGGCCGCCGAGGGCGTCACGGGCTTCGAACAGCTGGACGTCGTGTCCGCGGTCGGCGAGCAGGGCGGCGGTGCCGAGTCCGGCGATCCCGCCTCCGACGACGACGATGCGCTGGGCGCTCATGAGCGTGATCCTTTCGGGGGCCGCCCCAGAAGGGCGCGGGCGGCGAGGGTGGCTTTGACGCCGTCCGGAACCCGCACGCGCGGGGCTCCGGCGGGGGCGGCGCGCAGGCGCCGCGACAGTTCGGCGAACAGGTCGTGCGCCGTGGTCACCGCGGCCCGGCAGTCGGGCGGAAGGTGGGGGATGACGGATGCCGCGGCGGCCAGGTCGGCGTCGATCCGGTCGAGCACGGTGATGCGCCGTTCGTCGTCGGCGGCGCCGTCGAGGTAGTCCCGGCCGAGGCGGTCGGCGTCGTCGGCGAGGTCGCGCAGGAAGTTGACGTCCTGGAAGGCCGCGCCCAGGCGGCGCGCTCCGTCGACGATGTCGGCGGCAGGCTGGGCCGGAGCCGACATGCCGGCGTTGAGGAACACCTGCAGGCACATCAGGCCCACGACCTCGGCCGAGCCGTAGACGTAGGCGTCGTGCGAGATGTCGTCGTGGGCGGCGGTGTCGAGGTCGGTCCGCATGGATGAGAAGAACGGGGCGATCAGGTCGGCGCCGATGCCGCACTCACGGGCGGTGCGGGCGAAGGCGTGCACGACGAGGTTGGCGCTGAAGCCGGTGGCGATGGCATCCATCACCTCGGTTTCGAGGGCGTCGAGCACGTGGCGTTCGCGTTCGGGCGAGAGACCGGCGTCGTGGGCGGGGCCGTCGACGATCTCGTCGGCGACGCGCACAAGGGCGTAGATGTTGCGCACGTGCGGGCGCGGGCGGGGCCCGAGCAGCTTGGTGGCGATGCCGAACGAGGTGGAGTAGCGGTTGATGACGGCGGCGGCGGCGTCGTCGGCCGTCTGCGAATACAGTTCGAGGCCCGTGGGCGCTGCGCTCACGGAACGCGCTCCGCGACCATGTCGACGAGTTCGATGAGCATGGTCTTGCACTCGCTCGGCAGGGTCGACAGGCTCACGATGTTGACGGCCTCGTCGAGGGTGTCGTAGACGAGGCGCTCGAGGGCCTTGCGGGCTCCCGAGTTGGCGAGGGCGGTCTGGGCGACGCGGATCGCGACGGGGCCGGTGTGCGCCTGGGCGAGGGCTTCGCTGACCTCGGGCCAGCTCGCGGTCTCGCGCGCGAGCGAGATCAGGTGGGTCTTCTTGGCCTCGCGCAGGTCGCAGCCCTCGTCCTTGCCCGACACCTCGGGCGAGCCGAAGGCGCCGATCAGGTCGTCGATCAGCTGGTAGGCCAGGCCCAGTCGCTCGCCGAACCGTTCGAGGGCGCGCAGCACGGCGTCGTCGGCGCCGGCCATGACGGCCCCGGCCTGCAGGGGGGCAGAGAACGAGTACACGGCGGTCTTGTCGCGCGTGGCCGCGAGGATCGTCATCGGGTCGAGGTCGGCCGAGGTGATGGAGTTCTCGACGTCGGCGAGTTCGCCGGCGGTCGAGACGATCACGGCCTCCTCGACCAGGGTGACCAGGTCGGCGCGCATCTCGGCGGGGACGTTGCTCAGGGCGACCAGGCGCGTGGCCTCGTGCAGCAGCAGGTCGCCGGCGAGGATGCCGGCGGCCGTGCCGAGCAGCGAGGCTCCGGTCTCGTCGGCGCCCTTGTCGAGGCCGCGCTGGCGGAATTCTCCGCCGACGTTCGGGATGCCGCGCCGCTCGAGGTCGTGATCGATGACGTCGTCGTGCACGACGAAGGCGGTGTGCAGCAGCTCGAAGGCGGCCGAGATGCGCCAGAGGTCCGACAGGTTGACGCCGTCGCCGTCGAGGGTGTCGTAGGCCGCGGCGACGAGCAGCGGGCGGAAGCGCTTGCCGCCGGTGGTGGCGCGTCGGATGGCGGATGCCAGGGCGTGGGCGCCGTCGCCCAGGGGGAGCAGGCGGTTCTCGAGGCGTTCGAGCGAGGTCTCGATCGCGTCTTCGATCTCTTGACGCGCGGTGGGGGCGCTGGGAACGGCGAAGATCACGAGGCTCTCCTCACGGCGGGTGCGGGGTCGAACAGGTGCAGCTGCTGCGCCTGGAGCACGAGCCACGGGCTGAACGCCCACGGGGTGGACTCGAGCGAGGCGGCGAGCTCGAGCGGGTCGACCCAGCGGTACTCGGCGACCTCGTCGGGGTTGGGCTGCGGGTCGTCGTCGGTGCGGGCGGTGTAGACGGGGCAGATCTCGTGCTCGACGATGCCGCTGGCATCCACTGCCCGGTAGCGGAAGGTCGGCAGGGCCAGCTCCACGTCGCGCACGCGCAGACCGACCTCGAACTCGCCGCGGCGGTGCACGGCCGAGGTGATGGCCTCGTCGGGGCCGGGGTGACCGCAGAAGGAGTTGGTCCACACACCGGGCCAGGTCTTCTTGTGCAGGGCGCGGCGGGTGACGAGCACCTGGCCGTGGCTGTTGACGACATGGCACGAGAAGGCGAGGTGCAGTCGCGTGTCGGTGTCGTGCACGTCGGCCTTGGGCGCCGTGCCGATCTCGTTGCCGAAGTCGTCCAGGAGGACGACATATTCGGTCTCGCTCATCGTGCCTCCCGTTTGCTAGTTTAGCTAGCGATGTGAGCCTGACTTTACCGTGAGCGAAAGGGGGTGTCCACCGTGACGAAAGCCGTGTCGACCTCTGCTACGCGGCCCGCGGTGCTCGAGACCCTGCGGGCTGTGCAGACGCTCAGCGACGCTCTCGACCGCATGCACAGCGGCATGAAGAGCGACATGGACATGAACGCCAGCGACCTCGCGACGCTGCGCATGCTCACCATCCGCGAGCGCCGGGGCGAGATCGTGAGCCCACACGACGTGGCGACGCATCTGCGCATCTCGACGGCATCCACCACGAAGCTCATCGACCGACTGGTCAAGTCGGGTCACCTCGAGCGCCGTAAGCACCCGTCCGACGGCCGATCACGCGTGGTCGTGCTGACCGACAAGTCGCGTCGCGAGTTCTTCGAGCACTTCGGGGTGCACCTGGGCGCGATGCGCGAGCTCGCCGCTCAGTACGACGACGCGCAGCTGACGACGGTGGCCGCGTTCATGGAACAGCTGACCGAGGCGATCACGACCGACGCCTGAGCGGTCCGCGCGCGACGCGCACCCCCACGTCGTCGAACGCCTCGCGCGGTCGAGCTCCGCGCCGGACGGCGGCCCGCACCACGTTCGGGGGATCCGACCACCCTCCGCCGCGGAACACACGCGCGTCGGATTCACCCTCGGGGTCATACAGGTCGAAGCACCATTCCCACACGTTGCCGAGGGTGTCGAACAGGCCGTTGAGGTTCGGCATCCGGATGCCGACCTCGGCCGGATGACCGAGACCGTCAGCCGAGGTCCAGGCGACCTCTCGCACGGGACCGTACGCCATGCCCGTCGACCCGGCGCGGCAGGCGTACTCCCATTCGTCCTCGGTGGGCAGGCGGAAGCCCTCGGAGTCGGGGTCGCCCGTGACGACCTCACCATCGAACGAGTACACGGGGTCGAGCCCCTCCCACTCGCTGAGCGCGTTGCACAGGCGGATCGCCCGCAGCCAGCTCATGTGCGTCGCGGGCCGACGAGGGTGTCGCGACGGAATGCCAAGCAATTCGGCGACCTGCTCTTCGGTGACGGCGTAGCGGCCGATCTCGAACGCCTGGACGACGATCTCGCGACGTTCGCTGCCGCGCTGATCGATGCGCAGCACGCTGCCCGCGGCGATACGCGCCATCTCCATGTCGCTCATGCGCGATCTACCCACTCTCTTGGCAGCACGATCGCTACGTAGTCAAGCGTGCGCCAGCGCGGGGGAGCGGATGGGTGGGGTGACAGGGGAGGGGGAGTGATGTACGAGTCAGGCGTGGCTGTTCCATGAGAGAACGAGATTGCATGTTCTAAGCACGATTGCATCGGTCTCCGGCGCCGAAATGGGCACCGCCGGCACGCCCGCCCCAAACGCTGTGGACGCGCGCGTTCAGTCCAAGGGGCAGAAATTCTTCGCTCCGCCCGACCTGGCGACTCGGGCGCTCATCCTCTTATCCCGGTTCGTGGCTCAGCCGACGAGACCTTTCTGAACGCTACAAATCGGGCCGCTGCTCGACCGGCGACGTCAGCACCGGCTCGTAGGGAGCGCTCACGCTCGATGACAACCCCTCAGGACGCGTGGGGCCTCAGCACGCAGGGAGTGACTGGGGTGACCCGCGGCACTGGTGGCGCGGCGCTCGGCGCGATCGACGTCCCACGACCACGTTCGACCCGACCGACAAGGCGTTCGAAGCTCTCATCCAGGTCGACAAGCCGACGATCCACAGCCGCGTGTTCTCCATGATGAAGAGCGACAACATAGCGAATTTCTCGTCGTTTCAGATCTTACCCGGCTCCGACGAGACCAAGTTCTTGTACCCGGGAAAGCCCTACCGCGCTCGCTTCACCGCAGCAGACAAGATCAGCGACAGGGGCACGGGCATGGGCGCCGCCATCACGAAGATCAGACTGCGCGTAAAGGACGACGGCAGCAGACAGGCGGTCTCCTTCGCGATCAGCGGGCTCCGTACTTCCCGAAACCCCAGCGTCTGCAGCCTGGTAATTCCCGAAACCCAGTGTCTGCAGCTTGCATCTTCCAGGCGCATGGACGTGAAACTTCTGGGCCCAAGGACCAGCAGCAAGTAGGTTGCCTCTCCCGAGGCAATACCTTGAGTGCATGGCAATCACGATCCGAGACACTGTGGCAGCGATTCGGTCTGACCTTTCTGCGGGGCGCGGTCGCACGGGGGCATTTGGACTCCTGACAGCTGTGGTCTGGCGGCTCATGCAGCTCAGGGCACGTGGCAGGATGCCCGGCAGGCTTATCGGATTGCTCGCGATACCCGCTGACGTGATCTGGACCAAGATGCTCATGGGTTCCGATCTGCCCGGCGGAGTTGTCTGTGGCCCTGGGGTCATCCTTCCGCACGGTGGTCGATTGTTGTCGGTAAACAGCCGATCCGTCCTCGGTTCGAATGTGACGCTGCAGCAGCACGTGATCCTTGGAACCACCCTCGGCGATGCCCGTGCCCCGAAGATCGGCGATGACGTTTTCGTCGGACCGCGGGCAACCATTCTCGGCGGCGTCGAAGTGGGATCGCGGACGATCATCGGCGCGCATGCAGTAGTCACCAAGAGTGTGCCCGACGATTCCATCGCGTTTGGGATTCCAGCGCACGCGAAGCCCCGCACTTCCGACGTGTGGGTGTTCGCCAAAACAGACTGACTGCATCTTCCCGGCGCGGATTGCTGCATCGATCGCCGGCGAATACGGGGCGATGAGGAGCGTAGAGAGGTACTGCACAATTGACCCAGAACTTCTTGTCCCGATCCAGCCCTCTGTGACCTCTGTTCGTCGCTGGCGGTTGCCAGATCGAGATGGGTCGCGCTACGCGAGTTCGACCATCCACAGATCGCTGTCCCCCGTGATGAACAGCCGCTTCTCGTCCGCGTCGAAGGTGCAGTTGCTGGCGACGTGCGGTGTCGGGATGACGCCCAGTCGCGCGCCCGTCTCGTCGACGATTACGATTCCGGCCTCGCTCGAGATCCACAGCCAATCGCGGCTGTCGATGGCGAACCCATCCGGGATGCCGGCATCGACGCCGGCGAAGAAGCGGGGCGCGCCGAGTGTCTCACCGTCCCAATCGCATGCGACCATGCGGGGCGTTCCGTCTGCGCGCGACTCGGCGACGAACAGCGTGCGCTCATCGCGGCTGAAGGCGAGCCCGTTCGGCTCGTCGAGATCGATCATGCGCCGAAGCGGCTCGCCCTCGCGCCAGCGGTACACGCTTGTGTGGCTCAGAGCGGGGTCGGCGGGGTAGCCCTCGCGAGGATCCGAGATGCCGTAGGTGGGATCGGTGAACCAGATTGCACCGTCAGAAGCCACCACGAGGTCGTTGGGCGAGTTGAGAGGCGCACCCTCGTACGAGTCGACCAGCAGAGTGGTTCCGTTGCTGTCCGTGCGGCTGACGCCTCGGCGGCCGTGTTCCGCCTGCACCAGGCGGCCGTGAGCGTCGATGATGTTGCCGTTGGCGAAGTTGGAACGGTCGCGCACCGTGACGATGCTGCCGTCCTCACGCCAGGCGAGCGTGCGGCGGCCGATCACGTCGCTGAAGATGAGCGACTGCTCGTGGGGCCACCAGGCGGGTCCCTCGGCCCAGGTGGCGTCGTCATAGAGCGACAGCAGCCTCGACGACGCGGGCAAGACCGCGGCCAACCGCTCATCCCACACCCGCGGCGGATTTACGTCCACCTCATGAGGCGTACGAGGCCCCTGTAGCACCTGTCCGTCGATGGGGATTCGTGCTGCGTCCGAGGTCATGCTCCCAGTCAACGTGATAGCAGCCCGGAGCGCGCGCGGGTTGACGCCCTCAGCCGAAGGGGTGCGGTGTCGGGGCAGCCGGCGACGCGGCGAACTGAATCATCACCTGCAGGCACGGCTCGTCACCGATGGTCCCCGACAGGTGTCCGGTCTTTCCGTCGATTTCGGCGGTATCCGTGTCCTGCCCGAAATGAATGTCGCCGGGTCCCATCTCCACACGAGAGCCGTCTTGCGTCTCGAGAAACCACTTTCCCCGCAGCGGAATGACCCATTGAGGATGAGGGGACGGATGCCACTGTCCCACCCAGCCAACGGGGAGCGCGGCGAAGAGCACGGCCGATACCTCGCCGGGGAAAGGTCGCATCCACTGCGGATCGGCGCCGCCGCCGACGCTCTGCAACCCGAACCCACGAAGGATGGATTCGTCGAGGCGACTCTTTCCGTCGAGTTCTGTCCACATGTGCACGAAGGGGAGTGAGGGCGGGGCGCTTTCGCTCCGGCCGTCGTTGTCGAGCGGAGCGGTCGTGGTGGTGTCCATGCGCTGAGTCAACCTGTGTGGCGGGGGAGGGACGGGCGGCTTGACGGCAGCTTTGAAAGGCAGAAGCGCCGCCGACCGAGGTCGACGGCGCTTCCGGCGCGACGCTGAGCGTCAGGCGTTGTTGCTCTGGCGGTTGCGGCGAACCGTGGTGGCCACGGCAACGGTTGCACCGGCGAGGACGAGGGCGCCGCCGCCGACCCAGAAGCCGAGAAGAGAATTCGCGTCCATACCGGTCGCCGGGAGGGCGCTGCTGCCGGCATTGCTGCCGCCGGTCGAGCCGGAGCCGCTTCCGGCGCCGACTGAGCCGTCGGCACGGGCGCCGGAGGCCGCGAGGGTGTAGGACCCGACGCGGGGCTCGGGCAGGGTGACGACCGCGGTGGCCGAACCCGAGGCATCAGCCGTCTTGGTGACCGAAGCCGAAGAAACAGCGGCACCTGCGGTGGCGATGTTGGAGCCAGTCACGCCGACGCCGACGAGCGTGAACGTGACGGTTGCGCCAGGCGCGAAACCGGCGATCGGGACAGGACCGTTCGAGGTGACGGTCACCGACACGGTGTCGGGGGTGGTGGGCACGTAGGCCTGAGCGACGGCGGGGGCTGCGAATAGCAGCGCGCCAGCGAGGGCGGCGGATGCACCGACCTTGGCAAAGTTGAGCTTCATGAATGCCTGCTTTCGAATCCGGGCTACCGGTTTATGGGTGGTCCGCGTTCGTGCTATCCGATGGTGACGCAAGGGGGAAGGACAACAATGAAGCGGTGGGTGGTACTGAGAGCCTTCCTGAGTATTGCCTAGGCGCCACCCGGAAGCAAACTGAGAGGGTTTCGGGAACGTTAATTTTCTCCGGCGCGCAATATTTCTTCAGAATCCGGCGCATTCGATTCGTTCACTGCAGCAGCGGTGCGGCCGTGTGCCCGCAGTCGGCAGAGGGTGTGGGGTCGATCGACCCGTCGGCGGTCGGAGTGACGAAGGCTTCCGCCTCGGCTGCCGTTGAGACCTTTTGCACGACGATGTCCAGCTGGTTCGATGCCTGGGGAGCCAGGTTGGTGCCGATGCTCAGAACCCGTCGCCCCGCGTACGTCCCGTCGGCGAATGAAAGCCCGTTCGAGCTGGCGGCGCTGACGAGATCCCATCCTTCGGGCAGGAAGACGTTCGTTAGGGTGGCGGCGTTGCCCGGCGCGACTCCGAAGGCGCCGTTGGCTGTCAGATAGCGCGGCAGACTGGTCGCCGCGTCCGCGGGCGCTGTGCTGGTGAGAGAAACTGAGAGCGTCAGTTCGCGCTCGCTGGCGGCGCCGGGCACGCACCCCGACCAGGCGATACGAACGTCAGGTTTGACGTAGTAGCTCATCTTCGATCCACCGGCGTCGTTGAAGTAGACCCCGAATCGGGCGGTGCGCTCGTTCGTGATGGGCAACGCTCCGGCGAAGGTCGAGCCGGAGAGCACGGCTTGCTCGTCTTCGTGGGTGCTCCACAACAGGACGCGACGCTCTTCGGCTCCACGCGAGAAAGCACTCAATAGACCGGGCGTGGAGCCCTTTCCGCCAAGAAAGTCCTTGAAAATGATGGCCGTCGCTTCTCCGAAGAATGCGTCCTGCGCTTTGGGATCGGGAAAGCGCTTGTACACGTCATTCAGGAACAGCGACGCGGCGTTGCTGCCGTCGACGACCGTACCGTCTTGCAGCTGAATCGGACCCGTCGTCGCCAGCATGTACGACAACACGACGGGATCGATGGTGATGACACCGTCGACGCTCACGCCGGTGACAGACTGGTACATCTGGCGGGCCAGGGGACCGTCGACCGTGAAGTCTGGGACCTGAGTCACGTTCTGGAAATACCTGGCGGGCCTTTCGCCGTACAGAGCTGTGGCATCTGGCGAGAGGCTCGCCGCGCTCGTACCCTGCAGGGCTTCGGACAGAGAGGTGCCGGAGCGGGTGTCGCCCAGTGAGACCGCCCCACCCTCTGTGCGAAGAAGAATCGCCGTGCCGGCAATACCGCCGAGAGAGCGGGCTTCGGCGTTGTTCTGCACGAGGACGAGGTACTGACGGGGTCCGTCCTCTCCAAGCATTCCGGGCAGCAGGTCGGTTGCGCGTGAGAGAGCGTCGAGCCCGTCGGCGGTCCGAGCGAACGCTTCGCTGACGCGCTCGACGGCGCCCTGGACAATCCCGAGCAGCGGGACCGTATTGATCTCCGCGACGGCCGATGATGCGTCGCGTGCATCGATAGCGGCTGATTTAGCCGGAGCCGCCAGCCGAGCGATGGCCGCGGGGTCAATCCGTCCGTCGATAGGTTTCAGCACATCGAGCGAAGTCTCGCCGACGGCGTCCACGAGCGGGCGCAGCCCGTCCCCGAGCAGACCGCTCGACGATGCAGAGATGATGCGAACCGCCTCGAGCTGCGGTCCGACCCACGGAGTCTGCTCGGCCAAGCCCCAGATCGGGTCACCGGTGAGGTCGCGAGCTGCCTTCGCCTCCTCCGCCAACGACGCGACCAGGCTCCGCGCCTGCGCCGGGTCGGCCAGAATCTGAGCACTCGCACGGGAAGCGCCTGCCTCAATCGCTCGCAGGTGCTGGTAACCGAGCGCCCCTCGGATGCCGATCCACGTTGCAAGCGCCACACCCAGGATCAGCGCTCCCGAGACGACCCACAAAGTGATGCGCCCCGCTTTTTGTCCGAACAGGACGGGCTCTCGTCTAGCCAAAAGAAAACCTCAAGCGTGAGATAGCGGACGGGGTTGCCCTAGGGCAGCGAAGTCAACTCGGACGGTTATGACTCGCGCGACGCCTCACGACTTTCGCGCCTCGAAGCGAAGCCGAGCTCGTCGAGAGCCTCTTCGTCTGCGGCGGGCAGTGCAGCGCGGCCACCATCAGCCTTCTTAGGTGTTCGATTGCTTTTGGCCTGCTCGGCCGGCGACAACTTGTACCCATACCCATACCCGTAGCCGTACCCGTAGGCGGCGTAGTACGAATCGGGTCCGCGCGTCGGAACCATGGACATGACGAACCCGGCCAACTTGGCGCCTACCGTGTTGAGAGCTTCGGTCGCCCCGGTCAACTGGTGGCGCGTCGTCCGCGCGACCGAGACGACCATGAGGGCCCCGCTCGTCGCTCGTGACAGAATCGCCGCGTCGGTCACCGGCAGCAGCGGCGGAGCGTCACACAGAACGACGTCAAAGTCGCGCTCCAGCATGTCGAGCAGCGCGCTCATCTGGCGGGAACCAAGCAGCTCGCTGGGGTTCGGCGGAATCTTCCCGGCAGGCAACACGTAGAGACTGCGACCCCCCCAAGGGAGCATGACGTCGTTGACACTCGCTCGTCCGATCAACACGTCTGTCAGGCCCGCGCCGCCCTCGATGCCGAGGTACTCAGCGACTTTCGGCTTCCGGAGATCTGCGTCGAGCAAGGCAACGCGCTTCCCGGCGTCGGCGAGAGCGATCGCGAGGTTGATCGTCGTCGACGTCTTGCCTTCACTGGGAATGGAGCTAGTGACGACGAAGCTCGACCGTCCGCCCATGTCGAGGAACTGCAGGTTGGTGCGGAGCGCACGGAACGACTCCGCGCGCGGACTGAGGGGATCCGCATGCACAATAAGCGGGCGCTCTTTCGCCTTCGCGTCGTATGCGATCGCGCCAATGCCGGGCGATCCGGTAATCTGCTCGGCCTCGCGCGGTGTCCGGACTCGATTATCGAGAACAGTCCGAAGCACCGCTGTTCCAACCCCAAGGGCCAGTCCAACGAGCACGCCGAGGGCGAGGTTGAGTGGAACGTTGGGGCTCGACGCTTGAAGAGCGGGTTCCGCGTCCCGCACCCGACTCAGGCGAACGGGGCTCGATCCATTGTTCGACGCGGGCTCGAGCTGCGGGATGACGGTTGCAAGGCTGTCGGCGACCGCGTTGGCGATAGCTGCAGATTCGTCCGCGCTGGGGTTAGAGACGGTGACCGTGATCAACGTGGAGTTGAGAGCGGCCGCAGCCTTGACGTCCTCCGCTAGCTTCGCCGCAGTTGTGGTCAGTCCAAGTCCTGAGATGACCGGGTCGAGCACGATAGGTGCTGTCGCCAGTCCGACGTAGGTATTGATGCGTGCCTGCGTGAACGTGGATCCCTGTTGCAGTTCGGCCGCGGTGCCGCCCGCCTGCGTCGACACGAAAACCGTGCTCGACGATTCGTAGATTGGGGTGCGCGTCAGCGTATAGGCGGTAGCGGCGGTCAGACCTAGTGCTGTGAGCACGAGGAGGACGAGCCAATTCTTGCGGAGGATCCGAATGTAGTCGCTGAGCTCCATGGTGCCTCTCGAAGATGCGCTGACCTGGGGGAGGAGCGCGGGGTTTCCACGCAAGTTTGACACATGGAATGTTTCCGGCCGGTTTTGCGGCTCTGAACGACAGCGCGCCGCCCGCAATCTCCCCGCAGGTTCGGAGGGTGCACTCAGATCAGGCTGCCACCCCGGAGGGTCGCCAGACGCACAAGGCGCTCAACCGACGGCAGGGCCTCATCGATCTGCGAGACGGACATCTCGTAGGTTCGCAAAGACCGACCGAAGGGGTCGATCACATCGTCGACCTCGAGCGTGTTAGGCGGCGGCACGGTGCCGCGGAGGCTTGCAACATAAGCCAAAATTCCCGCGAGCCGCGAGCCATGGGTTTGCTCCCTTGCGGAATCGGCGGCCGCCTCCAACGCACCGTCACCAACAGTGCTGACAAGCCGGTGTATCTCTCTGACCGTGAATGTCTTGCGCAGAAAGGCCGGGTTCAGTTCAACTATTTCACGCCGGTGATCGCGCGCCATCGCCAGCGCGAGATCGGCAGATGCCAGTCGATGGCCAGTGAGGTACCGGGCCTGGTGCGCCGCGGCCAGGCCTTCAGGAACTCCCAAAGCGATGGCGAATTTCGTGGCTTCTGCTGTCATCCCCATGCCGTCGCGAGCCCGCGTCCCTGCGCTTTCAATTTGCACGGGGAGACCTTTCAGATGCTCCGCCAACAGCTGTTCCGCAATCGGTGACCGACAAACGTTGCCGGTGCACACGGTCAGGATCTTGAGCACGTTCTCTCCTTAATGGCGGAGGGCCAGATCGTCGCTGAGACGACGCTGACGCTACGTTTTCTATGTGCACGACGACACTAACGATGAGCGGCCCCGTGTTCGGCCCCGTCAGACCGATGTCATACCGCCGGATGACAGTCTGCGGGGTGTCTCGCGGACACGTCGACGCAATCCCCGACGAGATTGGCGTCTTGGCGGTCGAGCAGTCGGGCGGTGGAACATACTCGTACTTCTCGTCGCGCTGTGTGGGGCTGCTGCGGCGACGATCGCAAGCCTCGCGGTAACCCGTTTTGCGGACATTGTGCAAGGCGTGCTCGCCACTTTGACGCTGTGGACTGGTCTGTTGGCCGTCTGCGTCTTCGCGATGATAAGGGCGCGTCCGGCGGGCCTCTTCCGATTTCGTGCGCAGGACTTGGTCTGGGGCGCCGCGTTCGGATTTTCCTTGCTTTTGGCTAAAGCCGCTCAAAGCGCAGGTGACTCGGTGCCCTTTCCGACGTCGCCCCTCATCGGCGCCGAGACGACTTCGTGGTTCCTCCACGAGGCAGTTCCGCTCGGTCTTGTGGGGCCCGTGGTCGAGGAACTGTTCTTCCGTGCAGTAATTCTAGTGTCGTTGTTCCAAATACTTCGACGACACGTCGGTCACGTATCCGCGTCCGTCACAGCAGCTCTTGCCTCTACGGGTCTCTTCGTTTGCCTCCACGCGACCTTCACTCCGATAAGCCTGGTGGACGGGCTTCAGTTCTCGCTCCTAAGTCTGGTTTGCAGTGCTCTGGTACTTTTAACGGGACGCATATGGGCGGCGGTAATCGCGCACGTCATCTACAACGTAAGCTTTTTGCTGATTGTCTATGTAGGTTCCAGTTTGTCAACCTGATCCGCGTGCGTTTGACCCCCAATCCTCACAGCGATGCCATATGTGCGCGCGGTGTGTTGTGACGCTACATTGCCGGTTCGGGAAGGTGCCCACAGTCGGAAATTCACGGATCGCTTTCGTGAACGCTTCGACGGAGGCCATGACATGCGGTGCTCACCACCCCGCGCTCCCGGTTCGATGGTCATCGAGCCAATTTGGGCGTAGCCCAACCACAGGGTAATGAAGCGATTGGCTCGGGGGAGGGGAGGCGAGCGTCGGGGCCTCGTGGCGCCGGCGTTCGAACGCCGTAACAAACCTGGGATATGGTTCTCCCGTCGGATCGCGGGGGTGTCGAGGCTGCGGAGCCCACCCGCTTCTGCGGAAGAATGAGCTGAGATGCCAACTGAATCGAAATTTTCCATCGACTATCTAGTCGGTGGCCTGCGTATTTCTGTGGATGAGGACAGTGCGACACCGGGTCCTCGTTCTCACATCCTCAACGTCATCGATGCGTTCAGGGCGAGGGCTCACACTGTGCGTTTGCATCTCGCTAACGACGCCCCCGGACTGGCGCGGCTGAGGGGCGCACCAGAAGGCGGAGGTTCGACAAACTTTCTTGCGCCTCTCAAGCGCGTTCTCATTGACATTGTGAGGCTGCTCGCCGCGGTCTGGTCCGGTTTATGGGTGAGGCGACGGGCCGACAAGAATTCCGACGTGATCTACGAGCGTGCGGCCGTTTTGCAGGACTTGACCGCCTTCCATCCCAACAAGCGCCGCGCGTTCAAGATTGTTGAGTCGAACGGGATCATGTCTGAGGAGACGGCGCAGGATAGGAAGGCCTTGACGTTCCTTTCCCTGGCTAAGTTTGTGGAGCGGCGGTTGTATAGACGAGCCGACCTCATAGTGAGCGTCAGTGACCCGCTCGCGCGAGCTATCAGGGACTTCGCGGCGGTCGACCATTCAAAGATTGTGGTGGTTCCAAACGCAATTTCCGCGGATCTGATAAAACTTCCGGTTACCCCTCGATCGGTGTTCAAATTAGGATTCATCGGCTCCGTCGTGCCATGGCAACGAGTCGAAGTGATGCTCCTCGGCCTTCAGAAATGCAAGAATCGCGAGAATATGAGGGCGTCTATCGTCGGAGCAGGGAGTGACCTCACGAAGCTGAGAGCACTGGCGCGAGAGCTGGGGATCGACGAGAACGTCGAATTCCTCGGCCGCTTACCGCGCGACGCCGCTATCGCAGAGATGAGGACATGGTCAGTGGGGTACTCGGGTCACGTCGCAACAACGCGTGAGGACATGTATCACAGCCCGCTGAAGATATACGAGTACGCTGCGCTTGGAATGGCCATCGTAGCGACGGATTACGCGGACGCGCGCGAACTCCTCGCTGACGGGTGCGAGATATTCATTGTCGAGACCGAGGATGACGTTGCAAGCGCTCTGGACCGAGCGTTTGAGATCTGGACTCGAAACGGCCTTCCCTTGCCTGAGCTCGCACACAACGCCCTAAGAAATCACACGTGGAACGCGCGCGTCAGCCAGATCGAAGGCGCAATCTCGACGTCTCTGAACGGCCTTCGGGAGTTGGGGGCGTGACAGATATCGAGTACGCCACCGAGCACCTAGTCTCACAGGTTCTCACAAGGCGCGCGCGGGGCCTGCGGACGACTTGTGCTTGGCTGAATCACTACACGGCGCTGCGGGTCTCCGGGGCCCGCTTGCCTCACTCATTTGCCGACATAGTGGCGATCGACGGACAGCTCCTCAGCCGGATTGTCGGGGAGCCACCGTCGCGCCGTACGAGCGCTGACTCCACACTGCCTATCCTGCTGGACTCCCTGCCTGCCGCGAGAATTGCGCTAGTCGGTGGCAGCCCGAGTTCCATAGCGAATTTTCGGCAAGCATTTGAACGACGATGGAGCAAGCACGAGGTTGTGTACTGCGCCGACGGCTACGGGAACCGGCCGACGCCCCAGGCGTTCGCCTCACAGATCCTGAGCGCGTCCGTGGATGTTGCGATTATTGGCCTCGGCGCGCCGATGCAAGAAAGATACCTTGCAGCAATAAAAGATGCGTGTGCACCAGATTCCGCGATTATGGCCTTCACCTGCGGGGGTTGGATGGATCAATTCATTCAACCTGATTACTACCCTCGTTGGGCGTACCCATTAGGCCTGACATGGCTTGTGAGGCTGTCGCGAGAGCCCCGACGGCTTTGGCGTCGATACACAGTGGATGCGATCCATGCGCTAATTGTGCGCCGAAAAATTCGGCGCAATATTCATGATTGGCGTCAACAATCTTGATGGTCAGAACGGCCGAGCCGCAAGCTCCGACGGCGACTTCAGCCAATGCTGGTTTGTGGGCAATAGCAGCATTCTCGGCGTCCACATTGATCACAGTGAATGGTTCGATTTCTGCGGCGACTATAGTGCTTCTCGTTGTGGCACCTTTGTGGTTGCGTGACCTAGCGTCCGATGCTTGGCTTCGTTGGGCGGTAGTCTGGTTCGTAGTCCTAGTGATGGCGGGCGAAATCCTGGTACTTGCGGCATCGCTTGATGGGCGGTTGGTGTCGCCCGACCTTCATGCGCTGTCAAATTGGTCGTTGGCATCGTTCTTCGCTCTGTTCTGTGTTCTGCGAATGGCCACTCGGAGGTGCTCGCTTCAAGCCGTTGCCGTCGCGTTCGCTTTCGGACGTCTGGCTGCCCTGACGCAAACCGGCTTCAATATGTCGAATGTCTGGAAGTACAATCTTGCGTTGCCGGTAGCGATTCTATTGCTCGCGGTGATGTACTCGGTCCACGCAAAGCGACGTCTGATCGCGACCGGGCTCTTGCTAGCCGCGCTGGCCGTCATCTCTGTCGCGTTTGATTACCGCAGCCTGGCTGCGATGTGCGCACTCGCCGGGCTCTTGATAGTTGTGTCTCAAGCTGGCTCTGCTCGCGCCGCGCGGAGGAACGGCAGTCATGACATCGTGTATGCGGTCATAATTGTTCTGGCGTTGCTTGTCATCAATCAGATCGGCACCGATGCTGCGCTGAATGGGCTTCTGGGTAACGAAATTCAGGCCAGATCTGTTTATCAATTCGATGCAACCGGCTCCCTGCTTTCGGGTGCTCGGCCGGAATGGTTTGCGACTTTCGCATTGATGGGTCAGCATATCTGGGGTTTCGGGCCAGGAGTGTCAGCAGGGTGGAATGAACTGGGGTACGCATTCGCCGCTCTCGACAACGTGGGTATCGGCTCTAGCAACCCATACGTTCAGGTCTACATGTTCGGGTCAGGGGTCGAGCTTCATTCGATTATCGCTGACCTGTGGGCGCGGTACGGCGTAGTGGGTTTAGCCTTCGCTGTGCTCGTGACGCTCACACTCACTAGATCCTTGATTTCCAACCTGCGGCGATCGATCACCACCGGCATGACTGCTCTCTTGAGCGTGTGGGCTATCTGGAGCATGCTGTTTGGGCCGATTTACACGGATTCGCCACTGATCGTCCTGGCGCTCGTCCTATGTGCTTCGGCGACCCCCTCGAAACTTGTTGGGACGCGAACATGAGGTGGACTAGCGTCGGATCCGCCGCAATAGCGAAGGCCGCTACCCTGCCAATAAACGCGCTAGTCTCGCTTTTTGCGATGCAGCTTGTCATAGGCTGGTGGGGGGTGGAGGCATATGCAAGCTACGGCCTTTTGGTCGCTCTCGTCGCTCTACTCCCGTTTGCAGACCTCGGTATGGCAGCAGTAATCATCAATGTGGTCTCCCAGCACGGAGCGCGTTCGCGCAATTTGCGTCGCGCGCTCCTATCTGTCCTGAGAATCCTTGCCGCGTCGGCGGTCGTTCTCGTTTCGGCGGCAATCGTTGTCACATTACTCGGCTCATGGCGACTCCTTCTCGGGGATTCGCTGCTCGCGGGACGGGAAGGCGACCTAGCGGTTCTGCTTTGTGTCTCGCTTTTCGCAATCAATCTTCCAGTGTCTATTGGAGCGAGGGCGCTGGTGGGTTTGGGGCAAAACACTGCCCTCATTCTCATTCAATCTCTCCAGTACCCGCTCATATTGGCGATGATCCTCCTGATGAGTGCCGCTGGGGCTTCGGCGGGGCCCTTCCTGCCGGTCGGTGCCTACATCTCAACCTTTGTTGTGAACGCACTCTGTGTTTGGCTTGCGAGCCGGAAGCTAGGTGAAGACTTTCGGTGGGCTTTGCGGCGACTTCTCGTTCGACGAGCGAAGGGAGCGCGCGTCGGGCATACAGCCTGGCCGATGCTTGTGCAATCGCTGGCCATCCCTCTTGCTACGCAGAGCGATCGAGTGGTGATCAGTCAGGTTTCTACGACGGAGCAGCTTGCGCAGTATAATTTGTCTTCCCAAATCTTCATGATGGTGTGGCAGGTGACCGCAGCGGCGGGCGTCTCGCTGTGGCCAATTTTTTCCAGAATGAAGGATAGGGGAGAGGCACCTCCAGTAGGGAAGGCGTCGGCGATCTTTGCAGTGGTGGCCGCTGGGTGCGCGGGGGTTTTAGTTTGCGCACTTCCGCTCATCGAGGATTTTGTGGCACACGGTTTGATAACCCTGAGCCCCGTCTTGATTGGGTCGTTCTTTTTATACGTGGTGATGAATGCTGTGTTGTATCCATTCGGCATGAACTTCATGGATCCCCGCGGGCTAAAATTTCAGGCGTGGTGCGTGTCCCTCGCATTACCGGTCAACGTGACACTATCGGTGATTCTTGCGCGTGAGATTGGCGCGTCCGGTCCGATTATATCTTCCGCTGTATGCATGTTTGTTTTTCAGGTTGTCCCCTACTCAATACGCTTCCATAAGGGTAAGTCGAGGTCGAAGAATGACTGAGGTCTCCATTTACGTGCCACGGCCGTTCAGGCTGCAGGGGGATGGTGCGCAACGAGCAGCCCCGCGGCCCGTCCATTCGCGGCAGGCGGGGTACGACTTAGCATTCGACGCGCGCACAGTCTTCTACGATGCGATTGCTACGGAAAACGTAATTCGCTTTGTCGCACCGCCGCTCTTGAATCTTTCGCCGCTACTCAGGCTGGAGGTTGACAATAGGTCGGTGAAGCCGCGTGTCGTCATCGGAGATAGGAGCACAATTGTCGATGTGCCGGTCACCAGTTCCGCGAGCCGCATCGTTGCTCACGTTTCGGACGAATCGGAGACGTGGGACGTGAAGGATCTTCGCTCCTCAGCGATGGATCTGTCTGCGCGAAGGGTTCTGCAGACACTCTCGAAAGATAACGAGCCAGGTTG
Organism: Microbacterium sp. NPDC090007; assembly: GCF_044748345.1. Taxonomy (NCBI): domain Bacteria; kingdom Bacillati; phylum Actinomycetota; class Actinomycetes; order Micrococcales; family Microbacteriaceae; genus Microbacterium; species Microbacterium sp. NPDC090007. Next base: position 195,772 of record NZ_JBIVFV010000004.1, on the reverse strand, counting down.
GATTCGTGACTGGGCTACCTACTACGTACAGGTCCACGGTAGCGACACGGTTGTTCTATACGACAACGGGTCCGCGTCCTACGCTGTCGACAGCTTGGTGGGTGCATTAACAGCGGTACAAGGCCTGCGGAAGGTGATCATTGTGGAATGGAATTTTCCTTATGGCCCCGGGGGCGGCGAGCGGCGGATGTGGGATTCCGACTACTGTCAGCATGGCTCGTTCGCGCACAGCCGAAGCCTGATTACTGGTCCGTCGCGCAGTCTGCTTAACGTCGACATAGACGAGTTAGTTCTACCGGTGTTGAAATTGGGCGCGCATGCATTTGCGGAGATGTCACCCCTGGGTGGCGTGAATATCCCAGGTAAATGGATATCGTCGTCACCAGTATTACGTCATTCAGGCACGCCCCGTCACAGCGACTTCGGGCTGCAGGAACTTGACCCGCGCCGTCGAAATTCGCCCGCCAAATGGGCCATCGTACCGTCGCGGATACCCCATAGCGCGCAGCTTCGCACCCACTCTCTCCGCGGGTGGTGGTTGCCAACAATCCCAGGGCTCTCGTATAGGCACCTACGAGGATTGACCACCAGCTGGCGTAGTAACGCTGACGGGTGGGGTTATGGCGGCGTATCCTCCGAACTCAAGGGGCGCATTCCTGTCGGAGGACGACCCGATAAGAGACTGTTGCAAGTCCTCAGGAACGTGCCGGGGTGGTCCAGACCTTGATAGTGCTGTCTTCTTCGCGCGCCCCGGCCGCGGACACGAATCCATTCCTAACCCTCCTTTCGGACGAATTGCAAGCCTTGGAAGTAGAGCAACGTTGGTTCAGCTGGCGGACCGCGCTTCTAGGCAGATGGTCGGTCCTGCACCTGCACTGGCCGGAGAATCTGCTAGTCGCGAGGCGACGTTCGTTGCGAGCCCTCAAGCGATGTTTTTTTGCGCTATTACTACTGCGTCTGCGACTCACCCGCGCGCGTGTCGTGTATACAATTCATAATTCCGCGCCCCACGAGCAGCTCACACGTCGCGAACGAAGAAGCGTTAGGCGACTTCTTCAATTCGTCGATACGGCGGTGGTGATGGGCTCAGCCGTGCTCCCCGAGGGGTTGCGCGCGAACGTTTCGATTGCGACTATCCCGCATGGGTCTTACCGGCCGCTCGTTGGACCGAACCCCGCACGACCAAATCAGCGTCGGAGGTTGATCACCGCGGGCCTCATACGCCCTTACAAAAGAATCCCCGAGATTGTCGAAGTTTTCACAGAGTATGAAGACGCGGAGGCATCCCTGACCATTGTCGGCCGCCCAGCATCGGTCGCTATCGGCGATGACCTTCATGACCGATCGAAGGGCGACGATCGCGTTTCACTGCGGCTCGACTACGTGTCGGACCAGGAGTTGCTTTCGGCTCTTGCATCGAGCGATCTCGTAATCTTGAATTACGAAAAGTTTGAGAATTCAGGAATCGCACTGATGGCATTGTCAGTGGGTACGCCCATACTGCTGCCGCGCTCCGCATCAAGTGAAGCTCTTCTCGACGAATTCGGCGACGCGCTCGTGAGCTTGTTCGACGGGAACCTTAGCGCGGAGGATATTCGAGACGCCCTGCTGGCGTCGCCGTCGCTTCTGGGCGACGGGAACCCTCCAATGCCCCTCCGGGAGTGGCCTCATATTGCAGGCCAATACTCGCGAGTTTATGTCGGGGAGTCCGTCCGATGATCGCAGTCATCGTGGTGAACTTCGGTACGTCATCGTTGATCGCACAATATTTCAAAGGTCACGAAAACCTTTACATCTTTGACAACTTCTCGTCGCAAGACGAGGTTCTTCGAATCTCGAGGGTCGCGGAGGACTTCGCTGCCAATTTGATTCGATCCCCGCGCAATCTCGGATTTGGCTCGGCGGTCAACGAGGCGATCAAGCGCGCAATCATAGACGGTCATAGCAAATTCGTAGTCGTGAATCCGGACTTGTTGGTATCGCCACAGGTGGTTGAGCGTATGGCGGCTCTCCTGTCTGAATCGCCCAACGTTATGCTGTCGCCCAAAATCTTCGACCTGCATGGCGGCGTTTGGTTCGAGGGATCAGTAATACTGAAGTGGCGTGGAATGGCGCGCCACGCCGAAGCTTCGGCCGACGGTTTCGCTCCCTGGCTTTCGGGTGCGTGCCTGGCTTTCTCCCGACACCAGTGGGAGTTGCTAGAAGGGTTTGACGAAGACTACTTCTTATACTGGGAGGACGTTGACTTCACATATCGCTGGACGATGAGAGGTGGCCAGCTCATAGTGGACTCGAGTCTGTCGGCGATTCACGAAGTCGGCGGCAGTCAGTCCAGCTCGGGGAAAAGCGTTCTTTATACATCCATGATTAGTCGCAATAGACTTCTTTTCGCGCGAAAGAATCTGGGCGCGCTAAGTCGTTTCAGATGGGTCGTGGCAACCCCGCTATTTGTGCTCTCCGTGGTGAAGAATGCAAACCACTCGACATTTCGGGGAAATCTGCGTCACTTGTTTGCTGCCGCGTGCAACTCGTTCTCAGTTCGTCCGATCAAGAAGGCGGTCTAATTGTGCCAGCCGTGGGTGTATCTAGAATGTCGCGTTTGCGGTCCATGATTGCGAGCTCGTTTGTGGATTTCATGGTGAACGAGGTCATTGCAAGTCCTTTGTTGTTAAAGAGTCTCCGTCCGGTTCTGCTTGGAATTTTTGGTGTCTCTTGCAACCGTGCCACGGTTTCCCCTCGCGTATTTTTCGGTGGGTCCGGTGTAAAAATTGGCGCGCGATCATTCATCAACCGGGGTGTGTTCTTCGACGCCTCCGCCGAGATCGCTATCGAAGATGATGTCGCGGTCGGAATGAATGCCCAGCTGATAACGGGTAGTCACGCAATTGGAGATCAATATCGAAGGGCTGGCCACCAGTTCGCGCAGCCAATTAGTATCGGTCGCGGCGTATGGATCGGCGCTGGCGCCATTATACTTCCCGGGGTAAAAGTAGGGAGCGGCGCAGTTGTTGCGGCGGGTTCTGTGGTTATCCGTGATTGCGCCGAGAATTGCCTATATGCTGGTGTTCCAGCTGCGTTTGTCCGAGATTTGGAGACTGACAATGATGCTTCTTGATCAGATCCGTGCGGATCGCGCCGCGAATCACGAACCGAGGATGAAATTCTTTCTCGTTGTGTTCCGGGCAGCTCAGTGGGCGCGGACTGGCCGCGGGTTGCGTCGCCTTTCGTTTGCGCCCCTTGCGGTCGTTTACAAGTTAGTATCGGCCTGTCTGATGATCGAATTGCCGCTTCGCGCTTCCGTTGGCGTCCCGCTTGTCATCAATCACGGATTCGGCTTAGTTGTTCATCCAGACGCCATAATAGGTGATAACTGCGTGTTGAAGCACGGAGTTACGATTGGTATTCGTCGAAACGGAGAGGGAGTTCCGCGTCTGGGCTCTCATGTTCAGGTGGGTAGTGGCGCACAACTTCTCGGGCCGATCTCTTTGGGGGACGATTCGATAGTCGGTGCTGGCGCAGTTGTCGTTGACGATGTTCCCTCGCGTGGTATCGCTGTGGGCACGAAGGCACGTGTCGTGAAGCAGACCTGAACGCGGAAGACCCCGTTGGGCTGAGCTGCCCGATGACGTGCCACGATGCTCGCTGCAGTCAGGAGGCCGCCCGGTTCTCTTCGTGCCAGCGAGATTTCGCCGGGTAGGTAGAAGATTTTGTCAAGAGCCAGCCGTCTGAGCGCCGGTGGGCCAGGCTGACCCCACAGTGGAACGTTCAACGGCCATGGGGGCCGGCACCAAGGGGGGACGGCGTTCGGGGGCATGGGCACCTCGCGACGCCCTCAGCGGCGCGCGTGCCGACGTGTCCACCCCCGCGGGCGTCGCCCGTCTGCTCCGCGAGCAGTACGACCTCGACCTGACCGACCTCGAGCAGTTCGAGGGCGGGTGGGACGCCTCGGCGACCATGTGGACCGGCGTCGACGCCGCAGGAACCCGCTACGCGCTCAAGATCACCTCGCGCGACGTGCAGTTCGGGCTGTCGCTTGCCGGTTCCGCCGGGCTCGCCGCCGCCGGGGGAGTGCTGCAGCCCGTCCCCACCCTCGACGGCGCGCTGTGGGCCACCGCGGCCGGACACCTCATCACCGTCTCGCACTGGGTCGACGGCGCCGACGCGGTCGACCTCGGACCCGACCACGTCGACTGGTACGAACTCGGGCGCGTCCTGCGCGCGGTGCATGACCAGCCCGTGCCGCAGGGGGTGCGGCCGCAGCGCGGCGGCATCCGTCGTTCTTCGTCGTCACCCCGCGCGCTGATCGACGCCGTCGACCGGGCCTACCGCCACCGCGTCGGCGACGACCTCTCTCGCAGATGGGATGCCGCCCGCCCCCGGCTGCGCCACCTCGCCGACGTCGCGCGCACCCTCAAGCGCACCCGACGCCCCACCACTCGTGTCACCGCCCACGGCGACCCTCACCTGGGCAACGTGCTGCTCGACGACGACGGACGCCCCTGGCTCATCGACTTCGACGAGGCGACCATCGCGCCACGCGAGGTCGATCTGATGCTCGTCGAGCTGGGCGTGATGTTCGACGCACCCCTCGCCGAGCGGCACCGCGAGAGATTCCATGACGGCTACGGCCGCGACATCGAGATCGACCGCGAGCGCGTCATCCGCTTCGGCTGCGTGCGCGCCATCGAAGACGCTACGTCGTCCTTTCTCGCCGCCCTCGACGGCGACCCCGCAGACCCTGCCCCCTTCCGGATGCTCGACGGCATTCTCGGCCCCCACGGGCTCGTGACCCTCGTCGAGACAGAGCTCCAACGGCTGCCCCACAGTCCGTCGCTCGCCGACAAGAAAGAAGAACCATGAATCACACACGAATGCTGAGCGCGCTTTCGCTCGCCGCGGTGACCGCCCTGTCGCTCAGCGCCTGCACCGGCTTCACCGGCGGAGGCTCCGACGCGCAGCAAGAAGGAACACTGACGTTCACCACGTGGGCGAGCGAATCCGAGCAGGCCGCTTTCGAAGAGCTCGTCTCGCAGTTCGAGGCCGAGAACGAGGGCGTCACCGTCCAGCTGAACGTCGTGCCCTACGACCAGATGTTCACCAATATCGACGCGCAATTGTCGGCGGGCAATGCTCCCGACATCTTCCGCGTCGACTACGGCAACCTCGGCGTCTACTCGAGCCAGAATCAGCTGCTCGACGTCAGCCCCTACTTCACCGCCGACGAGATCGAGCAGTTCACCCCTGCCATGTGGGAGGCGGTGTCGTACGACGGCACACCCTACGGCGTCCCGCACCAGACCGATGTCTCGGCCCTGCTCGTCAACACGCAGCTGCTCAGCGCCGCCGGGATCACCGACCTGCCCACCACGCAGGCCGACGCCTGGACGTGGGACGAGTTCGCCGACGTCGCGGCCCAGCTCAAGGCATCCCTCCCCGCCGAGACCTACCCGTTCGTCTACAACTGGCAGCTGGGCGGCACGCCCCGTTGGTTGAGCTGGCTGTTCCAGGCCGACGGCGCGCTGCTCGGCGAAGACGGCACCACCCCGCAGATCGACTCCGCCGCCGGCGCCGAAGCCCTCGACTTCACCCGCTCGTTCTTCGACAACGGATGGGTCCCGCCCACCAGCTCGGTCAAGTCGGCCACCTACGCCGACTCGTTCTTCACCGAGGAATCCGTCGCCATGGCCTTCGTCGGCTCGTTCGTCGTCCCCGACATCGACAACCTCGCCGGCTTCGACTGGACCGCCCTGCCCCTGCCCGTCAACGACCGCGGCGCCACCGATCTCGGCGGCAACGCCCTGGTCGCCACTCAGACCTCCGCGCAGCCCGAACTGGCCGCGCAGTTCTTGAAGTTCATGGTGGATGCCGACAACATGACCGCATTCTGCGCGGCCACCAACGAGTTGCCCACCCGCGTCGACATCGACCCGTCGTCCATTCCCTTCGCGGTACGCCCCGACGTGATGCCGGTGTTCGTCGAGCAAGCCACGACCATCCAGCCGAGTGACGTGAAGCAGCTCACCTCGCCGTCGCTCGCGGCGATCGCCGTATCGATGCAGGACCAGCTCGAGGCGGCGTTCGTCAACGGACAGAGCACGGCGGACACCCTCGCCAACATCACCGCCGGCATCCGACAGGCGACCGGCTCGTGACCGTCGCGTCCGTCCGCGGTCGCCCCGTCGCCCCGACACGGCGGCCGCGGCGGGCGCGCGTGCAAGAAGCGCTGACCGGATACGGGTTCATCGCGCCGAACATGCTGCTGATGGGGCTGTTCCTGTTCGTGCCCATCGTTCTCGCGGTGCAGCTGTCGTTCACCAGTTCGCGCGGGTTCGGCGACCCCGAATGGGTGGGCCTGGCCAACTACACCCGCATGGTGGGCGACCCCGTGTTCTGGCAGAGCCTGGGCAACACCCTGCTCTTCACCGCCATCACCGTCCCAATCGAGCTTCTCGGCGGCCTGGCGCTCGCGGTGCTGCTCAACTCGGTGCTGCCCGCAAAAGGCGTCTTCCGCACGATCATCGTGCTGCCGCTGGTCATTTCGGGAGTGGCATCCGGAATGATCGCGGTCACCATCTTCAGCGAGGGCTCCGGAATCATCAACAAAGCACTGACCTCGGTCGGTGCGGCCCCGATCGCGTGGCAGTCCGACGGCACGGCGGCGTTCGTATCGGTGATGGTGACGGCGATCTGGCTGCGGATCGGATTCAACATGGTGATCTACCTCGCCGGCCTGCAGAGCGTGTCGCCGGAGCTGTACGAAGCTGCGCGTCTGGACGGAGCGGGGCGGTGGCAGCTGTTCCGCAGCATCACGGCGCCGCTGGTCGGACCGTCGACGTTCTTCTTGCTGATCATGAACGTCATCGCGTCGTTCCAGGTGTTCGACATCGTCTTCGTCATGACCGGGGGCGGGCCCGGGTTCTCGACCTCGGTTCTGGGCACCTACGCGTACCGCAACGGCTTCCAGATCCGCGAGCAGGGATACGGCGCCGCGCTGGGCGTCGTCATCCTGCTCATCACCCTCGTATTCACGTACATCCAATGGCGCACGAGTCGCTCGCGCGACACCGTCGAGTAGGGGACGACCGTGACTTCATCCACCCTCACGCAGATCGCTCCCCTCGGGGAACCGCCGCAGAGAACGCCCTCCCGCCGCCGTCGTCGGCGCGATGGATCGGCGCTGGGGCTCGGCATCCGTATCGCCCTGGCCGTCGTGGCGTCGGCGGTGATCTTCTTTCCGCTGTACTGGATGGTCGTCATCGCGTTCTCGCCGCGCGGTGAGGTGTTCCGCCCCGGCGGGGTGCAGTTCTGGCCGAGCACGTTCAGCACCGAGAACTTCGCGTCGCTGTTCGCGCGGTTCCCGATCGCGGAGTGGTTCACGAACTCGCTCGTCATCGGCGCCTTCGTCACGGCGCTGACCGTCATCGTGAACCTGCTCGCGGGGTACGCCTTCGCGCGGATCCGGTTCGCGGGCCGCGGCATCCTGTTCATCCTGGCGCTGGCGACGCTGATGATCCCTGTGCAGGCGATCATGGTCGCGCAATTCCGGCTCGTGACCGGATTGCAGCTGACGGGGACGTATTGGTCGGTCATTCTGCCCGGGGCGGCGGCCGCCTTCGGGCTGTTCCTGGCGCGGCAGTTCTTCTTGAGCATTCCGGAGGAGCTGATCGAGGCCGCGCGAATGGACGGGGCTAGTCACCTGCGGACGTTCCTGCAGATCGTCCTGCCGCTCAGCAAGCCGCTCATCGCCGTCCTGACACTGCTGACCCTGCTCGGTAGCTGGAACGACTTCGCGTGGCCGCTCATCGCGCTGAAAGACCCGGCCCTGTTCACGCTGCCGATCGGTCTGCTCTACCTGAAGGGGCAGTCGACGCCCGATTACAGCGCCAGCATGGCGCTGGCCCTGATCTCGGTCGTGCCGATGGTGCTGCTGTTCCTGTTGTTCCAGCGGTATTTCGTCCAGGGCTTCGCGCGCAGCGGCATCCGTTAGCCGCAGTCCTATCAAACGGGGTTTCTCGACACAATGTCCCCCAAAAGGGGGACGTGTGGCGTATGGTTTCTGCATCGGCACCCCATCCGTTCCAGCCGGGGTGACGAAGAAGCAACAGACCGACATTCCGGAGCAGTTCCCTACGCGTCTCGAAGGCGAGGAGCAATGCGAAACGACTATACGCAGCAGGCTGCGTTGCCGCTCTGGGCGACACCCCTGGTCACGATCATGTTGTGGGCGGCTGTGGTCGTCCTCGCGGTGGCCGGTGCCGTCATGCTGACCATCCACGGTGACACCGGAGTTCTTCTGATGGTCGCCGCTCTCGTCGTCGCGGCTCCTGCTGCGGCCTCGAGCCACCACCGCAGTTATCTGTAACAGTCTTGCCTGCTCGGTCGGGGGACCGAGGGCGGTACTGAGAGCCAGTGGGGGGGATGGGAAAGTCCCGGGTCGAGAGGCCCGGGACTTTCTTTCTGTGCGGGGTGGGTGCCGGGGAGATCGCGGCGCAGAGGTCCTCGGAGCGTTCTCACCTCATCGCGCGGCCGGTGCCGGCGGGGGCGCCCGGCGGGGTCAGGCGAGGTTGCGCCAGATGGCGGTAACGCGTCGATTGGCTTCGTCGAGCAGTTCTGCGGTCTTCTGAGCGGCCTCGGTGGTCGCTTTCAGCGTCGCGCGGCGGTCGAGCATCTGCCACGCCCATTGCGCGTGCAGGCGTTCGTACGCCCGCTGTGCCTGTCCGCTCCACTGTGCACGGAGGGCATCAGATTCTTTCTCGAGCTCCGCGAGGTGGGACTCGATGGCGGTGGCGCTGTCGGTGAGGGCTGAGAGCAGTTGTGCGTGGCGGGCAGGGTCGAAGGTGATGGTCATCGCCGCAGCTCCTCAAGCCGAAACAGATGTGCGCAGTTCATGGCTGCCCCCCAAAGCGGGGAGAAGGCGAGACGGTCGGTCGTTTCTCCAACTCGGCAGAGTCGCCCGGGGCGCAGAGCGATGTTCCTGATATCGAGTACAAAGCTGGCCCGGTTGAAAACGCGACGGTCTGAACACCTCCACCCCGGGCATAGACGGCCGGGATCGGACTCTCGACAAGGCTGGCTCTCATGCCGAGCCCCTTCCAGTACTCGTACACTCGCCGTGCGTCGGACGCCGGGTCCTCTCCACGGTCGGTTGTGATCGACCAGGCGAAATCGCTTACCTCTGGGCTTCCACATGGCCCTGGTGCTGGGCGGCCGCTATTCGAAGCCCAATCCGTCGAGGCCGCGAGAAGGGCCGTGTCCTCTATCGTCGAGACGAGGAGGTCCTCGACTTCTGTTGCGTTCCTTCGGGACTCGGCGGAACTGCAGCCAGGTACATAGAGAAGAACGGCGGCGATCAAAAGCACACTCAATGCTTTACGTGCTTCAGTACGGGTCATCTTCGATCCACCTTCTCGATGTCGGAGGCGTAATTTGCTCTCCGTGTCCGGTTGTCGCGCGCGCGATGTTGGCAAGAGATTCGGTGCCCCTATCGAGGTAGCCGTCGCCCTCTGCGGTGCTTGTCGAGTGGCTACCAACAGGAACGAGGGTTCCGCCGCCATCGCCTGTGCCGAACGGTCGCGCGCCGAACTCTGGGTCCATCGGATTCGAAGGGTGGTGCGATATCCGACCAATCCATGCCAAATCGTCACCGCTTGCGCCGATGAGAGGGGGCACGTCTGTGGCTTGGCCCGCGAACACTGCGTCGGCGTTGAGGTCGCTCGCCTGGTCGATCTCGGAGGGAAAACCCGCGCTGCCGATGGCGACAAAGGTATCTACGCGTAGTGGACCACCCGCAAGCGCGATGGACGACGTCGTTGATCCGTAGCTGTGGCCAAGAAGGTTCATCGTCGCGCCCGAGTTCACTGCGTCCACCCCCAGCAGCGCCCGATTCAATCGATCTGCACCCTTCAGCGCGTCTTCATTCCCCAGGACGGAGAAGTCTCCCGATGCGGGAGAGGACGGCGCTCGGTAGCCGATCCAGGCAATCACCGAGTGCGTCCTGCTGGGGTCGATAGTGACTTGCTCGTCGTGCAGGTTTTCGCAGGATTGAGCCCACTCGCGCATGTTCGCCGCCTCCGAAGTCATGCCGGGGACAGCAATCGTGACGTTGTCCGCCGTGTCAGGATTCCCGATCGCAACAGCAGCAAGCGGCGGATGGTCAACCGTCAGACTGACCAAGAGTCGGGATGGTCGATCGGCATCCGATTCGAGCCCGTCGCGGACTCCCCGGAGAGCTTCGAGCTCCTCACGAGCAGCTTTCAGCCGTCGCTGATGCTCCCCGATGTCGACGGCCGTGGGTGGTGGCGTGAGCGGCAGGGGAGTTTCAGCATCCGCAATCTCTCCTTCAGCGTCACGCAGGCGCTGGGCCAGCGCCCTTCGATTTGATTTGTCGCGCGCGTCAAAGGGAATGCCCTCAAGGGTTCCGACCGCTTCTGATGCGGACACGACCAGCGCGTTCTGTGCCGCGACCGAAAGGCCCGTCCACCATCGGTTGACCGCCGCGGCATCCAGTTGCTTCAGGAGGGCGACGAGGTCGGGGCGCGCCGCGAGGACGTCGTCGATGTCGGCCGCGGACAGCGAGGCGAGCAAGGTCGCCGCCTGCTCGGAAGTTGAGACCCTCTCGGCGACGCGCTGCCACCCTTCGGGGGAGAGGGTCGGTTGCGCCGCGGCCGTTCGGATGATGCCCGCCGCGCGGTCGCCGGCCTCGGCGACACGCGACTGCGCGTGCCGCAGAATCGACCACGCCTTCTCGCGCAACGTCTCGGCGCGGGTCGCGTCCGCCTGCGTCGTCGGCAGCAGCGGAGCCGACGCGTCGGCCTGTAGCGCCTGGAGCCAGGTGTCGATGGCGATGCCCGCCTGGTCTCGCGCCCAGCTGAGGGTCGAGTTGTACTCCTGCAGCGCGGCGGAGGCGACCGTCAGCGACTCGTGCAGGGGCTTCCACGACGCGGAGACCTTGCGAACGTGTCGAGCGAAGGCGGCGGGGGCGGAACCTTTCCATCCCTCCGGAGTGCCGACCTTGGCGAGGGCGGCGCCGTTGTCGTCGGCGCGGCCCGCCCGCGCCCTCCATCCCCGTATCGCCGCGTCGATGGATGCGGGGGAGCCCGGGACGAGGACGGCCGGATCCGTCGACATCGAACCGATCATCAGACGCCCCCGTCCGACCGCCGGAGAGCGCTCGCCGCCTCGTCGTCGGCGTCCTCGTACGCCGCGGCGCTGTCGTGGAGGGCGTCGGGGATGCGGCGCATGTCGTCGACGCGAGCACTCCACGCGGCATCCGTCGCCGAGGCGAAGTGCCCGATCGCGTCGGACAGCCCGCCGTGACCGACGTCGGACGGGCGTTCCGTCGGCGTCTCGGCCGCTGCGACGTCGGCGAGCTTGCGCACGACGCCGGCCGTGCTGGTGAGGGCATCGGGATCGACCGAGAACGTGGACATGCGTTCCAGCTAAGACCGCGGACCCCGCGGAGAGGGGGTTGTCCACAGGTGAAATGCGCGCCCGAGAGGGTGAACCTCGACGCGGGGGAGCGGCATCCGGGAAAGGCAGAAGGCCCCGGATCTTGCGATCCGGGGCCTTCTTCTTGTTGCGGGGGCAGGATTTGAACCTACGACCTCTGGGTTATGAGCCCAGCGAGCTACCGAGCTGCTCCACCCCGCGGCACAAGAGAAAACATTACGCCGAGATGAACGACATGGCAAATCCGGGCATACCGCCCGGGAGTGTCGCGCGAGAATGTGCTGATGAGCATCGCTTTCGGCGATTCTCGTGTCGGTGGTGCTCATCGGAGTCGTGGTGTGGGTTATCGACGTGATCGACGATGTGGGTGCGGCCGCGACCGCGGGAGTCGTGCGGGAGCGGTCATCCTCGTACTGTGGATCGTGGTCCCGGCGTCCGTCCGGCGCCGGGGGAGAGGGACAGCGCGATGAACCACGACAGCGTCGGCCTCGCCATCGGTCAGTTCGCGCCGGTCGCCTCACGGGCGTCGAACCTCGCCGACATCGAAGCGGCGACGCGCACCGCCGTGAGCCGCGGTGCGCGGGTGATCGTCTTCCCCGAGTACTCGAGCTACTTCGTCGACCCGTTCGACGCCTCGCTCGCCCAGAACGCCGAAGACCTCGACGGGCCCTTCGTCCAAGCCCTCACCGCCCTGGCCGCCGAGCTCGACGTCACCATCGTGGCGGGGGTGCTCGAGAAGGCCGACGACGGCCACCGCGTGCGCAACACGGTCGTGGCGGTCGGGGGTGACGGCATCCGCTCGGTGTATCGAAAGCTCCACCTGTACGACGCCTTCGGCCAGCGGGAGTCGGACTGGGTGGAACCCGGCGAGATCGCGCCCCCGCAGACGTTCACGGTCGACGGACTGCGGTTCGGTCTGATGACGTGTTACGACCTGCGCTTTCCCGAGGTGGCGCGGACCCTCGCCGACGCGGGCGTCGACGTCGCCCTCGTCCCGGCCGAGTGGGTGCGCGGACCGCTCAAAGAGCACCACTGGCGCACCCTGCTGCAGGCGCGGGCGATCGAGAACACGTTCTTCGTCGTCGCGGCCGACCACACGCCGCCCCTCGGGGTCGGGCACTCCATGATCGTCGACCCGCAGGGCGTCATCCTGGCGCAGGTGGGCACGGCCACCGACGTCGCGGTGGCCCACATCGACCCGCAGGCGATCGCGCGCGCGCGGCGCGTCAACCCGGCGCTCGAGTTGCGGCGTTACCGCGTCACCCCGCGCTGACGAACCCTGACCACTGACGGATGCCGGGGGCCGGCCGACCTAAGACAGCCGCTGCGACTGCCGGATCAGCGACACACGGCGCGTACGCCACAGCCCCACGCGCACGAGAGCCATCGTGTACCCCTCGTGCGTCAGCCGCGCGATGGTCTCGTCGGTCAGGCGCAGATGCGGTTCGGCGCGCTCCCAGCGCAGATCTTTTCCGTACAGCTCCATCACGCGTGCGGGCCGCGAATGCAGTGCGTTGTGTTTACGAGACATCGTCCCCACTTCCCCCAGAACGCGGGGGCGAATCCCGCGTTCAGCCGAAAAGTACCACGCCCACATTTCGTGTTTCGTCGCCCGGGTAACGGCGAGGAGAAGAATGCCCCGTGGGGCGATGTCAGGGTTGCCGGCGGGTGAGCGTGATCTTCACCGTCGCTTCGGCGCCCGCCTGGGCGATGAAGAGCAATTGCCCCTTCGCGCTCAGCGTCAGCCCCACCTCGACCTGGTTCACGCCCCACGTCGAGATGTCATCGTCGATGCCGTCGACCACGGCGGTCAGTTTCTCGATCGTGTCGTGCCAGCTCTCGCGCAACGCGTCGACGCTCGCCTCGACGATCTCACCGCCGGTCGGGGCGACGCCCGGCGTCTGGCGTGGTGCGTAGATCTCGACGCTCCAGTCGTCCGGCATGGGGGCTCCTCGGGGTGCGGGGTGGGTGGCGGCGACGGACTCCGCCACCGCGGTGTGCGGGTGAGTGGCTTCGACGGTCTCCGCCATCGGGAGCATGCGCGACGAGGGACTGCGAGCGCAATGGCTGGCGCCGACGGGAATCACCCGTCATGCTCCGACGCTCAGCCGCGCGACATCCCGGCGAGGCGCTCCGCGGCGTCGGCGAGCACCTCCACGCGTTTGCACGCGGCGAACCGCACGAGCGTCGCGTACCGGTCGCGATGAGCGGGCGAGACGAAAGCGGTGAGCGGGATGCCGACCACCCCGGCGCGACCGGGCAGCTCGCGGCAGAAGGCGTCGGCGTCCGCGGCGCCGAGGGGGGCGGCATCCACCACCGTGAAATACGACCCGCCCGGCGTCGAGACGTCGAAACCGGCCGCGCGCAGCCCCGTGCCCAGCAGCGCCGCCTTGGCCGCCATGTCGGACGCCACCGACGCGAAGAACTCGTCGGGCAGCCGCAGCCCCACCGCGATCGCCGGCTGGAAGGGCGACGCGCCCACGTAGGTGAGGAACTGCTTGACCGCGAGCACCGCCGACACCAGCTCGGCCGGCCCGGTGACCCACCCCGTCTTCCACCCCGTGAGCGAGAAGGTCTTGCCCGCCGACGAGATCGACAGCGTGCGCTCGGCCGCCCCGGGCAGCGTCGCGACGGGCACGTGCGGGCCGTCGAACACCAGGTGCTCGTACACCTCGTCGGTGACGATGATCGCGTCGTGGCGGTGCGCCAGGCGCACGACCTCGTCGAGCACCTCGCGCGAGAACACCGTGCCCGTCGGATTATGCGGATCGTTGACCAGGATCACGCGCGTGCGGTCGGAGACGGCGGATGCCAACTGCTCGAGGTCGGGCTGGAAGTCGGGCCAGCCGAGCGGCACCGGAACGAGCTTCGCGCCCGACAGGGCCACGCACGCCGCGTACGAGTCGTAGTACGGCTCGAAGACGACGACCTCGTCGTCGGCGGAATCCACCAGCGCCAGCAGGGTCGCCGCGAGCGCCTCGGTCGCCCCCACGGTGACCAGGACCTCGCGCGAGGGATCGAGGGCGATGCCGTAGAACCGCTGCTGGTGCTCGGCGACGGCGGCGAGCAGGTCGGCGAAGCCGCGCCCCGGCGCGTACTGGTTGACGCCATCCGCGATCGCGCGGCGGGCGGCATCCATCACCTCTGCCGGACCGTCCTGGTCGGGGAATCCCTGCCCGAGGTTGAGCGCACCGTTCGCCGAGGCGAGCGCGCTCATCTCGGCGAAGATCGTCGGAACCGCGGAGCCGTCGGGGGAGAGGAGTCCGGCACCGCGGGCCGTGCGCTGCCACGCGCCGGAAATGTGCTGCATGACACCAGGATGCCGCACACACGGCCGGCGCAAGCGGGAATGCCGTGGGGCGTGTACCTGCTAGACCCATAGAGGCGGCTCACGCTCGTCATAGGTGGCCCACAGGATCCGAGGTCATCGTAGAAGCGCCTGGAAGAAGGAGCATCCCATGAGCGACACCACGGACAACCGTCCCGAGGGTAACGACCACAGCCACACCTCGGCGGAGGCGAACGGCGCCGTCCCCACGACGCCGCGCCACGACGCCCCCCACCTCGGCGAGGGCACCCCCGCCGCCCCGCGGGGCGACGTGCCCCCCATGCCGACGCGATCGCCGGCCGCGGCGGCCGCCGCCTGGCCCCCGCCCGCGCCGGGCTCCGCGCCGCAGCACCCCGGCTACGCCTCGGCCCCCTCGGGCGCGAACGCACCGACCGGACAGGCCTTCGGCCCCGGCGCCACGAACGCGCACCCCACGCTGACGCTGCCCGACACGGCATCCGCCGACAAGCCCCGCAAGAAGAGCTCGGCGCCGCGCATCGCGGCCCTGCTCGTGGCCGCGGCCCTCGTCGGCGGCGGCGCGGGCCTGGGCGGCACCTACGCCGGCCTGAGCCTGTGGGGCGGCTCGGACGCCTCGACCGTCTCGGGGCCCACCGCGATCACGGTCAACGACCCCGAGGACGTCAACGCCACCGCCGCCGTCGCCAGCAAGGTCGTGCCCAGCGTCGTCACCATCAGCGCGACCGGCTCGCAGGGCGGTGGCACCGGTTCGGGCGTCGTCCTGAGCGCGGACGGCTACGTCCTCACCAACACCCACGTCGTCACCCTGGACGGCCAGACCGGCACCGCCCGGATCTCGGTCACCACCAGCGACGGCAAGGTGTACGCCGCGACCGTCGTCGGCACCGACCCCACCTACGACCTCGCCGTCATCAAGCTCGAGGACGCGTCGGGCCTGACCCCGATCGAGTTCGGCGACTCGTCGCAGCTGAACGTCGGCGACAACACCGTCGCCGTCGGCGCGCCCCTCGACCTGCCGAACACCGTCACCACCGGAATCGTCAGCGCGCTGAACCGGTCCATCCAGGTCGCCTCGTCGGCCGCGCCCTCGGACGGCTCCGACCAGGAGCAGACCGAGCCCGGCCAGGAGAGCCCGTTCCGCTTCGACTTCGGTCAGGGCGAGCAGTCGCAGACGGCCAACCAGACCATCAAGATCGCCGTCATCCAGACCGACGCCGCCATCAACCCCGGAAACTCCGGCGGCGCGCTCGTCGACGACGAGGGCAAGCTCATCGGCATCAACGTCGCCATCGCGAGCGCCGGCGGATCGTCCTCGGGCGGGCAGTCGGGCAACATCGGCGTCGGCTTCTCGATCCCCTCCGACATCGCCAAGCGCATCTCGAGCGAGATCATCGAGAACGGCTCGGCCACCCACGGTCTGCTGGGTGCCTCGGTTCAGGATGCCGCGTCCCAGCAGGGCGCGACCACCACCGGTGCGTACGTGGCCGAGGCCGTCAGCGGCGGCGCCGCGCAAGCCGCGGGCCTGCGCGAGGGTGACGTGATCACCGAGTTCAACGGCATCCCGATCACCAACTCCATCGACCTCACCGCCCAGGTGCGCGCGCTCGCCGCGAACACCACGGCCGAGCTCACCTATCTGCGGGGCGGTCGGGAGCAGACGGCCGAGGTGACCCTCGGTTCGATGCCGACCAGCTGAGCGCTCCGCTCCCCAGCGCCGAGACGCCGCCCCGCTTCGTGCCGGGGCGGCGTCTCGTGTGTGTGGGGGCGTGCACCGGGTGTCGTGTCGGGGGTGACGGCGGGCGTCCTCGCGAACGCGAAAACGCCGCTCCGAGATCTCGGAACGGCGTTTCGGCGCGGCGGGCGTCAGGCGGCAGCGAGCACCCGGACGCGATGTGCGTCTTCGTGCTGCTGCCAGGTGGCGGCGTTGAGCAGCAGACCCGACGACATGGCCGCCTGGTCGGCGAGCTGACGCAGGTATCCGCCCGACAGCGGCTCGGATTCGACCGCGCCGTACTGGAAGCGCATCGAGATCGAGGGCTGCACCCACAGGGTGGTGCGCTTGTGACCGGCGGCCTCGTCGGTCCAGGTGATCGTGAAGGATTCGCCGCGGCGGAGCTTCGTCGACAGAACCACCTGCAGGTACTGCAGAAGGCGGTCGTCGATCGAGATCGGCTGCGCGTCGGAACTGTAGAAGAGCGTGCCCATGGAGGACTCCTGGTGGTGCGGGTGTGTCAGAAGACGAGGGGGAGGACGACAGCGGCGCTGAGGCCGCAGACCGCGACGCTCGCCCAGACGACGACGGCCGCGAGGCGTGAACCGGTGACGGCGCCCGCGGTCGGAATGAAGGTGGAACGGTGCCGCAGCGGTGCGGTGGGGGTGAGGACGGTGCCGGTCATCGGGGCGTTCCCTTCTTCGTGTCGTCCGAGGATGGTCAACCTCGGTGATCGATAGCCTAGCAGGTATTTAAGTAAACTAGAGATCAGGTAAGCTGACATTCACGCCAACTGATCGCTAACGCGAGAACCTAAGCGCGTTAGATATAGTGGGGCTCGTTCGGACGACAGAAGGGGAGCGGACCGATGCAGACGGAACCCGACTCGACGTCACCCCTGATGACGGCGTTGATCGAGTTCTGCCGGTCTCGCGACGAAGCGGCGGCGAAGGCGCGCAAGCAGCTCGGCGTGAACGAACTCGACGCGAAGGCCCTCGCCTACGTCGGCGCCCATCCCGGCATCCGTCCGTCCGCCCTCGCCGTGCACCTCGGTGTGACGTCCGCGGGGGTTACGACCATGGTCGAACGCCTCGTCCGCCGCGAGATCCTGCGACGCGAGCTCGATCAGAACGACCGCCGCGTCAACCACATCCACCTCGCCGTCGACCTCGAGAAAGAGCCGTGGTCGCAGCTCGCCCGCTTCGACGAGACGTGCCGCCGCATCATCACGAGCCTCGACTCGCAGATCGAGGTCGATCTCGCCGACTTCCTGCAGCAGACGACGAAGGCCGCGAACGAGCAGGTCGAGCGCATCGACGCTCTCGCCGAGGACGGCATCTCGGCCGCGTGACGCGGGGCGTGTGACGCGCGGCTGGGCATCGATGCAGACCCTTGTGCGCACTCGCCGTCGCGCCCCGGCGCTCTGAACGGCGATCGTGCGCCCCGAGGAGGCCGCGCCCCGCCGCCCCGCCCCGGTCAGTCCAGCGGCGCGAGCCGTCCGATCGCGGCGAGCGGGATGCCGACCCAGTCCGGCCGGTTGCGCGTCTCGTAGATCGCCTCGTACACGGCCTTGTCGAGCTCGAACGCCGCGAGCAGTGCGTCATCGCCGTCGCCCGCGACTCCCGCGGTCTCGCGGTATCCGGCCAGGAACGCCTGCTGGGCCGCGATGACCCACGCGCGCACGGCCGCGCCGTCGTCGTCGGCGACGGCTCCCGAGACGTAGTCGAACGAGCGGAGCATGCCGGCCACGTCGCGCACGGCGACATCCGGGCGCAGGCGCTCCGAGATAGGTCGCAGAGGCTCGCCCTCGAAGTCGAGCAGGACCCACCCGTTGGCTGCCGTGTCGAGCACCTGTCCGAGGTGCAGGTCGCCGTGCACGCGCTGCAACGCCGGCCACGGGGCGGTCGCGGCGGCGGCGTAGACCGCGCGGATCCGGTCGGCGTACGGCGCGAGGGCGGGGACCTCGGCGAGGGCGATCGCGAGACGGCGCTCCCACGCGCCGACCACGGCGGCGCGGTCGGCCGCATCGGGCTCGATCGTCGGGAACTGCTGCGCCAGGGCGACGTGCATCCCGGCGACGCTGGCGCCCAGTGCGCGGGCGCGGGCGGCGAAGTCCTCACCGGCCGCGGCGGCGTCGAGCGCGACGCGCCAGGCGTCCTCGACGCCGTCGAAGAACTCCTGCGCGAAGGCGAGCGAGCCGCTCACGGGCACGCCCTCGGGCGTCGTCCACGAGCCGCGCACTTCGCCGATCGCCGCCGGCACGAACGCGGCACCGCCGGCCGCGAGGGCGGACTGCAGCTCGACGTCGGGGTTGATGCCGGGGTTCACCTGGCGGAAAAGCTTGCAGATGACGGGTCGGCCCTCGCCCTCGGGGCGGAAGATGAGCGACGTGTTGGACTGCTCCCCGCTGAGAACACGCGCGGTGGCGCGCGGAGCGGCAGCTCCCGCCTCGGTGGCCAGCGCGATGCCGATGAAACCGTCCTGGGCGGTGCCCACCTCGCCGCCGGCGGTGACCCAGCGGTAGAGCAGGTCGGTGAAGGCGGCGTCGGTGGTGGCATCCGCCCACACCTGTCCGTCGGGGGCCGGTCCGATCAGACTGCCCGGGGGGACCGAACCCTCGGCGCGCCGCGCGACCGGCACTTGATACACGATGGCCGGCTGGACGGCCTCGTCACGCACGAGGAGCAAGTGCGCATCCGCACCGTCGAGGGGCCAGTCCGCGACCACCGTGAGGCGCGGATCGCGGCCCTTCGTGCCGTACCAGCGCTGACGCGGCATCCAGAAGGCCAGGGATTCGAGGAGGTCGCCCATGTCGCGAGGCTAACGCGCCCGGTGCCGCCGCGCGCGGGACTTGCGCCCGGGGTGTCGTCGATGAGAAGAGGTCAGGATGCCGGGGCCTCGGGCGCGGCGTCATCGTCGCGCCGGCCGCGGCGCGGGAGCGCGTTCCTCGCCGCGTCGACGGCGCCCGCGAGGACGTTCCCGGCACGTCGTACACCCCCGGCGGCGGCGCGTTCGAGGCGCTCGCTGCCGGGACGGGGCTCGAGGTCGGGCGGCAGCTGGGCGGGAGGAGCGCCGAAGGCGCGGCGCGCGTTCACCAGGACGCGACGCCCGAGGATGTGATTGCCCGTGCCGCCGACCACCGCGCCCACGCCGAAGGGCAGCGCCTTGCCGATCCACGAGGCGCCGCCGCGCGTGGCGAACTGCCGGACGAACGTGGTCTTCATGCGGTCGACGAGGGGGCCGACGGCCGCGCGCGGCAGGGTCTTCGTGATCATCTCGCCCCAGTAGTTCGACCGCGTCGTGCCCCGCCCCGCGGCCTGCGCAGCGAGCTGCGAGACCAGGTCGACCCCTTCTTTTCCGAGCATCAGGGCGAGGACCAGGGCGCGGGCGCGATCGGGGTCCTCGATGGCGACCCCGTGCACCTCGGCGACCGACTGCGCGTACAGCGCGGTCGCCTCGAGGAAGCCGAGGGTCTCGACGCCGCTGAGCGCGAGGGTGACGCCCGTGCCGATCCCCGGGACCACGGCGGTCGCCCCGACGGCCGCGCCGCCCGTGGTGACCGCGGCGAGATAGCGACGCTCGAGGATCTTCAGGATGTCGTCGACCGAGGCGTTGGGGTGCCGCAGACGGATGCTGCGCAGATGGGCGAGCACGACGGGACGCTGCACGGACAGCACGCGGTCCAGCATCCGGATCGTGCGGGGGTGCTCCTCCGACCCCACCGGTGGCAGGCCGCCCTTCCAGGGTGCGTCGTTCGGAAGGGAATGGATGCGATGCACCTTCTCGGACATGCACACATCCTCCACGGCCAGCCTGAATGCGCGCGGTGCCTTGACGGCATCCGGTTCGAACCCGCCACGGCACGTCCGGCGCCCGCTCACAAGGGTCGGGCGGTGTCGGAGGGGGTTGATAGTTTGGTGCGATGACAGCGTCGCTGCCGGAGCTCCCAGACACGTCCTCTTCTGACACCGAGGGTGCCGCGACGAGCGCTGAACCGTCCGCGGCCGCCCCCACGCCGCGGACGAGCGCGGCGAAACGCCCGGCGCGATCGAAGGCGGCGACGGGTTCGGACGATGCGGTGGATGCCGCGTCCGCCGCGTCGACGTCTACGCCTGCCGCGACCTCCGCGTCTGCCGCGACCTCCGCGTCTGCCGGATCGAAATCCACGCCTGCCGCCAAGCCGCGCGCTCCCCGATCCGCGACGGCCCGTGCTACGGGCTCTGCCGATGCGACGGGGACGACCGGTGCGTCGAAGAAGCCCGCGACGCCGCGTGCCGCGGGTGCGTCGAAGAGGCCCGCGACTCCGCGCGCCGCGAGTGCGGCCAAGAAGCCCGCGACCCCGCGAGCCACGGGTACGACCGGTGCGGCCAAGAAACCGGCGACCCCGCGCGCGACGGCCAAGAAGCCGGCCGCTCCGCGCGCGACGCCTGCGGCCGCGACAGAGGCGGTGCCGGCCGTCGGCGCTTCGGTCGTACCGCCCGTCGCGTCCGCGGCCGTGCCGCCCGTGCCCGCCGAGCCCATGCCGCCCGTACCCGCCGAGGTCGACGCGTCGACCGGCGTCGCCTCCGAGCCCACTCCGCTCGCCGTGGTCGGGGGTGCCCGATCGACGGGTGGCCCTGTGCAGGACGACACCGCGGCGACGAAGAGGGCTGCGCAGCAGGCAGCTCCCGCGGGTGACGTCGTGACCGCGCCCAGCTCCGCGCCGCCGACCCCGGCGGCCGCCCTCGTTCTCGACGACATCGTCGTTCCGCCGCGACCGCCGCTGCCTGTGCCCGCGCCCGCGCTGGGACACGCCTCTACCGAGCACGACGACCCGCCCACGGATGACGAGACCCCGGGTGCCGACGTGCCACCCGTCGCGGCGGATCCGACGCCCGCCGATGTCCTCCCCGTCGCGGCGGATCCGACGCCCGCCGACGTGGCGATCGAGGAGCCGCAGGTCGAGACCCCGCCGGTCGGAACCGATGACGAAGCGATCGAGCGGGGACGCTTCCTGGCGCCGGACGCGGTCGCCGCGTCCGTGGGTGCGACCCCCGGCGACTCCGAGCCGCTCGCCGCCACCGGGGATTCCGAGAACTCGAGCGCGCGGGACGGTCTCGTCGTCGAGCGGCCGCTCGACGAGGTCGGTGCCGCCGCGGCCGAGACCGACCCATTGGTCGAGCTCGCCGAGGCCGCGCCGTCGTCGGCTCCCGCCGATCCGTCGCCGCCGGACGTCCGGGTCGACGAGGTCGCCGACGTCACGGCGACGACCGATTCCGAGCTCGACGACGCGTCCGCGGCGATGTCCGCGCCGGAGGCGCCCGCGGCGCCCGAGACGACCGCCGCGTCTGAGACGCCCGCCTCGCCCGAGACGACCGGCGCGCCCGAGACGACCGGCGCGCCCGAGACGACCGCCGCGCCCGAGACGACCGCCGCGCCCGAGACCGCCGCGTCCGAGACGCCCGCCTCGCCCGACGCCGCCGCGTCTGAGACACCCGCCGCGTCCGAGACGCCCGCCGCATCCGAGGCCGACACCGTCTTCGAGTCCGAGTCCCAGCCCGCGTTCGAGCCCGGGCTCGAGGCCGAGGACGTCCCCGCGCACGCCGCCGGGTCGGATACCTCGCCCGACGCCGGAACGGCGACCGTCTCCGCGACCGAGACCTCGGTCGTGCCCGACCCCGATACCGAGGCTGCGCCCGCGACCGCCGTCGGCGCCCCACCCACCCTCGAGCCCGAGGCGCTGGCATCCCCGTCCGGATTTTCCGAGGACGACACCGCGGTCCCCGCCCTGTCGCTGCGTCACGTCACGAAGAACTTCGGTGAGCTGCGCGCCGTCGACGCGATCGACCTGACGGTCCCCGCGGGGTCGTTCTACGGCCTGGTCGGGCCCAACGGCGCGGGTAAGACGACGACCCTGTCGATCATCGCCGGCCTGCTGCGCGCCGATGCGGGCACCGTCACCATCAACGGCGTCGACGCCCACAAGCGCGCCCGCGAGGCCAAGAAGCTCATCGGCGTCCTGCCCGACCGGCTGCGCACCTTCGATCGGCTCACCGGCCGGCAGCTGCTGTCGTACTACGGCGCGCTGCGCGGGCTGCCGGGAGCCCTGGTCGAGAGCCGCATGGCCGACCTCGCCCGTGCCTTCGATCTGGTCGACGCGCTCGCGCGGCCGGTGTCGGATTACTCCGCCGGCATGACCAAGAAGGTCATGCTCGCGGGGGCGATGATCCACTCGCCGCGCCTGCTCGTGCTCGACGAGCCCTTCGAAGCCGTCGACCCGGTGTCCAGCGGCGTCATCCTCGACATCCTCGGCGCCTACGTCGACCACGGCGGGACGGTGATCCTCTCCAGCCACGGCATGGAACTGGTCGAGCGGGTGTGTTCGCGGGTCGCGGTCATCGTCTCGGGCCAGGTGCTCGCAGAGGGCGCCGTCGACGAGGTGCGCGGCGAGGGCACGCTCGAGCAGCGCTTCCGTGAGCTGTCCGGGGGACTCGGCGACGTGGAGGGCCTCGAATGGTTGCACACGTTCTCCGCCTGAGACTGGCCATGATGCTCGGCGCCCTCCGGGGCGACCGACGCGACGTCATCCGCCGATCCGTCGGCGTGATCGTCCTCATCGCCGCGACCGTCGTCGCGGCCACCAGTGCCGCCGGTCTCGCGGATGCCGGTCGCCTCACCACCGCGGTCGTCACCGTGCTCGCCGGATCCGCCGTCACCCTCGGCTTCGCCGTCGGGCCGCCCATCACGGCCTCCGTCGACCCGCTCGATCCCCGCCGCT
Source organism: Microbacterium sp. NPDC090007 (assembly GCF_044748345.1). Classification (NCBI taxonomy): domain Bacteria; kingdom Bacillati; phylum Actinomycetota; class Actinomycetes; order Micrococcales; family Microbacteriaceae; genus Microbacterium; species Microbacterium sp. NPDC090007. The sequence continues at coordinate 172,549 of NZ_JBIVFV010000004.1, read as the reverse complement.
TCGCCGTCGTCGGACCCGAGCCGCGCCCCCTCGCCGGGGCCCTGCTGCTCGCCGGGTTCCTCAGCGTCCCGGTGCTGGTCGTCCTCGTGCTGGGGGTGTCCCTCGCCGTCGCGTGGGGCGCGCACGGAGCGCACGCGGTCGCCGCTGCGGCATCCGTCATCCTCGGCGCGACCACGTGCGTGCTCTTCGCGCGCGTCAGCATGGCACTCGGCGCGCTGGTGCGCCGGCCCCGGCAGTCGCGCGAGCTGATGAGCGTGTACCTCGTCGCCGTGCTCGTCGTGGTCGTACCCGTGGGGGTCTTCCTCGGCTCGCTCGAATGGCGGGGGGCGGTGCCCTCGCAGCTGGCCTCGGCGGCCGAGATCCTGGCCTGGACGCCGATCGGCGCCGCCTGGGGCATCGCGCTCGCGCCGTCGGCCGCGGCCGCCGTCGGCAGCGTGGTCGTGGCCCTCGCCACGGTGGCGGCGCTCGCGGTGGCCTGGTTCGCCCTCGTCCAGCTGCTGTTGACGACCACGCCGCGACCCGCTCCCGTGCGCGAGCGCAGCGGGCTCGGGTGGTTCTCTCTGCTGCCCGGAACGCCCGGGGGAGCGGTCGCCGCGCGCAGCCTGTCCTACTGGCTGCGCGACCGCCGATACGTGGTGAACGTCGTCGTCGTGCCGATCGCCGCCGTCGTCTCGACCGTGCCGCTGCTCGTCGCCGGCGTCCCTTTCGAACTGGCGGTGCTGCTGCCCGTGCCGATCATGGCGCTGTTCTTCGGGTGGCTGCCGCACAACGACCTCGCCTACGACTCCACCGCGCTGTGGATGCACATCGCCAGCGGCATGCGCGGCATCTCGGACCGCGTCGGTCGACTCGTGCCGGTGCTGCTCATCGGCATCCCGATCCTCGCGGTGAGTCTGCCGCTCGCCATCGTCGCCCACGGTCGATGGGTGCTCTTCCCCGCCATGGTGGGGGTGTGCGCGGCACTGTTCCTCGCCGGCCTGGGGCTGTCGAGCATCTCATCGGTGCTCGCGCCCTACGCCGTGTCCCGACCCGGCGACAGTCCCTTCCAGCAGCCGCAGCGCACCGGATCCGGCGGCGTCGTGGCGCAGGGACTCGTCATGGCGGGTGCCATCCTCGCGGCCCTGCCGTCGATCGTGCTGACGTGGCAGGCGATCAACGGCGCCACCATCGACGCGATGTTCGCGCTGTGGGTCGGCGTCGGAACGGGAGCCGGTGTGCTCGTCGTGGGTGTGGCCATCGGATCCGCCGTGTTCGAGCGCCGAGCCACCCGCCTGATGGAGTTCGCCGAAGCCACCTGACGGCCGGCTCTCCGACCCGATGTGCTCGACCGCGGCTACACTGGCTCTCCATGAGCACGCCTCTCGACAGACCGGACAGCGGGGGCCTCGCGACCCTCGACCGCGAGCTCGAAGAGCTCATCCGCGAAGAGAACATCGAGCCCGGCGACCATGAGCGCTTCTCGCACTACGTGAAGAAGGACAAGATCCTCGAGTCCGCCATCACGGGCAAGCCCGTGCGAGCGCTCTGCGGCAAGAAGTGGACCCCGGGGCGCGACCCCGAGAAGTTCCCCGTCTGCCCGCAGTGCAAAGAGATCTACGAGTCCCTCATCAACTGAGCACGGCCGGTCGCCGCTGGGCGACCGCGCCCGCGACGCGCGCTGCGGCGGCTGGTCCGCCCGCAGATCGCGTCGGCGGCGGCTGAGCTCGCTGACCACGTCAGTGGCGGCCGAGCCTGTCGCCGAGCCTCCGCGGTCACTCCGCGTCGCGGTACTGCGTCGCCAGAGCCGGGTCGGACCTGCTCAGCGCCAGCGCGCGCACCGGCAGTTCCTCGCGCACGCGTGCGTGGTGCGCCCGCGCGGCGGCCACCCCGTCTCGGCCGAGGGCTGCGGCATCCGCTTCTCCCTGAGACATCAGCATGGTCTGCAGCGCGCGGGCGTCGGGATGCTCGGCGGCCGTCGACAGCTGCTCGAACCCGTCGCTGACGACGACGAGCTCCGACGTCGCCGTGCCCGCATCGAGCGTGCGGAACGCCGCCTTGCGTCCGCCGTGCGAGGCCTTCTCGGCCGAGGCCTTGGCCACTCCGACCCATGATCCGTCTGCCGCTTCGCGCGCGACGAGCTTGAACACCAGCCCCGCGGTCGGCACCCCCGAGCCGGTGGCGACCGACGTCCCCACCCCGTACGAATCGACGGGGGATGCCGCCAGCGCGGCCAAGGCGTACTCGTCGAGGTCGCTGGTGACCGTGATCCGCGTCGCGGTCGCGCCGAGGTCGTCGAGCAGGGCGCGGACCTCGCCCGCCACGATCGGCAGATCGCCCGAGTCGATGCGCACCCCACCCAACCCGGTGCCGGCGACGCGCACGGCCGTGCGGACGCCCTCGGCGATGTCGTACGTGTCGATCAGCAGCGTGGTGCCCGTGCCGAGCGCGGCGATCTGCGAGCGGAACGCGTCCTCTTCGGTGTCGTGCAGCAGCGTCCACGCGTGGGCGGCGGTTCCCATGGTCGGCACTCCCCAGCGGCGGCCCGCCTCGAGGTTGCTGGTGGCCGAGAACCCGGCGATGTACGCGGCACGGGCGGCGGCGACGGCGGCCTCTTCGTTCGCGCGGCGCGAGCCCATCTCGGCGAGGGGACGGTCGCCCGCCGCGACGCTCATGCGCGCCGCCGCCGTCGCGACGGCGGAGTCGTAATTCAGGATGCTGAGCGCCAACGTCTCGAGCAGCACGGCCTCGGCGAAGGTCCCCTCCACCGTCAGCAGCGGCGACCCCGGGAAGTACACCTCGCCCTCGCGGTACCCGGTGATCGACCCGGTGAAGCGGTAACCGGCGAGGAAGTCGACGGTGGCGGCATCCACGATCTTCTCGTCGCGCAGGAAGCGGAGTTCGTCGTCACCGAACCGGAAGTCGCGAATCGCCTCGAGAAGGCGCCCCGTTCCGGCGACCACACCGAACCGCCGACCGCCCGAGAGACGGCGGCCGAACACCTCGAACACGCAGCGACGCGAGGCGGTGCCGTCGCGCAGTGCCGCGTCGAGCATCGTGAGTTCGTACCGGTCGGTGTGCAGGGCGGTGCTGCGGCTCATGGCGCCAGCCTATTGCGGCGCTCGCGCCCCGCCGCTCCCGCCCCGCCCGCCCGCACGCGCCGCCGAACCCCGCCCGATAGGCTGGACCCCTATGAACGACGCGCCGATCGGGATCTTCGACTCAGGGGTCGGCGGTCTGACCGTCGCCCGGGCCGTGTCGCAGCAGCTGCCGCGCGAGTCGGTGCTCTACATCGGCGACACCGCGCGCTCGCCCTACGGACCCAAGCCCATCGCCGACGTCCGCAAGTACGCCCTCGAGGTGCTCGACACGCTGGTCGACCAGGGCGTCAAGATGCTCGTGATCGCGTGCAACACCGCGTCGGCCGCGATGCTGCGCGACGCCCGGGAGCGCTACGACGTTCCGGTGGTCGAGGTGATCGGCCCCGCCGTCCGCACCGCGATGTCGACCACCCGGAACGGTCGGATCGGCGTCATCGGCACGACCGGCACGATCGGATCCCGCGCCTACCAGGACATGCTCGAGGTCAACGAGCGTCTGACGGTGTTCGCCGAGGCGTGCCCGCGTTTCGTCGAGTTCGTCGAGGCGGGCGTCACCGACTCGCCCGAGGTGCTCGCCACGGCCGAGCAGTACCTCGCGCCTCTGCGCCACGCCGGCGTCGACACCCTCGTGCTCGGCTGCACGCACTACCCCTTCCTCGAGGGAGTGATCAGCTACGTCATGGGCCCCGACGTGAGTCTCGTCTCGAGCGACAGCGAGACGGCGAAGGACGTCTTCCGGCAACTGGTCTCGCGCGACCTGCTCGCGAGCCCGGATGCCGTCTCCCACCACCGCTACGAAGCCACCGGCTCGTCGGCTGACGATTTCGTGCGCTTGGCGCACCGCCTGATGGGCCGCGAGGTGCGCGAGGTGCAGCTCGTGCAGACCGGCGCCATCGACCTGCCGCGCTGAGGCGTGGCATCCATTCCCGTTCCCCTGGAGGACCCCATGACCCGCAAAGACGGCCGCACGAACGACGAGCTCCGCCCCGTCACCATCGAACGCGGATGGTCGGCGCACGCCGAGGGCTCCGCGCTCGTGACGTTCGGCGGCACCAAAGTGCTGTGCACGGCATCGTTCACCAACGGCGTTCCGCGCTGGCTGACCGGCAAGGGCAAGGGCTGGGTGACCGCCGAGTACGCGATGCTCCCGCGCGCGACGAACAGCCGCAACGACCGCGAGTCCATCAAGGGCAAGGTCGGCGGTCGCACGCACGAGATCTCGCGCCTGATCGGCCGCGCCCTGCGCGCCGTCGTCGACACCAAGGCCCTGGGCGAGAACACGATCGTCATCGACTGCGACGTGCTGCAGGCCGACGGCGGCACACGCACCGCGGCGATCACGGGGGCCTACGTCGCCCTCGCGGATGCCATCGCCTGGGGCCGCGAGAAGAAGTTCATCGGCCAGCGGGCCGAGGTGCTGCGCGACTCGGTCGCCGCGGTGTCGGTGGGCATCGTCGACGGTGAGCCGATGCTCGACCTGGCGTACGTCGAGGACGTGCGCGCCGAGACCGACATGAACGTCGTCGTCACCGGTCGCGGACTGTTCGTCGAGGTGCAGGGCACCGCCGAGGGCGCACCCTTCGACAAGGCCGAGCTCGACCGTCTGCTCGAGCTGGGCGTGAACGGCTGCGCCGAGCTGCGCGGCATCCAGACCGCGACCCTCGAGGGCTGACATGGCGCGCGTCGTCCTCGCCACCCACAACCCGCACAAGGTCGAGGAGTTCCAGGCGATCGTCGCCCAGGTGCGTCCCGACCTCGAGGTGGTCGGATACGACGGCCCGGAGCCCGTCGAGGACGGGGTGACATTCGCCGCGAACGCGCTGATCAAGGCGCGCGCGGCGGCGGTGCACACGGGACTGCCCGCGCTGGCCGACGATTCCGGCGTCGCGGTGGACGTGCTGGGCGGTTCGCCCGGGGTCTTCTCGGCGTATTGGGCGGGGCACAAGAAGGATGCCGCGGCCAACCTCGAGCTGCTGCTGGACCAGCTGTCGGATGTCGCCGATCCACACCGCACCGCGCGATTCGTGTCGGTGATCGCGCTCGTACGGCCGGACGGAACCGAGGACACCGTGGAAGGCCGCTGGCCGGGTCGTCTGGCGACCGCGCCCGCGGGTCCGGGTGGCTTCGGGTACGATCCGATCTTCATCCCCGACGGGCAGCCCGCCGGTGCCGAGCGCACCGTGGGGGAGTGGACGGCGGCCGAGAAGAACGCGCAGTCGCACCGGGCACGGGCGTTCGAGCGGCTGGTGCCGCTGCTGACGCAGCTGTAGCGACACCGGTTCTCATTCCCGACTGCCCCCGCAGCACGCGAACCCCGCCGCGACCGCCCTAGCCTGGATCCATGCACGATCACGCGCCGGCCGGCGGCATCCGCGATGCCAGCAGCAAGCGCCTGCTCGCGACCGCCCTGACGCTCACCGCCACGGTGATGGTCGTGCAGGTCGTCGGCGCGATCCTGTCCGGCTCGCTCGCGCTCCTGGCGGACGCCGCGCACATGTTCACCGACGCCGCGGCTCTCGTCGTGGCACTCGTGGCGACCTCGATCGCCGCGCGCCCGGCCGATGACCGGCGGACGTTCGGCTACCAGCGCGCCGAGGTGCTCGGTGCGCTGGCCAACGGCGTCATCCTGATCGCCCTGTGCGCCTGGGTGGGCGTGGAGGCCGTGCAGCGACTGCTCGCTCCCGCCGAGGCCGAGGTGCAGGGCGGTCTCATGCTCGTCGTGGCGACCGTCGGCATGATCGCGAACGCGGTGTCGATGTGGCTGCTCGGGCGCGCGCAGAAGCGCAGCATCAACGTGCGCGGGGCCTACCTCGAGGTGCTCGGCGATCTGGTCGGGTCGATCGCGGTGATCATCGCGGCCGTGGTGATCGTCGCGACGGGGTTCTCGCGGGCGGATGCCATCGCCTCGCTGTTGATCGCGGTGATGATCGTGCCGCGGGCCGTCGGTCTGCTGCGCGAGGTCGTCGTCGTGCTGACCGAGTCGGCGCCCGTCGGGGTTCACGTCGCCGAGATCCGCGCGCACCTGCGCGAGGCCGACGGCGTCGTGGACGTGCACGACGTGCACGTGTGGCAGCTCACCCGCGGTGCTCCGGTCTTCAGCGCGCATGTGATCGTCGAGGATGCCGCGCTCGAAGACGGCCGTGCCGCGACGATCCTCGCCTCGCTGCAGACGTGCCTGGCCGACCATTTCGACGTCGAGCATTCGACGTTCCAGCTCGAGCCGGCGGGCCACGTCGAGCACGACACGCGCCACGCCTGACCGGATCCCGAGGTCATCTCGTCGCGGGGAGTTGGGCGGGAGTTCGTGTGCGGGCGACGGGCGGTCGGGTAGCCTGCGGTCAGACGCCCACCCCCGGAAGGTCTGCGATGTTCTCTTCTGCCGTCACCGATCACTGGTTGCCCACACGGGCGGCCCACGTCCCCGAAGAAGAGGCGTTCGTCGTCGTCGATCCCGGACTGCCCGAGAACCGCGCGGTGTCGGTGGTGCGGGTGGAGGACGGCCCGACGGTCGTCGCCGTCTCGGCCGATCACGCCGCGCAGATCGGGCTCGACGACGGAGAGACCATCCCCGCCGACGAGGTCACGACGCGCATCGAGGCCGCGGGGGTTTCCCTGAACGACCCCGACCATCTCTTCTACCTGCCGCTCGAGGAGCAGGAGGTGGTCGCGGCCGAGACGCACGGCATCCACACGCGGCGGCTCACGGCCGACGACGCGCCGGCCTTCGCGACCATGGTCGCCGCCGCGCCCGAGCACGAGCTCGACGAGGCGTTCGTCGAACTCGACCACTGGCTCGTCGTCGGCACCTTCGTCGACACCCGCCTGGTGGCGGCCGCGAGCATGTACCCCTGGGGGGCGACGCACCTGGCCGACCTGGGCGTCATCACCCTGCCCGAGTTCCGCGGACGAGGACTCGCGCGGGCGACGGTGCGCGCGTTGTCGGCCGAGGCCCTGGCGCGGGGATACGAGCCGCAGTACCGCTGCCAGCTCGACAACGCGGCATCCGTCGCCCTGGCGATCGCCTCGGGCTTCCGTCGTTTCGGGGAGTGGACCGTCCTCGCCGACTGAGGGTCGTCCGACACGGGCCACCGGTGGCGCGGGGTGTCACCCCTCGCGAACCACCTCATCGGGCGCTTTGTCCGGCCGCAACCCCCGCCACCGCGCGTGGCGGAGGATGCCCCCGGGGGTGAATTCGGCGAACTCCACCTCGGCCACGAGCGCCGGCCGCACCCACAGCGCGTCGCGCGCGTCGGCCGAGGGCACTCCGACGAACGGGTCGGCGTCGGTGCGCAGCGGCTCGAGCATCTCGGTCAGACGCGCCAGGGTCTGCTCGCCGAAGCCCGAACCGACGCGTCCGGCGTAGCGCAGCCCCTCGTCCGTGGGGACGCCGACCAGGAGCGATCCGATCGACCCCGACCGGTTGCCCTTGCCGGGGCGGATCCCCCCGATGACGACCTCCTGCGTCCGCGAATGCTTCACCTTCAGCCAGTGCTCCGAGCGCACCCCGCGGCGATAGGTCGACGACGGGTCCTTCACCACGACCCCTTCGAGACCGAACCGTCCGCTGGTCGAGACGGCGGCATCCACGTCGTCGAAGACCGGTGGGACGACCACGGGCGGCCCGGCATCCGCGGTGAGCTGCACGAGCAGGTCGCGCCGCTGGCGGAGGGGAAGGGATGCCGCGTCCCGCCCGCCCACCGACAGCACGTCGAACAGGTACAGCCGCACCGGCGTCCGCCCGGCCTCGCGATCGATCTCGCGGGGTTGCGCGAGGTTCATGCGCTTCTGCAGGAGAGGGAAGCTCGGCCGCCCCTGCTCGTCGAGCGCCACGATCTCACCGTCCACCACCGCCGGAAGGTTCCCGAGCCCCAGGTCGACCCCGGTCAGCTCGGGATATGTGGCGCTCAGATCGTTGCCGTTGCGCGACCGCAGCCGCAGTCGGTGGCCGTCCCAGATTCCCAGGCCCCGGATGCCGTCCCACTTCATCTCGACCCAGGGCTCGCCCCACCGCTCGGCGGCGGCGCGGGCGATCCCCGCGGTGGCCGAGGTGGCGAGCATCGGGCGCAGCTCGGCGGGCGTGGGTGCCGCGGGCGTGGGCTCGGCGGGCGTGGGTGCCGCGGGCGCGGGCTCGGCGGGCGTGGGTGCCGCGGGCGTGGGCTCGGCGGGCGTGGGCGCCGCGGGCGTGGGCTCGGCGGGCGTGGGCGCCGCGGGCGTGGGCTCGGCAGACGAGGGCGCCGCGGGCGTCGGCGCCGCGGGCGTGGGCCCGGGCGAAGCCGCGGGAGTCCGCGCGCCGTCCGTCCCGTGGTCCCGGGCCACCACCGGGTCGCCGTCGCGCTGGGGGCGGCCGGCGGCATCCGTCTTCATCCGGTGCAGCAGCCACTGCGACTTCTCGCCCCGGCCCTCGGTGCGGATCAGGGCGACGCGCACGCGCCCCAACGGTCCGTCGGCGCGGCCCACGAGGGTGGCGATCACCTCGTCGTCGCGCCACTTCTCGAGCTCGTAGGTGCCGGTGTCCCAGACGGTCATGGTGCCGGCGCCGTACTCGCCCCGGGGGATCTCGCCCGCGAAATCGAGGTACGGCAGGGGGTGGTCCTCGGTCATGACGGCGAGGCTGTTCTTGGCGGTCGTGTGCGGAACGCCCCGGGGCACGGCCCAGCTGACGAGTACGCCGTCGCGCTCGAGACGCAGGTCCCAGTGCAGCCGCGAGGCGTGATGCTCCTGGATGACGAAGCGGGGGAGTCCCTCGCCCGCCGGTGCGCCGTGCGGGCCGGCGGGAAGCGGTTCGGGCGTGCGGCCGACGGTGCGCTTGGAGAGGTACGCGCGCAGCGGGCCGTGGCCCTCGTCGACGGGCGCGAGCGGGTCGCCGAGGATCGGCATCCGTTCCAGGACCTCGCTGAACAGCAGGTGGCGCAGGTCGGGCTCGTCGAGTTCATCCCACGTGCGCGGGGCGGCCACCGTCGGTCGCGCGCGCCCCCGCAGGGAGTACGGGGCGATCGTCGTCTTCGCGCCGTTGTTCTGGCTCCAGTCGATGAACACCTTGCCGTCGCGCGCGGACTTGGCCATCTGGCTCACGACGAGATCGGGATGATCGGCCTCGATCGCGCGCGCGAGTTCTTTCGCCACGGCGCTCACGTCGTCGCTGGAGCGGCCGCCGTCGAGCCGGGCGTACAGGTGGATACCCTTGCTGCCGCTCGTCACGGGCAGGGGGTCGAGGCCGATGTCGCGCAGGATGTCGCGCGCCCACCGCGCGACCTCGGCGCACGCGGCCAGGCCCACGCCCGGACCGGGGTCGAGGTCGAGCACCAGACGGTCGGGGTTCTGCCGCGCGCCGTCCGGGGTGAAGCGCCACTGGGGCACGTGCAGCTCGAGACTCGCGACCTGCGCCAGGTAGACGAGGGCGGGCAGGTCGTCGACGACGGGGTAGTCCTTCGCCCCGGAGGAGTGATCGATCGGATGCCGCCGCACCCACGCCGGAGCCCCCGGCTCGAGCGCCTTCGCGAAGAACGGCTGCCCGGGCTCCGCCTCGGTGCCGACGCCGTCCGGCCAGCGCTTGCGGGTGAGCGGGCGGTCCGCGACGTGCGGGAGCAGCAGGGGGGCGATGCGCGAGTAGTAGTCGATCACCTCGCCCTTGGTGGTCCCGGTCTCGGGGTACAGCACCTTGTCGAGGTTGGACAGGCGCAGGCGGCGGCCCGCGATGCGCACCGTCTGCTCGGTCATCGCCCCAGCGTAGGGCGCGGGAGGCCCCGGATGCCGAGGGCTGGCGTCCGGCGCGGGTCAGGCGGCTTCGACGGGCTCGGTCACCGGGACGGACGCCCCGGGCACAAGCCCCTCGGCATCCCGGCCCTTTTCGGTGTTCACTGGGCGCATGCGATCGATCTGGAAGGGCGCCCTGACGTTCGGACTCGTCAACGTGCCGGTGAAGGTGTATTCCGCGACCGAGGATCACGATGTGTCGCTGCATCAGGTGCACAACGCCGACGGCGGACGCATCCGGTACCAGCGCATCTGCGAGATCGACGGGGAGGTCGTGCCGTACGCCGACATCGACAAGGCCTACGACGACGGCGAGCAGACGGTCGTGCTGACCAAGGACGACCTCGCGTCGCTGCCCAGCGAGCGCAGCCGCGAGATCGAGGTCGTCGAGTTCGTGCCGAGCGACCAGGTCGATCTGCTCACCCTCGACAAGGCGTACTACCTCGAGCCCGATTCGTCGTCGCCCAAGGCGTACGTGCTGCTGCGCAAGACGCTGGAGCAGACCGAGCGAACGGCGATCGTGCGGTTCTCGCTGCGGCAGAAGACGCGCCTGGCCGCCCTGCGGGTGCGCGGCGACGTGCTCGTGCTGCAGACGCTGCTGTGGGCGGACGAGGTGCGCGAGGCCGCTTTCCCGGCGCTGGATGAGAGCGTGCGGATCTCGGCGAAGGAGCTCGAGATGTCGGCATCCCTGGTCGACAGCTTCTCGAAGGACTTCGACCCCGAGGAGTTCACCGACGAGTACCAGCAGGAACTGCGCACGCTCATCGACGCGAAGCTGGAGCAGGGCGACGCCCTCGACACCGATGCCACCTTCGGCAAGACCGAGGAGGACGACGGCGGCGAGGTCATCGACCTGATGGAGGCCCTGCGCGCGAGCGTCGAGCGCAGCCGCGCCGCGCGCGCGGCCCGGACCGAGGACGCGCCGAAGACGAAAGCCCCCGCGAAGAAGAAGTCCTCGAAAGCGTCGTGAGCCGGCGCGGCCGACTCACCGAGCGGGCTGGTCGCCCTCTTCGAGGGTCTTGGCGTCGAGCGTGAGCGCCCGCGCTTCCGCGGCGGTCACCGCGCCCTCGCGCTTGGCGGCGGCCCGCTCGCGGAAGTAGTGGATCGCGATGAAGAGCACCGTGCCGGCGACAGCGGCGAGCAGGATGACGTCGATGTACTCGGTGACGATGTCGCGGATGAACGGGATGTACCCGACCGCGTAGCCGATCATCGTCAGGCCGATGCCCCACACGACGGCGCCGATGAAGTTGTACAGCGTGTACTTGCGCCACGGCATGTGCCCCACGCCCGCGGCGATCGGGGCGAACGTGCGCACGATCGGCACGAAGCGGGCCAGGATCACGGTCAGCCCGCCGAAGCGCTCGAAGAACGCGTTCGTGCGTTCGACGTTCTTGCGGCTGAAGATCCCGGAGTCCTTGCGCTCGAAGATCGAGGGCCCGGCCTTGTGGCCGATGAAGTACCCGACTTCACCGCCGATGAACGCCGCGACACCGATGGCCAGGGCCACCCACCAGGCGTTCAGGCCGAACACCCCGTTGGGCGCGGCGGGCGTCGAGTGCGACAGCAGGCCCGCCATGATCAGCAGGGTGTCGCCGGGCAGCAGGAACCCGATCAGCAGGCCGGTCTCGGCGAAGATGATGAAGCAGACCACCAGCAGGGCCCACGGCTGCGAGTTGGTGATGATCGTGGCGGGGTCGAGCCACGGGAGCAGCGCAGCGGTGGTGTGGATCACAACGGTCCCGTCGGGTGAGAGTCGGTGCTGGTTTCGGTGGGGGTGTCGGTGCGGCGACGCATCGACCGTGCGGAAGGGGGGACTTGAACCCCCACGCCCGAAGGCACAGGAACCTAAATCCTGCGTGTCTGCCGATTTCACCACTCCCGCGAGTGGGATCAGTCTAAAGGTGCCCGGTGGAGCGCTCGATGTGAACGAGCCGTCAATGCGGCCGTCCGGTTCTGCGCCGGTCGAGGGAATTCCTGCGGAGCCGATCCCCTTGTTCTCAGGCATGAAGGCGATCTCGTACTCCCAGCCCGGTGATTCCTCCGTCCTCTCGCTCGTCGAGCGCCCGCTTCCCGAGCCCGGCCCGGGGGAGGTGCGCGTGCGCGTCGTGGTGTCGGGGGTCAATCCGACCGATTGGAAGGCGCGCGCGACCACGGGTCGTCCTCTTGCGTTCGACGAGGTCACGCCCAACCAGGACGGGGCGGGGATCGTGGATGCCGTCGGCTCCGGCGTGACGTCGCTGTCGGTCGGTCAGCGGGTGTGGGTCTACCTCGCCGCGCACCAGCGTCCCACCGGAACGGCCGCGGAGTACTCGGTGCTGCCCGCCGAGCGCGCCGTGCCCCTCGCCGACGACGCCTCGTTCGAGCTCGGCGCGAGCCTGGGCGTTCCCGCGATGACCGCGCACCGCGCGCTCACCGTGCACGAGGACGGCCCGTCGCGCCTGGCACCCGGGGCCCTCTCGGGGCGGACGGTGCTCGTGCAGGGCGGGGCCGGCGCCGTGGGTCACGCCGCCATCCAGCTCGCCGCCTGGGCCGGTGCGACGGTCATCGCGACGGTGAGCAGCGACGAGAAAGAAGCGCTCGCGCGCGCGGCCGGCGCCCACCACGTTCTGCAGTACCCGAGCGACGCGCTGGCCGACGGCATCCGCGAGATCGCTCCCGACGGCGTCGAGCACATCGTCGAGGTCGCCATCGCCGACAACGCCGCTCTCGACGTCGCGGTGATCGCCAACGGCGGCACCGTGGGCTACTACGCCGACAACGGCGGGGCGCAGTTCACCGCGGCGGTGCGCGAGAGTTTCGCGAAGAACGTCCGCTGGCAGGGTCTGCTGCTGTACACGGTGGGGGAGCGGGCGCTCGCCGCGGCCGCCGAGGACGTGGCCGCCGCGGTCGCCGACGGCGCCCTGCCCGTGGGCGAGGACGCGGGCCTGCCGCTGACCTTCTTCGACCTGGCCGACACCGCCGCCGCCCACGACGCGGTCGAGCAGGGCGCGACCGGCAAGGTGCTCATCCGCGTCTCGGCGTGACCCTCGCGCGAGTCGCCAGGATCTGTCGCCCCCCGACGCGCGGAAGCGACGATTCCCGGCGACTCACGCGGGGTCGGGCGACGGGCGCGGGCGCGGGACGTAGCGCGGGACCCAGCGGATGAACCCCGCCGCGCCCAGCAGGGCGATCACGCCCATCGCCGCCACCCCGATCGACAGCGACGCCACCGCCGTCACCGCCGACACGATCAGCGGCGCGACCGCGCCGCCGGCATCCGTCAGCGTCCGCCACGAGCCCAGGAACGCCGCCGGCTCGTCGGGCGGGGCGATGTCGGCGCCGAGGGTGAGCAGGATGCCGCTGGACAGGCCGTTTCCGACGCCCAGCACCGCGGCGAACATGCCGTACCACATGGCCGCGGACCCCAGATCGTGGGTGACGGACAGGGCGAAGAACCCCGCCCCCATGAGCACCATCGCCGGCAGCGCCGCCCACAGGCGACCGAAGCGGTCCATCACCTGCCCACTGGCGTAGAACAGGGCGAAATCGATCGCCCCCGACACCCCGACGACCACGGCGATCGTGCCGGCATCCAGTCCGAGCGACACCCCCCACAGCGGCAGCACGACCTGCCGCGCGGAGCGCACGGCCGACAGCGAGGCCGCGGCCAGGCCGAGCCGGGCCAGCACCCCGCGGAACCGCCACATCGTGCGGAAGACGCCCACGCGCTCGACGGTGGGAATCGCGCCGGTGACGGCCTCGCCGGTGTCCTCGGCCTCGCGGGAGTCGCCGTCGCCGCGTCGAGGGGGAGCGCTCACGGGCACGGCCTTCTCGGGGTCGGGCCCCAGGAACACCAGCAGGATCGTCGCCACCTGGCATACGGCGAAGAAGACGATGGATGCCGTCTCGGTGCCGAACAGTCCCAGCAGCGCCGCCGAGACGAACGGGCCGACGAACATGCCGAGCCGGAACGTCCCGCCCAGCAGCGACAGCGCCCGCGCGCGGAAGGCGAGCGGTACCCGCGTCGTCATGAACGAGTGACGGGCGAGCGCGAACGCGGCCGCGCAGAAGCCGATGAGGAACACCGCCGCCGCGAAGAACGCCAGGGACGGCGCGACGACGATCCCCAGCAGTCCCGCCAGCACGACGATGCCGGCGACCCCCATCGTGACGCGCTCGCCGAAGCGGGCGACCGCCCACCCCGCGGGGATGTTGCCGCACAGCTGCCCGACGACCAGGGCCGCGGCGACGAGGGCGGCGACGGCGACGTCGGCGCCGAGGCGGTTCGCGATCACCGGGATCAGGGGGATGACGGCGCCCTCGCCGAGCGCGAACAGCAGCGTCGGGCCGTAGATCATCGGTGCGAAGCGCACCAGCACGTTCCGGGGAGAGTCGGCTGTCACCGTGTCCACGATAGGCTTGATGTCTCATGCTCGAACTCGATTTGACCGCCGACATCCAGGCGCTGCGCTCGACCTTCGCCGACATCCAGGCCGTGGTCGACGTCGACGCACTCACCGCCGACATCGAACGCCTCAGCCAAGAAGCCGGTGCCCCCGACCTCTGGGACGACGTCGAGAACGCCCAGAAGGTGACCAGCCGCCTGAGCCATCGTCAGGCCGAGCTCAAGCGCGTCTCCGAGATCGAGCAGCGCCTCGACGACCTCGAGGTGCTCGTCGAGCTCGCGATCGAGATGGATGACGACGAGTCGGCCGAAGAGGCCCGCCGCGAGCTCGCCGCATTGAAGGACGTCATCGGTCAGCTCGAGGTGCAGACGCTGCTCGACGGCGAGTACGACCCGCGCTCCGCGGTGGTCACCATCCGCTCCGGCGCCGGCGGCGACGACGCGACCGACTTCGCCGAGATGCTCCTGCGCATGTACCTGCGCTGGGCCGAGCGGCACAAGTACCCCGTCAAGGTCATGGACACGTCCTACGCCGAGGGCGCCGGCATCAAGTCGGCCACGTTCGAAGTCGACGTGCCCTACGCCTACGGCACCCTGTCGGTCGAGGCCGGCACGCACCGTCTCGCGCGCATCAGTCCGTTCGGCGGCGCCGACAAGCGCCAGACCAGCTTCGCCGCGGTCGAGGTCATCCCCGTGATGGAAGAAGCGGTCGAGGTCGACGTGCCCGAGGGCGACATCCGCGTCGACGTCTTCCGCTCCTCCGGCCCCGGCGGCCAGTCCGTCAACACGACCGACTCCGCCGTACGCATCACGCACCTCCCCACGGGACTGGTCGTGTCGATGCAGAACGAGAAGTCGCAGATCCAGAACCGCGCCGCGGCCATGCGCGTGCTGCAGACGCGCCTGCTGCTGCTCAAGCGCGAAGAAGAGGCGGCGAAGAAGAAGGAGCTCGCGGGTACGATCACCGCGAGCTGGGGCGACCAGATGCGCTCCTACTTCCTTTACGGTCAGCAGCTCGTCAAAGACCTCCGCACCGGCTACGAGGTCGGCAACCCCGCCGTCGTGTTCGACGGCGACCTCGACGGCCTCATCGCCGCCGGCATCCGTTGGCGAAAGCGCAAGGACGACGACGACTGACCGTCGTCGGGTTCGAGAGAGCCCCGTGGATGCCGGACCCCCGGCATCCACGGGGCTTTCTCCGTTCCGCGACACGGCGCGTCCTGACGGCGCGACAGGGACCCGCGCTTAGGCTCGTCGAGCCATGATCCGGTTCGAGAACGTCACCAAGCGGTATCGCGGCACCGCGAAGCCCGCCCTGAACGCCGTGGATTTCGAGGTGCAGCGCGGGGAGTTCGTCTTCCTCGTCGGAGCCTCGGGTTCGGGCAAGTCGTCCTGCCTGCAGCTGATCCTGCGGGCCGAGACCCCCAGCGAAGGGCGCGTCGTCGTGCTCGGCCGCGACCTGCGGACGCTGTCGAACCGCAAGGTGCCGTACTTCCGGCGTCACATCGGCTCGGTGTTCCAGGACTTCCGGTTGCTGCCGAACAAGAGCGTGCACCAGAACGTCGCCTTCACCCTGCAGGTCACGGGCGCCTCGCGCGGGTTCATCCAGCAGGCCGTGCCCGAGGTGCTCGCGCTCGTCGGTCTCGACGGCAAAGAGAAGCGTCTGCCGCACGAGCTGTCCGGCGGGGAGCAGCAGCGCGTCGCCATCGCCCGCGCCCTGGTGAACCGTCCGCAGGTGCTCCTCGCCGATGAGCCGACCGGAAACCTCGACCCCGGCACGTCGATCGACATCATGCGCCTGCTCGCGCGCATCAACGCCGGCGGGACGACGGTGGTCATGGCCACCCACGAGGCCGGCTTCGTCGATCAGATGCAGCGGCGCGTGATCGAGCTGCGCGGCGGCGAGATGGTGCGCGACGAGCGCCACGGCGGGTACGGCGACACGGCGAGCCTGCCGCGTCTCGCGCCCGAGATCGAGCGCGGCGCCGCCGCGGTGGCCGCGCTGACCGCGGTGCTCGAGGTGCAGCGCGAGGTGACCGGACTGACCGGTCCGGTCGAGCCGCTGCCGCGCGCCGAGGCGCGCCCCGCCGCGTCGGCCGCTGACGCCGTGACGCGTCCGGCCGAGGCTGTTCGCCCGGCGCGGACGCCGGATGCCGCGGCATCCGTCCCCTCCGTGACCACCCCGCCGGCCGAACAGCCGCGCGAGCCGGGCACGAACACCCGTTCCATCCCCGTGAGCACTCCCGATGTGGAGGCACTGGGCGTGGCCGACCGGCTCGGCCTCGGACGCTCGAAGGACCGCAACGACGAAGTGGGGCCCACGTCATGAGGCTCGGGCTCATCCTGTCGGAGGCCTTCACGGGTCTGCGACGCAACGCCTCGATGGTGATCTCGGTCATCCTCGTCACGTTCGTGTCCCTGACCTTCGTCGGCGCGGCCATGCTCATGCAGATGCAGATCGGCAAGATGCAGTCGTACTGGTCCGACCGGGCGCAGGTGTCGGTGTTCATGTGCGCGACGTCGTCGAACGCGCCGACATGCACCGCGGGCGCGGCGGCGTCGCAGGACGAGATCGACCAGGTGCGCGCCACGCTCGACGGCTCTGCTCTGGCGCCGCTGATCCGCGATTACACCTTCCTCACCAGCGACGAGGTGTTCGAGAACGCCAAGCAGCAGCTGCCCGAGGACATCGTCGGTGTGGTGACGGCGGATCAGTTCAACGCGACGTTCAACATCAATCTGGTCGATCAGAGCCAGTCCGACGTGATCGCCGAGGCATTCGGAGGACAGGTGGGCGTCGAGTCCGTCGACGACCAGCTGCAGTATCTCGAACCGCTGTTCCAGGCGCTGACGGTCGCCACCTACGTCGCGGTCGGGATCGCCGGACTCATGCTCATCGCCGCCGTGCTGCTCATCGCGACCACCATTCGTCTGTCGGCCTTCGCCCGCCGCCGCGAGCTCGGCATCATGCGACTGGTGGGGGCGTCCAATCGCTTCATCCAAACGCCGTTCGTGGTCGAGGGCGTGCTCGCGGCCCTCGTCGGTTCCGCCCTGGCCAGCGTCGCCGTCTGGGCGATCGTCGGTGTCGGCGTCGACCAGTACCTGCGGGGGAGCGTCGCGTTCATCACCTCGTGGGTCGACCTGGGCGATGTGGCGTTCGTCATCCCGGTGATCGTGGTCATCGGCGTGATCCTCGCCGCCCTCAGCGCGAGCTTCGCGATCCGGCGCTGGCTCCGCGCGTGATCCGCGCGGGCCGCGCGTCGGGTAGACTGTAAGGCTCTGTGTGCCCATGATCATGAGGAGGTGGCACCATGCCTCGTGAGCAGGGTGAGAAGCTGATCGCGTCGAACAAGAAGGCGCGCCACGACTACGCCATCGAGAAGACGTACGAAGCGGGCCTGGTGCTCACCGGCACCGAGGTGAAGTCGCTGCGGCAGGGGCGTGCCAACCTGACCGACGGCTACGCCTACATCGACGGGGGCCAGGCCTTCCTCGACGCCGTGCACATTCCCGAGTACTCGCAGGGGCACTGGACGAACCACTCGGCCAAGCGCACGCGCAAGCTGCTGCTGCACAAAGAAGAGATTGTCAAGCTCTCGCACGCCGTCGCGGCCGGGGGCTACACCTTGGTGCCGCTGCGGCTGTACTTCCTCGACGGCCGGGCCAAGGTCGAGATCGCGGTCGCCAAGGGCAAGCGCGAGTTCGAGAAGCGTCAGACGATCCGCGAGCGCGAGGACAAGCGCGAGGCCGAGCGCGCCATGCGGACCAAGAACCGTCTCGGCGAGTAAGCCCCCTTCACTCGGCCCGGAAGCGTCCCTCGACGACCGACGTCACGTCGATCTCGGGCGGCTGCAGGCTGAACGACGGACCCCCTCCCACCGACGCGGCCATCATCCGCGCACCCAGGGGAGTGGGTGCCTCGGCGCGGGCGCCGAGGAGTCCGGCATCCGCGATTTCGACGGCGGCGACGGATGCCAGCCCCAGCGCGTCCGCATAGGCAGCGGCCCGCTCGACCGCGACGTGCACCGCTTCGGCGGCGACCTCGCGCTCGACGCGCGCGCGGGTCTCGGGCGACAGGCGCCACTCGACCGCGGTCACCTGGACGTCGTCGGACTCGGCCACGTCGCCGAGCCACCACGACAGCGCTCCCGCGTCGGTGAAGGTGGCCGACACCTCTACGCTCGCGTGGTGCACCAGGGGGAGCTGGGCGCCCTCGTTGTTCCACGGGCGGTCCGACCACACCGAGACGCGCGCGCTCGACCATTCCGATACCTCGCCCGAGCGCAGGTGCGCGACGAGTCCGTCCTGGATGGTCGTCGCCCGCTCCTGGGCGCGCTCGACGACCGGCCCGCGCGAGGGGCCGTCGGTGGACACGGTGACGCGCACCGCCGCCTCTTCGGCGCGGACGCGGACGTGGCTCTCTCCCCGGACGGTGATGACGACATCGCTCATGGCGTGAGCCTACGACGAGCCCGCCCTCGGGGAATACGTCGCCCCGCGATTCGTTGTAGGCTGTGATGCTCGGGTGCTTCGGCATCCGGGTTGGTAATTCAACAGCGTGACGACGACCGCTCCTTCACGGAGTTCTCGGGGCTGATCGGTTTCGACAGCGCCTGCGAACCCGCGAGAAGCGGGCCGAGGATGTGGGGTTATCTCGTAAACGCTCCCTGCAAAACAATAAGTGCCAATGCTAAGCGCACTGACTTCGCCCTCGCTGCGTAAGCGAGCCCGATAGTCCGTCAGACCGTGTGTGACCCCGCCACGGATCCTGGCGTCATTTAGGGGTCTTGCTGCGTGATGGCGTCTGGACGTCACGCGGGACTTTTCCCAGGCTGGGCCTGTCGACTTAGGTGTCTGTGACAAAGGTCGGGGCCGAGCAGAACGTCTGCACAGACTGCGCCCGGAGAAAACGCGGAGACCCAGCGTTGGACGGGGGTTCGATTCCCCCCAGCTCCACGAGTCGTCGTCACGTGAGAAAGCCCCTGTCCCCGCCCGTTTCGGCGGGGGCGGGGGCTTTCTTCGTTTCAGCCCGTGCCCGGTCGGGTGGTCAGGGGTCAATCCGCGCTGCGCGTGTGGATCTCGCTGTCGCCCGATGCGTCGTTGAGCTCGAGGTACACGCGGCCCTCGGTGCGGGTGAGGGTCGCGGTGTTGCGTCGTTCGATCGCGTCCGAGAGGCGCTCGACGAACCCCGGCTCGAAGCTGTGCAGTTGCACCTCGGCGGCGCGGTGGATGCGCTTGCCGGCCCAGGCGGCGGCCACCTTCTCGGGGTCGCGGTGCGTGTAGACGGCGACGCGCTGCGCCTTCATGGAGCCGGTGTGCAGGCGGGCGGCATCCGGAGCCCCCACCTCGATCCAGGCGACCAGGGCCCCGGTCAGGTCTTTGACCATCACGGCGGGTTCGTCCGTCGCGGCGACGCCCTCGCTGAAGGCGATCCCCTCCTCGAACTCGAGGCAGTACGCCAGCACGCGCGTGAGCATGTACGGCGCCGTCTCGGACGGATGCCGCGCGACGCGGAGCTGCAGCTCGTCGTAGACGCCGCGATCGACGTCGGAGAGCTGCACGGTGAACGTGTGAATGGTCGCGCCGATAGCCACGAGGGTCGAGCCTACGCGCTCCGGCATGCGCGTCCCGCTAGCGTCGGGGGATGCCCGACCCTCGCAGCCGTCGTATCGACATCGGTCCCTTCCACCTCGACGCCGTGCCGGAGTCGGCGCGGTGGCGCGTCGTCGGGCGCGAGGCGGTCGGGCGCGTCGGGCACCAGCGCGACGGCGCCGACCGAGCAGGCGACGGCGCCGACCGAGCAGGCGACGGCGCCGACCGAGCAGGCGACGGCGCCGATCGCGCGGGGGGCGGCGCGGTCGAGGGCGCGTGGAGCGACTGGGTGGCCTTCGCGCAGCGCGTGCTGCAGGTGGACGAGCTGTGGCGCGGCCTCGAGGCGCGCGGCGACGCCTGGGACGAGGGGCTCGCGGCCGGTCGCGACGCGGGAGCCGTCAACCCGTACCGGTGAGGTCGGGGGCGGCGGCCTCGGCTACTGCGGGCCCTCGACCAGGACGAGGCTTTGCTTGGTATCGGCGAGCTTGACCCAGCCGTCGCCGAACAGGTAGGTCAGGCCGTAACCGTCGACGCCGCGTCCCCCGAGCCACTCGGGGTTCTCGGTGACATACGTGCCCTCGTCGGCCTTCTCGATCTTCCAGCCGGCGGCGACGAGGTCCTTCTGCGCTTTGGCCGCGTCGTCGGCGTCGATGACGGCCCACCCGAAGATCTGCACGCGGTCGGACGCGATGTTCGTGTCGCCCCACTTGCACTGGATGCCGTCGTCCAGCGTCTCGGCACCGATGCGGAACGGCTCGGTTTGAAAGGTCCACCCCAGGCTCGCGAAGTCGTCGGCCGTCGCCTGCGGGATGATGTTCTCGCACGTGGGCTCGACGTCCTGGGCCTCGGACGGCGGGGTGGCGGTGGTGTCGGGGGCCGCGATGGTGGGGCCCTCGGCGGTGGGGGCGACGCTGGGGGCGGTGTCGGGCGTCGCGGATGCCGCGCACCCGGCCAGCGCGAGGACGGCGACCATGGCGGCGGCTGCCGCCGCAGCCGCGCGTCTCGTCGTACGGCGGAGATCCCCGCGGGCGGTGGGCGGCCGGCATCCGTTGTTCTGGAGCGCGGTCATCGGGCGTCCTCCTCGTGCAGGAGTCGCAGGAAGTCGTCGTGCAGGATGCCGTTGGTCGCGAGGGACGACTCGGCGTCGAGGCGGTCGGAGCCGTCGAACGCGGTGAACCGGCCGCCGGCTTCGCGGACGATCGGCGCGATCGCGGCGATGTCGTACTCTTTGACGCCGAACTCGGCGACGAGTTCGAGGCGCCCCTCGGCGAGCCACATGTAGGGCAGGGCATCGCCATACCCGCGGTCGCGCCAGACCGCGCGGGTGAGTCTCTGGAGCGTGGGGACGAGGTCGACGTCATCCCACTGCTCGATGCTCTGGAAGCTGATGCTGGATGCCGCGACGTCGTCGATCCGCGACACGTGCAGGCGCCGGGTGTCACCGGTGGCGGTGGTGGTCCAGGCACCGTGGCCGACGGCCGCCCACCAGCGTCGTCCGAGCGCCGGTTGGCTGACGACTCCGACCTGCGCGACCCCGTCGACGGTCAGGGCGATGAGCGTCGCCCATACGGGGATGCCGCGCATGTAGTTGTGGGTGCCGTCGATCGGGTCGATGACCCACCGGCGCGAGGTGTCGCCGGAGGTTCCGTACTCCTCGCCCAGGACGGAATCGCCGGGGCGCTCGGCATCCAGGATCTGGCGGATGGCGCGCTCGGTCGCCAGGTCGGCCTCGGTGACGTGGGTGCGGTCGGGTTTGGTGTCGATACGCAGGTCTGCTGCGTCGAACGACTGCATGGCCACCGCGTCGGCGGCGTCGGCCAGGCGGAGGGCCAGTGCGAGATCGTCGGTCAGGTCCGCGAGGGGCGCGGCGGGCTCTTCGATGCGGGACACGGCTCCAGGATAACCGGCGCTCCCGGCCCGATTTGGCGCGTTCGCGTCACGCCTGGTAATGTCGTTCCTCGGCGCGGAGAGGGATTTTCCCGCCGAACGGAACGCACCTCTAGCTCAATCGGCAGAGCAACTGACTCTTAATCAGTGGGTTCTGGGTTCGAGTCCCAGGGGGTGCACCACCGCAGAAATGCCCGATCAGGCGAGACTCTGGTCGGGCGTTTCGCGTATCCGGCGCCGCTGTTTGAGGCAGGGTGGGACGCGTCTCGGTCGGGCGTCTGGGGCGGGGTGGGGCGCGTCTCGGTCGAGTGAGCGGGGGCGGTGGATGCGCCCCTGCTCGGGTCGAGGTCGCAGTCGACACGCGTGGCAAGGCCTGTCCTCCGCACGCCGCTCATCGACATGATGAAGTCGATGCGCACGCGCGCGCATCGAGAGGGGGGCGTGATGGCGGACGACGAGATGTGGGATGTGACGGACATCCAGGGAACGCCGACGGGTGCCCTGCACCGCCGGGGCGATGGGCCGGTCGCGGCGGGATCGTTTCATATCGTGGCATCCGTCTGTCTGGTGTCGACGACGGGGCGGGTGCTGGTGAGTCTGCGCGCGGAGGGTAAGGACTACCCGCTCGCGTGGGAGTTCCCGGCCGGGAGCGCTCTGCGCGGCGAATCCAGCCGGACCGGGGCCGTGCGCGAACTGGCGGAGGAGACCGACCTGCGCGTGGCGCCCGACGATCTCGTGCTGGTGGGCCGCGTGATCGAGGAACGCGCGCTCTTCGACCTGTGGGTTGCGCCGATCGAGGGGGAGCCTGCACCTACGCCGGACCCGGAAGAGGTCCAGGATGCCGAATGGGTGACCCTCGACGAGGTGCAGCGGCGGTGGCGTACGGACGCATTCGCGACCCCGTGGAACGCGCGGTTCGAGCAGCTGTGGGAAGTGCTGGTCGAGCGGGTGGCGGATGTCGCGCCACGTCGCGTGTGACTGCTCGGTCAGAACGGGGCGGGATCGACGTCGGTTTCGTGGCCGAGGGGTGACTGCTCGGTCAGAACGGGGCGGGATCGACGTCGGTTTCGTGGCCGAGAGGTGATCGCCATCGGACGTCGCCGCTGGCGGGATCGCGCACGGGCGTCCACTTCGTCTCGTGACGCAGGCGGTGGTGATGTCGGCACTCGGGCTCGAGATTGTCGGCGTCGGTCACGCCCCCGTCGGCCCACGCCGTGAGGTGGTCGATGTCGCAGCCGCGCGCGGCTCGTCCGCATCCGGGGAACACGCACGTGGGCGAGGTGACGCCCAGCCACCGGCGCAGCGCCGCCGTGACGCGGTAGGACGTGCGGTCGAGAGCGAGCGGCGCGCCCGTGAGGGGGTGGGTGAGCACCCTCGTCCAGGTCGCGGAGTCGCCGGCGAGCCGACGCGCGGTGTCGAGGTCGATCGGCCCGTAGCCGTCGAGCACGGCGGGTTCGTCATCCACGCCGAGCAGTGTGAGCGCCGGCACGGTGACGACGATGGACGCCGCCCCGGGGCGCGAGCGCGGGGGCGAACCGCCGGGTCGAGGAGGACCACTGGTGCGCTCGAGTGGGGAAGCGTTGCTGGTCGAGGGTGGCGAGCTGCTCACGTGCGGGGAGCCGCCTGCGGGTGGAGAGCTGCTCACGTGCGGGGAGCGGCCTGCGGGTGGAGAGCTGCTCTCGTGCGGGGAGCGGCCTGCGGGTGGAGAGCTGCTCTCGTGCGGGGAGCTGCCTGCGGGTGTGGGGGTGGTCGTGGGTTCGCGACTGGTCACGGGTTTGCGGCTGGTCGTGGGTGCCGGGCTGGCCGACGGTGCGGTGCTGCCGGTCGCGGAGGTGGTCGCGGGGGGAGCTCCGGGCATCGTGGAGGTGGCCGCGAAAGGTGATACCGCCGTCGCGACGGTCTTGCAATCATCGGGAGGAGACGCCAGGAGGTCGGCCATGACGTCGGCCCGGAGGTGGGCGAGAGTGCGGTCTTCGTCGGACGCGGTCGCAAGGTGTCGCGCGGCTCGATCGAGTGTCGACATCGCCGCGTACGCGCGGTCGGCGGGCATCAGTGCGCTGAGCGTGGCCATGCCGTCGAGCTCGGCGGTGATCCAGACCCCGCGGTCACGCGCCGCGCGGCGGTGCCGCATCTCGAGCGACTCAGCGTGAACGCGTTCGCGCAGCGCCCGAGCGGAGACCGCGAAGCGGGCTGGTGTCAGACGCGACGCCCGGTCGGCTGCACCGACGTCGAACGCCTTCCACGACTCGGCGTCATCGTGGGGGAGCGATGAGGCGAGACGAGCGGTCTCGACGGCGTGGCGTTCCGACGTGCGGCCCTCGACGAACGTCCGCCACGTCACCGGACTGCGCTGTTGGAGGGTCCGCGCCTGGCCCGCGCGGACGCGCACCGTCTGCTCGGACAGGCGCAGACGCACGGCGATCTCGGCGACCGCGGCTCGCTCCGCCATGTCGAGACGGTCGCGTCGGACGGCCGCGACGGAGCGGCCTCGCGCATCGTCCCACGCGAGATCCAGCGTGGGGTCGGCGCCCGCCCAGGGCTCGGGCGTGGCGACGGCATCGTCGAGGATCTGCGCGATCAGGCTGTACTCCTCGGCGCTGGCGCGGCGACGGTCGGTCGCGACGGCATCGAGCGCCGCGAGCCGCGTCTCGGGCGACACGGGGCCATCGAAGGAAGCGGGATCAGCAGGGGGGAAGAGTGCGGAGGGGGAACCGGTGCCCGTCAGGGCGCCCGATCCGACTGTCTCGCCCGCGGCCGTGGACGCACCGAGATCGTGACTGACCGGCCACTCCGTATCGAGATCCGGCCACATCGATTCCTCGACGCCCCACTGCAATGCCCACGCCGTGTCGATGTCGAGTCGCAGATCGTCGGGGTCGGGAGGCGGTGCGTCGAGTCCGCCGTAAAGGGGGAGAACGGCATCCGGAAACGGGTCATAACCCTGACCTGAGGATAAGAAGCGCGCCTCGACGACCGGCTGATGCCGGTCGGTAATCGTGCGCGAATCGGTCATGAGAGGAAGGTATCGCGGACCTCCGACATCGACCGGAAGAGCCGGTCGGAGGGTAATTCGGCGACGTGGACCCCCGTGATCGGGGTGCCGATGTCGGCCCGATGGCCCGGCTGCACGGGGGGATTCGCGTGTAGCGGCCGACAGCGACGGTGAGCGACCCCGCGCGCATGACCCCCGCGAAACATTGCGCGGATGACGCGTGCACCATCCCCCCGCGGGCACGTCTCGCGCGATCCTCCGTCGGCACGCCCCGCGGATCGCTGCCGCCTAACGCGCACGACCCCCGCCCCATAAAGCCCGCGCACCGCGCGATCCCACACTCCCCGTGCCAGCATTCCCTCATGTGCGACGCCGATCTCCGGGGCGAGGACGCCCCGGCACCCGCCCCCCTCACCACCGACGTCCCCGTCCCCGGAGGAACCCTGCGGGTGGGGGAATGGCATCCGGATGCCGAGGGCACACCCTGGCTGCTCGTGCACGGCGTCACGGCGTCGCACCTGGCATGGTCGTGGGTGGCACGGGAGACGTCCGCTCGGCTGATCGCGCCGGATCTGCGCGGCCGGGGCCGCAGCACCGCGCTGGTTCCGGGAACGGATGCCGGCCCCGCCGCCGTCGTGAGAGAACCGGGTCACCCGACCGGCCCCGCAGCAGAACCGGCAGATCCGTCCGCCCATGCACCATCGCCAGCGCCGGCAGAACCCTCACAACCGTCCGCCCCCACCGGCCTCGCTCGGCACGCCGACGACCTCGTCGCCGTCCTGGACGCGAAAGGCATCGACCGTGCGGTCGTCGTCGGGCACTCGATGGGCGCTTTCATCGCGCTGGTGCTCGCGGACCGGCATCCGGACCGGGTCGAGAGGGTCCTCCTCGTCGACGGGGGCCTGCCGCTCGACCTTCCGCCCGGAATGGACCCCCGCGCGGCGGTCCGACACGTCCTCGGCCCCACCGCCGCGCGACTGGACATGCGCTTCGACACGCCCACCGCGTATCGGGACTTCTGGCGGGCGCATCCGGCCTTCGCGGGACGGGAGGATCCCTTGCTCGACGCCTACTTCGCCTACGACCTGCGCGGCACGCCCCCGGAGCTGCGCCCGGCGACGACCTTCGCCACCGTGGAGGCCGACTCGATCGACCAGAACACCGGCACCACGATCGCCCGGGCGAGGGAACGGATGCCGCGACCCACCGCGCTGCTCTCGGCGGAGCGGGGACTGCGGGGCGAGGTCCCCGGGCTGTACCCCGACCTCGACGCGATCGTCCGCGCCCACCCCGCCCTCACGACGACGCGCCGGGTGCCGCACGTCGATCACTACTCGATCGTCATGTCGGTCCCCGGCGCGAGAGCCGTGGTCGAGGCGGTGGGCGGGGCTTAGGCCGCGTCGCCCACCAGGACCGCTGCGCCCTCGTCGGCGGCATCCGGGTGCGCTGCATCGATGTGGGCGAGCAGCCGCCGACCGAACAGGATGCACAGGGCCGAGAGGGTGACCGACACCGCGGCCATCACATAGGGGACGCCGGCGTTGAACGCGTGCCAGAGCAGCGCGGCGAGCGGGGGAGCGACGGCGCCGCCCAAGAAGCGCACCGCGGAGTACGCCGACGACGCGACAGAGCGGGGCAGATCGGTGGCCTCCATGACGGCCTCGGTCAGCGCGGTGTTCACCACCCCCAGCACCAGGCCGCCGACGATGATGCACAACACGAGCGCCGTCGCCGACGACACCACGAACGCGGCGACCAGCAGGTCGACCGCGAGCAGCGGCAGAGCGACCAGCAACACCGACGTCAGGCGCATCCGGCGCAGCAGGAGCGGGGCGACCCACACGCTCGTGATCGCCAGCCCCACGCCCCAGCCGAAGAAGGTCAGACCGATGCCCATGGCGCCGAACCCGAGGGGGAACGGCGAGAAGGCCAGCAGCGTGAAGAAACCGATGTTGTAGAAGAGGGCGGTCGCGGCCAGGATCGCGAGAGCCGGACGCCCCAGCGCGCGGAACGGAGCGCTGAACGGCAGCGGAGTACGCGCCGGGGCGGGACCGCGCAGCAGCACCATCACCGCGACGAACGCGACCGCCATCAGGACGACGACGCCGAAGAACGGACCGCGCCAGCTCACTTCGCCCAGGATGCCGCCGAGCAGCGGGCCCACCGCGATGCCCAGACCCAGAGCGGCCTCGTACAGGATGATCGCGGCGGAGCTGCCGCCCGAGGCGGCGCCGACGATCGTGGCGAGCGCCGTCGAGATGAACAGGGCGTTCCCCAGACCCCAGCCGGCACGGAAGCCGATCACGGCATCCACGCTCCCGCTGATCGCGCACAGGAACGAGAAGACCACGATGAGTCCCAGGCCCACGAGAAGGGTCGCCTTGGCGCCGATGCGGCTCGAGATCCAGCTCGTGACCAGCATGGCCAGACCGGTCACGACGAGGTAGCTCGTGAAGAGCAGCTCGGTCTCGACGGGCGACGCCTTCAGCGACTCCGCGATCGCGGGCAGGATGGGGTCGACCAGGCCGATCCCCATGAACGCCACGACGCAGGCGAACGCGACGGCCCATACCTGTGCGGGCTGCTTCCAGACACGGGGTGCTGCTGCGGTACCGGTGCTCACCGGACGGCCTCCTTCTCCTTCTTCGCGGGAACTTCGTGCGACCCGACGGGGACGAGTCCCACGCGCGCCGACAACGCCGCCGCGGCCACGCTCACCGCCTGCCACTCGTCGTCCGACATGTCGGCGACGTGCGGAGCCAGGGCTCCGCGGAACTGCTCGTACCACCGCTCGAGGGCCGCCAGGCCGGCGCCGGTCGCGGTGACGACGCTCACCCGCGAATCACCGGGATGAGCGGTGCGGGCGACGAGGCCGGCGGCATCCATCTGGTGCACGAGCCGGGTCATCCCCGGCTGCGTCACCCGGCTGAGCGTCGCCAGATCGCCCAGGCGCTGCGGACCGTGGTCGCGCAGCAGGGTGAGCGTCCGCCACTGGGCGGCAGGCGCCTCGCTCTGCGTGTCGAGCGCGGCGATGCGCGTGAGGGCGTGCACGGCGAGCAGGAGTCGCTGCAGATCGTCGTCGCGGGTCATGCAAGAAAGTATACCCCTGATATATACCTAGGGCATTGAAACCGGATGCCGTGACTATCGCGCCGCGATCCGCGTCGACAACTGATGGGCATGCGCGAGCAGGATGCGCCCCAGTTCCGCGAGGCGCTCGCCGCCGAAACGGAACTCGACCCCCGTCAGGCTCAGCGCCCACTGCGGATCCCCCGCGCGCGTGAAGACCGCCGCCCCCACGCCCCAGCTGCCCTCCACGATGAGGCCCGGGTTGACGGCGTACCCGCGGGCCTTCGTGTCGGCGATGCGTGTGCGCAGGCGCGCGGGGGAGTGCGACGCCCCCCACCTCTCGGACAGCTCCGGATGCCGCTCGAGATAGGCGTCCACATCCTCGGGCGGCAGGAAGGCCAGGATCGCCAGGCCCGCCGACGCCACCCCCAAGGGGAAGCGCACCCCCTCCGACAGCACGAACGACCGGATGGGGAAGCTGCCGTCCTCGCGCACGAGGCACACTGTCTCATCGCCTCGCCGCACCGACAGGAACGCGCTCTCCTCGGTACGCACGGCGAGCGAGCGGACGATGTCGCGCGCTGTCGCCGTGATGTCGAACCGGGATGCCGCGACGCTCCCCATCAGATACAGCTCCGGCCCCGGCAGCCACTGCCCGGTCGTGTCGTCGCGGTCGACGAGACCCTCGGCGCGCAGCGCGCTGAGCAGGCGATGGACGGTCGGTCGGGTCAGTGCGGCGTCGCGCGCGAGGTCGCCCACGGCTGCTCCGGCGTCCCCGGCCGAGGTGACCAGGCGCAGCAGGTGCGCGGCGCGCGCGATGGCCTGGGCGCCCGGGACGGCGGGCCCGGCGGCGGCGGATGCGGGGCGCGAGGCGGGGGTCGCGGGGGTCGAGTAGCGGGCCGAGGAGCGTGTCGAGATGCGAGCCGAGGCGGGGGTCGAGGCGGGGGTGTCCACGATGTGGACGCTACGCCGCGTGGCATCCACATGACAAGAGCGGGGTCGCCCCGCGACCGGGCCCCGGCCGAGAGTGGGACCACGCTGCTACGAAGGAGTCCGCGTGATCGCCACGACCTGGTCCCCGCCCGCGCCCCGGGGCGCCGTCCCCGCGGGGGAGAACTCATGATCGACAAGACCGTCGGCTCGCCCGCCGTCGCCGTCGCCGACATCCCCGACGGAGCCTCGCTCGCCGTGGGCGGGTTCGGCCTGTCCGGAAACCCCATCGCCCTCATCGAGGCCCTGCTCGCGCAGGGGACGCGCGACCTCTCGGTCGTCTCCAACAACTGCGGCGTCGACGACTGGGGGCTGGGCGTCCTGCTCGGTGCCGGTCGCATCCGCAAGATGACCTCGTCCTACGTCGGCGAGAACAAGGAGTTCGAGCGGCAGTTCCTCTCCGGTGAGCTCGAGCTCGAGCTCACCCCCCAGGGCACCCTCGCCGAGAAGCTGCGCGCCGGCGGGTCGGGCATCGCCGCCTTCTACACCCAGACCGGCGTCGGCACCCAGGTCGCCGAGGGGGGTCTGCCGCGCCGCTACGACGGCTCCGGCGGGGTCGCCGTCGCGTCGCCGGCGAAGGACGTCCGCCGCTTCGAGGTGGACGGTGCGCCGCGGGACTTCGTCCTCGAAGAGGCCATCACCACCGACTTCTCGCTCGTGCACGCCTGGAAGGGCGATCGTCACGGCAATCTCGTCTTCCGCAAGGCCGCCCGCGCCTTCAACCCGCTCGCCGCCATGGCCGGACGCACCTGCATCGCCCAGGTCGAGCACCTCGTCGAACCCGGCGAGCTCGACCCCGACTCCGTGCACCTGCCCGGGGTCTACGTGCACCGCATCGTCGAGGTCGGCCCCGATGTCGCCAAGCGCATCGAGAAGCGCACCGTCCGTGAGGAGACCCGCTGATGGCCCTTTCCCGCATCGAGATGGCCGCCCGCGCCGCCCGTGAGCTCGCCGACGGCGCCTACGTCAACCTCGGCATCGGTCTGCCCACCCTCGTCCCCAACCACGTGCCCGAGGGCGTCACCGTCGTGCTGCAGTCCGAGAACGGCATCCTCGGCGTCGGCCCGTACCCCACGGACGACGCGGTGGACGCCGACCTCATCAACGCCGGCAAAGAGACCGTGACGACCCTGCCGGGCGCGGCGTTCTTCGATTCGGCGCTGAGCTTCGGCATGATCCGCGGCGGCAAGATCGACGCCGCCATCCTCGGGGCGATGCAGGTGTCGGCATCCGGAGATCTGGCGAACTGGATGATCCCCGGAAAAATGGTGAAGGGCCCCGGGGGCGCCATGGACCTGGTGCACGGCGCGGCCCGCGTGATCGTGCTGATGGAGCACGTCGCCAGGGACGGCTCGCCCAAGATCGTCGACGCGTGCTCGCTGCCGCTCACCGGCCGAGGCGTGGTCGATCGCATCATCACCGACCTCGCCGTCATCGACGTGACCGAAGATGGACTGGTGCTCGTCGAGACCGCCCCCGGGGTGAGCGTCGACGAGGTGCGGGCCGCCACCGAACCCGCCTTGACCGTCCGACTCGCTGAGGAGCAGCACGCATGAATGCACAGAACGACGTCGTCATCGTCGCCGCCGCCCGCACCCCCCAGGGCCGGCTCAAGGGGCAGCTGGCCCCCCTCAGCGCCGTGCAGTTGGGCGCCGCCGCCATCCGCGGATCCCTCGAGCGCGGCGGCATCCCCGCCGACGCCGTCGATGCCGTGCTCGTCGGGCAGGTGCTGCAGGCCGGAGCCGGACAGAACGCCGCCCGTCAGGCCGCGATCGAGGCCGGGATCGGCTGGGACGTGCACGCCGCGACCATCAACAAGGTCTGCCTCTCGGGCCTGACCGCGATCATCGACGCCGCCCGCATGCTGCGCCTCGGTGATGCCACGGTCGTCGTCGCGGCCGGCATGGAGTCCATGACCCGCGCCCCGCACCTGCTGATGAACTCCCGTGACGGCTACGCGTACGGCTCGGTCGAGGTGCTCGACCACATGGCGTACGACGGCCTGACCGACGCCTACGACCGCGAGAGCATGGGAGCCTCGACCGAGCGGGCCAACGCCCGGTACGAGGTGACGCGCCGGGATCAGGATGCCGTCGCCGCCCGCTCGCATCAGCGCGCCGCCGCCGCGCAGGCGGACGGGGTGTTCGACGCCGAGATCGTCCCGGTGTCGATCCCGCAGCGCAAGGGCGAGCCGATCGTCGTGACCGCCGACGAGGGCATCCGCGCCGACACGACGGTCGACACGCTCGCCGCGCTGCGTCCCGCCTTCGCCGAGGGCGGCTCGATCACCGCGGGCAACGCCTCGCAGATCTCCGACGGCGCGTCCGCGGTCGTCGTGACCACCCGCGCGACCGCCGACGAGCACGGCTGGGACGTGCTTGCCGTCGTCGGTGCGGCCGGTCAGGTCGCCGGCCCCGACAACTCGCTGCACGCGCAGCCGGCCCGCGCCATCGCGAAAGCGCTCGAGAAGCAGGGCCTGGCGGCATCCGATCTCGACCTCATCGAGATCAACGAGGCGTTCGGCGCGGTCGTCGCGCGCTCCCAGGCCGAACTGGGCGTCTCGGACGACGTCGTCAACCCGCACGGCGGGGGGATCGCGATCGGCCACCCCATCGGCGCCTCCGGCAACCGGCTCGTCGTCCACGCCGTGCACGAGCTCGTCCGCCGTGGCGGCGGTACGGCGGCGGTCGCCCTGTGCGGCGGCGGAGGTCAGGGCGACGCGCTCATCCTCACCCGCTGACCGCGCACCCCGAAACGACGAATGGATGCCACGGCCCGGCCGCGGCATCCATTCGTCGTTCGGAGGTCAGCGCGCGAGACGCTTCTTCAGCAGCTTG
This sequence comes from Microbacterium sp. NPDC090007, assembly GCF_044748345.1. Taxonomy (NCBI): domain Bacteria; kingdom Bacillati; phylum Actinomycetota; class Actinomycetes; order Micrococcales; family Microbacteriaceae; genus Microbacterium; species Microbacterium sp. NPDC090007. Next base: position 140,965 of record NZ_JBIVFV010000004.1, on the reverse strand, counting down.
CCCTGCTTCTTCGAGATGGGGGAGTCGCCGGCGATCGTGCGCCCGCGCCGCGCGCGACGCGTGTCGACGACCGCGCCGATCGCGAGGGCGAGGGTGATGCCCCAGCTGAGCCACGCCAGCGCCGTGCGCCACGTGAACGGCTCGTCGTTCTTGAGGCCGCGCAGGAGCGTGACGCCACCGGTGATGGCGCTGAGGAGACCGGTTCCGAAGATGTACTGGCGCATGCACTCAACCTAGCGAGGTGGGCGCGTGCCCGCCGCAGCTTGACAGCGCGGCCCACCCCGCCGATAAACGCCGTTCGGGCCGAGACACGCGGTGACGCACAGTGTCTCGGCACGCACGGCGTTTATCGAGGGGTGGCCCTGCGCCGGACGTCCACCCCCCTGCGAGCGCGCGGCCCGCTGTTAGCCTGAGGACGATCCCCGAGGAGGACCTGTGACCCAGGCCGATTTCGTCGTCGTCGCCAATCGTCTGCCCGTCGACCGCACCCCCGACGGCGAGGGGTGGCGACGCTCACCCGGCGGACTCGTGACCGCCCTCGAACCCGTCATGCGCCGCGCCGAGGGCGCGTGGGTGGGGTGGGCGGGGCAGGCCGACACCACCGTGGAGCCCTTCGATTTCGAGGGCACGCACCTGGTGCCCGTGACCCTGTCGGCGTCCGACGTCGAGCTCTACTACGAGGGCTTCTCCAACGACACCATCTGGCCGCTGTACCACGACGTGATCGCCGCTCCCACGTACAAGCGCGCGTGGTGGGACGCCTACGTCAAGGTCAACAGGCGCTTCGCCCAGGCCGCCGCCGACGCCGCGGCCGAGGGCGGCATCGTCTGGGTGCAGGACTACCAGCTGCAGCTCGTGCCCAAACTGCTGCGCGAGCTGCGCCCCGACCTGACGATCGGCTACTTCCACCACATCCCCTTCCCCGCGTACGGTCTGTACGCCCAGCTGCCCTGGCGCAAGCAGGTGCTCGAGGGGCTGCTGGGGGCGGACGTCATCGGATTCCAGCGCGTCGCCGACGCCGGCAACTTCGCCCGCGCGGTGCGGCGCCAGCTGCGCTACGAGACCAAGGCCAGCGGCATCCTGGTGCCCGAGGGCGAGACCACGCGCGTGGCCCTGGCCAAGGCGTTCCCCATCTCGATCGACGCGGACTCCTACATCGAGCTGGCGAACAGGCCCGAGATCCAGCAGCGCGCGAGAGAGATCCGCGAGGGACTCGGCAACCCGAGCAAGATCCTGCTCGGCGTCGACCGCCTCGACTACACCAAGGGCATCCGGCACCGGCTGAAGGCCTGGGGCGAACTGCTCGAGGACGGGCGCGCCACCGTCGAGGACGCCACGCTCGTGCAGGTCGCCAGCCCCAGCCGCGAGCGCGTCGAGGCCTACATGCAGCTGCGCGACGAGATCGAGATGACGGTGGGGCGCATCAACGGCGACCACGACACCACCACGCACACCGCGATCCGCTACCTGCACCAGTCGTATCCCCGCGAAGAGATGGTCGCGCTGTTCCTCGCCGCCGACATCATGCTGGTCTCGGCGCTGCGCGACGGCATGAACCTCGTGGCCAAGGAGTACGTCGCCAGCCGGGTCGACAACCGCGGCGTCCTGCTGCTCAGCGAGTTCGCCGGTGCCGCCGACGAGATGGGCAGCGCGCTGCTGATCAACCCGCACGACATCGACGGCATGAAGGATGCCATCGTCCGCGCCCTCGAGATGCCCGCCGCCGAGCAGGGCCGTCGCATGCGGGCGCTGCGAAAGCGGGTGCGCGACCACGACGTCGAGGACTGGTCGCAGGACTTCCTCGAGGCGCTGTCGGTGTTCCACGAGAAGGCGTCGACCGCCGCCGCGGCGGCCGAGGTCACGCACGACGACGACGGTTCGACGCCCGAGCGCGAGCCCATCGACGAGACGGATGCCGAATGACCGCCTTCGGGACCGCACCGGCGCGCACGGCCCCGCCCGTCCGCGACGACGTGACGAGCGCCGGATGACCGCCGCTGATGCCGCGATCGAGGCCGTCGCGACCACCGAACGGCTGCTGGTCGCCCTGGACTTCGACGGCACCCTCTCGCCGCTCGTCGATGAACCGATGACGGCGCGGATGACGCCGGGCGCCCGTGCCGTGCTCGCCGAGCTCGCCGCGCTCCCGCGCACGACGGTCGCCCTGGTGTCGGGGCGCACGCTCGCCGACCTGCGGGTGATCGCCGAGCACGACGACGACTCGCCCTGGTGGCTGATGGCCTCGCACGGCGCCGAGTCGTGGGAGCCCGGCGCGGTCGTGGCCGCGGGAGCGGACGACGACGCGGATCTCGCCCTGCGCGACCGCCTCACCCGCGAGGTGGCCGCGGCGATCGCCGCGCTGCCCGGGGTCCACGTCGAACCGAAGCAATTCGGCCTCGGCGTGCACACCCGCACCGCCGATGCCGACACGGCCGCGACCGCCCGCGAGATCGCCGACCGCGTGCTCGCCGCCGACGCCCCGCAGTGGCGCCGGCGCACGGGTCACGACATCCTCGAGTTCTCCTTCCGCCACGAGGGCAAGGACTCCGCCGTCGCGCATCTTCGCGCCCGCCTCGACGCGACCGCGGTGCTGTTCGCGGGCGACGACGTCACCGACGAGGACGCGCTGAGATCCCTGGATGCCGGTGACCTCGGCATCCACGTCGGAACCGCGGACACCGCGGCCACGCTGTGCGTCGACGACATCGACGCGTTCGTCGATGTGCTGGAGCGGGTGGCGCGGCTGCGCCGCGCGCACACGCCGTGATCGTCTGTTCGGGCCCGGCGGCGCGTCGGGCGCCGGTACGCGCGCAATAGACTGCGATCATGCCCGCACCGCACAACCCGAACACCGGCGAGTTCGACATCAAGCCCCGCAGTCGCGTCGTCACCGACGGCATCGAAGCCACCACGTCGCGCGGAATGCTCCGCGCGGTCGGCATGGGCGACGAGGACTGGGACAAGCCCCAGATCGGCATCGCGTCGAGCTGGAACGAGATCACCCCCTGCAACCTCAGCCTCGACCGCCTCGCGCAGGGCGCGAAAGAGGGCGTGCACTCCGGCGGCGGGTACCCGCTGCAGTTCGGCACCATCTCCGTCTCGGACGGCATCTCGATGGGCCACGAGGGCATGCACTTCTCGCTCGTGTCGCGCGAGGTCATCGCCGACAGCGTCGAGACCGTCATGATGGCCGAACGCCTCGACGGCTCGGTGCTGCTCGCGGGCTGCGACAAGTCCATCCCGGGCATGCTCATGGCATCCGCCCGTCTCGACCTCTCGAGCGTCTTCCTGTACGCCGGGTCGATCGCGCCGGGCTGGGTCAAGCTCAGCGACGGCACCGAGAAGGACGTCACCATCATCGACTCGTTCGAGGCCGTGGGCGCGTGCCTCGCGGGCAAGATGAGCGAAGAAGACCTCAAGCGCATCGAGTGCGCCATCGCCCCCGGAGAGGGCGCGTGCGGCGGGATGTACACCGCGAACACGATGGCGTCGGTGGCCGAGGCACTCGGCCTCAGCCTTCCGGGATCGGCCGCCCCGCCCTCGGCCGACCGTCGCCGCGACTACTTCGCCCACCGTTCGGGCGAGGCCGTGGTGAACCTGCTGCGTCAGGGCATCACGACGCGCGACATCCTCACCAAAGAGGCGTTCGAGAACGCCATCGCCCTCGCCATGGCACTCGGCGGCTCGACCAACGTCGTGCTGCACCTGCTCGCCATCGCCAACGAGGCCGAGGTCGAGCTGAATCTGCACGACTTCAACCGCATCGGCGACCGCACCCCGCACGTCGCCGACATGAAGCCCTTCGGCCAGTACGTCATGAACGACGTCGACCGGCACGGCGGCATCCCGGTGATCATGAAGGCGATGCTCGACGAGGGCCTCCTGCACGGCGACGCGCTCACGGTCACGGGCAAGACGCTCGCCGAGAACCTCGCCGACCTCGCCCCCGACCCGGTCGACGGCACGGTCATCCACCGCTTCGACGACCCGATCCACGCCACCGGCGGCATCACGATCCTGCACGGGTCGATGGCCCCCGAGGGCGCCGTGGTCAAGTCCGCCGGCTTCGACGGCAACGTCTTCGAGGGCCCCGCGCGCGTATTCGAGCGCGAGCGCGGCGCGATGGACGCCCTGGAGGCGGGCGAGATCGCCGCCGGCGACGTCGTCGTCATCCGCTACGAAGGCCCCAAGGGCGGCCCCGGCATGCGCGAGATGCTCGCCATCACGGCGGCCATCAAGGGCGCGGGCCTCGGAAAAGATGTACTACTGTTGACGGACGGACGATTCTCAGGCGGCACAACCGGCCTGTGCATCGGCCACATAGCTCCCGAAGCGGTGGACGCAGGTCCCATCGCCTTCGTGCGCGATGGTGATCTGATACGGGTCGATATCGCCGCTCGCACTCTCGACTTGATCGTCGATGACGCCGAGCTGAGTTCCCGCCGTGAGGGCTGGGAACCGCTTCCCCCGCGCTATACCCGTGGCGTTCTGGCCAAGTATTCCCAGCTCGTACACTCCGCTGCCGAAGGCGCGGTCACGGGCTGACCGCCATCCCCTTCTCACCTTCTCCCGGTTCTCGAGGTACTCCCATGTCCATCGATTCCCCCACCGCGGCCGTGCCCCGGCCGCCCGCCCGCACCGCCCCGGCGCCCGTGATGACGGGCGCGCAGGCGGTCGTCCGCTCGCTCGACCTGCTCGGCGTCACCGACGTGTTCGGTCTGCCGGGCGGGGCGATCATGCCCGTCTACGACCCGCTGATGGACGACGAGCACGTGCGCCACATCCTCGTGCGCCACGAGCAGGGCGCTGGCCACGCCGCCGAGGGCTACGCGGCGGCATCCGGCAAGGTCGGCGTCGCGATTGCCACGTCGGGTCCCGGCGCGACCAACCTCGTCACCGCGATCGCCGACGCCTACATGGACTCGGTGCCGCTGGTCTGCATCACCGGCCAGGTGTTCTCGACCCTCATGGGCACGGACGCCTTCCAAGAGGCCGACATCGTGGGCATCACCATGCCGATCACCAAGCACTCGTTCCTGGTCAAGTCGGCGGACGAGATCCCCGGCGCGATCGCCTCGGCCTTCGAGATCGCCTCGACCGGTCGCCCCGGCCCCGTGCTCGTCGACATCACCAAGGACGCCCAGCAGGCCGAAGCCCCCTTCGTCTGGCCGCCCAAGATCGACCTGCCCGGTTACCGTCCGGTCACCAAGGCGCACGGCAAGCAGATCCAGGCCGCCGCGCACCTGCTCGCCACCGCCAAGAAGCCCGTGCTGTACGTGGGCGGCGGAACGATCCGCGCGAACGCCTCGGCCGAGCTGAAGGTGCTCGCCGAGGCCACGGGTGCGCCGCTGGTGACCACGCTCATGGCGCGCGGTGCGTTCCCCGACTCGCACGAGCAGCACCTCGGCATGCCCGGCATGCACGGCACCGTCCCCGCTGTGCTCGCCCTGCAGGAGAGCGACCTGATCGTGTCGCTCGGCGCGCGCTTCGACGACCGTGTCACCGGCAAGGCCGCGCTCTTCGCGCCGCACGCGCAGGTGGTGCACGTCGACATCGACCCCGCCGAGATCTCGAAGATCCGCACTGCGGACGTCCCGATCGTGGGCGACCTCAAAGAGGTCCTCGTCGACCTGGACGCCGCTTTCCGCGCCGCCGACGCCGAGCACCCCCACGACTACACCGAGTGGTGGACCTACCTGAACGGCCTCCGCGAGGAGTTCCCCCTCGGGTACACCCCGACGTCCGATGGTCTGCTCTCGCCCCAGTACGTCATCCAGCGCATCGGCGAGATGACGGGGCCCGAGGGCGTGTACGCCTCGGGCGTCGGCCAGCACCAGATGTGGGCCGCGCAGTTCATCAAGTACGAGCGCCCGAACGCCTGGCTCAACTCGGGCGGCGCCGGCACCATGGGCTACGCGGTCCCCGCGGCGATGGGGGCCAAGGTCGCCCAGCCCGAGCGCGCCGTGTGGGCGATCGACGGCGACGGCTGCTTCCAGATGACCAATCAAGAACTCGCGACCTGCGTCATCAACGACATCCCGATCAAGGTCGCGATCATCAACAACTCCTCGCTCGGCATGGTGCGCCAGTGGCAGACGCTGTTCTTCGAGGGACGCCACTCGAACACCGACCTGAACACGGGACACGGCACGCGCCGCATCCCCGACTTCGTCAAGCTCGCCGAGGCCTACGGATGCCTCGCGATCCGGGTCGAGAACGAAGACGAGATCGACGCGGCGATCCAGCTCGCCCTTGACACCAACGACCGGCCGGTCGTGATCGACTTCGTCGTGAGCGCTGACGCCATGGTGTGGCCGATGGTGCCGCAGGGCGTCAGCAACAGCTACGTGCAATATGCGCGCGACCACTCGCCCGCCTTCAACGAGCAGGAGGACTGAGATGTCGCGCCACGTTCTGAGCCTCCTCGTCGAGGACAAGCCGGGTCTGCTCACGCGCGTCGCGGGCCTGTTCGCCCGGCGCGGCTTCAACATCGAATCCCTCGCCGTGGGCGTCACCGAGGTGCCGGGTCTGTCGCGCATCACGGTGGTCGTCGACGTCGAAGGCCTGCCGCTCGAGCAGGTGACCAAGCAGCTGAACAAGCTGATTAACGTCATCAAGATCGTCGAACTCGACCCCGCCAGCTCCGTGCAGCGCGAGCACGTGCTCGTCAAGGTGCGCGCCGACAACGCCAGCCGCTCCCACGTGCTCGAGGTCGTCAACCTCTTCCGCGCGTCGGTGGTGGATTACGCCCCCGACGCCATGGTCATCGAGATCACCGGCGACTCCGGAAAGGTCGGTGCCTTCCTCAAGGCGATCGAGCCCTTCGGGGTGAAAGAGCTCGCGCAGTCCGGCCTGCTCGCGGTGGGCCGCGGCGGCAAGAGCATTACCGAGCGCGTCCTGCGCGGCTGAACGTTCCGTGCGGTTCGAGTGTCCAAGACACGCCGCACGGATCCCTCGCCTCAGGGCGTGTCTTGGACACTCAACTTCCCGATAGACCACTCACAAGGAGAAAGCATTCCCATGGCAGAGATCTTCTACGACGACGACGCCGACATCTCGATCATCCAGGGCAAGAAGGTCGCGATCGTCGGCTACGGCTCGCAGGGCCACGCCCACGCGCAGAACCTCCGCGACTCGGGCGTCGAGGTCGTCATCGCCCTCAAGGACGGCTCCAAGTCGACCGCAAAGGCGCAGGAGGACGGCTTCGAGGTCAAGAACGTGGCCGACGCCGCCGAGTGGGCCGACCTCATCATGATCCTCGCGCCCGACCAGCACCAGCGGTCGATCTTCGCCGACTCGATCAAGGACAAGCTCACCGCCGGCAAGACCCTGGCCTTCGCCCACGGCTTCAACATCCGCTTCGGCTACATCGACGCCCCCGAGGGCGTGGACGTCATCCTCGTCGCTCCCAAGGCTCCCGGTCACACCGTCCGTCGCGAGTACGTCGCCGGCCGTGGCATCCCGGACATCATCGCCGTCGAGCGCGACGCCTCGGGCTCGGCCTGGGACACCGCCCTGTCGTACGCCAAGGCCATCGGCGGCACCCGCGCCGGCGTCATCAAGACGACCTTCACCGAAGAGACCGAGACCGACCTCTTCGGCGAGCAGGCCGTGCTCTGCGGTGGCATGAGCCACCTCGTCCAGGCGGGCTTCGAGACCCTGACCGAGGCCGGCTACCAGCCGCAGATCGCCTACTTCGAGGTGCTGCACGAGCTCAAGCTCATCGTCGACCTGATGTGGGAGGGCGGCATCGCCAAGCAGCGCTGGTCGATCTCGGACACCGCCGAGTACGGCGACTACGTCTCGGGTCCCCGCGTCATCTCGCCCGACGTCAAGGAGAACATGAAGGCCGTGCTCGCCGACATCCAGTCGGGTGCCTTCGCCGAGCGCTTCATCGCCGACCAGGACAACGGCGCCACGGAGTTCCTCGAGCTCCGCGAGAAGGAGCAGGGTCACCCCATCGAGGCGACCGGTCGCGAGCTGCGCGGTCTGTTCGCGTGGAAGCAGCAGGACGCCGACTACGTCGAGGGTTCCGCCGCACGCTGACCCGCGTCGATCGAACGCCCCGTGGCTCCGGCCGCGGGGCGTTCGTCGTCTGCGCGGGTCGTCGGGTTCCGGATGCCAGAGCCCCCACGTGCGGCGGGGCGCAGCCGCCGGCCGGGGGAGCGGCGCTACCGTGGTCGGGTGAGCACTCCGCGCGATGACGACGCCCTCTCGTGGGGCGGCGACGACGACCCCACCCTCGACGTCGGCGAGAACGGGGCGACCCGCCGGGTGGGCGGGTCGCCCGCCGAGCGCGACCCGGAGCCGCTCCCGCCGGAGCCGGAGCCCGAGCCGTTGCAGCCCGAGCCGTCCGCTCCCGCGGCGCCGGCCACGCGGCATCCCGAACCGGAGACCCCGGCCCGGAACGACCGGCCCGAAGCGGATGCCGAGCACGCGGCGCCCCTCGGCAACGTCGGACTGGTCGGGATCGGTATGGTGGCCGCGACCTTCGTGCTCTTCGCCGTCGGGTGGTTGATCGCCGGCTTGCAGCTGCGGGGTCTCGGTCTGCCGATCCCGGACGTGACCCTGGTCGCCCTGACGATCGCCGCGGCACTCGCACCCATCGTCTGGTTCGTGGCCGTGCTCGCCCTGACCCGCGCGTGGCGCACCTGGCAGCGGTTCCTGCTGCTGATCCTCGGGATCGTGCTGCTCGTGCCCTGGCCGTTCCTGTCGTTGGGAGTGTTCGCATGAGCGCAGACGCGCAGACTGGTTCCGCGCGGCGGCTGCCCACCTGGCTGGTCGTGACGATCGCGGGCGTGTTCGGGTTGTTCTACGCCTACGTCGTGTGGAGCGCCGTCGCCCTGCTCATCCAGCAGGTGAACGGCCCGCTCGGGCTCAACGGCCTGGGGTGGTTCGTCTACATCCTGCCGATCGTGTTCCCTCTGCTCGCGTTCGGCGTCGCCTTCGCGATCGGCGCACGCCGGACGGCCGGGCAGTTCTCGATCGTGCTGCTCGCGGGGCTCACGCTCTCCGCGGCGTTCTGGCTCGCGATCGTCGGCTACGGCACGACGTCGTACGGCCTCTACGGGGGCTGATCGCCCGGTCTCCGGCATCCCGTTCGCCCCGTCTCTCGCGCCCCCTGCCCTCCTGCGCCCCCTTCTGGCTGCGAGACTGCACCCGGCTGACAACTCGGCGACATCGTGTCACCGAGATGTCACACGGATGCCGTTTCACCGGCGTCCCGGGCGCACGGAGCGCCCGACGGGGCCGCTGCACGGGCGATGGCCGCCGGGTGTCACACGGTCCGGGGCCGTGCCGACGCCGCGCTAGGCTGACTCTCGGCCCGCACGGGTCGCGCGCCCGGTTCGCGCCGGTGATGTGCGACGGTGCGCGGCGGACCCCCAGCACCGTTTCGAAGGACGCATCCGTGACGAAGCCCGTCGTGCTCATCGCCGAAGAACTCTCTCCCGCCACGATCGACGCGCTCGGCCCCGACTTCGACGTGCGGAACGTCGACGGGACCGATCGCCCGGCGCTGCTGTCGGCCCTCGCCGACGCGCACGCCGTCCTCGTGCGCTCGGCCACCCAGATCGACGCCGAGGCCCTCGCCGCGGCGCCGTCGCTCAAGGTGGTCGCCCGCGCCGGCGTCGGCCTCGACAACGTCGACATCAAGTCGGCCACCGCGGCCGGCGTGATGGTCGTCAACGCGCCGACCTCCAACATCATCTCGGCAGCCGAGCTGACCGTCGGTCACGTGCTGAGTCTCGCGCGCCGCATCCCCGCCGCGCACGCCTCGCTCGCGCAGGGGCTGTGGAAGCGCAGCTCGTTCACCGGCACCGAGCTGTTCGAGAAGACCATCGGCATCATCGGCCTGGGTCGCATCGGCGCCCTCATCGCCGCGCGCCTGCAGGGTTTCGACATGCGCGTCATCGCCTACGACCCCTACGTCACCGCCGCGCGCGCCCAGCAGCTGGGCGTGCAGCTCGTCTCGCTCGACGAACTGCTCGACCAGAGCGACTTCGTCACGATCCACATGCCCAAGACCCCCGAGACCACCGGCATGATCGGCGCCGAGCAGCTGCGCCGCATGAAGAAGACCGCGTACGTCATCAACGTCGCCCGCGGCGGGCTCATCGACGAAGAGGCGCTGTTCGACGCGCTCACCTCGGGCGAGATCGCCGGTGCGGGCCTCGACGTGTTCTCGACCGAGCCCCCCGCCGAGAGTGGTCCGGCTCGCAAGCTGCTCGACCTGCCGAACGTCGTCGTCACGCCGCACCTGGGCGCCAGCACCGAAGAGGCGCAAGAGAAGGCGGGCGTCTCGGTCGCGCGCAGCGTCAAGCTCGCGCTCGAGGGCGACCTGGTCCCGGATGCCGTGAACGTCGCGGGCGGTGCGATCGACCCCTTCGTGCGCCCGGGCATCGCTCTCGTCGAGATGCTCGGCCAGTTCTTCAGCGGCCTCGCCGACAGCGCCCTGACGAGCCTCGACATCGAGGTGCGCGGCGAGCTCGCCCAGTACGACGTGAGCGTGTACCGCCTCGCGGCGCTCAAGGGCTATTTCAGCCGCATCGTCAGCGAAAGCGTGTCGTACGTCAACGCGCCCCTGTTCGCCGAGCAGCGCGGCGTCGAGGCCCGCCTGGTCGTCGAGGCCGAGAGCCCGCTCTACCGCAACATCACGATCCTGCGCGGCACCCTGGCCGACGGGTCCACCCTCGAGGTCGCCGGCACGCTCGCGGGAACGCGCATGGTGCCCAAGGTCGTCTCGATCAACGGCTACGACATCGAGGTGCCGATCGAGCAGCACCACGTCGTCATGCGCTACGCCGACCGCCCCGGCATCGTGGCGATCTACGGCCAGAAGCTCGGCGACGCGGGTATCAACATCGCGGGTCTGCAGGTCGCGGCTCAGGACGCCACGGGGCGTGCGCTGTCGGTGCTCACCGTCGACTCGCCGGTGCCGGACGAGATCCTCGACGCGATGCGCGAGTCCGTCGGCGCCGACCTCTTCCGGCAGATCGAGATCGTCGAGGGCTGAGGCCCGCACGGTGTGAGGGGGGTCGCTTCGGCGGCCCCCCTCGTCGTCGGGGTGCGGAGGCGCAAGCCGGCGCGACGGTTCCCCTCACCTCGGAGCGGGCGGGTCGTGAGAAGAGACCGGCGAGAAGGTGAAGATCGGGGCCCGCGATCGGGGTCGGAGGGTGTGTCGTCGAGCATGGAGGGATGACCCCGGTCGCCATCGCCCTGATGCTGCTCGGGGGCATGTTCTGCGCCGTGGGGGTCCTGGACGTCTTGGCCGCCGAGTGGTTCGGATGGCTCGAGATCGTCGGAGGGCTGCTCCTTCTGGTCGGGGGGATCCAGATCCGCCGCCGGCCGTGAGTCCCGCGGTCGGCGTCAGGTCGTCGCCGCGACGACGGCGTCGATCAAGCGATCGAGCGCGGGGCCGTCCAGCGCGGGGCCGGGTACGGCGTTCAGATCGAGCACCGCGTTGAAGTAGAGGCCGTCGCTGACGAGCAGCACCATCTGCAGCGCCGTCTCGTCGCGCGTGTGGGCGCGCAGGCTTTCTTCCCACAGCTCGCGCACGCGGCGCAGACACGTGGATGCCGCGTCGTTGCCGTTCTGCGCGAGGCGCGACACCGCCAGGATCGTCACATCCAGGGGTGAGCCGGTGTTCTGCGACGACCGCAGGTGCGCGGCGACGACGCCCTCGTCGGCGCTCTCGATCTCGGCGACGTCCTCGCGGGCGAGCTTCTCGAGCCGCTGGACGAGCGCCTCTTCAAGGGCGCTCTTCGACGCGAAGTGGTAGAGCAGCCCGCCCTTGGACACCCCGGCCGCGCGAGCGGTGGCATCCATCGTCGCCGCACGCTCTCCGTCGTCGACGAGGATGCGCGTGAACGCGTCGAGCACGGCTTCGCGGGCAAGGGGGGGACGACTCATGACTCTTCGATCGTACTGGCGGCCGGGTGGTGGAATCTGTTACTATACCGGCTGGACGGTTTAGAAACGGAAACGGTACATGCTCACCTCGTCGTTACCCACCTCGGATATCACCGTGACCCGCGCCGGATGGCGCGGCTGGTTCGCGCTCGCGGTGCTTATGCTGCCGGTGCTCCTGGTCTCGGTCGACAACACGGTGCTGAGCTTCGCCCTGCCCGAGATCGCCCTTTCACTGCAGCCCACGAGCATCGAGCAGCTGTGGATCATCGACGTGTACCCCTTGGTGCTGGCGGGCCTTCTCGTGACCATGGGAACGCTTGGCGACCGCTTCGGTCGCCGGCGCCTGCTGCTTATCGGTGCGACCGGCTTCGCCGCCGTGTCGGCGCTGTCGGCGTTCGCGCCCACCGCAGCCCTGCTGATCACCGGGCGCGCGCTCATGGGCGTCTTCGGTGCCATGCTCATGCCCTCGACGCTGTCGCTGCTGCGCAGCATCTTCCGTGACCGCGACCAGCGACGGTTCGCGATCGCGATCTGGGCGTCGGGTTTCTCGGCGGGCGCCGCACTGGGTCCCATCGTCGGCGGATTCCTGCTCGAGCACTTCTCGTGGGGCTCGGTCTTCCTCATGGCGGTCCCCGTGCTGGTTCCGCTGCTGATCCTCGCGCCGTTCTTCGTGCCCGAGAGTCGCGACCCGAACCCGGGGCGCTTCGACCCCGTTAGCGTGCTGCTGTCGCTGGCGACGATGGTGCCGATCGTCTACGGCATCAAGAAGCTCGCCGTCGACGGCCCGCTCTCCCTCGCACCCGCCCTGTTCGTCGTCGGCGTCGTGTTCGGCTGGTTGTTCGTGCGCCGTCAGCGCAGGCTCGCGACGCCCATGCTCGACATGACCCTGTTCCAGCGGGGCACGTTCTCGGGGGCGATCTTGGTCAACCTGCTCAGCGTGGTCGGGCTCGTGGGCTTCCTGTACTTCGTCGCGCAGCACCTGCAGCTCGTCGTCGGCCTCTCGCCGATGGTCGCGGGTTTCGCCCTGCTGCCCGGGCTCGTCCTGATGATCGTCTCGGGACTCGCCGTCGTACCCGTCGCCAAGCGGTTCGCACCGCGCGTCGTGGTGCCCATCGCGCTGTCGTTCTCGGTCGTGGCGTACGTCATGGTCGCGTTCTCGACCGCCGACCTCGTGCAACTGATCGTCGCCTTCGGTCTGCTCGGCATCGGTATCGGCGCCGCCGAGACGGTGTCCAACGAGCTCATCCTCTCGAGCGCCCCGTCGGCGAAGGCGGGAGCCGCGAGCGCGGTGTCCGAGACCGCGTACGAGGTGGGAGCCGTCCTCGGCACGGCCGTGCTCGGCGGCATCCTCGCGGCCTTCTACCGCGCCCAGCTGGTGCTGCCCGCGGGTCTTCCGGATGCCGCGGCCCAGGCCGCCCGCGAGACGCTCGCCGGTGCCGTGGCGGTGTCGAACACGCTCGACGATCCCGCCCTCGGAGAGGCGCTGCGCCTGGCCGCCGCGCACGCGTTCGACTCCGGTGTCGTGGTCACCGCGCTCATCGGCGCGGGACTGATCGTCGTGGCCGGGGTGATCGCTGCCACTACCCTGGGATCATCCCGCGGCGCGTCGACGAAGTGACGTGCCCCGAGCTCTGAGGAGAGCGATGTCGCGCGTCGTGAAACTGGCCGTCATCCCCGGTGACGGCATCGGGCCCGAAGTCGTCGCCGAGGCGGTGAAGGTGCTCGACGCCGTCACCGCCGACACCGACGTGACGTTCGAGAAGACGCCCTTCTCGCTCGGTGCGGGACGATACCTCGAGACCGGCGACACGCTCACCGACGCCGATCTCGCCGCCATCGCCGAGCACGACGCGATCCTGCTCGGCGCGGTCGGGGGAGTGCCGGGCGACCTGCGCCTCGCGGACGCCAACATCGAACGCGGCCTCCTGCTGAGACTCCGCTTCGAGCTCGACCACTACGTCAACCTGCGTCCGTCGAAGCTCTACCCCGGCGCCACGGGGCCGCTCGCCGACCCCGGCGAGATCGACTTCGTCGTCGTCCGCGAAGGCACCGAGGGACCCTACGTCGGCAACGGCGGGTCGATCCGCCGTGGCACCGCGCACGAGGTCGCGAACGAGACCTCGGTCAACACCGCCTACGGCGTCGAGCGCGTCGTCCGCTACGCCTTCGCCCTCGCCGGGCGCCGGCGGCAGAAGCTGACCCTGGTGCACAAGACGAACGTGCTCGTGCACGCCGGCGGGATGTACAAGCGGATCGTGGATGCCGTGGCATCCGAGTTCCCCGAGGTCGCCGTAGACTACCTGCACGTCGACGCGGCAACCATCTTCCTGGTCACGAACCCGGGCCGCTTCGACGTGATCGTCACCGACAACCTCTTCGGCGACATCCTCACCGACCTGGCCGGCGCCGTCACCGGTGGCATCGGCCTCGCCGCTTCGGGCAACATCAACCCCGACGGCGCGTTCCCGTCGATGTTCGAGCCCGTGCACGGATCTGCGCCCGACATCGCGGGAAGCCAGAAGGCCGACCCCACGGCCGCGATCCTCTCCGTCGCCCTGCTGCTCGACCATCTCGGGCTCTCGGACGAATCCGCCCGCGTCACCCGCGCGGTCGAGGACGACATCGCGGAGCGCGACGGCCAGCGCACCACGGCGCAGATCGGCGACGCCATCGCCGCACGCGTCCAGGCGTAACCTGGACCGATCGGCTCGCTTCGCCCCCGGCACACGAACAGTTTTGGATCACAGATGACCACGATCGACACCGACCCCGACACCGGACTCGACCCGCTCGAGTTCTCGGTCACCCGCAACCTCGCGGCCAAGAACGCCGCGGACCGCGACGCCATCCTCGCCAGCCCCGGCTTCGGGCAGAACTTCACCGACCACATGGTCGACATCTGCTGGTCGGTCCGGGGCGGGTGGCACCGTCCGCGCGTCTCGCCCTACGGCCCGATCTCGCTCGACCCCGCTGCCGCCGTCCTGCACTACGGGCAGGAGATCTTCGAGGGCATCAAGGCCTATCGCCACGCCGACGGATCGGTGCACACGTTCCGCCCCGACCAGAACGGGCGCCGCCTGCAGCGCTCCGCACGCCGACTGGCTCTGCCCGAGCTGCCGGTGCCGTACTTCCTGCAGTCGCTCAAGGAACTCATCGCCGTCGACGGCGCGTGGGTGCCCTCGGGCGACGACCAGAGCCTGTACCTGCGTCCCTTCATGTTCGCGAAAGAGGCGTTCCTCGGCGTCCGCCCCGCGCACAAGGTCGCCTACTACCTCATCGCCAGCCCCGCGGGCGCCTACTTCAAGGGCGGCGTGCAGCCGGTCTCGATCTGGCTCAGCGAGGACTACTCGCGCGCCGGCAAGGGCGGCACGGGAGCGGCGAAGACCGGCGGCAACTACGCCGCCAGCCTGCTGCCCCAGTCCGAGGCCTACGAGAACGAGTGCGACCAGGTCGTCTTCCTCGACCAGGACCGCAACGTCGAAGAACTCGGTGGAATGAACGTCGTCTTCGTCTACAAGGACGGCACGATCGTCACCCCGCAGTCCGACTCGATCCTCGAGGGCATCACGCGCGACTCGCTGCTGCAGCTCGCCCGCGACCGCGGCCACCACGTCGAGGGGCGCAACGTCTCGCTCGACGAGTGGCGCCGGGGCGTGGCATCCGGAGACATCGTCGAGGTGTTCGCGTGCGGCACCGCGGCCGTCGTCACCCCGATCGGCACGCTGAAGGGCCGTGACTTCATCGACGAGCAGCCGAGCGGCACCCTTGCCCTCGAGCTGCGTCAGGAACTCACCGACATCCAGTACGGCCGGGCCGACGACAAGCACGGCTGGCTCTACCGACTCGACGCCTGAAGTGCGGTGTGTCGCGAAGGGGCTCCCCGATGCCGGGGGCCCCTTCGTGCTGTGCGCGGCGACGACGCTCGTCCTCGCCCCGACCCCGGCGACCCGGCCCCGTGGTGGGCGGGGAGGGCGCAAGGTCGGACCCCGCGGCTAGGCTGACGGGGTGAAGATCGCTCGATTCAGCCACCAGGATGCCCTCCGCTACGGAATCGTCGACGACGACCACCTCGTCGTGCTCGAGGGCGATCCGATGTTCGCCGGGTTCGGCACGACGGGCGACCGCGTCCCGCTCGCCGACGTGACGTTGCTGGCTCCCGTCATCCCGCGCTCCAAGGTCGTGTGCATCGGCAAGAATTACCGCGACCACGCTGCCGAGATGGGCGGTGAGGCGCCCGCCGAGCCGCTGATGTTCCTCAAACCGAACACCTCGGTGATCGGACCGAACGACGTCATCGTGCGCCCCACGAGCCTGAGCCAGCAGACCGACTACGAGGGGGAGCTCGCCGTCGTCATCGGGCGCATCGCCAAGAACGTCCCCGCCGAGCGCGCGGGCGAGTACATCTTCGGCTACACCGTCGCCAACGACGTCACCGCGCGTGATCTGCAGCGCACCGACGGGCAGTGGTCGCGCGCGAAGGGCTTCGACACCTTCTGTCCCGTCGGCCCCGTCATCGAGACCGACCTCGACCTCGGCGCGGCCCGCATCGTGACCCGGGTCAACGGCGACGTCCGGCAGGACGGCCCGGTCTCGGACATGGTGCACGACATCCCCGCGCTGATCGCCTACGCCAGCGCGGTCTTCACGCTGCTGCCGGGCGACCTCATCCTCACCGGCACCCCCGCGGGGATCGGTTCGTTCGGGGCGGGCGACGTCGTCGAGGTCGAGATCGACGGCATCGGGGTGCTGCGCAACACCGCTCGCGACGCCTGAACCCTCGCCCCGGCGGGCGTCGACCTCGTGGCCACGCAGCGCGGCCCCGTCCGGGTGCCCGCACAACGGCGGGGCGAGCGCGCGCACAACGGCGGTGCGTAGGCGCGCACAACGGCGGGTCAAGCGTGCGACACGCCGCGTGACGGCCGGCGCGCGCGGCGTGTCGCCGGTACGGCCCGCCGTTGTGCACCGTGCGTCGCCCACGTCCGGCGACGCGGCGAACGACCTAGATCGCGTAGACCAGGCCGTCGAACGCTGACAGGTCGCCGCCCCCGCGCACGCCCAGCGCATGCAGAGCCCTGTCCACGTCGAGTTCGTCGTTGAAGACGTGGAAGGCCACGCGCGCCCGCCCGGCGCGACCCGACGCCGTGATCCCGTGGGCGGTGAGCTGGGCGAGGGCTTCGCCCGTGGCATCCGGCCAGGTGACGATCGCGGAGGGGCGCTCGGGACGGGGCAGGCCCAGACCGTCGCGGAAGCGGGCCGCCAGGGCGGTGGTGTGCGCATAGGAGGCGGTGATGTCGGCCTCGGCGAAGAGGGCGAGGGCGGGGGCGGCGCCCACGAACGCCTGCCACGCGGGCGAGACGTCGAAGCGGCGGGCATCGGCGGCGAGCGCTCCACCCGTTCCGTAGCAGGACGACCACGGGTCGTCTCCGCTGTACCACCCGGCCTGCACGGGGCGGATGCCGCGTGCGAAGGCGGGCGAGAACGTGAGGAACGACACCCCGCGCGGGCAGCACAACCACTTGTAGGCGTGGCACACGGTCGCGTCGAACATCGTGGCATCCACCGGCAGCCATCCCGCGGCCTGGGTCAGATCGACCAGGGTGCGCGCTCCGGCACGCGCGGCCGCGGCTGAGATGCGCACCGCGTCGGCGACCTGGCCCGTGGCCGATTGCACGAGCGAGAAGGCGACCAGCCAGGTGTCGGGCGAGACGGCGTCGGCCAGCTCGTCGAGCGGGGCGGTGCGCAGGCGGATGCCGCGACCGGCGTGCGCGAACGGAGCCACGAGGGACGAGAAGTCGCTTTCGGCGCACAGCACTTCGGCGTTGTCGGGCACCGAGGCGGCGATGAGCGCGACCTGGACGGACGTCTGCGCGCCGATGGCCACGTCGTCGACCGGCACGCTGACGAGACGCGCGTAGGACGCACGTGCGTCTTCGACGGCCTGCGAGGCGGCGACGACATCGGGACGACCGGATGCCGCGGCCTCCAGATCTGCGCGGACCGCGCGCACCGTCGCGCGGGACGGCAGACCGAGGGTGCAGGCGGCGAGGTAGTCGCGGCCGCCGGCGAAGTGCGAGGCGAGGCTGCTCATGAGTCCAGGTTCCCGGGCCGCCGTCCATTGCACTAGAGCAGGTATTGCATGAGATGCATGCGCTTTGCTTATGTATAGCCATGAGCGATACCGAGGACGGCCTGGACGCCCACGCCCTGCGCGTCGTCAAGGCGATCGCCGACACCGGCTCGATCACGGGCGCTGCGCGGGCGCTCGGCTACAGTCAGCCCGCCGTCAGTCAACAGCTGCGGCGGCTCGAACGTCGCGCCGGCCTGCCGATCGTCGAGCGCGTCGGACGGGGCGTGCGGTTGACCGAGGCGGGCCGCGTCCTCGCGCGTCACGCCGCCACCGTCACCACGGCGCTCGACGCCGCCGCGGGAGACCTCGCCGAGCTGCGGGGGCTGCGCGCCGGGCGCGTGCGCATCGCCGCGTTCCCCTCGGCCTCATCCACCGTCGTCCCGCGGGTCATCGCCGCCGTGACCGCGCGCCGACCGGGTGTCTCGATCAGCTTCGTCGAGGCCGAACCGCCCGAGGCGA
This sequence comes from Microbacterium sp. NPDC090007, assembly GCF_044748345.1. Classification (NCBI taxonomy): domain Bacteria; kingdom Bacillati; phylum Actinomycetota; class Actinomycetes; order Micrococcales; family Microbacteriaceae; genus Microbacterium; species Microbacterium sp. NPDC090007. The sequence goes on along the minus strand of NZ_JBIVFV010000004.1, from coordinate 122,469 downwards.
TCGCCGCCGTCCGCGAGGACCGCGCCGACATCGCCCTCATCTACAGCTACCCCGGGGACCGCCGCGAACAGCTGACGCAGGCGGCCGCCGGGCTCTCGGTGCGCCACCTCGCCGACGACGACACGGTCGTCGTGGTCCCGGCGGAGCACCCCGCGGCATCCCACGATCCCATCGACCTGTCGCAGCTGGCGGGGGAGCGATGGATCGCCGGGTGCCCGCAGTGCCGGGGTCACCTGCTCGAGGCGTGCGGGCGCGCCGGCTTCACCCCCGACATCGCGTTCGAGACCGACAACTACATCGCGGTCGAGAACCTCGTCGCCCTGGGCGTCGGCATGGCGATCCTGCCGCGGATGGCGGTGGCATCCCTTCCGCTCCCCGCGGGGATCGCGGCGCCGCGCCTGCCCCCCGCCGAATCGCGGACGCTGCACGTGGTCACCGCCCGCGGAGCCAAGAGCGTTCCGGCCGTCGGGGCGGCTCTCGAGGTCGTCGACGAGGTGCTGGCCGACCCTCGGCGCGGCGGCGTCCGCCGGTAGGATCGAGGGGATGTCTGCCACGCCCGATCCCCGCACCACGACCGCCACCGGCGCCGACGTTCGCGTCCGGTTCTGCCCGTCCCCGACGGGCCTGCCGCACGTCGGCCTGATCCGCACCGTCCTGTTCAACTGGGCCTACGCCCGGCACAACGGCGGAAAGCTCGTCTTCCGCATCGAAGACACCGACGCCGCCCGTGACAGCGAAGAGAGCTACCAGCAGCTGCTCGACGCGCTGCGGTGGATGAACATCGACTGGGACGAGGGCGTCGAGGTCGGCGGCCCCCACGCGCCGTACCGGCAGTCGCAGCGTCATGAGCTCTACCGCGAGGTGCTCGACAAGCTCGTCGCCGCCGGGGCGGTGTACGAGAGCTACTCCACCGCCGACGAGATCGACGCCCGCAACGAGGCGAACGGGCGCGCGAAGCAGCTCGGATACGACAACTTCGACCGTGACCTCACCGACGAGCAGAAGGCCGCGTTCCGCGCCGAGGGGCGTCAGCCCGCGTGGCGTCTGCGCGTCCCCGACCACGACCTCACCTACGTCGACCTCATCCGCGGCGAGGTCACCTTCCCGGCGGGATCCTTCCCCGATTTCGTGCTCGTGCGCGCCGGGGGAGTGCCGTTGTACCCGTTCGTGAATCCCGTGGACGACGCGCTGATGGGCATCACCCACGTCATCCGGGGTGAAGACCTCATGCCGTCGACGGCGCGCCAGCTCGCGCTGTACTCGGCTCTCGTGGATGCCGGGATCACGACGTTCGTCCCGCGCTTCGGTCACATGCCGCTGGTGCTGGGCGAGACCGGCAACAAGAAGCTGTCCAAGCGCGACCCGCAGGCCGACCTGTTCCTGCAGCGCGAGAAGGGCTTCATCCACGAGGGGCTGCTCAACTACCTCTCGCTGCTGGGCTGGTCGCTCACGAGTGATCGCGACGTCTTCTCGCTGGACGAGATGATCGCCGCGTTCGACATCGCGGACGTCAACCCCAACCCGGCGCGTTTCGACCAGAAGAAGGCCGAGGCGATCAACGGCGACCACATCCGCATGCTGGATGCCGACGACTTCGCCGCCCGGATCGTCCCCTACCTCGCGGGTGCCGGCCTGATCGCCGAGCAGCCGTCGGACGAGCACCGCGCGATCATCGCGCAGGCCGCGCCCCTCGTGCAGGAGCGCGTGCAGCTGCTGGGCGAGGTGCCCGGGATGCTCGGCTTCTTGTTCGTCTCGGACGTGACCTACGCCGACGACGCACTGAAGGGCCTGCCCGCCAACGCCGCCGAGGTGCTCACGGCATCCATCCGCGCCCTCGAGGGCGTCGACGACTTCCGCACCGAGGTCGTGCAGCAGGCGCTGTCGACGGCGCTGGTCGACGAACTCGGCCTCAAGCCCCGCGTCGCCTACGGCCCGCCGCGCGTGGCGCTGACCGGTCGCCGGGTGTCGCCGCCGTTGTTCGAGTCGATGGAACTGCTCGGCAAGGCCGAGACGCTCCGCCGCCTCGACGCTCTGGTGCAGCACCTGTCCTGATGCGCGCACGGAACGCAGCGATCCCCGTCTCTCCGTCTGGAGGGGCGGGGATCGCCGCGTTAGGGGGAGGGCGGCCGGGGGTGGAAGGCGGGGCGCGAAAGTCGGAGGAGGCCGCAACTCGGAGATGCCGCGTGGAAAGGCCGGGAACCGTCCGATGGTCCGAGATCGGTGCGCGCGAGCGGCGCCCCGGACGCGCCCGGGACGCGCGGACCCGGCCGCCGGTTTGGCGCTCGGCGCGCTCTCGCGTAAGCTTGATCCTCGGCACGGGTTACGGCTCGAAGCCATTGGGGTATGGTGTAATTGGCAACACGGCGGTTTCTGGTTCCGTTGTTCTTGGTTCGAGTCCAGGTACCCCAGCTTTCGAAAAGTCCCGGTGATCGCAAAGATCGCCGGGACTTTCGCTTTCCCGCCCGGGATGCCGATCTCCGCGGTGAGTGGCGGGCCCGGCGACGACGAAGCGCGCGCACAAAGGAGGCATGGGACTCTTCACGCAGCGACCCGAGGAACCGAGCGAATGGGCGGGTCTGCCCGGCGAACCCGCCAGGCCGCTGTCCCGCGCGGAGGAACTCCCGGATGACGCGGCCACGGGAGCGTCACCCGTCAGCCTGCTCGGACTCGTGGACGCCCCGATCACCTCCGTGCAGATCCCCGTCGTGCCGACCGCGCCGGCCCCGGACGAGGACTGAGGAGACGAACGCCCTCAGCGCACGGTCATCAGGACGGGCGGTCGCCCCCTCCTCGTGCGCACCCGATGGCGGTCGGGGCCTGTCGCATCCGTCTCGACGACGGGAAATGGCGGTGGCCGATTCGCCCTCGCCCTCTCATTGGAGCTGACGACGAGGTTGCGGTGCACGTCGTGGGCTCTGCGATCGGTGCCGGCGCGCGACGGCGGTGCGCCGGGGTGGACATGGGGGGCCGCGGTACGATCCGAGTCCGAACGGCATCCGCCCACGTCTTGAGAGAAGGTCCTCATGAAGCGCACTCCTCTGCTCCCCGTGGTCGTGGCCGTCGCGGCGGCGATCGTCCTGGCCGGGTGCGCTCCCGAGACGCCGTCGGCGCCGACGAGCGACGGACCCTCGGCGTCCGCGCCGAGCCCCTCGGAGTCGCCGATCGAGGGGGCTCTTCCGCCGACGTTCGTCGCCCCGGACGAACTCGCGGGCACCGACGTGAAAGTCATCCTCGGCACCGCTCTCGTACTGACGGTGCCCGATGCCAGCGAGGCCGAGTGGACGGGGACGACCGCCGACGTCGCGATCGCGGAGTTCTCGCCCGGCGGGCCGTCCGAGGGGGCGGTGTATCGTCCCGGCTTCATCGTCCGCGAGGTCGGCAGCACGTCTGCGACCCTGACCGGCGCAGACGGTCGGACGATCGCGTTCACCATCACCGTCGTCCCGTACTGAACCGCGACCGGGCCAGCGCACCCGCGGGGCGGGGATGCCGCCGCCTCTCTCACCACCTCCCGCACGGGTGACAGCCGGGATTTGCCTCGGGGCGAGCCGCCCGCCGTGCGGGCGGTGAGCTGCTGCACGCGGAGGTGATGATCCCGCCTGTCGTGCGGGCGGGCGGGCGCGTCTTGCGCACGCGATGCCTCCGCCTGTCCTGGGGCGGAGAGTCGCCGGCATCCGTCGTTCCGTCGATCGGCGGCCCGCCAACCGAGCCCGGTGCCGGAATGCGGGTGCGCCCGACGTTCGTACCGGCCGCGCTCGCGCGACCACTCGGCGTCGAGAATGTGTTGCTACATGTGGGTTCGTGTTGTACTGTGTGGGAATCTTCGAAGGAGATCCCGTGTACGCAATGGAGCGCCAGCAGCTCATCGAGCGCGAACTGCGCGATGTCGGACGCGTCAGCGTCGTCGATCTCGCTCGTCGCTTCGACGTGACCACCGAGACGGTGCGTCGCGATCTCGACCGGCTCGAGAGCCTGGGATCCCTGCGCCGTGTCCACGGCGGCGCCGTCGACATCGGCCGCGCCAGCACCGCCGAGTCACCGCTCACCGAACGCCGCGAGCGGCATGGCGACGCCAAGCGCGCGATCGCGTCGGCGGCCGTCCAGCTGCTCGGGCACGACTTCCGCGGCTCGATCTTCGTCGACGCCGGGACCACGTCCGCCGCCGTCGCGGCCCTGCTGCCCGACGCCCTCGGCGCGGGGATCGGCGGCGTCGAGGTCGTGACCCACTCGCTCGAGGCTGCCCACGTGCTCTCGGGCGAGGAGCGGCTGTCGCTCACCACCATCGGCGGCCGCGTCCGCGGTGTCACCGCTGCCGCCGTCGGCGCGCACACGGTGCGGACCATCGCCCAGCTGCGTCCCGACATCGCCTTCGTCGGCACGAACGGACTCAGCGCCGGATTCGGGCTCAGCACGCCCGACCCCGACGAAGCCGCCGTCAAAGCCGCCATCATCCAGTCGGCCCGTCGCGTCGTCCTCGTCGCAGACGCCGCGAAGTTCGGAGAGGAACTGCTCGTGCGCTTCGCCCAGCTCGACGAGATCGACGTGCTCGTCACGGATGCCGCCCCGCCCGCCGACCTGGCCGAGGCCCTCGCCGACGCCGACATCGAGGTGCGCGTCGCATGATCGTCACTCTGACCGCCAACCCCTCCGCCGACCGCGCCGTGGTCCTGCCGAGCGCGCTCGTCGCCGGCGAGGTGCAGCGCGCCGTGTCGTCCCGAGAGGATGCCGGGGGCAAGGGCGTCAACGTCGCCCGTGTCGTCGCGGCCGCCGGCGTCGCCGCCCGCGCCGTCGTTCCCGTGGGAGCGCACGACCCCTATCGCGTCCTGCTCGAGGACACCGGGATCGCCCTCGACCTGATCGAGGTCGCCGGTCGCGCGCGGGCCAACCTGACCATCACCGACCCCGCGGGCGAGACGACCAAGCTCAACCTGCCGGGCGCCGAGCTGTCGCCCGCCGAGGCCGACGCCCTGACGGCCGGCGTCGTCGCCGCCGCCGAGGGCGCGACCTGGCTCGTCCTGGCCGGATCGCTGCCGCCGGGCGTATCCGCGACCTTCTACGCCGACCTCATCGTCGCCGTGCGCGAGCGCTGGGGTGCGGACGCCCCGCTGATCGCGGTGGATGCGTCGGGCGAGGCTCTCGCCGCCGTCGTGGCCACGGCCCGTCCGGACCTGATCAAGCCCAACCACGAGGAGCTCGCCGAGCTCGTCGGCGAGGACCACACGAGCGACGCCGACACCCTCGCCGACGCCGCACGACGTGCGACGGCTCTCGTGCCCGACCGCGTGGCATCCGCCCTCGTGACCCTCGGTGCCGATGGCGCACTGCTGTTCACCGCCGAGGGCGCCTGGCGCGGACGCGCCCCGAAGATCCGGGTCGCCAGCACGGTCGGCGCGGGCGACAGCTCGCTCGCCGGCTACCTGCTGGCCGCCGTCGAGGGGGCCACCGCCCCCGACCGTCTCGCCTGCAGCATCGCCTACGGCGCCGCCGCGGCGACCCTGCCGGGGACCCAGGCCCCGACACCGGCCGATCTGCCCGCGGGCCCGATCGCCGTCTCCGACTTCGCCACCCCTATCGCTACACACTGACCACGAAAGGTCACCGACAATGTCCGACATCATCACTCCGGAGCTCGTCACCCTCGACGTGCCCCTGGGCACCGACAAGCAGTCGGTGATCCGCGCCCTCGCCGAGCGCGTCGTCGCGCAAGGCCGCGCCCGAAGCGCACAGGAGCTCTTCGACGACGCGTGGGCCCGCGAGCAGAAGGACGAGACCGGCCTGCCCGGCGGCATCGGCATCCCGCACGCGCGCAGCGCGTCGGTCACCGAGCCCACCCTCGCCTTCGCCCGCCTCACCCCGGGCGTCGACTTCGGCGCCCCCGACGGGCCCGCCGACATCGTGTTCCTCATCGCCGCGCCCGAGGGCGCCGACGAGGCCCATCTGTCGGTGCTGTCGCAGCTGGCCCGCAGCCTCATGAAGGACGACTTCACCGGCGGCCTCCGCCGTGCCTCGTCCGAGACCGAGGCCGTGCGCCTCATCACGGATGCCATCACCCCGGCCGCCGAGCCGTCGGTCGCCGCCGCTGCGGCCCCCGCCGCCGCCACGCGCGCCGAGGCCCGTTCCACCACGACCACCGCGACGAAGAAGATCGTCGCCGTGACCGCGTGCGCCACCGGCATCGCCCACACCTTCATGGCCGCCGACGCCCTGACCGCCGCCGGCGCCGAGACCGACGGCGTCGAGCTGATCGTCGAGCCGCAGGGCTCGAGCGGGTACAAGGCCCTGCCGCAGAGCGTCATCGACGACGCCGACGCCGTGATCTTCGCCGTCGACGTCGACGTGCGCGAACCCCAGCGCTTCGCCGGCAAGCCCGTCGTCCGCGCAGGGGTCAAGCGCGGCATCGAGCAGCCGAAGCAGCTCATCGCCGAGGCCCTGGCCGCCGCCGAGAACCCGAACGCGGCCCGGGTGCAGGGCGGTGCCGGCGCGGCATCCGCCTCCGACGCCCCCGTCGCGCAGCAGTCGGTGGGACGCCGCATCCAGCGGTGGCTGCTCACCGGTGTCAGCTACATGATCCCCTTCGTCGCCGGTGGCGGTCTGCTGATCGCCCTGGGCTTCCTGCTCGGCGGCTACGAGGTCACGGCGAACGCCGCGAACGTCATCATCCAGAACTCGCTGTGGGACCTTCCCACCGAGGACATCACGTCGTCCTTCGGCCCGTTGGGTCAGTACCTCGGCTCGGTCGCGTTCATGATCGGCGCGACGTCGATGGGCTTCATCGTCGCCGTGCTCGCCGGCTTCATCGCCTACGCGATCGCCGATCGCCCGGGCATCGCCCCCGGTTTCGTCGCCGGTGCCGTCGCGGTCCTGATGAACGCGGGCTTCATCGGCGGCATCATCGGCGGTCTGCTCGCCGGGTTCATCGCCTGGTGGCTCGGCCGTTTCGACGCCCCCCGCTGGCTGCGCGGCCTCATGCCGGTCGTGATCGTGCCGTTCCTGGGGTCGATCTTCGCCTCGGGTCTGATGATCCTGTTCCTCGGACGCCCGATCGCATCGCTCATGGCCGCGCTCACCGAGGGTCTCACCGGTCTCGCCGCCAGCGGCGCCGGCGCGATCGTGCTCGGTGTCATCCTCGGTCTGATGATGTGCTTCGACCTCGGCGGGCCCGTCAACAAGGTCGCCTACGTCTTCGCCACCACGGGCTTGGCCGCCGCGACCCAGACCAACACCACGCCCTACATGATCATGGCCGCGGTCATGGCCGCCGGTATGGTCCCCCCGCTCGCCATGGCTCTCGCCTCGACGATCCTCGCCCGCGGCAAGTTCACCCCGGTCGAGCGCGAGAACGGCGCCGCCGCCTGGCTGCTGGGCGCCTCGTTCATCTCGGAAGGTGCGATCCCGTTCGCCGCAGCCGACCCGCTGCGCGTCATCCCGGCCTCGATGGTGGGCGGCGCGATCACGGGTGGACTGAGCATGCTGATCGGCGTGCAGTCCTACGCTCCGCACGGCGGCATCTTCGTGTTGTTCGCCATCAACCCGGTGTGGGGTTTTCCGCTGGCGATCATTGTGGGTACGGTCGTGACGGCGCTCATCGTCGTTGCTCTCAAGGGCATCGGACGCAGCACCAAGGATGCGGCCGTCGCCGAGGCGGCTCCCGCCGCGACCGTCGCCGCCTAAGACCCCTCCGGTTCGAAAGGAATCACCATGGCAGAACGTCAGGCCACCATCGCCAGCAGCTCGGGACTGCACGCCCGCCCCGCGAAGCTCTTCGTGCAGGCCGTGCAAGAGAAGAAGGTGCCCGTCACCATCGCCGCCCAGGGCGGTCCCGACCTGAACGCCGGCAGCATCCTGTCGCTGATGGGACTCGGAGCCGGCCACGGCACGGTCGTGACGCTCAAGGCCGAGGGTGAGGGTGCCGAGCAGGCGCTCGACGAGCTCGTCGCCCTGCTCGAGACGGACCTCGACGCGCAGTAACCCTGCGACGCAGAACAGTGGATGCCACGGGCCTTCGGGCTCGTGGCATCCACTGTTTCTCCGGGCGGTGCGACCGGGCGCGGACCGAATCCGGGCCGAACTCCTGCGCAACGCCCGTCTCCGTACCGGTCCGCCGTCGGAAACGACCGCTTCGGGATCGGTTCTCAGGAGTTGTGCACGCCCGGCTCCGGCCCGTGACCCGGTCAGACCTCGACGGAGTCGCCCGGCTTGAGGTCGACGAACGAGCCGCCGTTCTGCTCGACCGCCCAGGTCAGGCGCGCGTCGCCCATCTGCTTGCCCGCGACCGAGAGGGTCATGTCGTGCGTGGCGAACACGCGCTCCGGCTTGACCGCGAGCACGTAGTCGATGGCCTCGCCGATTTTGAGCCAGGGGGCGCCGACCGGGGCCGCGAGCAGGGCGACCTTCTTGTGCTTGGGGACCGCGTACGAGTCGCCCGGGTAGTACAGGGCGTCGTTGACCAGGACGCCGACGTTGTCGACGACGGGGATCGACTCGTGGATGACCTCGTGCCGGCCCCCGAAGAACTCGAGATGGAACGGGCCGAGATCCAGCCGGTCACCCGGGTGCACCACGGTGACGTCGAACCCGGCGGCGGCGTGGCGCACGCCCTCAGGGCCGTAGACGGGCACATCGGGGTGCGCCTTCTGCAGGCGCGTGAGGTGTTCGGGAGTCCAGTGGTCGGCGTGCTCGTGGGTGATGACGACGCCGACGAGGCCCACGAGGTCCTCGAGGGGAGAGGTGAAGCTTCCCGGATCGATGACGAGGGAGTGACCGGCGTCGACGACGACGAGGGCGGCGTGTTCGTGCTTCGTGATGCGCATGCAGCGAGTCAACTCCCGCTCCGCCGGCGGCGGCAAGCGGTGGCGCGTCGGGTGAACATCGCCTAACGGGTCTTCCGCGCGGCGCGCGTTCACGGTACGGTGGCCGGACACGCCCGGGATATCGGTGGCTCGGCCCTGATTTTGCGTGCGCGTCATTCGTGGTGCATACTTGAACACGTTGCGACGCGGCCCCATCGTATAGCGGCCTAGTACGCCGCCCTCTCACGGCGGTAACGCGGGTTCGAATCCCGCTGGGGTCACCAACACGAAGAAGAGCCTCGACCGGATGGTCGGGGCTCTTCTTCGTTGTCGGCGAGATGTGCGGCAGGGCGCCCCGTGAAGGGGATCCGCCGCCGCAGCTCACCCCTCGCGCGCTGCGCGCCGCCGCTGCACCACCCGCCGCACGCCCCACACGATCGCGCCCGCGGCCGCCGCCACGACGATCCAGGGCAGCAGGAACCCCAGCCCGACCACCAGGCCGTTCAGCGTCGCCACGAGCCCGTTCCATCCCGCCGACAGCCCATCGCCGAAGCCCGCCGGATCGGCGGCGACGGCGGGGGAGCGCTCGACGAGCTGCACGCTCAGCGCGGACAGGGCCACCTGCGACTCGATGCTCTGCAGCACCTGACGGTCGCTGTCGAGCTGCGCCTGCCGGTCGGCCAGGGCGGTCTCGGCCGTCACCAGGTCAGCGACGGATGCCGCCTGCGCGAGCAGTTCGGTGAGTCGGGCCACCGACGCCTCGCCCGCCGCGACCCGCGCACGCAGGTCGACGGTCTGCGGGGTGACGTCGGAGCGGGTGACGCTGGTCGCGGTGACCTCGCCGATGTCGCGGAGTCCGTCCATGACCTCCCCGAGAGCCTCGGCCGGCACGCGGACCGTGACGAAGCCCGAACCGATCGCGGGCGCGGCGGCGCCGTCGATCGGCATCACGACCTGACCGCCGCCGATCTGCGACGACTCGACGTAGCCTCCGGCCGTGACGGCCGCCGCGCTCACCGCGTCGATCGCGGTGCGTACGTCGTCCACCTCGACCGAGCTCGAGCCGGTGGCCACGACGTCGCGCCCGGCGGTCGCGGTGGCGTCGGCGGCGCCCGACGACGATCGCGAATCGGAGGCGCCCTCCGGAGCGAGGGGGACCAGCGGCGCATCGCCAGAGGAGACGCCGCCGTCGAACTGCTCCGTCACGCCGCCGCCGGCCTCGGTCGAGGTGCTGGACGCACCGTCTCGGGCGGTGGTCAACCCCGGGCCCACGACGCCCGCGACGATCACCACGGCGGCCGCAGCGGCCGCGCCGCCCCACACGGCGCGCCGGCGCCGGCGGCGTCTCTCGCGCTCGTCGGCGATCCGGGCGAAGACGGCGGTCTCGACGGCATCCATCCGGTCGTCGGTGAGCGGGGCAAGGGTGGGGGTGGTCATGGGGTCTCCGTCTCCATCGCGGTGGCGCGCATCCGGGAGCGGATGCGGGAGAGGCGGTTGCGCACCGTGCCGTGCGACACGCCCAGCGAGGCCGCGGCGGCTTCGTATCCATATCCCTCCGCCGCGCACAGCCGGAAGATCTCGCGATCCAGGTCGCTCAGCCGATCGACCGCGGCGAGGATCGCCGCGACCGTCTCGGCCCGCACAACCTGCGCCTCGACGTCGACGACCGAGGGGACCGCATCGTCGAGCTGCGCGTGCGAACCGTGGCGTCGTCGCGCCCGCAGGCGGTTCTGCGCCTGCAGGCGGCAGACGGTGGCCAGCCACGGCAGCAGCGAATCGCCCTCGAGCCGCAGCGACGGGATCTTCCGCCACGCGACGACGAAGGTCTCCTGCAGGACGTCCTCGGCATCGGCGGTGTCGCCCAACAAGCCGACCGCCACCCAGAACACCGGGCGGGCGTACGCCCGGTAGAGCGACCGGAACGCCGCCTCGGAGCCGCCGGCGGCGCGCGCGACCAGCGCCCTGTCGTCGATCACGTCGTCGGTCATCGGCATCCGTTCGGTCAGGGGCCACGCCCTGCGAGCACTCTCTCACTGAGAGGTGTCCGGGCGCGGCGGATCGTCTCGGGAAAGTCGCGCAATGAGCACTACGTGCACAACCGGCTGCAGGGCCGGGGCGGCGGATAGACTCGAGCGTTTCCCCGATGAAAGGCCCCCGCGATGGAGCTGCAGCTCGACCCGCTCTTCCAGACCATCACGCTGGTGGTGCTCGTCGTCATCCTGATCGCCGATCTGCTGATCATCCTGAAACGGCCGCACATCCCCGCGCCGAAGGAGTCGACGCTCTGGGTGGTGTTCTACGTCACGCTCGCTCTCATCTTCGCGGGCGTCCTGTGGATCGTGGCCGGGGGAGAGGTCGCGGGGCAGTTCGTCGCGGGCTGGCTGACCGAATACAGCCTGTCGATCGACAACCTCTTCGTCTTCGTGCTGATCATGGGGCAGTTCGCCGTGCCGCGCCGCTATCAGCAGGAGGTGTTGATGGTGGGCATCATCATCGCGCTCGTCCTGCGCGGCGCGTTCATCCTCGTCGGTGCGACGATCATCGAGAACTTCAGCCCGATCTTCTACCTCTTCGGCCTGTTCCTGATCTACACCGCGATCCGCCAGGCCTTCCCCGGCGACGACGACGGCGACGCGCAGAAAGAGAACCTCATCGTGCGGACCCTGCGCCGCGTGCTGCCCATGAGCGACTCGTACGACGGCAAGAAGGTCATCACCCGGGTCGGCGGCAAGAAGCTGTTCACGCCGATGATCATCGTCTTCGTCGCGATCGGCGTCACCGACCTGCTCTTCGCGATCGACTCGATCCCCGCCATCTTCGGGATCACCCAGAGCCCGTTCATCGTCTTCACGGCGAACCTGTTCGCGCTGATGGGACTTCGACAGCTGTACTTCCTGCTCGGCGACCTGCTCGACCGTCTGAAATACCTGCACTTCGGCATCGCGTTCATCCTCGCCTTCATCGGCGTGAAGCTCATCCTGCACGCCATGCACGTCAACGAACTGCCCTTCATCAACGGTGGAGAGCCCATCGAGTGGGCGCCCGAGATCTCGACGTGGGTGTCGCTCGCGGTGATCCTGGTGTCGATGGCGGTCGCGACCATCGCCAGCCTGGTGGCGGCGCGCCGCGAGCCCTCTGCCCAAGGAGCGCAGGATGCCGCGGCCGAGGTGGCGGACGAGAAGGGCACCCCCTCGACGGTGCGGCACCCCGAACACGACTGATTGCTCGAGAGACGCCGGCGACGGGCCGAGGCGCCTCTCGGGCGCCCGCCTCGCCCTAGAACGCGCGCAGGTTCGCCTGCAGACCGCCGTCGACGTATTCCTCGCGCAGGATCCCACGACGCCGAAGGATCGGGACGAGGTCGTCGAGCACGCGGTGCACGGTGACCGGATGCAGGTCTCCCCACAGCAGGACGCCGTCGTTGCCCCATTCGCCGAGCTCGTCGATACGGTCGGCGAATTCGTCGGCGGTGCCGACGAACCCGGAGCCGTCGTTCAGACGCCCGAGGCGCGCGTGCGCGGCGAGCAGCGTCCGCAGCGGTGCGTCGGCGTCGTGCGCGCCGATCAGACGGCGGATGCTGCCCTCGGACACGTGCTCGCCGAAGATCGACCGGTCCAGCGGCCTGTCGAGGTCGAGACCGGTCAGGTCGGTCTCGAGATCGCTCGACTGCTTGCGGGCGATGGCCACCAGCGCGTCGTCGGCGGGATTCGCGGATGCCGCTACCAGGCGGTCCGCTTCTTCGGACGACGAGACGAGGACGGGCTGGATCGCGAAGAGGATCTTGATGTCGTCGGCCGCCCGACCCGCCGCTTCCGCGGCGGCGTGGATGCGCCCGCGATAGGCGCGGATGCTCTGCTCGTCCAGGGACGCGAGCGCCAGCTGCACGTCGGAGTTGTGCCCGGCGAACGCCAGGCCGCGCCCCGACCCTCCGGGTGAGACGATCGCCGGCTCGCCGTCGGTGAACGGAAGAGCGTTCAGGGGCCCGTCGAACCCGAAGTACTCGCCGCGGTGGCGGGCGGCATCCAGTTTGGTCCCGTCGGCATAGACCCCCGATTCCTCGTCGGCGACGAGCGCTCCCTCTCCCCAGCTGCGCCAGAGCTGACGGATGCCGTCGAGCCACTCCTCTGCGCGGTCGTACGCCGCGTCGTGCCCGAGCTGCGGCGCGGCCGAGAAATGGCGGGCGCTGCCGGTGTCGGTGACGACGTTCAGGCCCAGGCGATGACCGCTGAGGTGCTGGAGCGTCGCGAACTGCCGGGCCGCCGTGTAGGGCAGGTACGCCGCGGGGTTGACGGTGGGCACCACGCCGAGGTGTCGCGTGGCACCGAACAGGTAGGGGGCGAGCAGCAGGGGATCGTGCTTGGGCCCGCCGAAGGCGTGCCGCACCCGCAGGTCGATCGTCTCGGCGCTGCCGAGCGAGGGGGCGTCCTCGATGATCAGCAGGTCGAAGCCCGCCTGTTCGAGGGTGCGGGCGGAGTCCTGGTAGAGCCCGGGCTCGGTCCAGCGGTGGTTCCACCGCAGGTACGGATGCCCCCAGCCGTGCGGGCCGAAACCGCGCGCGAGGAACCAGCCGAAGTGCTGCAGCCGGCTCACAGGACGACCGTCTCGCGCTCGGCGACGGGCACGCCCACGAGGGCCTGCTCGAGATCGGCGAGGATGTCGGCGACGTCCTCGATCCCGATCGACAGGCGGATGGTGCCGGGGAACACACCCGCGTGCTCGCGCTCGGGGACCGACCGCGCCGCGTGCGAGGTGCTCTGGGGGTGCAGGACCAGGGAGCGCACGTCGCCCAGGTGCGTCATGTGGGTGATCAGCCGCACCGACTGCACGACGTGGCGGGCGGCCTCGAGCCCCCCGCGCAGGGTGAGCGTGAACACCGAACCGCTGCCGCCGTGCAGGTACCGCCCGCCCAGCTCGTGGTGGGGGTGCGAGGGCAGGCCGACGTAGTCGACGCGTTCGACCTCGGGTCGCTGCTCGAGCCACGTCGCGACGGCGAGCGCGTTCTGCGACTGCCGCTCGACGCGCAGGCTCAGCGTCTCGATGCCCTGGCCGATCAGGAACGCGTTCAACGGCGACGGGGAAGGGCCGAACCGCGGGGCCACGCTCTCGCGGATGTAGGCGCCGCGCGCCCGGCGCCCGTGCTTCTCGGCGAAGCTGGCGCCGCCGAGCCGGTCGGCCTGCACGAGGTGGGGGAACAGGTGACCGGATGCCGCCGCGTCGAAGCGTCCGTCGTCGACGATGACGCCGCCCAGCACCGCGCCCTGCCCGGCGAGGAATTTGCTCGCCGAGTGCACCACGATCGCCGCGCCGTGCTCGAGAGGGCGCAGCAGGTAGGGGGTCGTGAAGGTGCTGTCGACGACGAGGGGGATTCCGCGTTCCGCGCCGATGCCCGCGACGGCCGCGACGTCGAGGACGTCGTTGCGGGCGTTGGAGAGGGTCTCGGCGAAGAGGGCCTTGGTCCGCGGGGTGATCGCGGCGCGGACGGCGGCATGGTCCGAGACGTCGACGAAGGTCGTCTCGATCCCCAGACGCGCCAGGTTGTCGAGCAGCAGGCCCCGGGTGCCCTCGTAGATGTGTTCCGACACGACGACGTGGTCGCCCGCTCCCGCGAGGGCAAGGAGGGCGACCGTGACGGCCGCCTGTCCGCTCGAGACCAGGACCGCCTGATCGCCGCCCTCGAGCGAGGCGAGACGTTCTTCGACGGCGTGGACCGTCGGGTTGCCGGTGCGGCTGTAACCGAAGCCGGCGCCGGTGCCGAAGTGCGCGGCCGACTCGTCGAGGTCGCTGAAGGTGAAGCCGGCCGTCAGGTAGATGGGGGTGGCGCGTGGCGTCGCCGGCGAGGTCGCGGAGCCGGCGTGGACCTGACGGGTCGAGAATCCGGTGTCGTCGCCTGCGGTCATGGGCGCGCTCCTTCCTGCGGTGTCGGACGGATCCGTGCGGTGGGTCCGGTTCCGAGAGAGGTGTTCGGGTCGGGACAGACTCGCACGCGCGCCGTCCGGGCGACGAAACGTGCGGCGCCGTGTTACGCGAGGAGCCCCGTCGCACCCGGTGGTATCGTGACCGGGTGCGGATCGCTCGCCTCCTCCTTAGCGGCCGCGACGAGACCTTGTTCTAGGCCTTTCTCGTCGCGGAGTTCGTCGCGGGCCCACACCCCTTCCGAGGAGAAACGCCAGACATGAGCACCCCATCGATCGACGGCATCCATATTCCGGATCGCCCGCGCACCCTGGCCGAGAAGGTCTGGGACGACCACCTCGTGGTCAAGGGCGAGAACGGACAGCCCGACCTCATCTACATCGACCTGCACCTCGTGCACGAGGTGACCAGCCCCCAGGCGTTCGACGGTCTGCGCGGCGAGGGTCGTCCCGTGCGCCGCCTCGACCTGACGATCGCGACCGAGGACCACAACACCCCGACGCTGAACATCGACAAGCCGATCGCGGATCTGACCAGCCGGACGCAGATCGAGACGCTGCGCCGCAACGCCGACGAGTTCGGGGTGCGCATCCACTCGCTCGGCGACAAGGAACAGGGCATCGTCCACGTCGTCGGTCCTCAGCTCGGACTGACCATGCCCGGCATCACGGTCGTGTGCGGCGATTCGCACACGTCCACCCACGGCGCCTTCGGCGCGATGGCGTTCGGCATCGGCACCAGCGAGGTCGAGCACGTGCTCGCGACGCAGACGCTGCCGCTCAAGCCCTTCAAGACCATGGCGATCACCGTCGAGGGCGAGTTGCGGCCCGGTGTCACCGCGAAGGACATCATCCTCGCGATCATCGCCAAGATCGGCGCGAACGGCGGTCAGGGCTACGTGCTCGAGTTCCGCGGCAGCGCCATCCGCTCCCTCTCGATGGAGGGGCGCATGACGATGTGCAACATGTCGATCGAAGCCGGCGCGCGCGCGGGCATGATCGCACCCGACGAGACCACGTTCGCCTACGTCAAGGACAAGCCCCACGCCCCGCAGGGGCGGGACTGGGACGAGGCGGTCGCGTACTGGCGCACGCTGCCCAGCGACGAGGGCGCCGTCTACGACGCCGAGGTGTTCCTGGATGCCGCCGAGCTCGAGCCCTTCGTCACCTGGGGCACCAACCCCGGGCAGGGCGTGTCGCTGAGCGACGTCGTGCCGACCCCTGCCGACATCGTCGATCCGAACGAGCGGGCGGCCGCCGAGCGTGCACTGGAGTACATGGACCTGGCGGCGGGCACCCCGATGAAGGACATCCCGGTGGATGCCGTGTTCATGGGCTCATGCACTAACAGCCGCATCGAAGACCTGCGCGCCTTCGCGGGCGTCATCCGGGGCCGCACCAAGGCCGAGAACGTCCGCGTGATGGTCGTTCCCGGCTCGGCGCGCGTGCGCCTCGAGGCCGAGGCCGAGGGGCTGGACAAGGTGTTCGAGGCCTTCGGCGCCGAGTGGCGCTTCGCCGGATGCTCGATGTGCCTCGGCATGAACCCCGATCAGTTGGCCCCCGGGGAGCGCTGCGCCTCGACCTCGAACCGCAACTTCGAGGGGCGCCAGGGCAAGGGCGGTCGCACCCACCTGGTGTCCCCGCTGGTGGCGGCCGCGACGGCCGTGCGGGGAACGCTGTCGAGTCCGTCGGACCTCGAGCCGCCGACGGACGACGGGGCCGCCCCGGCGGGCTCGGGGACCGAGGCCGTTTCGACCGGGGCGGAGGCCTGACATGGACACGTTCACCACGCACACCGGTGTCGCCGCCCCGCTGAAGCGATCGGCCGTGGACACCGACCAGATCATCCCCGCGGTCTACCTCAAGCGCGTCACCAAGACGGGCTTCGACGACGCCCTCTTCGCCAACTGGCGCCAGGACCCGGACTTCATCCTGAACCAGGACGCCTACCGCTCGGCATCCGTCCTGGTGGCCGGTCCCGACTTCGGAACGGGTTCCAGCCGTGAGCACGCCGTGTGGGCGCTGCGCGACTACGGCTTCCGGGTCGTGCTGAGCCCGAAGTTCGCCGACATCTTCCGCGGTAATGCCGGCAAGCAAGGCCTGGTCACGGGCGTCATCAGCGAAGACGAGGTCGAGCAGATCTGGGCGATCCTCGAGGCGAACCCCGGCATCGCGATGACCGTCGACCTCGGCGCCAAGACCGCCACGGTCGGCGATTGCGCGACAGGCTCGGGGCCCCACCTCCAGGTGTCGTTCGAGATCGACGATTACACTAGGTGGCGGCTTCTCGAAGGGCTCGACGACATCGGGCTCACGCTGCGTGACGAAGACAAGATCACGCGGTTCGAGGCGCGCCGCGAGGCATGGCGGCCGCGGACCCTCCCGGTCCGCTGAGCCCGATCGACCCGATCGGGTCGTTCTGCCGCCCCTCGTCCACGAAGTGAGGTCCACCCCCCTATGAGCACACTCGTCACCGATTCCGGAGACCAGAACCCCGGACAGCCGGACTGGGAGGCGGCCGAGACCCTCACCATCCGCGGCGGGCGGCCCCTGCGCGGCACCGTCGAGGTGAAGGGCGCGAAGAACCTCGTGACCAAGGCGATGGTGGCGGCCCTGCTGGGCGAGACCACGAGCACGCTGCGCGACGTCCCCATGATCAGCGATGTCAAGGTCGTGCGGTCGCTGCTCGAGGTGCACGGCGTCACGGTGACCGAGGGCGACGAGGAGGGCACGTTCCACCTCGACCCCTCGGGCGCCGTCGCCGCGCACTTCGAAGAGATCGACGCGCACGCGGGTGCCTCCCGCATCCCGATCCTGTTCTGCGGCCCGCTGCTGCACCTGCTCGGTGAGGCGCTGATCCCCGATCTCGGTGGATGCCGCATCGGCGACCGTCCGATCAACTTCCACATGGACGCCCTGCGCGCCTTCGGCGCGGTCGTCGACAAGAGCTACGAGGGCATCCGCATCACCGCGCCGAACGGGCTGCACGGCGCGAACATCACGCTGCCGTACCCCAGCGTCGGTGCGACCGAGCAGGTCCTGCTCACCGCGGTGCGCGCGAAGGGCGTCACCGAGCTGCGCAACGCCGCGATCGAGCCCGAGATCATGGACCTCATCGCCGTCCTGCAGAAGATGGGCGCGATCATCTCCTACGAGCCCAACCGCGTGATCTTCATCGAGGGCGTCGACCGGCTCGTCGGCTACGATCACCGCGCGATCTTCGACCGCAACGAGGCCGCGTCGTGGGCCTGCGCCGCTCTGGCCACCGACGGCGAGATCTTCGCCAAGGGCGCGCGCCAGCAGGACATGTTGACCTTCCTCAACGTCTTCCGCAAGGCCGGCGGGTGGTTCGACGTGCGCGAGGACGGCATCCTGTTCCGTCGCGGTGACGCGCTCAAGCCCGTCATGGTCGAGACCGACGTCCACCCCGGATTCATGACCGACTGGCAGCAGCCCCTCATCGTAGCGCTGACGCAGGCCCCCGGCACCTCGACGGTGCACGAGACGGTCTACGAGAACCGGCTCGGCTTCACCGCGGCGCTGAACAAGATGGGCGCCGACATCGTCGTGCACCCGAAGGGCCTCGACAGCGCCGATCGCCGCGTGCCGCGTCGCGATCTCGAGCAGGCGGCCGTCATCAACGGTCCGACGCCGCTGCGCGGCGCCGACGTCGAGGTCCCCGACCTGCGCGGCGGCTACAGCTACGTCATCGCGGCCCTCGCCGCCGAGGGCGAGTCGACGGTGCGCAACATCGGCATCATCCGTCGTGGCTACGAGAAGTTCCTCGAGAAGCTCACGGCCGTCGACGCCGACTTCGACGTCGTCGGCTGAGCCCGTGGCCGCTTCGCCTGAGAAGAGCCGGCCGAGCGCCTTCTGGCCGCTCGCGGCGATCATCGTGCCCGTGACGGGACTCTTCGCACGCATCGAGATCCGCGGCGCCGAGAACCTCCCGCGCGAGGGGGCGTACGTCCTCGCCCCCAACCACAACTCGGAGTTCGACCCGGTGATCGTCGCGGTCGCCGTGTGGCGGCTGGGCCGCGCCCCGCGGTTCATGGCGAAGGAGAGCCTGTTCGCGGTGCCCGTCCTGGGCGCCGCGCTGAAGGCGACGGGAATGGTGCCGGTGCCGCGCAGCTCGACGAGCGCGAACCAGTCGATGAAAGCGGCCGAGCAGATCGCCCGCGACGGTCGCGGCGTGATCGTCTATGCCGAGGGCACGCTGACGCGCGATCCCGACCTCTGGCCGATGCGCGGCAAGACCGGAGCCGTGCGGCTCGCCCTCGCCGGTGGCCTTCCGCTCATTCCGATGGCGCAGTGGGGTGTGCAGCAGATCCTGCCGCGCTACGGCAAGCTCCGGTTCCCCCGGCGCGCGCACGTGATCGTCGAGATCGGCGAACCGATGGACATGACCGCCTACGCGGACGCGCCGACGCAGCCCGCGACACTGACGAGGGCGACCGACGCGATGATGAACCGGATCACGGCGATGCTGTCCAGCATCCGGGGCCTGCCGGCTCCCGCACAGCGCTGGAACCCGTCGCAGCACGGGCAGAACGAGACGGGCCGCCTTGAGTCGTAAGAACGCCGCGCCCGTCCCGGGACCGAAGGTCGCGGTCGTCGGCGCCGGCAGCTGGGGCACGACCTTCGGCAAGATCCTCGCCGACGGGGGAGCGAGCGTGGTCATGTGGGCCCGCCGGCCCGAGCTCGCCGCCGAGATCACCGAGTCCAAGCGCAACAGCCGCTACCTGCCCGGTGTCAACCTGCCGCGGTCGATGACCGCGACGACCGACCTCGCCGAGGCGCTGCGCGGCGCGGAGCAGATCTACCTCTCGGTGCCCAGTCAGTCGCTGCGCGAGAACCTCGCGGCGATCCGGCCCCACGTCGAAGACACCGACGTTCCGCTGGTGTCGCTCATGAAGGGCGTCGAGAAGTCGACCGGGCTGCGCATGAGCCAGGTCATCGAGCAGGTGCTCGAGTGCGATCCGGCGCGCATCGCCGTGGCATCCGGTCCGAACCTCGCCCTCGAGATCGCCCGCGAACAGCCCACGGCCGCCGTGATCAGCTCGCTCAGCCCCGAGACCGCCGAGGCGGTGGCCCGGCGCGCGCGCAACACGTACTTCCGCTCGTTCGTGAACACCGACGTCATCGGCACCGAGTTCGGCGGGGTGCTGAAGAACCTCATCGCCGTCGCGATCGGGATCGTCGACGGGGTCGGATACGGCGAGAACACCAAGGCCTCGATCATCACCCGGGGTCTGGTCGAGATGACCGACTTCGCCGTGGCGCAGGGCGCGCAGCCCGAGACCCTGCAGGGGCTCGCGGGCCTCGGCGATCTCATCGCCACGTGCCAGTCGCCGCTCAGCCGCAACAACACCGCCGGGCGCCTGCTGGGGCAGGGGTACGGCTTCCAAGACGTGGTCGCACAGATGAACCAGACGGCCGAGGGGTTGGCATCCGTCGCCCCGGTCCTTCAGCTCGCGAAGCAGGTCGGCGTCGACATGCCCATCGTGCAACAGGTGAAGATGGTGCTCGACGGCACCATGGATCCGCGCGACATCGCGCCCCACCTGACGACCGACGACGACCAGCCGCAGGGCGAGAGGACGCAGAATGACCAGACCGGTGGTGGTGGTGCTCTTCGGCGGGCGCTCCAGCGAGCACTCGATCAGTTCCGCCACGGCGGGCGGGGTCCTTCGCGCGATCGACCGTGACCGCTACCGGGTGATCCCGGTCGGCATCACCCGCGACGGCGCCTTCGTCCTCGAGGACGACGACCCCGACAAGTTCGCGCTGCGCCCGGAGGCGCTGCCTGAGGTGGTCGACAACGGCACGCGCGTGCGTCTGCCCGATTCGACGCTCTCGCGCGAATGGACGGTGACGGATGCCGAGGGCGAACGCTCCCTCGGGCACGTCGACGTCGTGCTGCCCATCCTGCACGGCCGCTTCGGCGAGGACGGCACCGTGCAGGGCCTGCTCGAGCTGCTCGGCATCCCGTACGCCGGCGGCGGAGTGCTCATGTCGGCGATCGGCATGAACAAGAACGTCACCAAGCGCGTGCTGCGCTCGGCGAACGTGCCGGTCGTGCCGTGGGTCGCCGTGACCCGCGCCGACCTCGATCGCGATCGCGCCCTGTGGGAGCGCCGCATCCGCGCGCTCGACCTGCCGGTGTTCGTCAAGCCGAACGAGGCCGGATCCAGCGTGGGCGTGACGAAGGTCTCGCGCTGGGAGGATCTGGATGCCGCTCTCGACACCGCCTTCGCCGAGGACGCCCTGGCGCTCGTCGAGAAGGCGATCGTCGGCCGCGAGGTGGAGTGCGGGGTGCTGCCCGGTCGGGACGGGGGGCCGATCCGAGTGAGCGTCGCCGGTGAGATCGTCGTGACGGGCCGGGACTTCTACGACTTCGAGGCGAAGTACCTCGACGCCCCCGGGGTGGAGCTCGTCTGCCCCGCCGACCTCGGCGACGGTGAGCTCGCCGAGATGCAGCGCATCGCCGCGCAGGCGTTCGAGGCCATCGGAGGCGAGGGTCTCGCGCGGGTGGACTTCTTCTACACCGGTGCCGAGTTCTACGTGAACGAGGTCAACACCATGCCCGGTTTCACGCCGATCTCGATGTTCCCCACGTGCTGGATCGCCTCGGGGCTGTCCTACCCCGACCTGATCAGCGATCTGCTGGAGGCGGCGCTCGACAAGGGGTGACCCCGGTCGCCGGGAGCCGCGTGCTCCGGCCGGCCGCGGTGGGTGTGTGCACAACGGCGGGGTTTTTGCTCGGCGCTCCGCGCGGTGGGGTCGTTCGCCCGGCGTGTCGCGCTCGGCGCCCGCCGTTGTGCACGGGCGATGGTTGACCGCGGCGACCCGTGCGTCGCGGAGGTCTCCGCCGCGGCGGGGTGTGCACAACGGCGGGGGTTTGTGCGGCGCGGCGGGCGGTGGGGTCGTTCGGCCGGCGTGTTGCGCTCGGCGCCCGCCGTTGTGCACGGGCGGTGGTCGACCGCGGCGGCCCGTGCGTCGCGGAGGCTCCCGCCGCGGCGGGGTGTGCACAACGGCGGGGATTTCGTGCAACGCGCCGTGCGGTGGGGTCGTTCGGCCGGCGTGTCGCGCTTGGCGCCCGCCGTTGTGCACGGCGGCGGCGGCGGACGGGGTGTTGACGACGCCCGGAACAGAAGCGCCGCGGAGCAGAGGCGCCGGGCCGTGGGATCAGGGGGCGGGCGTCGCGTCGGCGGCCGAGGTGCAGACCGACCCCGTCGCGGGCAGGTAGTCGCGCACGAGGGGGCCGATGGCCTGCGCGACGTCGGCGCTGCTCGCGGACTCGTAGTCCAGGAAGATCTGCAGGGCCGGGCTGCGACCGAACGTCGTGAGCGTGTAGCGGTTGTCGGCCGCCTGCGACTCGTCGACCAGCCAGTCCACGCCGTCGAACGAACGGCAGGGCAGCGTCGAGGGCCCCGGGGTCTCGAGCCCGCAGGTCAACAGAATGGCGGCCGGGTCCCCCCAGGCGCCAGTGGACTGGGCGTCGGTCCAGCGGCGGACCAGCCCCGAGATCGAGTCGGGCAGGCGCGAGATCACCTCGGCGCACGCCGGGTCGTTCGCGTCCTCGGCGGGCTGCATCGCGACCGTCGTGCTGCACGCGGCGAGGCCCGGCAGAAGGGCGAGGGCGGCGATCAGCGCGAGGGGGCGGAAGGAGCGGGACACCCCTCCAGGCTAATAGCGTGGGAGGGTGACAGACGCCGAGACCACCGTGGGGGAGCTGTCCGAGGGGCAGATCCTGCGCGGCATCCTGGACCGCCTTCCGCCGTCGACGGCCCCGGTGGGACCGGGTGACGACGCCGCCGTGCTCTCCGTTCCGGACGGCCGGGTGGTCGCCACGACCGACACGCTCGTGCACGGCCCCGACTTCCGATTGGCGTGGTCGTCGCCGTTCGACCTCGGGTTCAAGGCGGCCGCGGTCAACCTCGCCGACGTGGCGGCGATGGGCGCCCGGCCGATCGCCCTGCTGGTGGCCCTCGCGATGCCCGATAAGACGCCGGTGTCCTTCGTCCGCGGCTTCGCGGACGGTCTCGGCGCCGCGTGTGCGGAGCTCGCACCGGGATGCGCCGTCGAGGGCGGCGACCTGACGGTGTCGGACACCCTGACGATCGCCGTCACGGCCCTCGGCAGTCTCGACGGCCGCGATCCCGTTCGTCGATCAGGGGCCCGCGTCGGCGACGGCGTGTACGTCATCGGCGAGCTCGGCGAGGCGGCGCGCGGCCTCGCCCTGCTCTTCGAGCGGTTCACGGATGCCACGGGCGCCCCCCTCGTGCTCACGCCCGAGGCGCGCGCGGCGCTGCCCCCGGGCGAGGCCCGCGCCCTGTCGCGTCAGTTGACGCCGCGACCTCCGCTCGCCGAGGCGATACGGGCCGCGTCATCCGGGGCGACGGCCATGATGGACCTGTCCGACGGCCTCGTGCTGGACGCGACCCGCCTCGCCGACGCCTCGGGCGTCACGGTCGCCTTGGACGCGGCGACCCTGGGCGACGAACCCGCCCGCGCGTTGGACGGGGGAGAGGACCACGGCTTCCTCGTGACCTTCCCCGCGGATGCCGCACCGCTCGGCCGGCGGGTGGGAACGATCGTGGAGCGCGCGTCCGAGGCGGTGACCGTCGACGGTCGCCCCTGGGACGGACCCGGCGGCTGGGACCCCTATCGCGATTGGGATGCCGGGCGGGGCTGACGTCGGTCAGCCGGCGGCGAGGAGCGGACGTCCCCACCACAGGGTCGTGTCGCCGTAGGCGCGGTCGCGCTCGGGCTCGAGACCGGCGGACGCCCAGGCGGGGGCCGCGGAACGCGACGACCGCTCGACGATCACCACGGCGTCGGGGCTGAGCCGCGGGGCGAGGGCGACGAGCGCCCGGGTCAGGTCGTCGTCCGAGACGTCGTACGGCGGGTCCAGGAACACCAGATCCCACACCTGGGCGGATGCCATGAGGTACGGCGTGACGTGCGCGCGGTGCACGCGCGCGGGGGCCTTCACCCCGGCGGCACGCACGCGGTCGGCGTTCTTCTTGATCAGCGTCGCGGCCGTCGGAGAGAGCTCGACCAGGTCGGCCGAGGCCGCGCCGCGGCTCAGGCTCTCGAGGGCCAGGGCGCCGGACCCGGCGTAGAGGTCGGCGACACGGGCATCGTCGATGAGCCCCGCGGCCTCGAGCGCGCCGAACAGCGACTCGCGCACGCGATCGCTCGTGGGGCGGGTGCCCTTCGGGGGGACGTCGAGGACCGTGCCGCCGGCGCGGCCCGAGATGATGCGGGTCACCTCCCCAGCCTAGGGCGGGCCACCGGTCGTGGCCGCGGTCTCTGCGGGTGCGGCCGGCGTTGTCGGGGCCCCTGCCTAGACTCGGATCATGCCCGGTCTCTCGCTCGCCTCGCGGCTCGACGGTGCCATCGGCGGCAAGACCGCGACCGCGTTCGACAAGGCCTTCGGTGTCACGACGGTCGGCGAGCTGCTCGAGCACTACCCGCGTCGCTACGCGCGGCGGGGCGAGCTCACCCCCATCGCCTCGCTCCCGTTGGGCGAGCCCGTCACGATCGTGGCCGAGGTGGTGAGCGCCAGCGAGCGGCGCATGCAGAATCGGCGCGGCTCTCTGCTCGAGGTCGTCATCAGCGACGGCGACGGGCGCATGTCGCTGACCTTCTTCAATCAGCCGTGGCGGCTCAAAGACCTCACCCCCGGTCGACGCGGCATCTTCTCGGGCAAGGTCGGCGAGTACCGGCGCCAGACCCAGTTGACCAACCCCGACTACGAGCTGTTCGACGACATGGCCGAGGCGATGGCCGAGGCCGAGATCACCGCCAAGCGACCGATCCCCATCTATCCCGCGACCAGCAGCGTGCCGAGCACGCTCGTCCAGAAGACGATCTCGTTGGTGCTCGACAGCCTGGGCGAGGTCGATGACCCCCTCCCCGACGACCTTCGGCAGCGGCGGGGCCTTCTCTCCGCCCGGCAGGCGCTCGAGAACATCCACCGTCCCGCCCACGACGACGACATCCCGCCGGCGGTCGAGACCCTGCGCATGCACGAGGCATTCGTGCTGCAGACCGCTCTGCTGCAGCAGCGCCAGTTCGTCCGGGCGCTCTCGGCCCGTACGCGCCCCGCCGCTGCGGGCGGTCTGCTCGAGCGCTTCGACGCGATCCTGCCGTTCGAACTCACCCCCGACCAGCAGAGCGTGGGCGCGCAGCTGGCCGCCGACCTGGTGGGGGACTGGCCGATGAGCAGGCTCGTCCAGGGCGAGGTGGGTTCGGGCAAGACCCTCGTGGCCCTTCGCGCCATGCTGCAGGTCGCCGAATCCGGCGGGCAGTCCGCGCTCATCGCCCCCACCGAGGTCCTCGCCGGTCAGCACCTGCGATCGATCGCGCGGATGCTCGGCCCCGAGCTCGCCCCCGAGCTGATGCCGACGCTGTTGACCGGGCAGATGCCCGCGGCCGAGCGGCGCCGCGCGGCCCTGCGCGTGGCATCCGGCCAGGCGCGCATCGTCGTGGGCACGCACGCCCTGCTCAGCGCGAGCACGACCTTCGCCGACCTGGGGTTCGTCGTGGTGGACGAGCAGCACCGGTTCGGTGTGGACCAGCGCGACGCCCTGCGCTCCAAGGGCGAGGCGCCCCACACCCTCGTCCTCACGGCGACGCCCATTCCGCGAACGGTCGCGATGACGGTGTTCGGGGATCTCGACGTGTCGACGATCCGCACCATGCCGGCCGGGCGCGCCGGCATCCAATCCTTCGTCGCCCCGCTGGCCGAGAAGCCGGGGTGGTTCGCGCGCGTATGGGACCGCGTGGCCGAAGAGGTCGCGCTGGGACGCCAGGCGTTCGTGGTGTGTCCGGCGATCGACTCCGACCAGCTCGCCGCCGACGGCAAGAGCGACGAGCCCGCCGACGCGCCCGACGCCCCCGAGCCCGCCGCGGGCGAGGGCAACCGCACCCGCTGGGGCGTGGTGCAGGTCGATGCGCTGCTGTCGAACCTGCCGTCGTTCCGCGACATCCGCGTGCAGATCCTGCACGGCAAGATGCCCTCGGACGAGAAAGATGCCGTCATGCAGGCCTTCGCGCGCGGCGACATCGACGTCCTGGTCGCCACGACGGTGATCGAGGTCGGCGTCGACGTGCCCAACGCCTCGACCATGGTCATCCTGGAGGCGGACCGCTTCGGGGTGTCGCAGCTGCACCAGCTGCGCGGACGCGTGGGACGCGGCGGGCTGCCCGGACTGTGCCTGCTGGTCACCGAGGCGGCGCCCGGCACGTCGGCCCGCTCGCGAGTCGAAGCCGTGGCCTCCACCCTCGACGGCTTCGCCCTCGCCGAGATCGACCTCGACCTGCGCGGAGAAGGCGACGTGCTCGGCGGGGCGCAGTCCGGCGCGCGGTCGTCCCTGCGCCTGCTGCGCGTGGTCACCGACGCCGCGCTCATCACCGAGGCGCGGGCCGAGAGCGAGAGGCTGCTGGCCGACGATCCGGCGTTGTCGCGGCACCCCGCCCTCGCCGCGGCCCTCGAGCGACGGGTCGGAGTCGAGGAGCGCGCGGCGCTGGCGAAGTCGTGACGGGCGGGCCGGGCGTGCGAGGGCGTCGGTAGGCTGACGGCATGGACCCCCGGATCGCCGTCGTCCCCGGCTCGTTCGACCCGCCCACCTTCGGCCATCTCGACGTCATCCGTCGCGCCGCCGGGCTGTTCGACCAGCTGCACGTGCTGGTCGTGCACAACCCGGGCAAAGAGGCGATGCTGCCGATCGCCCAGCGGCAGAGCCTGCTGGAGCAGTCGATCCAGGATGCCGGCATCGAGGGCGACGTGATCGTCGCCGCGTGGAGCATGGGTCTGCTCGTCGACTACGCCACGGACGTGGGCGCACGGGTCCTGGTCAAGGGCATCCGCTCGCAGGTCGACGTCGCCTACGAGACGCCCATGGCGATCGTGAACCGCGACCTCGCGCACGTCGAGACGGTCTTCCTGCTCCCCGATCCCGCGCACGCCCTCGTCTCGAGCTCGCTCGTGCGTCAGGTGGCGGGGCTGGGGGGCGATGTCTCGCCTTACGTGCCGCCGGCGGTATCGCGTTTCCTCGACACGGGGGCCCGGGGCCTCTGACCCGCCGTCCTCGCGCGGTCGCGGCGCCCGGCCCCGGTCCAGGGGCGCGCGGGTAGCATTGTCGACCGTGAGAACCCACCGACCCGGACCTTTCCAACTCCCCGTGCGCGACATCGAGCGCCACCCGGGGGAGATGCGCGAGCACAGCCTCGATCTGCCCACGCCCGAGAAGTGGGGCGAGGGGCTCGTGGCCATCCCCGAGGGCGAGATCCTCGAGCTCGACGTGCGCCTGGAGTCCGTGCACGAGGGAATCCTCGTCTCGGGCACGGTCGACACCACGGCCACCGGAGTGTGCGGACGCTGCCTGATCGACATCACCGAGCCTGTCGAAGTCGAGTTCCAGGAACTTTTCACGTATCCTGGGGACGAAGCGAGTGACTTCGGCGTTCAAGACGACCACGTGGATCTTGAAAACCTGGTCCGGGACGCCATCGTCCTGTCGCTTCCGTTCCAGCCGGTGTGTCAGCCGGATTGCCCCGGGCTCGACCCGAACACGGGCGAGAGGCTGACGGAAAGCCCCGGCGAATCGGAGCAGACGTCCGTTGATCCTCGATGGGCTGCGCTCCAGCAGTACACCCCAGACGACGGCGATGCGCTCCGCGCCGCCCCCAAGACAGAGAAGAGCTAGTCATGGCAGGTAACCCCCCGAAGCGGAAGGTCTCCCGCTCGAACACCCGCTCGCGCCGCGCGCAGTGGAAGGCCGAGGCCCCCACGCTGGTCAAGACCATCGAGAACGGCAAGGTCGTCTACAGCCGCCCCCACCAGGCGAAGGTCGTCACCGACTCGCAGGGCACCGAGCTCTTCCTCGAGTACAAGGGCCGCAAGGTCGCCGACGTCTGATCGGTGACGTGACGCGAAACACCACCGAGCGCCAGGCGCTCACCGAGAAGCTCGGGGTCGACATCGACCCCGAGCTTCTTTCGCTGGCCCTGACGCACCGCTCCTTCGCTTACGAGAACGGCGCGGTCCCGCACAACGAGCGTCTGGAGTTCCTGGGCGATTCGGTGCTGGGGCAGGCCGTCACCGTACGGTTGTTCACCGGGCACCCCGACCTCGACGAGGGCAGTCTCGCCAAGCGCCGCGCGAGCGTGGTGTCGACCGTGGCCCTCGCGGAGGTGGCACGCACCATCGGCCTCGGCGAGTACGTCCGTCTCGGGCGCGGTGAGATCCTCACGGGTGGTCGCGACAAGGACTCGATCCTCGCCGACACCATGGAAGCCCTCATCGGCGCGACCTACCTCTCGGCCGGGCCCGATGCGGCGACGCGGATGGTGCTGCGGTTGGTCGAGCCCCTGCTCGCCGACCCCGAGCGCTACGGCGCCGCAATGGATCCCAAGACGAGCCTGCAGGAGATCGCCGCTCGGCTCGGGCTCTCCGCGCCCGTCTACCGCGTCGAGTCGACCGGCCCCGATCACGACCGTCGTTTCGTCGCGACGGTGACGGTCGGTGACGTCGTGACGACCGGTCCGGGCTCGAGCAAGAAGCAGGCCGAGATGGCCGCCGCGCTCACGGCCTGGCGCGAGCTCGACGCGCGTGCCTGAGCTCCCCGAGGTCGAGGTCGTCCGTGCCGGCCTCGAGCCCGCCGTGACGGGTGCGCTCATCACGTCCGTGGACGTGCGCGACGAGCGCGCTCTCACCCGCCACGCCGGGGGAGCGGCGCACTTCGAAGCCGAGCTCACGGGTCGGCGCATCGCGGCTGCCGCGCGCCGTGGCAAATTCCTGTGGATGCCGGTCTCCGACGAGGAGGCCATCGTGACCCATCTGGGCATGAGCGGTCAGATGCTGCTGCGTACCCCCGGGGCGCCCGAGGAACGGCACGAACGCATCCGCGTCGAGCTGGAGCACCCGGTACACGGGTCACTGTCGGTCGTCTTCGCCGACCAGCGCACTTTCGGCTCGCTCGCGATCGATCCCCTCGTCGACACCCCCGATCAGGCCGCCGGCGGTCGGGGTTCCACTCTCGCCCGGGTGCCCTCGCAGGTCGCGCACATCGCGCGGGACCCCCTCGACCCGGCGTTCGACGAGGGCCGCTTCCGCGCACGGGTCGCGCGGACGTCGTCGGGGATCAAGCGCGTGCTGCTGGACCAGACCGTCGCCAGCGGCATCGGCAACATCTACGCCGACGAGTCGCTGTGGGCGGCGCGCATCCACCCCGAGACCGCCGGCTCCGCCCTGCCGACCCGGGCCGTCAACCGTCTGCTGGCCGAGGTGCGGGCGGTGCTCGAGAAGGCGCTGGCCGAGGGCGGCACGAGCTTCGACGCGCAGTACGTCAACGTCAACGGGCAGGCGGGGTACTTCGCGCACTCGCTCAACGCCTACGGTCGCACCGGTCAGCCGTGCCCGCGGTGCGGTCGCCCGATCGTGCGGGTGTCGTTCATGAACCGCTCGAGCCATTTCTGCCCGCACTGTCAGAAGCGGCGTTGACGTCCCCCCGCGTGGGTCGCCGCGGATCGTCGCTCGAGGCGGGTCCGCGGCGGCACTCACCGGCGACTCACACGGTCAGGCGAGCACCTTCTTCCACGCCCCCTCGTACGAGATCGGGGCGAACCCGATCGCTTCGTTGATCGACAGCATGGGACGGTTCTCCTCGGCGTTGTACGTGATCACGCGGGGAGAGTCCGGGGCGATGTCGTGCCAGGCGAGAAGTCCCGCGCACTTGACGAGCATGCCCAGGCGGTGACCGCGATGGGCGGCCACCACGAGGGTGTCCTCCTGACTGGTCGCCCTCGAACGGTCCGTGCCGATGACCAGTTCGTTGAACGCCGCCAGTTCACCGGAGTCGACGTTCTGCGCGGCGGTGACGAGCATGTGACGCCCCGCGTCGAGGTAGTCCGCTTCGTAGCGGCGCAGGCGCGCGGCATCCCACGCCTCTTCGTCGAATACCAGACCGGCCGAGGGAGCGTCGGTGACCATGCGCGCCTTCATCGAGGCGAACGCATCGACGAACTCCTCGGGCGTCGGGAGCGTCCACTGGATGATGCGGTAGCCCGCCGCCTGAGCCTCGGCCTCGGCGAGCAGCTCTCGGAGGTGCGGGCGGATGCCGGCAAGATCGAGCGCGCTGACGCGAACGATCTGCTCGAGCGTGCACCCGGAGGCCAGAAGGAACCGCGCCGCGTGATCGCGCGGCACCGACCCGAAGCCGGTGGGCGCGTCGATGCGGTCGCCCTCCGCGGCCGGGTGCTCGGCCCACGACTGCAGAACCGGGCGCTCGTGGGCGCGGGCGACGCGTTCGATCTCGGCGAAGGCGGCGCGGCCGATGCCACGTCCCCAGGCTGAGCGGCGCAGCTCGATCAACCAGAAGCCGGTGCGTGCATCCTCTTCTTGGGGGAGGTCGAGCCCCACCCGGCCGACGACCGTGCCGTCATCGACGACGATCCACGAGAAGCGCTCCATCTCGCGACGTGGCTGATAGGACGGCAGCAGTTCTGCGGGCGTCATCGCGTGGTCGTCGTGACCCGAGATCTCGCGGTAGACGAGGTTGCGCACGCGCACCATCTCGCCGAAGTCCGCGGCATCCGGATCGTCGATGCGGGTGGGGACGTGCAGGCGGCGCAGTTCGACGCCGGGTGGAAGGGAGGTCATGCCGGTGCTTTCGTGTCGAAGAAGAGAGGATGCCGGTGGGGCCGACTCGAGATCGGCCCCACCGATCAGAGGGGCGGGCGGCTGAACGCGGCGGCGCTCTGCCACGCGCGTTCGCGCCGCTCGCGTTCGACCCGCGCCTCGTGCGCGCGGTACCCCGCGACGGTCCGATGGTCGAGTGCCCGGGCGCGATCGGCGTGGCGGGCGAGCAGCCACAGCCCGACGCGCAGCGACAGCCGGTCCAGCAGGCCCAGCGGGCGGTAGGCGGTCGTGTCGAACGTGACGGTCGAAGGGGCGGGAGGGGTGGAAGGCGCGGCCGAGGCGTGCTGCGGCGCGCGCGTGAACAGGGCGTTCATGCGGAGGCTCCGTGAGGAAGAGAAGACGAATGGATGACGCGACGAGCGCGTGGAGGACCGTGACGGTCCGGGCGAGCGAACGAACGCTCGACGGGAGGCGGAGACGCGAGGCGTCTCGACGCGACCGGTCAGCCCTGACGGAGGGGCATGCCGACGGCGGTGGTCACTCCGGTGACGGGTGCGGAGAGCACGGGCACGGCGATGAAGCCGGTGGCGGTGAAGCCGGTGATGGTGCGAATCATGGGAGGACCTCCTTTCGACGTCGATTGCGACCCCCGACGCTAGCGGAGGCGCTCAGCGAATGTCAAGCTTTCGCTCAGAATCGATGGACTCTCGGGCGCGTCGGCGGCGACCGCGCGGCTCGCCACCGCGGAATTCCGCGGTTCCTCGGCTAGCGTGAGGCGCAGTGCCCGTCGGGCGACAGGAGAGGAGCGGCGAGTGCATCTGAAGAGCCTCACGCTCAAGGGCTTCAAGTCGTTCGCGCAGTCGACGACGTTCGCTCTCGAACCCGGGGTCACCTGCATCGTCGGCCCCAACGGCTCCGGGAAGTCCAACGTGGTCGACGCCCTCGCGTGGGTCATGGGGGAGCAGGGGGCCAAGACCCTGCGCGGCGGCAAGATGGAAGACGTCATCTTCGCCGGCACCTCGACGCGCGGGCCGCTGGGACGCGCCGAGGTGCAGCTCACCATCGACAACGCCGACGGTGCCCTACCGATCGACTACAGCGAGGTGACGATCAGCCGCACGCTGTTCCGCACCGGCGCGAGCGAGTACGCCATCAACGGGCAGACCTGCCGACTGCTCGACGTGCAGGAGCTGCTGAGCGACTCCGGCCTGGGACGCGAGATGCACGTCATCGTCGGCCAGGGACGCTTGGACACGGTGCTGCAGGCCACCGCCGAGGACCGGCGCGGCTTCATCGAAGAGGCCGCCGGCATCTTGAAGCACCGCCGTCGCAAAGAGAAGACCGCGCGCAAGCTCGAGGCGATGGAGACCAATCTCACCCGCCTGAGCGACCTGGCGGGCGAGCTGCGTCGTCAGCTCAAGCCCCTGGGCAAGCAGGCCGAGATCGCGCGCGAGGCCGCGACCATCGCCGCGGTCGTCCGCGACGCGAAGGCCCGGCTCTACGCGGACGATCTCGTGGGTCTGCGCGCACAACTCGCCGACGCGGCTCGCGCCGAGACCGAGCGCCATACCGAGCGGCTGGGACTGCAGGAACAGGCCGAGGGACTGCGCGGCCGTGTCGAGCGGCTCGAGAACGACCAGCGTTCCGAAGCGGTGGACCGCGCGCGCCGCGTCGCCTTCGCGCTCGAGCAGGTGCAGGAACGGCTGCGGGGTCTGTACTCGCTGGCCGGCCAGCGGCTGACCCTGCTCGGTGACGAGGGCGCCGACGCGGCGACGCTGACACCCACGGTCGGGCAGCACGCCATCGACGACCTGCGCGCCGAGATCGACGAGATCGCGGCGGGTCTCGGAGAGGCGCAGGATGCCGCGGCCGAGGCGACGAGGGCGGTGGCGCGTGCGCGCGCGGACCTCGACGCGCTCGACGTCGAGATCGCCGCGCAGAGCGCGCTGGTCTCGGAGCACGACATGCGCATCCAGGCCCTGCGGGGAACCGCCGAGGCGGCCGGCTCGGCCCTCGCGGCGGTCCGTGCGGGTGTCGAGCGGCAGCAGCGGGCCCTCGACGCCGCCCTGCTGCGGCGTGCCGAGACCGAGCGGGCCCGCGCCGAGCTCGATCCCGAGGTCGTCGCCGGCGCATCGAGCGCCGAGCAGGCAGCCGCATACGAGCGCGCGCAGCGCGACGCCAACGACCGCGAGAGCGCGGTCACGGGCATGCGCGACCGACTCCACGCCGCCGAGCGCGAGCGTGACGCCCTGACGGCCCAGACCACGGCGCTGGGGCGCGCCCTCGACGTGCGCAACGCGGCCGCCGACCTGCTGGCCGCGGGCGGCCCGGGTGTACGGGGTCTGGTCGGCGACGACGTCAAGGTCACCGCCGGGTACGAGGCGGCCATCGCCGCGGCGCTCGGCTCGCTCGCCGAGGGACTACTCGTCGACGACACCGCGGCGGCTTTCAACGCCGCGCGGACGGCGGCCTCGGCCGACATGGGGGTCGTCGAGATCGCGATCGCCGCAGCCGACGCGCCGACGACCGTGCCCGAGGTGGAGGGAACGGCCGCGGCCATCGACGTCGTCACCGCGTCGGCGGGGGTGCGCGGCATCCTGTCCCGCACCTTCGTCGTAGACGACCTCGCCGCGGGTCGAGCGCTCCAGGCAGGACTGCCCCCCGAGGTGACGCTGGTGACCCGCGCGGGCGAGGTGCTCACGGCCCTGACCGTGCGGGCCGGCTCGGGGTCGGGTCGATCGCGACTCGAACTCGCCGCCGAACGCGACGCCGCCGAGGAGCGTCTGGCCGAGATCGTCGTCGTCGCGGATTCGCTGCGCGAGGCCCTTACCGACGAGCAGCGGGTGCTCACCGACGCGCGCCAGCGGACGAAGGAAGCACTGTCGACCCTGCGCGCGCACGACGCGGCCCTCGCCGCCCAGGCCGAGAAGACCAACCGCGTCACCGTGCAGCACGAGTCCGCCGTGGCCGAGTGCGAGCGTCTCGAGGCGGGGCTCGGCCAGGCCCAGGCGCTGGTCGTCGACGCCGAAGAGGCGGCGCGTCGCGCCGAAGAGCAGCTGAACCGGGCGCTCGAGGCCCCTCGACCCCTGCTCGACGCGTCCGCGCGCACGGGCCTGGCCGCCGAGGTCGACGCCGCCCGGGAGCGCGAGCTGCGTGCGCGGCTGGATATCGAGACGCTCAAGGAGCGCGTCCGTGCGGGCGAGGTGCGCATCGTCCAGCTCGAGCAGCAGCGGGAGCGCGAGCGCGCCGCCGCCGCCGAGGCCGCGCGCCGGGCCGTGATCCGTCGCGCGCAGCGTGCCGTCGCGGCCGAGGTGGCGGGTCACCTGCCGCCGCTGCTGGACTCGGTGGACCGCTCGGTGAGCCAGGCGCGGGTGGAGCTGGCGGCGGCGGAGTCGGCGCGCGCGGCCGTCACGGAGGAGCTCGCCCGTGCCCGCGCCGATGAGGCGGCGGTGCGCGAGCGGCTGGCCCGCCTCACCGAGAGCGTCCACGGACTCGAGCTGCAGATGCACGAGAAGAAGCTGCACGTGACGAGCCTTCTCGAACGGGTGCAGTCCGAACTCGCGCTCGACGAGGCCGTCCTCGTGGCCGAATACGGTCCCGACCAGCTGATCCCCGCGGACGGCGAGGGCGAGGGCGTGCGCTACGACCGCACCGCGCAGAAGCGTCGACTGCAGGACGCCGAGCGCAAGCTGGCGCAGCTGGGACGCGTCAATCCGCTCGCCCTCGAGGAATTCGCGGCCCTGGAGCAGCGGCACGCGTTCCTCACCGAGCAGCTCGCCGACCTGCAGCAGACCCGTGCCGACCTGCAGACGATCATCGCCGAGCTGGACGAGCGGATGCAGACCATCTTCGTCGCCGCGTTCGAAGACACCCGCGCCGCGTTCACCGACATCTTCCCGATCCTCTTCCCGGGCGGAACCGGGAGCATCTCGCTCACCGATCCCGACAACCCGCTCACGACCGGCATCGAGGTCGCGGTGCGCCCGGTCGGCAAGAAGATCGAGCGTCTGTCTCTGCTGTCGGGCGGAGAGCGGTCGTTGGCCGCGGTGGCCTTCCTCACCTCGATCTTCACCGCGCGCCCGAGCCCGTTCTACATCCTCGACGAGGTCGAGGCCGCCCTCGACGACGCCAACCTCGGGCGGCTGCTCGGGGTGTTCGAGAAGCTCCGCGCGAACAGTCAGCTCATCGTCATCACGCACCAGAAGCGCACGATGGAGATCGCGGACGCCCTGTACGGCGTGTCGATGCGGCAGGACGGCGTCTCGGCGGTGGTGGGTCAGCGCGTGGGCGACCGCGCGGCCTCGCGCGCCGGCGTCCCGGCCGCCCGTGACGAAGCCGCGCCCGTAAGCTGAAGCAATGGCTGAGAACTCCTGGTCGCTGGGCCGCGCACTGCGCGGGCTGTTCGTCAAACCCACCATCGACGACACCACGTGGGACGACCTCGAGACCGCGCTGCTGACCGCCGATTTCGGTCCCGACGTCACCGAGCGGCTCGTCGAGGAGCTGCGCGAGAAGGTCGAGCGCTATCGCACGACCGACCCGCGCGACCTGCAGCGCATGCTCAAAGAGACGCTCGAAGAGCACTTCGCGAAGTTCGACACGACCCTGCGGCTCACCGAGCGCCCGGCTGTCGTCCTCGTCGTCGGCGTCAACGGCGTGGGCAAGACCACGACGATCGGCAAGTTCGCGAAGTTCTTGCAGCGCTACGGCCGCACCGTCACCGTCGGGGCCGCCGACACGTTCCGCGCCGCGGCCGTCGACCAGCTCGCGACGTGGGCGGAGCGCGGGGGAGCCACGATCGTGCGTCCCCAGCACGAGGGACAGGACCCGGCATCCGTCGCCTTCCAGACCGTCGCGCACGCCAAAGAGACCGCGACCGAGATCGTCCTGATCGACACCGCGGGGCGGCTGCACACCAAGGGCGGCCTGATGGACGAGCTCGGCAAGATCAAGCGCGTGATCGAGAAGCAGGCGCCGATCGCCGAGGTCCTTCTGGTCCTGGATGCCACGACCGGGCAGAACGGCCTGATGCAGGCGCAGGCGTTCCTCGACAGCGCGGGCGTGACCGGGCTGGTGCTCACCAAGCTCGACGGCTCCGCCAAGGGCGGCTTCGTCCTGGCGGTGCAGGAGCGTACCGGCATCCCCGTCAAGCTGCTCGGCCAGGGCGAGGGGATCAACGACCTCACCGGTTTCACCCCGCACGTGTTCGCGGCCTCGCTCGTCGACTGAGCCCTTAGCGCACCGCGCCCCACGGGCGGGTCGGCTTCCCGTAGACCGGGTGGGCTGGTTTTATGGACGCATGGCCATCGAGCACGATTTCTTCGGACTCCTCGAGTCGGGCCCGGACGGGTCGATCTTCTGGAGCGAGAACGTCGAGTTCGGCGATCAGAGTGTGACGGTCGACCTCACCGCTCCCGACCAGGACGACGTGTCCG
The DNA here is from genome assembly GCF_044748345.1 of Microbacterium sp. NPDC090007. Lineage (NCBI taxonomy): Bacteria > Bacillati > Actinomycetota > Actinomycetes > Micrococcales > Microbacteriaceae > Microbacterium > Microbacterium sp. NPDC090007. The sequence goes on along the minus strand of NZ_JBIVFV010000004.1, from coordinate 86,681 downwards.
TCGAGGCGCTGGACGTCGCGGCATCCCTCATCTCGTCCCTGGAGTCGATCGACCTCGCCGCGCGCAACGCGATGGTCGACGAGCTCGGCTCGCGCACGAGCGAGGTGACCGAGTACATCCTGCAGCAGCAGGCGACCCTCGGCGACGAGCTCGAGGACTTCCTGGTCGATGCGTCCGGTGACACCCACATCGACGTCATCAAGGCGCTGCAGCTGATGAGCATGACGATCCTGGCCGACGAGCACGGCGGGGCCGACCCGTTCGCGGTGCTCGAGTACGCTCTCGACCCCGACGCCACCGACGACGTCCTGCTGGTCAACCTCGCGTCCGACGGCCGGGTGCAGTCGGTCACCAGTGCCGACTGAATCGTGCAGACCTTTCTGCCGTATCCCTCGTTCGTAGAGTCCGCCCGGGTGCTCGACCTCAAGCGCCTGGGCAAGCAGCGCGTCGAGACGTTTCAGCTCCTGCGCGCATTGACCGTGCCGGACCACGGCTGGCGGCATCATCCCGCCGCGAAGATGTGGGACGGGCACCTGCCGGCGCTCGTGTCGTACGGTCTGGTGATGACGGACGAGTGGATCGCCCAGGGACGCGCCGACACGGTGCGCGAGAAGATCCGCGTCTTCGCACCCGAGGTCGACGGTGTCGCCCAGGACCGGCTCGATCTGCCGCCGTGGCTCGGCGACGAGGCCTTCCATCTCGCGCACCGGTCCAACCTCGTCCGTAAGGACCCCGAGTTCTACGTCCCCCGCTTCGGCGACGTCGCCGACGACCTCCCGTACGTCTGGCCGGTCTGAACCGGACCCGCGCCGCCGGCGTGGGCCGGAGGCGGCGACCGTCGCCGCGCGTCACACGGCCTGAGCGAAGCCCGCGTCGGCGGCGACGATGTCTTTCGCGAGGTGGGCGAGGTGCGGCGGGATCTCCCGACCCTTCGACACCATCGACTGCGCCCAGAGGCGTCCGGCGCGGTAGGACGAACGCACGAGCGGTCCGGCGAGCACACCGAGGAAGCCGATCCGCTCCGCCTCCTCCTTGAACGCGACGAACTCGGCGGGCTTGACCCAGCGCTGCACCGGGAGGTGGCGCGGTGTCGGGCGCAGGTACTGCGTGATCGTGATGATGTCGGTGCCCGCTTCGCGCAGGTCGCGCAGCGCCTGGACGACCTCTTCCGGTTCCTCGCCCATGCCCAGGATGAGGTTCGACTTCGTGATGAGCCCCGCGTCCCGTGCCGCCGTCAGCACGCCGAGGGAGCGCTCGTACCGGAAGGCGGGGCGGATCCGCTTGAAGATGCGCGGCACCGTCTCGACGTTGTGTGCGAACACCTCGGGACGCGACGAGAACACCTCGTCGAGCAGCGCGGGATCACCCGAGAAATCGGTCGCCAAGATCTCCACGCCCGTTCCGGGGTTCTCGGCGTGGATGCGGCGCACGGTCTCGGCGTGCAGCCAGGCGCCCTCGTCGGGCAGGTCGTCGCGGGCGACGCCGGTGACGGTGGCGTAGCGCAACTGCATCCGGGTGACGCTTTCGGCGACGCGACGCGGTTCGTCGCGGTCGTAGTCGGCGGGCTTGCCCGTGTCGATCTGGCAGAAGTCGCACCGGCGGGTGCACTGCGAACCGCCGATGAGGAACGTGGCCTCGCGGTCCTCCCAGCACTCGAAGATGTTCGGGCAGCCGGCCTCCTGGCAGACGGTGTGCAGCTCCTCGGTCTTCACCAGATTCTGCAGCGCGGTGTACTCCGACCCCATCCGGGCCTTGGTCTTGATCCACTCGGGTTTGCGCTCGATGGGCGTTTCGGCGTTGCGCACCTCGAGGCGCAGCAGCTTGCGCCCGTTGGGAGCGGTGGATGCCGGTGCCCCGGCGCTGCCGGTCCCGGTCCCGCAGGCGCTCACGCGGCCACCGCCGCGTACTCGGCGCGGAACTCTCGTTCGATCGCCGGCACGAGGTCGGCGGGGCAGACCCCGGCGCCGAGGACCTCGCTGACGGTGGTGACGCCGGCATCCGAGATCCCGCAGGGCACGATGCGGCGGAACCCCGCGAGGCTGTTGTCGCAGTTGACGGCGAAGCCGTGCATGGTCGCTCCCTTCTCGACGCGGACTCCGATCGCCGCGACCTTGTCGACACCGAGGGGGCGCCGTACCCAGACGCCGCTGCGTCCCTCGACCTGGAACCCGTCCACCCCGTGCGAGCGGAGCGCGGAGATGAGCAGCCGCTCGAGTCGCCGCACGTGCGCGACGACGTCCATCGGTTCGGGCAGGCGCACGATCGGATAGCCGACGAGCTGCCCGGGTCCGTGCCAGGTGATCTTGCCCCCGCGATCCACGTCGACCACGGGCGTACCGTCATCGGGGCGTTCGTGCGCCTCGGTGCGCGTGCCCGCGGTGTACACGGCCTCGTGCTCCAGCAGCAGCAGCGTGTCGGGCCGTGCGCCCGCGACCACGTCGGCGTGGATGCGGCGCTGGTGGGCCCAGCCGTCGAGGTAGGGGACGTACTGCGGAGCCAGGCCCAGGTGGTGGATGTCGATCATCGACGCCTCCGATGTTGGATTGCGTCCAACAATACACATCGCCCGCCGCCGTAGGCTGACTCCGTGCCCTTCGAATCCCGTAGCGGGCGTCCCCGCGTCTCCTCTCGCGAGGTGCTCGCCGAGGCGGCGTGCGAACTGTTCCTGGAGCAGGGCTACGACGCCACGTCCGTCTCCGACATCACGCGCCGCGCGGGCGTGAGCCGCTCGAGTTTCTTCAACTACTTCGCCGCCAAGAGCGACGTGCTGTGGTCGGGGTTCGACGCACAGGTGGGCGCCGGCGTCGCCCTGCTCCGCGGCGAGGCCGACGTCGCCACCGCCCTCTCCGCCATCGGCACGGGTCTGACCCCCGACGCCCTCGCCCTGGCGATCACCAACGTCGAGGCGATGGGCATCGGCCCCGAGCTCGATCGCGACCGCGCCGTCCGGCAGTTCCGGCTGCAGCGCGAGATCGCGTCGCGTTTCACACGAGACGGCATGCCGTCGCTCGCGGCCGAGGTGCGCGCCGGTGCCCTCGCGGCGGCGGTCCTCGCGGCGGTGTGGGCCTGGGCCGATCGCACGGCGACCGGCGGGCCCCTCGCCGACGTGCTCGCGGCGGCCCTCGCGCTGGCCGACGACTGACCCTCGCGGTCGCGGCGCGGCGCGGCGCGCGGTGTTCCCGGCATCCGCGCGGATCGGGCCGGGGCGTGGAACGCGCGGGCTCGGCGCAGGGCCGCCCGGCGGACGGCAGCGCGTCGGTGCGCGCCCGCGTAAACTCGTCTCATCATGGCGACTTTCGGCACCCTCTCCGACCGGCTCACAGAGACCTTCCGCAACCTCCGGAAGAAGGGCCAGCTCACGCCCGCCGACGTCGACGGGACGGTGCGCGAGATCCGCCGCGCGCTGCTCGACGCCGACGTCGCCCTGCCCGTCGTCAAGGAGTTCACCGCCGCCGTGCGCGAGCGCGCCCTCGGCGACGAGGTCAACCGGGCCCTCAACCCGGCGCAGCAGGTCGTGCAGATCGTCAACGACGAGCTGATCGGCATCCTGGGCGGACAGCAGCGACGCCTCGAGTTCGCCAAGAACCCGCCGACCGTCATCATGCTCGCCGGCCTCCAGGGCTCGGGCAAGACCACCTTTGCCGGCAAGCTCGCCAAGATGCTCGAGAAGGACGGCCACACCCCCCTGCTCGTCGCGTGCGACCTCCAGCGCCCGAACGCCGTCAACCAGCTGCAGGTCGTCGCCGAGCGCGCCGGTGCCGCCATCTACGCGCCCGAGCCCGGCAACGGCGTCGGCAACCCGGTGAAGGTCGCCCGCGACGGCGTCGAATACGCGAAGCAGAAGCAGTACGACACCGTCATCATCGACACCGCCGGTCGTCTCGGTGTCGACGCCGAGTTGATGAAGCAGGCCGCCGACATCCGCAAGGCGACCCAGCCCGACGAGGTCCTCTTCGTCATCGACGCCATGATCGGTCAGGATGCCGTCAACACGGCCAAGGCGTTCCAGGACGGCGTGGACTTCACGGGCGTGGTCCTGTCGAAGCTCGACGGAGACGCCCGCGGCGGTGCCGCCCTGTCGGTCGCCTCGGTCACGGGCCGGCCCATCATCTTCGCCTCCACCGGCGAGGGCCTCGACGACGTCGAACCCTTCTACCCGGATCGCATGGCATCCCGCATCCTCGACCTCGGTGACATCCTCACGCTGATCGAGCAGGCGCAGTCGGCCTTCGACGAGGCCGAGGCGATGAAGGTCGCCGAGAAGATCGCGACGGAGACCTTCACGCTCGAGGACTTCCTCGAGCAGATGCAGCAGATGAAGAAGATGGGCTCCATGAAGAAGATGCTCGGGATGCTCCCGGGCATGGGCAACATGAAGCAGCAGCTCGACGACTTCGACGAGCGCGAGATCGACCGCACCGAGGCCATCATCCGGTCGATGACCCTCGCCGAGCGGCGCAACCCCAAGATCCTCAACGGTTCCCGTCGCCTGCGCATCGCGCGCGGTTCGGGAATGACCGTCACCGACGTCAACCAGCTCGTCCAGCGTTTCGACCAGGCCGCCAAGATGATGAAGACCGTCGCGCGTGGCGGAGTGCCCAACATCCCGGGCATGGGGCCCGTCGGCGGCAAGCCGGGCGCCTCCTCCAAGCGCGGCAAGCAGCAGAAGGCGAAGGGCTCGCGCTCGGGGAACCCCGCCAAGCGCGCCGCCGAGAACGCCGGCATCGCCGCGTCCGCTCCGGCCACGGGCTCCGGCTTCGGTCTGGGTGGCAAGAACGCGCCGAGCGAGGCCGACCTGGCCGAGCTGCAGAAGATGCTGGGCCGCGGCTGAGGTCGCTCGGGCTCAGGGCAGGACGCCGGCTCTCTGCAGAGCGGACATGACCGTCTGCTCGATCGCGCGCTGTCCGCGCGCGGTGGGGTGCACGCCGTCCTCCTGCATCCATTCGGGGTGGCCCGCGAGGGGCTGACCGACGTCGACGAACGTTCCCCCGACCGCCTGGACGGCGTCTCGCAGGGCGTCCGAGGTCACGGCGGTGTCGTCGGGCACGTCGGGATCGTCGTTCCAGATCGTGCTCAGCCCGACGATGAGCGCATCGGGGGCGGCCGCGTGCAGCTCATCCACGGTGTCGGCGGTGTCGTCGCGGATCTCGTCGCCGTCCTCCCAGAAGTCGTTGCTCGAGGATTCCACCAGCAGCACCTGCGGTTGCAAGGCGGCCACGGCCGGCACGAACCCCTCGAACGAGGTGCCGCAGTCGCCCGGCACGACGAAGCCCATTCCGGGGCAGGCGAGGTTCGTCACCGCCACGCGCGCGCGGGCACCCAGCAGCACCGGCCACGCCTGCTCGGGTGGCAGGTTGTAGCCGGACATGACAGAGTCGCCGAGGGTCACCACCCGCGACACGGCCGACGATGCGGGCGACGACGTCGGGGGGACCAGGGGAGCGGCGAAGGCGGCGGTGGGGCCGTCCTGGGGGATGCCGCTGCAGTCTGACAGCGCCCCCAGCAGTCCCAGGGCCGCGACAGCGGCCGCGACCGCCCTCCCGCGCCGTCCGAACCTCATGACGCGATCCTAGGGACGCCCGCTTGTGCGGCGCTGCAGAAGACCCTCAGTTCACGCTCGGAGAGCGGCGAGATGCTCGCGCAGGGTGGGGCCGCCCCGGAACTCGCGGATCAGATGGTGCACCACCTCGCGGAGGTCTCCGTCGGCCGCCTCGGCGATCGCGACCTGCCGCGCCGAGCTGCCCCCGGTGGCCAGGATGGTCTCGAGGCTGGCGAACTCGCGCGCGCACTTGAGCTCGACCGCGACCTCGGCGAGCTCCTCCATGGTCTCGCGCAGGTGCTCGACCACGGGCCGCTGCGTGCCCTCGCAGTCGACGATGACGCGGGCGTCGAGGCCGTAACGGGCGGCGCGCCACTTGTTCTCGCGCGCGTACCAGGGCGGGATGCCGGGGAGCGGCCGCCCTTCGTCGATCAGCCGCGAGAAGTGCTCCACGAGGGTCTGCGCGAGAGCGGCGACGGCGGCGAGCTCGGGCAGGGTCGACATGCCGTCGCAGGCGCGGATCTCGACCGTTCCCCACCGGGGCGCCGGACGGATGTCCCAGCGCACCTCGCTGGCATCCGCCATGACTCCGGTCCGCGTCATGTCGTCGAGATAGCGCTCGAAGTCGCCCCACGTCTCGAGCTGCCAGGGCAATCCCGCCGTGGGCAGCTGCTGAAAGACCAGGGCGCGATTCGACATGTATCCGGTGCGCTCACCGGCCCAGAAGGGGCTGGATGCCGACAGTGCCTGCAGGTGGGGGAGGTAGACCGTCAGCGCGTTCACGATCGGCATGACCTTCTCGACGTCGTCGACGCCGATGTGCACGTGGATGCCCCAGATCATCATGTTGCGCCCCCACCACTGCGTGCGCTCGATCAGGGTGTGGTAGCGCGTCTTGTCGGTGACCTGCTGGTCGTACCACTGCGCGAAGGGGTGGCTGCCGGCGCACAGCAGCTCCACCCCGCGCGGCTCGGTCTGCTCGCGCAGGGCGCAGATGGCGTCCCCGATGTCGTCGACCGCCTCGGCGACGGTGTGCCCCACGCCGCTGGTGACCTCCACCGTGTTGGTGAGGAGCTCGCCAGTGACGGTGAAGCGTTCGAGCGCGCTGTCGTCCTCGATCTCGTCGAGGATCTCGGGCGCGCGGGGAACGAGGTCTCCGCTGTCGCGGTCGGCGAGCATCAGCTCCCACTCCAGACCCACGGACGAACGCGTCGACGGAGCGAACGGCAGCCTCATGCGGTCAGTCTGACACGGCGCCTCTCGCGCGGGACGTTCCGCTACGCTGCGCGCCGATCCGTGTCGGTTCACCGTCGCTGTCACGTCGAGGTCCGGGGATCTGGCAGAATAGAGGGCTGGACCCGCCACTCGACCCTCTATCCAGTGTCGGTCCACTCTTTTGAGCTTCCGCCGGGTGTGCACCCCACGCTCCAGGCGACCGGTTCGTTCATCTTCATCATCAGGAGTCATCGTGGCTGTCAAGATCCGTCTCAAGCGCCTCGGAAAGATCCGTGCGCCCTACTACCGCATCGTCGTCGCCGACTCGCGCACCAAGCGCGACGGTCGTGTCATCGAAGAGATCGGCAAGTACCACCCCACCGAGGAGCCCTCGTTCATCGAGGTCGACTCGGAGCGCGCCCAGTACTGGCTTTCGGTCGGCGCCCAGCCCACCGAGCAGGTCGCCGCCATCCTCAAGCTCACGGGCGACTGGGGCAAGTTCAAGGGCGACAAGGACGCCGTTTCGACCGTCAAGGTCCGCGAGCCCAAGGCCGCATTCGAGGCCGACGCCTCGAAGAAGTCGGTCGTCAAGCCGAAGGCCGAGAAGAAGGCCGACGCTCCCGCCGAGGCGCCCGCTGAGGACGCCGCCGAGACCTCGGCCGAGTAAGTCCCGTGCTGTCCACCGCGCTCGAACACGTCGTCAAGGGGATCGTCGATCACCCGGATGCCGTGACCATCCGTGCCAGCTCGTCTCCGCGCGGAGAGGTGCTGGAGGTTCGCGTGCACCCCGATGACCGGGGTCGCGTGATCGGGCGCGGTGGACGCACCGCCAAGGCATTGCGCACGCTCATCTCCGCTCTCGCCGACGGCCGCCGCGTGCGCGTCGACGTCGCCGACGACTGATGGCGAGCGATGAGACCGCGGGTGCGCCACCCGCCAAGACCCAGCTCCGAGTGGGCCGCCTCGTCAAGGCCCACGGCCTGAAGGGCGCCTTCAAGCTCGAGCTCTATACCGACGATCCCGACGGCCGGTTCGTGCCCGGGAGCACGTTCACCCTTCAGGTCCCGGAATCCTCTCCGTGGCGCGGCCGCGAGTTGACGGTCCGCGAGTTCCGCTGGATGAACTCCCACCCCGTGATCTTCTTCGAGGGCATCGACGACCGCAACGCGGCCGAGGAGCTCGTCAAGGCGATCCTCTGGATCGACCAGGACACCGAGGCCGCCCCCGCGGAGGACGACGCCTGGTACGACCACCAGCTCGTGGGGCTCGACGTCGTGCGCGACGGCGTTGTCATCGGCCGCGTCGCGCGGGTGGATCACTTCCCCGCGCAGGACCTGCTGATCGTCACGCCGCGCGGCGACGAGCGCGAGGTCCTCGTCCCCTTCGTCAGCGCCATCGTCCCAGAGGTCGACATCGCCGGTGGCCGGGTCGTGGTCACCCCTCCGACGGGCCTGTTCGAAGAGCTTCCGGCCGAGCCCGACGACGAGCCGGCGCCCGCCGACGCGTCCGCGTCGGGTGACGACGAGGCGCCCGCCGCCCCTGCCGACCGCGAGGACTGACGTGCGCATCGACGTCGTGTCGATCTTCCCGACGATCTTCGACGCGCTCGAGGTGTCGCTGCTCGGCAAGGCCCGGCAGAGCGGTCTTCTCGACGTCCGCGTCCACGACCTGCGCGATTACACGCACGACCGGCATCGGACGGTCGACGACACCCCGTACGGCGGCGGCGCCGGCATGGTGATGAAGCCGGAGCCGTGGGGCGCAGCACTCGACGACATCGCCGGATCGGTCACCGAGCGGCCCGTCATCGTCTTCCCGTCCCCGGCGGGGGAGCGCTTCACACAGTCGATCGCCCGTGACCTCTCGGCCGCTGCGCACCTCGTGTTCGGCTGCGGCCGGTACGAGGGCATCGACGAGCGCGTGTTCGACTACGCCGCCGACCTCGGCGACGTCCGCCTCCTCTCGCTCGGCGACTACGTCCTCAACGGGGGAGAGGTCGCCGTCATGGCGATGGTGGAGGCCATCGGCCGTCTCGTCCCGGGCGTCGTCGGCAATCCCGAGAGCCTCGTCGAGGAGTCCCACGAGGACGGGCTGCTGGAGTACCCCTCGTTCACCAAACCCGCCGTCTGGCGCGAGCGCGAAGTCCCCCCGATCCTGCTCAGCGGCAATCACGGGGCGGTCGCCGCGTGGCGTCGCGAGCAGCAGCTCGAGCGCACGCGCCTGCGCCGTCCCGATCTGCTCGCCGACTGACGCGCCCCCTCGCCCCTCGTCGCGCGGGTGGTGGACACCGCCCCGTTCCGTCGCGGTCGGCCGTGCACGCCGCGGGGACCGGCTCGCCGGTCCGGGCGGGCGGCGCCGGCCCCGTCGAGCCCGCGAGACGACGGATGCCGCGACCCGGCGGGGCCGCGGCATCCGTCGATCCCCTGTCAGTCGACGCCGAGGAAGGAACGGTCCGTCAAGACGATCGGGCCGTCGGCGGTGATCGCGACGGTGTGCTCGGAGTGCGCGCCGCGCGAACCGTCGGCGCTGCGCAGGGTCCACCCGTCGGGGTCGGTGATGAGCTCGTCGGTGGTCTGCAGGAACCACGGCTCGAGGGCGACGACGAGGCCCTCGCGCAGCGGGTAGCCGCGACCGGCCTTTCCGTCGTTGGCGACGTGCGGGTCGCCGTGCATCGTGCGTCCCACGCCGTGTCCGCCGAAGTCGGTGTTGATGCGCAGGCCCTCGGCGCGGGCGACGGCGGCGACGGCCGCCGAGATGTCGCCGATCCGGTGCCCGACCGTGGCCGCGTCGATCGCCGCGGCGAGGGCGCGCCGGGTCGTGTCGATCAGCGCCAGATCCTCGTCGCGGGGCGTTCCGACCACGAACGACACCGCCGAGTCGGCGACCCATCCATCCACCGAGACGGCGAAGTCGAGCGATACCAGGTCGCCGTCACGCAGGGTGTAGTCGTGGGGGAGGCCGTGCAGGACCGCGTCGTTGATCGAGGTGCACAGCACCTTGCCGAACGGGCTCGCGCCGAAAGAGGGGTGGTAGTCGATGTAGCACGACTGCGCCCCGGCCTTGCGGATCATGTCGTGCGCGCGACGGTCGAGGTGCAGGAGGTTCGTGCCCACCTTCGTCTCGTCACGCAGCGTCGCGAGCACCTCCGCGACGAAGCGGCCCGCGGGGCGCATCGCGTCGATCTCGGCCGGCGTACGCAATTCGATCATGGGGGGTCCTCTCGGTCGGACTTCCATTCTCGCCCATGGATGCCGGACGTCCAGGTCATGGCCATCTCAAAGCAGGCGCACATCGACGCGATCTAGCATCGGTCCATGGTGCTGCGCCGACTGTTCCTCCGCTGGTTGTTCCCGGCCGCGTTCGTCCTCCCGCTCTGGCTGTTCGTCGGCTGGATCGTGTTCTCGGGCGGGAGCGGGTGGGCGCTGCTGTGGCTGCTCGTGGCGATGCCCACCGTGTTCGTGTCCCAGGTGCTGATCGCCTTCCTCGTCCGGGCGCGCGCGAGCGTGCGCACGGTGCGGGCGGCTTCGTGGCGGGACGTCGCCGGCGTGGGGCTCTGGCAGGCGGTGATCGTCGCCCTCGGTCTGTTCGACTCGCGCATCTTCTTCCCGCTGCTCGTGCTCTCGGTGGTCGGGGCCCTCGTGCTGTTCTGGTCGTCGCTCGCCCAGCTCTGGAACGAGGCGCGCGGTGCGGTCACGGTGCTGCATTCCTCCGACGGCACGCCGTACATCCCGCCGCAGCGCGAGCCGTCGCAGTCGCGTCAGCATCCCCCCGTCCGGGGTGACGGCGACGTCATCGTGGTGCCCGAGGTGCGCCGACCCGAGTGAGGGCGGTGGAGCCGGAGCGGGGGCGGCTCCCGCGGTTTGGTCCCGGGGGGAGTGCGTGGCAGAATGGACGCTTGTGCCCTGACCGGCTCTGCCTCAGGGGAGTCCGCCGCATCCCGCGGCCTCGGGTACGCCTCACCTTTTCCCCTTTTATCGTGCGATCGACCTGTGGCGGTCGCAGGAAGTGATGATCATGCAGATCCTCGACTCCGTCGACGCAGCGTCGCTGCGCTCCGACATCCCCGTCTTCGCCCCCGGCGACACCGTCAAGGTGCACGTCAACATCACCGAAGGCAACCGCTCGCGCATCCAGGTGTTCCAGGGCGTCGTCATCGGCCGCTCGGGCGACGGCGTGCGCGAGACCTTCTGCGTCCGCAAGGTCAGCTTCCAGGTCGGCGTCGAGCGCACCTTCCCGGTCCACAGCCCCGTGATCGACCACATCGAGGTCGTCACCCGAGGTGACGTGCGTCGCGCCAAGCTGTACTACCTGCGGAGCCTGCGTGGCAAGAAGGCCAAGATCAAGGAGAAGCGCGACCGCTGAGTCGACTCTCTTGAACGCCCCGTGGGTCTGACCCGCGGGGCGTTCGGCGTTTTCGCGGGCGCGACGGTCACGGCATCCGCTCCGGGTGTGCGACCCTGGTTCGTGCGGTTTCCCGATGCGCGGGAACCCGATGAAGGAACACATGAGCGACCAGACCGCCTCCACCTCGGATGCCGCGGCATCCACTCCCGCCGGGCGGCGTCGCCGCGGGTGGGGCGCCTTCTTCCGCGACCTGCTCGTGATCGTCGTGATCGCGCTGCTGGTGTCGTTCCTCGTCAAGACCTTCGTGGTCCGCTCGTTCTACATTCCGTCGGCGTCGATGGAGAACACGCTGATGGTGAAGGATCGGATCCTCGTCGACGAGCTGACGCCCCGGTTCGGTGCGTACGAGCGCGGGGATGTCGTCGTCTTCCGCGACCCGGGCGGTTGGCTCGACCAGACCCCGGAGCCCCCGCGTTCCCCGGTCGTCGAGGGCGTCGACTGGGTGCTGTCGCTCTTCGGTCTGTCGGCCCCCGACAGCGACGACCACCTCATCAAACGCGTGATCGGCGTCGAGGGCGACCACGTCGTCTGCTGCAATGCGCTGGGTCAGACGACGGTCAACGACGTGCCCATCGACGAGAGCTACGTGCGACTGGCACCCGGTGCCACCTCTCCGTCCCCGGTGCCCTACGACGTCACCGTGCCCGACGACTCGCTCTGGGTGCTCGGCGACAACCGCAACAGCTCGCGCGATTCGCGCTACAACCAGGATCAGCCGGGCCAGGGCTTCGTCCCGGTCGAGAACGTCGTGGGCCGGGCCTTCCTCATCACCTGGCCGTTCGATCGGTTCGGGCTCATCGACTTCCACCACGAGGTGTTCGCGGGGGTCCCCGCGCCGGCGGCGAAGTGATCGAACCCACCCTCACCCTCGAACGCCGCGCGCTGAAGCAGCACGCGATCATCATCGCGTGCGACGAGGTCGGGCGCGGAGCCCTCGCGGGACCGGTGGCCGTGGGGGCGGCGGTCATTGATCCTGCGCGCTCGCGAAAGCGGGTGCCCGCCGGTCTGCGGGACTCCAAGCTCGTGCCCGAGGCGCGACGGCCCGAGGTCGCCGCGCGCGCCGCCGCGTTCGTCCAGCACAGCGCGGTCGGGTGGGCCAGCTCGGTCGAGATCGACGAGATCGGCATCATCCGCGCCCTCGGCCTCGCCGCGGTCCGGGCGATCGCCGACCTGCGCGCCCACGGAGTGGTTCCCGAAGAGGCGCTGGTCATCCTCGACGGCAACCACGACTACATCACCCCGGCGGGGGAGTCCGGGCTGAGGGTCACCCCCATCGTCAAGGCCGATCGGGACTGCGCGAGCGCGGCCGCGGCATCCGTCATCGCCAAGGTCGCCCGGGACACGCTCATGACGGGGTTGCACGACGACCTTCCCGCCTACGGGTGGGCGCGCAACAAGGGCTATGCGAGCCTGGATCACCGTGACGCGATCTCGACGCACGGGATGAGCAGGCACCATCGTCACTCGTGGGCGATCGCGGCGGCACCGACGCTGTTCTGAGCGTCCCGCACATCGGCGCGCCCGGGCGCCGGGCCCGTGCGACCCGCGGGACCGTCCCCGCCTAGGATGGGAGGACCATGGATGACGACGTCTTCGAGGACTACGACCGCGAGCTCGAACTGGCCCTGTACCGCGAGTACCGCGATGTCGTGCGCCAGTTCACCTACGTGATCGAGACCGAGCGCCGGTTCTACCTCGCCAACGACGTCAATGTCGTGCGCCGCGACACCGAGCACGATTTCTACTTCGAGATCTCGATGACCGACGTGTGGGTCTGGGACATCTACCGCGCCGACCGCTTCGTCAAGTCGGTGCGCGTGCTGACGTTCAAGGACGTCAACGTCGAAGAGCTGTCGCGGCACGACTTCCAGTTGCCCGACGAGCTGTCGCTCGACAACTGACGTCTCCTCCCCATCGGGAGTGCGGGCGACGTCATCCACGGATGAAGCCCTGAGGCCCGCGCGTCCGTCGACGCGGATGCCACGCTCTCGGGCATGGCAGCGAAAGACGACCTCGGCAGAGCCGGGGAGGACCGCGCCGTCGACCATCTGATCGGCGACGGCTACCGCATCATCGCCCGCAATTGGCGATGCCCGCAGGGCGAGATCGACGTCGTCGCCGAGCGGGACGACACGCTCGTCGTGGTCGAGGTGAAGACCCGGCGCAGCGAGCTGTACGGGCACCCGTTCGAGGCGATCGACAAACGCAAGGCCCAGAGGCTCTGGCGGCTGGCGATGGCGTGGCTGGCCGCCCACCCCGACGAGGCGCGCGGCAAGCGCCTGCGCATCGACGCGGTCGGCCTGGTCGGCCCCGATGCGCGGACCGCGCGGCTCGAGCACCTCGAGGACGCCCTGTGAGCGTCGCGCGGACCTGGGCGGTCGCCCTCACGGGACTGCGCGGCGACCTGGTCGAGGTCGAGGCCGACGTCTCGTCGCAGACGCCCGAGTTCTCGATCATCGGCCTCGCCGACAAAGCGCTCGGCGAAGCCGGTCGCCGTGTGCGCAACGCCTGCGCGAACCGCGGTCTCGACCTGCCCAAGCGCCGCATCACGGTCAACCTCTCCCCGGCGAGCCTGCCCAAACGCGGCTCGGGTTTCGACGTGGCGATCGCCGTCGCGGCGCTCGCCACGACCTCGCCGATGGATGCCGCTCACGTCGCCGCCACCGTGCACATCGGCGAATTGGGTCTCGACGGGCGCCTGCGGCCCGTGCCGGGGGTACTGCCCGCCGTCGTCGCCGCGCACCGCGCGGGGATCGCGCACGTGGTCGTGCCGGCCGCGAACGCCGAGGAGGCGGCCCTGGTCGAGGGGGTGCAGGTCTTCGCCGCGACGTGTCTGGCCGAGGTGGTGCGCTGGCACGGCGGGGTCTGCGACGCCCCCGACCTGATCGCCGTCGCCGCGGCCTCGCTGCCCGCACCCGACGACACCGCCCTCGAGCTCGGAGACGTGGTCGGCCAGCCCGAGGCGGTGGACGCCCTCGTCATCGCCGCGGCGGGCGGTCACCACGTGCTGATGAGCGGGCCTCCGGGGGCGGGCAAGACCATGCTCGCCCGCCGCCTGCCCGGCATCCTGCCCGCGCTCGACGACGAGGCGGCCCTCTCGGTGGCTTCCGTGCGATCGCTGTCGGGTGAGACGGTGACGCGGCTCTCCCGCATCCCCCCGTTCGAGAGCCCGCATCACGGAGCGACGGCGGCGGCGCTCATCGGCGGCGGCTCGGGGGTGATCCGCCCCGGGGCGATCGCCCGGGCGAGCGAGGGGGTGCTGTTCCTGGATGAGGGGGGCGAGTTCCCCGCCTCCGTGCTGGACGCGCTGCGTCAACCGCTCGAGAGCGGGACCATCCACGTGCATCGCTCGGGTGCCGCGGCCACGTATCCGGCCCGATTCCAGCTCGTGGTGGCGACCAACCCGTGCCCGTGCGGCCAGCACGGCGTCCCCGGCGGGGTGTGCGAATGCGCCCCGCAGGCGATCCGCCGCTACACGCGTCGACTGTCGGGGCCCCTGCTGGATCGTATCGACATCGACCTGCGCCTGAACCGCGTGTCCTCCGCGCGCCGCGGAGCCGATTCGCGCACCGTCACCACCGCGCAGGCCCGAGACGTCGTCGGAGGCGCCCGCGAGCGCGCGATGCATCGGTGGCGCGAGACCCCCTGGCATCGCAACGCCGATGTACCGGGTACGTGGTTGCGCGGACCGGCGGCGCCCGGACCCGAGGTGCTCCACCCCCTGGACACGGCCCTGCGGCGCGGGGCTCTCACCCTGCGCGGCTACGACCGGCTGCTGCGGGTCGCGTGGACCGTCGCCGACATCGCCGGTCACGACCGGCTGCTCCGCGACGACGTGGGCCGCGCGCTGTTCCTGCGTCGGGGGGCCGTCGCGTGATCCCCGTCCTGCGCACAGAGGCGGCCGCGCGCGAGGCTCTGCGCGGGATCCGCGCCGCGAACGACCCCGACCCGCTCGGCGCGACGGCCCGCGCCGTGTGGAGTGTGCTCGCCGAGCCCGGTGACGGCGATGCGGGGGCCGTCATCGCGGCCCTCGGCCCTCTCGAGGCGCTCCGGGCCGTCACCGCCGAGGGTGCGCCGGAGCTCGACGCGGCCCGGGCACGGTGGATGCCGCGCCTGCGCCCCAACGCGGTCTCGGGCGCCCTCGACGCCGCGCGCCGCTGCGGGGCCCGTCTGCTCCTGCCCTCGGACGAGGAGTGGCCGCCGGGACTGGATGACCTCGGGACACACGCACCCGTGGCCCTGTGGGCCCGCGGACGTGCGGTCGAGCCGCCCCCTCCCGCCGTGGCCCTGGTCGGCGCGCGGGCGGCGACGGCCTACGGCGAGGGCGTGGCCGCGGATCTCGCCGCCGACCTCGTCGCCGACGGGGCGGTGGTCGTCTCGGGCGCCGCGTACGGCATCGACGGGGCGTCGCACCGGGCAGCCCTCGCGGCGGGCGGGCGAACGGTCGCCTTCCTGGCCGGCGGAGTGGATCGGGCCTACCCGCGCGGCCACGAGGCGATGCTCGCGCGCATCGTCGAGGCGGGAGCCGTCTACAGCGAGGTGCCGTGCGGGACGGCACCCACCAAGTGGCGCTTCCTCGCCAGGAACAGGATGATCGCGGCGATGGCCGACGTCGTCGTCGTCGTCGAGGCCGGGTGGCGGAGCGGCTCCTTGAACACGGCGGCACACGCGGCGAGCCTCGGCCGCGCCCTCGGAGCGGTGCCGGGGCCGATCACGAGTGCCGCCTCGGCCGGGTGTCATCGCGTCCTGCGCGAATTCGGGGGGACGTGCGTGACGTCGGCCGAGGACGTGCTCGAACTCCTCGGCTCGGAACGGGCGGGCGACCGCGTCGCCACGGTGGCAACGGGGGAGCGGGCGCGTGCGGGATCTCCGTCGGGACGCGCCGCGGTCGTCGTCACGACACCGCAGACGCCACGACCGGCGGGTGATGCGGCGTCTGCGGTCGCGCCCGCTCGGGGCGGCGGATCGGGCGCTCCCCATCGCGCGGCGCAGACCGATGACACCACCCGGGTGCTCGACGCGCTGTCCCCGCGGGTCTCGCGCACCGTCGACGAGGTGGCGCGTCGGAGCGGTCTCGCGGCGGACGACGCCGCGGTGCTCCTGGGCTTCGCCGCGCTCGAGGGGCGCGTCGAGCGCGACGGCGAGGGTGGGTGGCGCACCCCCGGACGTCGGTCCGCACGGGAGACGAGGTGAGCGGCGGCACGCGTGTCGACCCGCATCCGCGTCGGCATCCCGCAGGCTGGACGCATGCGCGCCGGACATGCCGTCGAGGGCTACCTCGCCCACCTCGGCGAGGTACGCCGCCTGTCGCCCGCTACCGTGCGCGCCTATCGCGCCGACCTCTACGATCTCGTCGACTTCCTCGACGGTCCGGACCTCGCCGCGATCGACCTCGAGGGCCTGCGCGAATGGCAGTGGCACGCGGCCAAAGCGGGCCAGGCCAAATCCACCTCGGCGCGGCGGGTGTCGAGCGTGCGCGGCTTCTTCGGCTGGGCGAAGGAGGAAGGGCTGCTCGACGAGGACGTGTCGCTGCGTCTGGTCTCGCCCAAGCGCGGCCGCACGCTGCCGACCGTGGCGACGGCCGAGGTGCTGGCATCCGTTCTGCGCGCCGTCGAGCAGGCCGCGGGCGAGGGGGATGCGATCGCGCTTCGCGACCACGCGCTCCTCGAGACGCTGTACGGGTCGGGGGCGCGCGTCGCGGAGCTGTGCGCCCTCGACCTCGACGACATCGACCACGAACGCCGCACGATGCGCCTTCGGGGAAAGGGAGACAAGGAACGCATCGTCCCCTTCGGCCTGCCCGCCGAGCGTGCGCTCCAGGCCTACCTGGTCAGGAGCCGTCCGGTGCTGTCGGCGCGGGCCGTCGCGGACACCGCCGCGAACACCGTCGCGTCGGGTGCGACAGCATCCCGTGCCCCGGTCCCACCGGCCACCCGAGCGGTGTTCCTCGGCGCGCGCGGAGGTCGGCTCGGTCCACGCGCCGTGCACGCGCTCGTCACGCGCACGGTCGGTGCGGCCGTCGGTGTCGAGGCGCTCGGGCCGCACGCCCTGCGGCATTCCGCCGCGACGCACCTCTTGGACGGCGGCGCCGACCTGCGCGCCGTCCAGGAGATCCTGGGGCACGCGAGCCTGGGGACCACCCAGATCTACACGCACGTCTCGACCGACCGCCTGCGTGACGCGTACCGCCTCGCCCACCCGCGCGCCTGATCCCCAGACCCGGTGCGGCTGATTCCGCCCGCTCGCGTGCTGGCGTCGACCTCGCCAGCGGCCTAGCGTTGAGGGGTGTCACGTCTGCGTCCGGTTCCTGCGCTCCTCGGGGTCGTCTTCCTCTCGAGCCTGGTCTCGGGATGCGCCCTCACGCCCCAGCCCGTCGAGACGCGCCTTCCGCCCGCGGTCGCGCCGACGTCGGCGGTGACCCCTGCGCCCACCACTCCCGCCCCTTCCCCCTCTTCGAGCCCGACCGTCACGGGTGACGCCGCGCCGTCCGCCCCGGTCGTCGGCGACGACGTCGTGTCGTGCGGCGAGGGAGGAACCCAGGCGCTCTCGGGGTCGGAGCGGGCATTCACCGTCGTGGGCACGTGCGCCGAGCTGACGATGTCCGGATCGGCTCTCACCGTGAATGCCACGGACGCGACGATCGAAACGCTCCGCCTGTCGGGAGACCGCCTGCGCGTGCGGGCGGCGTCCGTCGCGGTCCTCCGGATCCAGGGCAACGACGACAGCGTCACCTCGGCGGCGGCGATGGACAGCGTCGACGTGTCGGGTGACCGCGCGACCGTGCAGGCCGACGGGGCGATCGCCGCGGTGGTCGTGCGCGGTCAGGACAACGTCGTGCAGTCCGGTCTCGGCGTCGGATCGGCGACCGTCGAGGGCCGCGGCAACCAGATCCGCTGACGCGACGCCCGCATCGCGCCCCGCCACATCGCGCCCCGCCCCACGTCGCGCCCCGCCCGCATCGCACCCCGCCCCATATCGCGCCCCGCCCGGCATCGCGCCCCGCCCGGCATCGCGCCCACCCCGCGTCGCGCCCCACCCCACATCGCGCCCCGCCCCACGTCGCGCCCCGCCCGCATCGCGCACGGCCGGTCCGCGCGGCGGGCGCCCGGCCGTCGCCGGCCGCCCGCGCGTCAGCCGCCCCGGTCCGCGAGCGGCTCGCAGCACGGCAGGAGCACCGCTCTCGGCACACCTCCCAGCAGGCGGAGCGGGTTGATGTACTCCCCGTCGAGGCGCACGCCGAAGTGCAGCGAGCCGGCTCCGGCATGCCCCCCGTCGCTCACCCGTCCGACGATCTGGGTCCGCCCCACCACCTCGCCCACGGCGAGATCGGTGTCGACGGGTTCGAACGACGAGACGAGCCCGTCGCCGTGATCGATCGTCAGCACGCTGCGCTCCGCCACCCGACCCGCGAACGCCACTCGCCCGTCGGCGGGTGCGCGCACGTCGCCGTCACCGCCGAGGTCGAGACCGCGGTGTCCCGGGCCGTACGCGTGGGCGGGAGCCACGAAGGGGCGCAGCATCCGCACGGGCGCGGTGGGCCAGGTCCAGCCCCGGTCCGCGAGCGGGTCGACGGGTCCACCGGCCGGAGGAAGCGCGACGAGGAGCGCCGCGAGCAGGCTCGCCCCGAGACGCAGGAGAGGGGATGCCGATCTCATCCGGGCAGTCTGCCGGGGGACCGCGGGGAAGCGACCTCTCCCGGCGCCGTCCGTGGACGGGCACACGGGCGGGAGGAGGCGTCCTGTATGCTGGGTGATGCATCTCGCCAGTCGAGATGACTCCGCGTGCCCACAGCGCACCGCGTCTTCTCCCCAGAGGTCGCACCGCGCGGCATCCACACCCCATGGTCCTCCGCTCCGGCGGGTGGCGGGTGTGCGCCGGGCACCAGGCTCGTCGGACGCTCCGTTCGACGCGATCAACCACAACCACGGCGCCCCGGGCGCCCAGAAACAGGAGTACGACCATGGCCGTCGTCACCATCCGCCAGCTGCTCGACAGCGGCGTTCACTTCGGACACCAGACCCGCCGGTGGAACCCGAAGGTCAAGCGCTTCATCCTCACCGAGCGCAGCGGCATCCACATCATCGACCTGCAGCAGTCGCTCGGGTACATCGACAAGGCGTACGAGTTCGTCAAGGAGACCGTCGCGCACGGCGGCACCATCCTCTTCGTCGGTACCAAGAAGCAGGCGCAGGAAGTCCTCGCCGAGCAGGCGACCCGGGTGGGCCAGCCCTACGTCAACCAGCGCTGGCTCGGTGGTCTGCTGACCAACTTCCAGACGGTCTCGAAGCGTCTGGCCCGCATGAAGGAGCTCGAGGAGCTCGACTACGAGAACCCGGCAGAGAGCGGCTTCACCAAGAAGGAGCTGCTGCTGAAGAAGCGCGAGCTCGACAAGCTGCACAAGTCGCTCGGCGGTATCCGCAACCTCCAGAAGACCCCCTCGGCGATCTGGGTCGTCGACGCCAAGCGCGAGCACCTCGCGGTCGACGAGGCCAAGAAGCTCGGCATCCCCGTGATCGGCATCCTCGACACCAACGCCGACCCCGACGAGTTCCAGTATCCGATCCCCGGCAACGACGACGCGATCCGCTCGGTGAGCCTGCTCACGCGCATCATCGCCGACGCCGCCGCCGAGGGCCTGATCCAGCGCCACCAGCCCGCCGGTGAAGAAGAGGCCGCCGAGCCCCTCGCCGAGTGGGAGCGCGAGCTGCTCGAGACCCCCGCCGAGACCGCCGAGGCTCCCGCCGCCGAGTCGACCGACGCTCCCGCCGCCGAGTCGACCGAGGCCACGGCCGAGTCGACCGACGCTCCGGCCGCCGAGCCGACCGAGGCTGAGGCCACCGACAGCAAGTAAGCCGCGCGACCGTGGTGTCACCTCCGGGTGGCGTCCCGGTCACCCGCACAGGCTACGATCCGGCGGGGTCGTGAACTCCCCTCTGCGCGAGGGGTGACACGGCCCCGCCGGGCTCACATCTACAACGCAAACGACAAGGAGACCGCCACACCATGGCAAACTTCACGATCGCCGACATCAAGGCGCTGCGCGAGCAGCTCGGCACCGGCATGGTCGACACCAAGAAGGCGCTCGAAGAGGCCGACGGCGACGTCGACAAGGCCGTCGAGATCCTGCGCCTCAAGGGCGCCAAGGGCAACGCCAAGCGCGCCGACCGTTCGACCAGCGAGGGCCTCGTCGTCGCTCGCGAGAACGCCGGCTCGGTCACGCTCCTCGAGCTCGCGTGCGAGACCGACTTCGTCGCCAAGAACGAGCGGTTCATCGCGCTGGCCGACAAGGTCGTGGATGCCGCCTCCGCCGCTTCCGCCGACTCCGTCGAGGCCGCCCTCGCCGCCGACGCCGACGGCAAGACCGTCGAGCAGCTCATCTCGGACGAGGCCGCGATCATCGGTGAGAAGGTCGAGCTCCGTCGCGTGCGCACCATCTCGGGCGACAAGTTCGAGGTGTACCTGCACAAGACCAGCAAGGACCTCCCCCCGCAGGTCGGCGTGGTTCTCGCCTACACCGGTGACGACGCCGAGACCGCGCGCTCGATCGCGCAGCACATCTCGTTCGCCAACCCCTCCTACCTGACCCGCGACGCCGTCCCCGAGGCCGACGTCGAGAAGGAGCGCGAGATCGTCACCGAGATCTCGCGCAACGAGGGCAAGCCCGAGGCCGCCCTGCCCAAGATCGTCGAGGGCCGCGTCAACGCGTTCTTCAAGCAGGTCGCCCTGCTCGACCAGGACTACGCCAAGGACAACAAGCTCTCCGTCGCCAAGGTCGCGTCCGACGCCGGTCTCACGCTGACCGACTTCGCCCGCTTCAAGGTCGGCGCGTAACCCTTCGACGGGCTCGGCGAGCACCCCTCGACGGGCCGCGAGTCCGTCCTCAGGCCCGGGATGCCACGGCATCCCGGGCCTTTTCCCTGCCCGCACCGCGGTCGCAACCGATTGTCGCCGCGCGCATATCGGCCACCGCTGGCGGGACGCTAGTTTGTTCAAGACGAGAGGACACCACACGTGATCGATGAAGCCACCAAGCGCCGCCGCGTACTGCTGAAGCTGTCGGGGGAGGCGTTCGGAGGGGGCCAATTGGGCGTGAACCCCGACGTCGTGAGCCAGATCGCCCGAGAGATCGCCGAGGCGGTGGACCGCGTCGAGATCGCGATCGTCGTGGGCGGTGGCAACTTCTTCCGCGGCGCCGAGTTGAGCCAGCGCGGCATGGACCGCGGGCGGGCCGACTACATGGGCATGCTCGGTACGGTGATGAACGCCCTCGCGCTGCAGGACTTCCTCGAGCAGGCCGGTGCCGCGACCCGCGTGCAGTCCGCCATCTCGATGACCCAGGTCGCCGAGCCCTACATCCCGCGCCGCGCCGTGCGCCACCTCGAGAAGGGGCGCGTCGTGATCTTCGGGGCCGGCGCGGGTCTGCCGTACTTCTCCACCGACACCGTCGCCGCCCAGCGCGCCCTCGAGATCGGAGCGACCGAGGTGCTCGTCGCCAAGAACGGGGTCGACGGGGTCTACACGGCCGACCCGCGCACCGACGCGGACGCGACCAAGCTCGACCACATCACCTACATCGACGCGCTGCAGCAGGGGCTGAAGGTGGTCGACTCCACCGCGTTCAGCCTGTGCATGGACAACGGCATCGACATGCGCGTGTTCGGCATGGAGCCCGCGGGCAACGTCACCCGCGCGCTGCTCGGCGAGACGATGGGCACCCTGGTCACCGCGTGACGCGCCGTGCGGGCCCGGGGTGCCGGGTCCGCACGCGACTAGACTGAGTCGTCAGTCCCAACGAATGGAGTCACCGTGATCGCCGATGTCCTCGCCGATGCCGGAGCGCGCATGGATCGCGCCGTGGAGGCCGCCAAGGAGGACTTCGCGACCGTCCGCACCGGACGCGCGAACCCCCAGATGTTCCAGAAGGTCCTGGTCGACTACTACGGCTCGCCGACCCCTCTCGCGCAGCTCGCCTCGCTCAACAACCCCGAGGCTCGCACGCTCGTCATCAACCCGTACGACAAGTCGGCGCTGAAGGCGATCGAGCAGGCCATCCGCGACATGCCCAACCTCGGGGTCAACCCGACGAACGACGGCACCATCGTGCGGGTCACCATGCCCGAACTCACCCAGGACCGCCGCAAAGAGTACGTCAAGATCGTGCGCGGCAAGGGCGAGGACGCCAAGGTGCAGGTGCGCAACCTGCGCCGCAAGGCCAAGGATGACCTCGACGCCCTCAAGAGCGATGTCGGCGAGGACGAGCTCGTCCGCGCCGAGAAGGAGCTCGACGCCGTCACGCGCACGCACGTCGACCTGATCGACGAGGCCCTCAAGCGCAAAGAGGCCGAGCTTCTCGAGGTCTGACCGTCATGCCCGACGCCCCTGAAATCGGCGACAGCGCGCCGGTCGATCCGCCGACCTCCCGTCGGGACGACGCGGCGCGCCGTTCGCCGATCACGGGCGAAGGCGTCACCGCCATCGAGTCCCAGTTGCGCGCGATGCGCACGGACGCCGAGCAGCACATCGCCCACGCCCGCGCCGAATTCGACCAGGCCAACGAACGCATCAAGCAGCGCACCGGGCGTGACCTGATCGTCGCCACCCTCATCGGGGTGGGCATCGGCGTGATCGTCGTCGCCTCGCTGGTCTTCGTCAAGTGGGCGTTCGTGCTGTTCGCCGCGGCGGCGATGGTGCTCGGGGTGGTGGAGTTCTCGCGCGCCCTGCAGAACGCGGGACGCCGCGTCGACGTGGTGCCGCAGCTCGCAATGGGCTTCGTGCTGCTGCTCAGCGGGTTCTTCTTCGGCGCGTGGGTGCACTGGATCGCCACCCTCGTCGCCGTCGTGGTGGTCATCGTGTGGCGCCTGGTCGCCCAGCTGTTCGCCGCGGACGATCGTGCGCCGATCGACGTGATCGGCGACGTCCTGGTGGCGGGGTTCGTGCAGATGTACGTGCCATTCCTGACCAGTGTGGCGATGATCCTGCTCGCGCAGTCCCGCGGCGAGTGGTGGGTGCTCGCGTTCCTCATCCTCGCGGTGGCGGCCGACACCGGCGCCTACGTGTCGGGTCTCACCTTCGGGCGGGGCGGGCGGCATCCCATGGCCCCCCGCATCAGCCCGAAGAAGACGTGGGAGGGCTTCGCCGGGGCATGCGTCGCGGCGCTCGTCGCCGGTGCTCTGCTCGCCGCCTTCATGCTGCAGGTGCCCTGGTGGGCCGGGTTGATCTTCGGTGCGGTGATCGTGGCGACGGCCACGGTCGGCGACCTCGGTGAATCGATGGTCAAGCGCGACCTCGGCATCAAGGACATGAGCTCGTGGCTGCCCGGTCACGGCGGCGTCCTCGACCGACTCGATTCGATCCTGCCGTCGGCGACCGCGGCGCTCGTGATGTACTACCTGCTGTCGCCGTTGGGAGTGTCATGACCTCTTCGCCGTTCCCGGACTCCGGCCGCGCCAAGGGCTACGAGAAGCGCGCGGTCGACACCTTCCTCGCGCGCGCCCGCGAGGCCTTCGAAGCCGACGAGGTCGGGACGATGCGCTCGACCGAGGTGCGGACGGTCGCTTTTCCCCTGGTGCGCGGGGGGTATGCGGTGACGGCGGTGGATGCCGCCCTCGGCCGCATCGAGGACACCTTCGCCGCGCGCGAGCGCGAGCACGCCCTGTCGAGGTTGGGCGCCCGGGCATGGGTGGCCGAGACGCGCGACACCGCGCAGGTCGTCCTGGACCGGTTGCGTCGTCCGCGGGGGGCGCGCTTCGAGCGCGTGGGCCTCTGGCGCTACGGCTACCGGGTCGACGAGGTCGATGTCGTCGCCGACCGTGTGGCGCGCTACCTCGCCGCCGGTGATCCGGTGACGCCCGAGCAGGTGCGTGCGGTGGCGTTCCGCCTGCAGCGCGGCGGCTACCGAGAGACGCAGGTCGATGCCGTGCTCGACTCCGTCGTCGAAGTGATGCTCGCCGTCGGATGACCCGCCCGGTTGGAAACCGCTCGCGCGGCGTCGGTAGACTCGAGGGCACTGTGACCGGTCCGGACTCTTCGCGCGCCTCTCGCATCGCCCGCCGGGGTGGTGCGGAGCTCGACGTGATCCCGCCGAGGCTCCCGGCCCGCACGGCACCGCGCTGGTCGCGGCGCCGGGGTGTCGTGGGCGTCTTCGCCGCCTGCGCGGCCGTGCTGTTCGCGGGGGCCTACGTCGGTCCCATGGGCGCTGCGCTGCAGCCCGCGCAGGCCGAGGAACCGCGTACGGTGACCCTCTACGCCGAGGGTCTCGACGACGTGCAGGCCGTGTCGACCGCGGGCGAGAAGCAGGCGCCGCAGCTCGACCGCTCCAGCTACAACGTCTACGTCACGCCCAAGCCCACCCCCACCCCGACGCCCACCCCCCGTTCATCGCGCACGACCGACGACGACGACTCCGGGTCGTCCGCGTCGAGCAGCGGCCCGCTGTACTACACGGGCGGGGGAGCACCGGCCGAGTGGATGGCCGCCGCCGGCATCTCCGAGGCGGACATGGGTTACGTCGACTACATCGTCAGTCGCGAGAGCGGCTGGAACCCGAACGCGACGAACCGCTCCTCCGGCGCCTGCGGACTCGTGCAGGCTCTGCCGTGCAGCAAGGTCCCGGGCAACGGCTACGACCCCGTCGACAACCTGCGGTGGGCGACCGGCTACGCCGTCGGTCGCTACGGCAGCTGGTCGGGCGCGTACGCGTTCTGGACCAGCAACCACTGGTGGTGAGCGGCATCCATGCCCCGTTCTCGAAAACGTCGGCCCGACTCGGGCCGCGGCGATGACTCCCTCGACCGTCTGATCGCCGGCTGGAAGCGCACCGAGGTCAAGCGCGGGGCCGAGTGGACCGTGCAGCCGCTCGCCGGCTCGCAGGCGTTGAAGGACTACATCTGTCCCGGGTGCGGTCGGACCGTGCCCGCCGGGACCCCGCACCTGGTCGTGTGGCGCGCCGACGGCGTGCTCGGCGACGCCGCCGACCTCGCCGCCCGCCGTCACTGGCACTCGCACTGTTGGAGGATCGCCTGATGGAAATCCGCGGACCCGTCCTTCTGCCCGCGCGGCGAGAAGACGTCGAACTGCGTACGGTCGACGAGCTGACCCTCGTCGGCGAGCTGGCGCTGCCGCTCGAGCGCGAGCCGGTCGCGACCCTGGTGACGCTGCATCCGCTGCCGACGGCGGGTGGGTTCATGGACTCGCACATCCTGCGCAAAGCCGCCGGGCGCCTGCCGGCCGTGGCCGATCTGGCGGTGCTGCGTTTCAACACGCGCGGCACGACCTCGCCGCGGGGAACGAGCGAGGGCACCTTCGACGGTGGGGCGAACGAAGTCTTCGACGTCGCCGCGGCGGTCGACTTCGTCCACGAGCGCGGACTTCCCCGGCCGTGGCTGGTGGGGTGGTCGTTCGGCACCGAGCTCGCCCTGAAGTACGGGCGCGACCATGACATCGAGGGCGTCATCCTGCTCTCGCCCCCGCTGCACCGCGCCACGGACGACGAGGTCGCTGCGTGGGCGGGTGAGCGTCGTCGGATGATCGTGCTCGTGCCCGAGTTCGACGACTACCTGCGCCCCGACGAGGCACGGGAACGGTTCGCGTCGGTGCCCGAGGCCACGCTCATCCCCGTCGACGGAGCGAAGCACCTGTGGGTCGGCGAGACGCAGACCCGACGCGTGCTCACCGAGATCGTCGCGGCGGTCAACCCCGACGCCCTGCCCCTGCCCACCGAGTGGGACGACGCCTGAGACGGGTCAGCGCTCGTTCTGCCGCGGAATGACGACCTCGCGGTAGATGATGAGGATGCTGGCCGCCACCGGGATGGCGATGAGCGCGCCGAGCAGGTTGAGCAGCGCCCCGCCCGCCAGCGCCGAGATGACCACCACCGAACCCGGCACGGACACCGCGCGGCTCATGATGCGCGGCGAGATGACGTACGCCTCGATCTGCATGTAGACGAGGTAGTAGACCAGTGCGATCAGGGCGGTGGTCGGCGAGCCGAGCCCCGGGAGCAGGCAGGTCAGCACGATGATCGTCGACCCGGTCAGTGTCCCCACCAGCGGGATCAGCGAGAAGAAGAACGCCACCACGGCCAGCACGGCCGGGAACGGCGCGTTGATGATCGACAGGAAGATCGCGCTGAGCACGCCGTTGATCACACCCAGGCTCACCTGGCCCATGACGTAGTAGCCGACGGAATCGGTGATCTTCTCGGCCAGCTCGATGAAGCGCGCCCGCTTCGACGCCGGCACCAGCTGATACACGGCCGACTTCAGCGACGGGGTGGATGCCGTGAAGTAGATCGTCAGGATGAGCACGATGAACGCGCCGCCCAGCCCGGCGGCGATCGCGCCGGCACCGGTGAGCAGGCTGTTGCCGATCATGGTCGAGATCGATCCGACGTCGAGCGTGGTGAACCACCTCTGGATGCTCGCCCACACGTCGTCGATCTTGAGCCACGGCAACGTGTCGGAAGCCCACGTCTGCACCTGCGCCACGACCTCGTTCCACCGGCCCGGGCGGAAGAGCTGTTCGATCTGCGAGACCAGTTGGGCGATCTGGCTGACGATGACCGGGACGACCATGAAGATGATCCCGGCGAAGACGCCGAGAACCGCCAGGATCGTCAGCAGCACCGCGGCCCAGCGGGGCAGGCCCCGCCGTTCGAGGAAGGACACGACCGGGTCCAGGCCCAGCGAGAGGAAGAGGGCGGTGCCGACGTACAGCAGGATCGTCGACAGGTTCTGGACGCTGCCGATGATGAGCAGGCCGACGCCCACGCCGAGGGTCGCCAACAGCGCCACCCGGAAGGGATTGTGGATCTTCATGCCGAACGACTCCCACCTCAGCCGGGCGGTCGTGCCCGTGTGGTCAGGATACTGACGGGCGCAGCGTCGCCGTGCACGGCGCACGGGTCCGACCATGCCGAGAACTTTCAGGCGCCCTCGGATAGTCTGAAACGTCGATTCTTCGGTGGCACCCGAGCCGCCGGTGGGGATGGTGTGAAGCGTGAGATTCGTCTGGGCCGTGGTGGCGTTCGTCATCGCCGCCGCCATGATCGGTGCCGGGATCGCCCAGCGGACCGTGTTCCAGGGGCCGGCCGAAACCTCGGCGACGGTGCAGACCGACGGGACGACCGCGTTCACCCTCATCGACGGCGCCGTGCTGACGAGCGTCCCGGGAGCGCAGACGCTGCGCGTCGAGGGCGACGGGACGGTCTTCGCCTCGTACGGGCGGACCGCCGACGTCACGGCCTGGCTGGCCGACGTGCCCTACACGGCCGTGACGGTGGACGGTGAGGGCATCGTGCAGACCTCGACGGTCGAGCCGAGCGTCAGCCCGGCCTCGACGGGCCGCTCGCCGGTGGATTCCGATCTGTGGCTCGACGAGTACGAGCAGACCGGGACCCTGTCCACCACTCTGCAGCTGCCGAGCGACATGAGCGTGCTCATCGCCTCCGACGGCACCGCTCCCGCTCCCGCCAATGTGAGCGTCACCTGGCCGATCGACAACTCCACCCCGCTGTCGGGGCCGCTGATCGTGGGCGGCGGTATCGTGCTGCTGATCGGGTTGGTGCTGTACGTGCTCGGCATCCGGCACGTGCGTCGTCAGCGCCGACCGCGCCGCAAGGGTCTGCCCCTGCCGGTGACCGAGCCCATCTCGACGGTCGACATGGATGCCGAGTCCAAGGGTGTCATCAGCGCGACCCCCGGGCGCCGCGGACGCGGATCGGCGGGCACGCGACGCGCACTCGTCGCCGTTCCCGCGCTGGGGCTGTCCATGGCCCTTCTCGCGGGCTGCTCCGCCGACGCCTGGCCGCAGTTCGCGGTATCCGAGTCGCCCAGTCCCACGCCCACCGTCATCGTGCCCGAGGGGCAGTTCCCGCCCGCCGTCACCGAGGCGCAGGCGCAGCGCATCGTCTCGCGCGTTTCGCAGACGGTCGCCCAGGCCGACGCCGCCCTCGACCAGGACGCGGCGGCTCAGCGCCTGTCGGGTCCCGCCCTCGCCGAACGTCAGACCAACTACACGCTGCGCGCCGCCATCCCCGACCGCCCGGCGCTGCCCGCGATCCCGTCCGAGCCGGTGCAGATCGTCCTGCCGCAGACCACCGGCACGTGGCCGCGCACCCTGATGACGGTGGTCGAGTCGACGGATGCCGCGACCCCGACCACGACGATCATGATGATGACGCAGCAGACGCCGTGGGAGGAGTACAAGGCGTCCTACGTCGGCAACCTCGAGGCCTCGACGAACCTGCCCGAACTCGCCGCGGCCTACGTCGGAGCCACGCAGGTTCCGCCGGACTCGTCGTTCCTGGTCATGGCGCCCGAGGACGTGGCCGCCGCCTACGCCGACATCATCAACAACGGCGAGAACAGCGCCTCGTACGCGCTGTTCGACACGGCGAACGACCTGCTGCTGGCCGCCATCCAGGACAACAAGACCAAGCGCACCGACGAGCTCAACCAGACCGGTGCCGGAACGGCGCAGATCAGCTTCGAGGCGTCGGCCGGGCCCGCCTCGCCCATCGCCCTGGCGACGCTCGACACCGGCGCGATCGTGGCGGTCAACGTCTACGAGAGCGACACGGCCAAGCCCACGAACGCCGACGCGGTGATCAAGCTCGACAACAACCCCGCCGTCAAGGCGCTCACGGGCGTCGACCAATCGGCGACGGGGTTCACCACCACCTATTCCGACCAGGTGTTCTTCTACGTGCCCAGCCAGGGCTCCGATGACCAGATCCGCCTGCTCGGCTACCGATCCAGCCTCCTCGAAGCGAAGGTGTCCCCGTGAGCATTCCCGCCGCACCCGGTTCCGTCATGCGCGGCGCCGTCGACCTGTCGTCGCTGCGTCATCGACCCGCCGCCCCGGCGTCGCCGCCGCCCACGGGAGCCCCGACGTCGGACGCGCCCGCGGGCGCCCTTCCCCTCGTCTTCGACGTCACCGACGCGACGTTCGGCGAGGTGTTGGAGCTGTCGCGCACGGTCCCCGTCGTGATCGACCTGTGGGCCGAGTGGTGCGGGCCGTGCAAGCAGCTCAGCCCCGTCCTCGAGAAGGTCGTGACCGAGCTGGCCGGTCGGTTGGTGCTGGCCAAGGTCGACGTCGACGCGAACCCCCAGCTCGCGCAGGGCTTCCGCGCGCAGTCGATCCCGATGGTGCTCGCGCTCGTCGCGGGTCAGCCCGTCCCGCTGTTCACCGGCGCGGTGCCCGAGCAGCAGGTGCGCGATGTCTTCGCGCAACTGCTGCAGCTGGCCGCCCAGCACGGTGTGACCGGAACGGTCCCCGTCGCCGGTGGCGACGCCGCGGCCGCTCCCGAGGAGCCGCCGCTGCCGCCGCTGCACGCCGAGGCGTTCGCCGCGATCGAAGAGGGTGACTACGCCCGGGCGATCTCGGCCTACGAGCAGGCTCTCGTCGAGAATCCCCGCGACGTCGAGGCCCGCGCCGGTCTCGGCCAGGTGCGGCTGCTCGCTCGCGTGCAGGGCGCCGACCTGCAGGCGGCGCGCGCGGCCGCCGCGGCCGAGCCGACGGGGATCGCCGCCCAGTTCGTCGTCGCCGATCTCGACGTGGTCGGTGGTCACGTCGATGACGCCTTCGGTCGGCTGCTCGACCTCTTCGCGGCGCTCCCCGGCGAGGAGCGTGCGCCGGTGCGCGAGCGCCTGCTCGGGCTGTTCGGCATCGTCGGCGACGATGACGCCCGCGTCATCCGCGCCCGCGCGCGGTTGGCGTCCCTGCTGTTCTGAGTGGCCCGCGCACTCCGCCCCGTGAGGGGACCGTGCGCCATCCACAGGACAACGCCCCGCCCCGTCGAACGGGGCGGGGCGTTGTCTCTTTCCTGTGTCAGACGCCGGCGCGGTGGTGCAACCACAGCACGCCCAGGGGCGGGAGGGTCAGCGTGGCACAGCCGCGGCCGTCCGTCGTGACGGTGCCGAGGTTGCCCTGACCGGAGCCGCCGAACGCCTCGGCGTCGCTGTTGAGCACCTCGGTCCACTCGCCCGACTCGGGGAGGTCGAGGGGGAACGCCGTCAGGGGCACGCCCGAGAAGTTGCAGACGACGGCGATGGTGTTGCCGTGATGGTCGCGCCGCGCGAACGCGAGCACGTTGGGGTTCCACGCCGGGGCGCCCAACCGCGAGAACGCTGCTCCGTCGTGGTCGCGCGACCACAGTGCCGCCTGGTCCTTGTAGACCCGGTTGAGCTCGGCGACGAAGGACTGCAGCTGCGCGTGCGAGGGCTGGTCGAGCATCCACCAGTCCAGGCCGCGCGATTCGGACCACTCGGACATCTGGCCGAACTCCTGGCCCATGAACAGCAGCTGCTTTCCCGGGTGGCCCCACATGTACGCCAGGAACGCGCGCATGTTCGCCAGCTTCTGCCAGTGGTCTCCCGGCATCCGCCCGAAGAGGCTGCCCTTGCCGTGAACGACCTCGTCGTGGCTGATGGGGAGGACGAAGTTCTCGCTGAACGAGTACACGAACGAGAACGACAGCTCGCCCTCGTGGTGCGAGCGGTACATCGGATCGCGCCCGATGTACTGCAGCGAGTCGTTCATCCAGCCCATGTTCCACTTGAAGCCGAAGCCGAGCCCCGCGTGCGAGGTGGGCGCGGTCACACCGGGGAAGCTCGTGGACTCCTCGGCGATGAGCGCGATGCCCGGGTACCGCTTGTAGGAGGTCGCGTTGACCTCCTGGAGGAAGCGGATCGCTTCGAGGTTCTCGCGGCCGCCGAACTGATTGGGGGCCCACTCGCCGTCGTTGCGCGAGTAGTCCAGGTACAGCATCGAGGCCACGGCATCCACCCGCAGGCCGTCGACGTGGAACTCCTCGAACCAGTACAGCGCGTTCGCGACGAGGAAGTTGCGCACCTCGTTGCGTCCGTAGTCGAAGATGAGCGTGCCCCAGTCCTTGTGCTCCCCGCGACGCGGATCCGGGTGCTCGTAGAGGGGCTCGCCGTCGAAGCGGGCGAGGGCGAACTCGTCCTTGGGGAAGTGCCCGGGGACCCAGTCCATGATGACGCCGATGCCCGCCTGGTGCAGACGGTCGATCAGGTAGCGCAGGTCGTCGGGGGAGCCGAACCGGCTGGTGGGGGCGTAATAGCCCGACACCTGGTAACCCCACGACCCACCGAACGGGTGCTCGGCGAGGGGCAGGAATTCCACGTGCGTGAAGCCCTGGGCGCCGACGTAGGAGATGATCTCGTCCGCGGCGTCGCGGTACGACAACCCGGGCTTCCACGACGCGAGGTGCAGCTCGTAGATCGACATCGGACGATCGATCGGCGCGGTGCGCGCGCGCTCGTCGATCCATGCCGCATCGGCCCACTCGTAGGTCGACTCGGTGACGACGGATGCCGTGGCCGGCGGCGTCTCGGCGAGGCGGGCCATGGGGTCGGCCTTCTCGATCCATTGCCCCCCGCGCGTGAGGATCTCGAACTTGTAGCGCGTGCCGACGCCGATGCCGGGGACGAACAGCTCCCACACGCCGCTCCCGCCCATGGAGCGCATCGCGCTGCCGGTGCCGTCCCAGCCGTTGAAGTCGCCGATGACGCGCAGCGCGCGGGCGTCGGGGGCCCACACGGTGAACGCGGTACCCGAGGAACCGTCGAGTTCGCGCACGTGCGCACCCAGGATGCGCCAGAGCTCCTCGTGACGTCCTTCGGAGATGAGGTGGAGATCGAGCTCGCCCACCGACGGAGCGTGGCGGTACCCGTCGTCGGCGACGTGCTCGGCGTCGTCGTAGCGCGCGCGGACCGCGTACGCACCGGGATAGGCGTCGACCGGGGCCTCCCAGATGCCGCCGTGGACGTGCGACAGCGGGACGCGGGTCCCGTCCGCCAGGTCGGCCGTGACCTCGCGCGCCAGGGGCCGGCGGGACCGGATCACCCAGCCCTCGCCGGTCTGGTGCACGCCCAGCACGCTGTGCGGGTCGTGGTGCGAGCCGTGGGCGACGGCATCCAGGATCTCGGGGGGAAGGGTGCTCATCGGTTCTCCTTGACGTGCAGGATGTGCACGGGCTCGACGAAGGCGTCGAGGCGCACGAAGTTGTGGTCGGCCCACGTGAACACCTGGCCGGTCACCAGGTCTTCGACGTCGTAGGACGCACCCGGCTCGATGCCGAACACGGTGGTGTCGAGGTGGACGGTGGTCTCGCGGGCCGAGTGCGGATCGACGTTGACGACGACGATCAGGGTGTCGGACGCACCGGTCGGCGAGAGCTCGGCCGTCAGGTGCTTGGAGTAGACGAGGATCGCGTCGTCATCGCTCCAGTGCACCGACAGGTTGCGCAGCTGGCGCAGCGCCGGGTGGGCGCGGCGTGCGGCGTTGAGCATGCGCAGGTACGGCGCGAGGGAATCACCGGACGCCTCCGCGGCCTCCCAGTCGCGGAACTTGTACTCGTACTTCTCGTTGTCGATGTTCTCTTCGGAACCGGGACGCGCGACGTTCTCGTACAGCTCGTAGCCCGCGTAGACGCCGTAGGTGGGCGCCGCGGTGGCGGCGAGGGCGGCCCGGACCTTGTACGCCGGCCGACCGCCGAACTGCAGGTACTCGGTGAGGATGTCGGGGGTGTTCACGAACAGATTGGGGCGCAGGAAGTCGTCGGTGTCATGCGCGAGCCCGCCGAGGAACTCCTCCAGCTCTTCCTTCGTGTTGCGCCAGGTGAAGTAGGTGTAGCTCTGCTGGAACCCGGCCATCGCCAGTCCCTGCAGCGGGGCCGGGCGCGTGAACGCCTCGGCCAGGAAGACGGCGTCGGGCTCTTCGGCGCTGACCGTCGCGATCAGCCATTCCCAGAACTGCAGCGGCTTGGTGTGGGGGTTGTCGACCCGGAAGATCGTGACCCCCTGCGCGATCCAGTGACGGACGATGCGCAGCACCTCGGCACGGATGCCGTCGGGGTCGTTGTCGAAGTTGACCGGATAGATGTCCTGGTACTTCTTGGGCGGGTTCTCGGCGAACGCGATCGAGCCGTCGGGCAGCGTGGTGAACCACTCGGGGTGCTCGGCCACCCAGGGGTGGTCGGGGGAGGCCTGGAGGGCCAGATCGAGCGCGACCTCCATGCCGTTGTCGCGCGCCGCGGCGACGAAGGCGCGGAAGTCGTCGAGCGTCCCGAGGTCGGGGTGGACCGTGTCGTGCCCACCCGCTGCCGCACCGATCGCCCACGGCGAGCCGGGGTCGCCGGGCTGCGTCACCAGGGTGTTGTTGGGGCCCTTGCGATTGGTCACGCCGATGGGGTGGATGGGCGGCAGGTAGAGCACGTCGAAACCCATGCCGGCGACGCCGGGGAGTCGATCGATCGCGGTGCGGAAGGTCCCGCTGACGACGCTGCCGTCCTCGGCGCGCGTGGCGCCTTCGGAGCGGGGGAAGAACTCGTACCAGGCGCCGACTCCCGCGCGCTCGCGCTCGACCAGCAGCTCGGAGTCCCTGCCGACCGAGACGAGCCCCATCATCGGCCGGGCCGCGAAAAGGGCCGCGATCGCGGGATCGCGCACGATCTGAAGGGCGACGTCGTCGTGCACGTCGGGGTCGCGCAGCGTCCGCGCAGCGTCGTACAGGGCATCCTTGTCGGTGCCGGGACGCTTCTTCTCGCCCCGGGCGCGGTCGAACAGCTGCGCCCCCATCTCGCGCATGAGGGCCGCGTCGACCCCCGCCGCGATCTTGAGCTCGGCCGCGTGCTCCCAGGTGGCGTAGTCGTCGGCGAACGCCTCGAAGCGGAAGCGCCACACACCCTGCTCGAGCGGAGCCACGAGGGTCGACCAGCGGTCGAAACCGTCGTTGAGAGGGCTCAGCCGGTGCAGCGATTCGTCGCCCGACGGCGAGAAGAGGCGGACGTTCACGCCGATGCGGTCGTGCCCCTCGCGGAAGGCCGTCACGGTGAACGGCACGGCCTCGCCGACGAAGGCCGACGGGCGGAAACGCCCTCCGGGGACACTCGGATGCGGCAGCGCCATGGGGATGCGCGGGGTGACCACGCTGCGCGAGGTGGGCGTCGGTTTGACCGGACGCACCGGGATCGAAGAGGCGCTGCGCCAGGGCAGCTGGGGCGTTTCAGTCGTCGTGGTGGCCACGGTCCGAACCTACCGCGGGCCGACGACGTTGCCCCATCGTTTCGTTCGGCCTTGACAGCGTCAGTCGGTTCCCCGACGGCGATCAGTCGACGCGGAAAAGGCGCATCGACGCTCCCGGGATGGCGACGACATCGCCGGGCGCGAAGCGTCGCTCGACCTCGGACGGGGCCTCGTCGGCGCTCGACCACAGATCCACGAACACGGCGTCCGCGAGCGCGGGTAGAACGATCCGGGTGGGGTCCTCGGTCCCGTGGATGACGACGAGGACGCGGTTGGGCGCCTCTTCTTCGGGGGTCGAGGTCGCCAGGTACTGCAGCGTCCGGTGCGCGGGATCGTTCCACCGGTCGCTCGACATCGTCTCTCCGCGCTCGTCGAACCACTCCATGACCGAGGCCGAGGGGATCCGCTCACCCAGGCGCGCGAAGCGGCGCGGGCGCAGCGCGGGGTTCTCGCGGCGCAGCTGGAGCAGGCGTCGGGTGTGCGCGAACAGGTCGTGCTGCCAGGGGGCGAGCTCCCAGGACAACCACGTCAGGGCGGAGTCGTGGCAGTAGGCGTTGTTGTTGCCGCGCTGGGTGCGTCCCATCTCGTCACCGGCGGTGATCATGGGGACGCCCGCCGAGGTCAACAGCGTTCCCATGAGGTTGCGCATGGCCTTGCGCCTGGTCGCGAGCACGCGCTCGTCGGTGGTCTTGCCCTCGGCGCCGTGGTTGAAGGAGCGGTTGGTGTCGGCGCCGTCGCGGTTCTGCTCACCGTTGCCGAGGTTGTGCTTGACGTCGTACGAGACCAGGTCCCGCAGCGTGAAGCCGTCGTGCGCGGTGACGAAATTGACGCTCGCGAGCGGACCGCGCTCCTCGCTGAAGGTGTTCGAGGATCCGGCCAGGCGGGTGGCGAAACCGCCGATGCCCACGGGGGCGGTACTGGCCCGCCGGGCGTAGTCGATGTCGCTCAGCCAGAAGTTGCGCACGCGATCGCGGTAGCGGTCGTTCCACTCGAGCCAGCCGTCGCCGAAGTTGCCGGTCTGCCAGCCGCCCATGCCGACGTCCCAGGGCTCGGCGATGAGCTTGGCGCCCGCGAGCGCCTCGTCGGCGCGGATCGCTGAGAGCAGCGGGTGGTCGGGCGTGAAGGAGTGGTTCTCGTCGCGACCGAGGGTCACGGCCAGATCGAATCGGAAGCCGTCGATCTGCACCTCGTCGGACCAGTACCGCAGCGAGTCCAGCACGAGGCGGGCCGCGGCATCCGTCGAGGTGTTCACGGCGTTGCCGCACCCGGTCTCGTCGATGTACGCGCCCTCGGCACTCTGGCGGTAGTAGGCGCGGTTGTCGATGCCGCGCAGGCTCGTGCGCGGACCGCCGATGCCCTCTTCGGCGGTGTGGTTGTAGACGACGTCGAGGATCACCTCGAGCCCCGCTTCGTGCAGCAGTTTGACCATGCCCTTGAACTCGCGCAGCACGGCCTCGGGTCCCTCGGCGCGACTGGCGGCGGTGGCGTAGGGGGCGTGCGGGGTGAAGAAGTTCAGGGAGTTGTAGCCCCAGTAGTTCGTCAGTCCGAGCTGCAGCAGGCGGGGTTCGGTGGCGAAGGCGTGCACCGGCAGCAGTTCGACGCTGGTGATGCCCAGGCCGAGCAGATGGTCGATCATCGCCGGGTGGGCCAGTCCCGCATAGGTGCCGTGCAGGGCGGGAGGGATGAACGGATGCCGTTTGGTCAGCCCCTTCACGTGGCCCTCGTACACGACCGTGCGGTCCAACGGCACGCGCGGCTTGACCGAGGAGCCCCAGTCGAACGTGCCGTCGACGACGACCGAGCGCCAGTCGCCGAAGCTGCCCGAGACCAGTCCCCGCGAGTAGGGCTCGATGAGCAGCGACTGCGGGTTGAAGGTGTGCCCGGGTCCGTGGGGACCGCCGACGCGGACGGCGTAGCGGGCGCCGGGGCGCAGCAGGGGCGACGAGGCCTCGAACACTCCGTCGCCGATGGGGGTCATCGTGACGGTCTCGGTGGCCCAGTCGAGGTCGACGTCGTCGAAGATGAGCAGCTGCATCGCGTCGGCCGACCCCGACCACACGCGCAGCGTGCCGCCGTCCGGGCCCGGACGCACCCCCAGATCGTCCAGGGCGGGGCTGAGCAGGCCGGGACGGGTGGGCGGGACGGGCGCGGGGCGGACCATGCGTCCTAGGCTAGTGACAGCGGCCGTCGACGTCGGGAGGACCAGGTGCGGGTGTACCTCGATCACGCGGCGACCACGCCGCTGCGTCCCGAGGCGCGCGACGCATGGCTGGCCGCGCACGAGGTGCTGGGCAATCCCTCGTCCATCCACGGGGCGGGTCAGGACGCCCGTCGCCTGCTCGAGGACGCACGCGAGCAGGTCGCCGTGGTCCTGGGATGTCAGCCCATCGAGGTCGTGTTCACTTCGGGCGGTACCGAGGCCGCCAATCTCGCACTCAAGGGTCTGTGGTGGTCGCGTTCCGCGGGGACCCACGCGGTCGTGCTCCCCGACGGCGAGCACCACGCGACCCTCGACGTGGTGGAGTGGCTCGCCGCGGCCGAGGGCGCACGGGTGCGGCCGGTGCCGCTCGATCCGCTCGGGCGCATCGTGCCCGAGGTCTTCGCCGCGGCGCTGCCGGGCGCCGCCGCGGCGACCGCGCTCGTCGCCAACAACGAGGTCGGAACGCTGCAGGATGCCGCAGCGCTCGCGTCCGCGGCATCCGAGGCCGGTGTCCCCCTGCACCTGGATGCGGTGTCGGCCCTGGGGCAGGTGCCCGTGGACTTCGCCGGGTGGCGCGGGGCGGGCTCGAGCGGTGACGGTCTGGTCGCGCTGTCGGTGTCGGCGCACAAGGTCGGCGGTCCCGTCGGGGTGGGTGCCGCGGTCGTGTCCCGCCATGCCCGGGTGACCCCGCTCGTGCACGGCGGGGGACAGCAGCGGGGGCTCCGCGCCGGGACGCAGGACGTCGCCGGAGCGGCGGCGTTCGCCGCGGCCGTCCGTGCCGCCGAGGCGCAGCGCGAGGCCGAGACCGCGCGAGTCGCGGGTCTGCGCGATCGGCTGGTGGCCGGCATCCGTTCCGCGATCCCCGAAGCGGAGCTGCTCGGCGATCCGAGAGAGCGCCTGCCCGGCAATGCCCACATGCTGTTCCCGGATGCCGCGGGCGAGACGCTGCTGTTCCTGCTCGACATGGACGGCATCGCCGTGTCGACCGGGTCGGCGTGTCAGGCGGGCGTCGCCGAGCCGTCGCACGTCGTACGCGCCCTCGGGCGGGACGACCGGGCCGCTCGGTCGGTGCTGCGATTCACCCTCGGACACACCTCGACCGCAGAGGACGTCGACGCCGTGCTCACCCGCGTGGCGCCCGCGTACGCGCGGGCCGTGGCATCCGGCGCCCGTTCAGCGGGCCCTTCGTAGACTGGGATCATGCGAGTTCTGGCGGCGATGAGCGGTGGCGTCGATTCCGCGGTGGCCGCGGCGCGGGCTGTCGACGCCGGCCACGACGTGGTCGGCGTGCACCTGGCGCTGTCGCGCGCGGGCGGGACGCTGCGCGCGGGCAGTCGCGGATGCTGCACGATCGAGGATGCGATGGACGCCCGTCGCGCGGCCGATCGGCTGGGCATCCCCTTCTACGTCTGGGACTTCTCGGAGCGGTTCCGCGATGACGTGATCGACGACTTCGTCGCCGAGTACCGGGCGGGGCGCACGCCCAACCCCTGCATGCGGTGCAACGAGAAGATCAAGTTCGCGGCCCTGCTCGAGCGGGCGCTCGAGCTCGGCTTCGACGCGGTGTGCACGGGCCACTACGCCACCCTCGTCGACACGCCCGACGGGCGCGAACTGCACCGCGCGTCCGACAACGCCAAGGACCAGTCCTACGTGCTCGGGGTGCTGACGACCGAGCAGCTCGCCCACACCTACTTCCCGCTCGGCTCGACCCCCTCCAAGGCGCTCGTGCGCGCCGAGGCCGAGGAGCGCGGGCTGACCGTGGCGCAGAAGCCCGACAGCCACGACATCTGCTTCATCCCCGACGGCGACACCCGCGGCTGGCTCGCCGACAAGGTGGGCGCGGAGCGCGGCGAAATCCTCGACCGCACCGGCGCGGTCGTCGGCACGCACGAGGGTGCCCACGCCTTCACCGTCGGCCAGCGACGCGGACTGCAGCTGGGCGTGCCCGCCGCGGACGGCAAGCCGCGGTTCGTGCTGGCGGTGCGCCCGGTCGACAACACGGTGGTCGTCGGCCCGAAAGAGGCCCTGGCCTGCGCCGAGATCGCGGGGGAGCGCTTCACCTGGGCCGGCCGCGCGCCCCGCGCGGACCGCTTCGCCTGTCACGCGCAGATCCGTGCGCATGCCGAGCCCGTGCCCGCGGTGGCCGAGCTGGCCGACGGCGTGCTCACCGTCCGGCCCGAGACGCCGTTCGACGGCGTCGCCCCCGGGCAGACCGCGGTGCTCTACGACGGCACCCGCGTCCTGGGACAGTTCACCATCGACCGCACGGTGTCGGCGGTGCCCGTCGAGGCCTGACCTCCGCGCGGCGACGTCGCGCGGTCGATCGCAAGGCCCGTGAACGATGTCGGAGCCCCTGCCTAAGCTGGGGGAGTGACCGAGCTCGACCAGCTTCCCGACCTGTCCCTCGACCAGGCCCGCACCGAAGCGGCCGGTCTCACGCAGCGCATCATCGACGCACGCGAGGCGTACTACGGGCGCGATGCGGAGCTCGTCGACGACGCCACCTACGACGGGTGGATGCAGCGGCTCGAGGCCATCGAGCGCCTTCATCCCGAGCTCCAGGGGCAGGACAGCCCGACGCTGTCGGTGGGCGCGGCCGAGGTGACCGATCTCGCCACGATCGAGCACGCCGAGCGCATGCTGAGCCTGGACAACGTCTTCTCTCCCGATGAACTGCGCGACTGGGCCGTCAAGACCGAGGCCTCGGCCGGGCGCACGGTGCGCTGGCTCAGCGAGCTCAAGATCGACGGACTGGCCATCAGCCTCCGGTACGAGAACGGCGTGCTGACGTCGGCGGCCACCCGCGGAGACGGACGGGTCGGCGAGATCGTCACCGACAATGCGCTGCGCGTCGCCGGCGTGCCCCGCGAGCTGGCGGGCAGCGGTCACCCGGCGCTGGTCGAGGTGCGGGGCGAGGTCTTCATCCCGGTGGCCGCCTTCGAAGACCTCAACCGTCTGCAGGGCGAACTGCGCGAGCGCGCAGTCGCCGAGGCGCGAGAGCGCGCGTCTTCTCGCCGCGGTGGGCGCTCCTTCGACCTCGACAAGGCCGAGCAGGCGGCGTCGCGCCGGTTCCCGGCTTTCGCCAACCCCCGCAACGCCGCGAGCGGCGGGCTCCGCCAGCAGATCGACAAGAAGAGCGGACTCGAACGCGAGGCGGGACTGGCCCGCATCGACTCCCTCGCGCTGTACGTGCACGGCATCGGCGCCTGGCCCGCCCCCCCGGTCGCGACGCAGAGCGAGATCTACGAGCTCCTCGCCGGGTGGGGGCTGCCGACCTCGCCGTACAGTCGCGTCGAGGCCGGTATCGACGGGGTGCTCTCCTTCGTGGCGCACCACGGCGAGCACCGGCACGACGTCGAGCACGAGATCGACGGGGTCGTGGTCAAGGTCGACGAGCTCGCACTGCACGACGAGCTGGGGGCGACCAGCCGGGCTCCCCGCTGGGCGATCGCGTACAAGTACCCGCCCGAGCAGGTGAACACGAGGCTGATCGACATCGTCGTGTCAGTCGGTCGCACCGGGCGGGCGACCCCGTTCGCCGTGATGGAGCCGGCCAAGGTCGCCGGCAGCGTCGTGCGCCAGGCGACCCTGCACAACCAGGACGTCGTCAAGGTCAAGGGGGTGCTCATCGGCGACACGGTGGTGCTGCGCAAGGCCGGCGACGTCATCCCCGAGGTCCTCGGGCCGGTCGTCGAGTTGCGCGACGGCACCGAGCGCGCGTTCGTCATGCCCGCCGAGTGCCCCGAATGCGGTACGCCGCTGCGACCGGCCAAAGAGGGCGACATCGACCTGCGCTGCCCCAACGCCCGGTCGTGCCCCGCGCAGGTGCGCGGGCGCGTCGAGCACATCGGATCCCGCGGCGCCCTCGACGTCGAGGCCCTCGGCGAGGTCACCGCGGCGGCGCTCACCCAACCCGAGGTGCCCGACCGCCCGCCCCTCGACACCGAGGCGGGTCTGTTCGAGCTGACCGTGGCCGAGCTCGTGCCGATCCAGGTCGTCGTGCGCGACGCCGAGACCGGCGAGCGCAAGGTCGACCCCGACACGGGAGAACTGGTCCGCCGCGCGCCCTTCCAGAAGCTGGGGCCCGCGACCTACCCGCCGGGCAGCGAGGACCTCGACCCGGCGGAGCGGCGGCGCCGCGGCATCCGTAAGGACTATCGCGAGGTACGCCCGTCCGAGCAGGCGACCAAACTCGTCGCCGAGCTCGACAAGGCCAAGACCAAAGACCTGTGGCGACTGCTGGTGTCGCTGAACATCCGGCACGTCGGCCCCGTGGCCGCGCGTGCCCTCGCGCAGTGGTTCGGGTCGCTGGATGCCATCCGCGCCGCCTCGCGCGAAGACCTCGCCGCCGTCGAGGGCGTCGGCGGCATCATCGCGGACGCCGTGATCGACTGGTTCGCCGTCGACTGGCACGTCGAGATCGTCGAGCGCTGGACCGCAGCGGGCGTGCGTTTCGCCATCCCGGGTCACCCCGGACCGGGCGCGGCGGCGGCAGCGGGGGGAGTGCTGGCCGGCCTGACGATCGTGGCGACGGGCTCACTCGAGGGCTACACGCGCGAGGGCGCTCAAGAGGCGATCATCTCCGCCGGGGGAAAGGCGGCATCGAGCGTGTCGAAGAAGACGGACTTCGTCGCGGCGGGGCCGGGAGCGGGCTCGAAGCTTGCCAAGGCGGAAGAGCTGGGGCTGCGTATTCTCGACGCTGCGCAATTCCGGGTGCTGGTGGAGCAGGGCCCTGCGGCCCTTGACGCCGCGGCCGAGGGCGAGCCCGCGCCGTCGGCGTGAGAGGGCGCCCCGGGACCGCTTTCCCGGTCCGGAGGCCAAGGCGCCGACGGTCCGACAGCAGGTCCGGGGCGGGCACGGCGGCGGTCCGCAGACGGACCGGGCGGGCGCACGGCCGACGGCGTCGGTCCGGCACCCCGGCGCCGGTCCGGCACCACGGCGTCGGTCCGGGACCCCGGCGTCGGTCCGGCACCCCGGCGTCGGTCCGGTACCCCGGCGTCGGTCCGGCACCCCGGCACCCGTCAACGGTGCGCGAGCAACCGCTCGCGCACTTGTCGGCGCAGCACCTTGCCGATGAGCGAGCGCGGCAGATCGTCGACGACGACCAGTCGCTTGGGGACCTTGTACGGCGTGAGGATGCCGCGCGCGAAGGCTCGCACGGCCTCGGCGTCGAACTCTTCCGGCGTGGTCGGCACCACGGCGGCCACGACGACCTCTCCGGCGTGCGCGTCGGGCAGCCCCACGACCGCGACGTCCGACACCGAGGGATGCTGACGCAGCACGTTCTCGACCTCGGTCGGGGCGACGTTGAAACCGCCCGTGATGATGAGTTCTTTGATGCGGTCGACGATGCGCACGAAGCCGTCGTCGTCGATCGTGACGATGTCGCCCGTGCGGAACCACCCGTCGACGAACACCGCGTCGGTCTCGTCGGGCTTGCCGTAGTAGCCCGAGAACACCTGCGGACCGCGGACGAGGAGTTCTCCGCGCTCGACATCGGTGCGGGGATCCTCGGGGTCCACGACGCGGCACTCGGTGCCCGGCAGGGGCAGTCCCACCGTCCCCGCCACCCGGTTGTCGGCGACCGGGTTGGCCATCAGGACGGGGGAGCACTCGCTCAGGCCGTAGCCCTCGACGAGATAGCCGCCCGTCGCCTGCTCGAACGGCACCACGAGCTCGTGCGGCAGCGCCATCGCACCCGAGATGGCGATGTCGGTGCCCGCGAGCGACACACCCTTATCGGTCGCGGCCTTCAGCAGCCGGTCGGCGATCGGCGGGACGAGGGGGAGGAACGTCGCGGGGTGCTTCTTGGTGACCGCGAGGACGAGGTCGGGGTCGAACTTGGGGAA
This sequence comes from Microbacterium sp. NPDC090007, assembly GCF_044748345.1. Taxonomy (NCBI): domain Bacteria; kingdom Bacillati; phylum Actinomycetota; class Actinomycetes; order Micrococcales; family Microbacteriaceae; genus Microbacterium; species Microbacterium sp. NPDC090007. Next base: position 44,423 of record NZ_JBIVFV010000004.1, on the reverse strand, counting down.
GAGCACCAGTCGGGCGCCCATCGACATGGCGAAGGTGAGGCAGAGGGTCAGGCCGTACGCGTGGAACATCGGCAGCACCGCGTAGACGACGCATCCCTCGCCGCGCACGATCTGCGGCGTCCACGCCTGCGCCTGGGCGGCGTTGGCCAGCAGGTTCGCGTGCGTGAGCATCGCGCCCTTCGGGGTGCCGGTGGTGCCGCTGGTGTACTGGATGATCGCGAGGTCGTCGGAAGCCGGCCGCGGATGCGCCTCGGGCAACGGGGCGTGGCGGAGCAGGTCGTCCCACGACACGGCATCCCGGGTCTTGGCGTGCAGCGCCGCACGGGATTCACGGGCCTTGGCGATCGGCAGCCGCAGGGCCAGTCTCGTGGCCCAGGGCATCGCTCGCGTGACGTCGACCGAGACGAGCGTGTCCATGCGCAGGTCGGCCGGGAACTCCTGCACCGTGGCCACCACCTTGCTCCACACGATGGCGTGCGTGGCCCCGTGGTCCTCGAACTGCTTGCGCAGTTCGCGCGGCGTGTAGAGCGGGTTGTGCTCGACCACGACCGCCCCCAGACGCAGCACGGCGTAGAAGGCCACGATGTGCTGCGGGCAGTTGGGCAGAACGAGCGCCACCGGATCCCCCGCCCGCACACCGTGCGCGGCGAGCGCGCCGGCCACGCGGGCGATGTCGGCCGACAGCTCGGCGTAGGTGGTCTCGCGCCCGAAGAACTGCAACGCGGGGGCGTCGGGATAGTCGCGGGTGGAGGCGTCGACGATGTCGACGAGGGAGCCGGTCACGGGGGCCAGGTCGTGCGGCACCCCGGGGGCGTAACTCGAGGTCCAGGGGCGCGGCGGTTCGAAGCTCGTCACCCCGTCAGCCTAGGCCGAGCGGAGTGCGGCCCGCAGATCCCTCCACAGGCGGCGACGGCGCCGATGACGGGTGAGGGGACGGTCGCGAGGGGCGCAGCGAACTAGGATTGGCGGGTGTCTGAAATCACTCCCGATCTCGTGCGCCATCTCGGTGTGCTCGCCCGGATCCAGCTGAGCGACGAGGAGGTCCAGAGCCTCACCGGCCAGCTGGACGCCATCGTCGACAACATCGCGAAGGTCTCCGAGGTGGCCACGCCCGACGTCGTCGCCACGAGCCACCCCATCCCGCTGCAGAACGTCTTCCGCCCCGACGTCGTCGGCCCCACTCTGACGCGCGAGCAGGCGTTGTCCAATGCGCCCGACCAGGCCGACGGACGCTTCCGCGTCACCGCGATCCTCGGAGAAGAGCAGTGAGCCGCATGAGCCGCCCCACCCCCGCCGCCACCGCGAAGGAGCAGGGACGATGACCGATCTCACCCGCCTCACGGCCGCCGACCTGGCATCCGCTCTCGCGACCGGCGAGGTGTCGAGCGTCGAGGCGACGCAGGCGCACCTCGACCGGATCGCCGCCGTCGACGGCGACGTGCACGCGTTCCTGCACGTCAGCGACCACGCGCTCGAGGCCGCGGCCGACATCGACCGCCGCCGCGCCGCGGGCGAGCAGCTGCACGAGCTCGCCGGCGTGCCTCTCGCCGTCAAGGACGTGCTCGTCACCACCGACATGCCGTCGACCAGCGGGTCGAAGATCCTCGAGGGGTACATGTCGCCCTTCGACGCGACGGTCGTCGCGCGCTCGCGCGCCGCGGGCCTCGTGCCGCTGGGCAAGACGAACATGGACGAGTTCGCGATGGGCTCCTCCACCGAGTTCTCGGCCTACGGTCCCACGCGCAACCCGTGGGACCTCGACCGCATCCCCGGCGGATCCGGCGGCGGTTCGGCCGCGGCCGTCGCCGCCTTCGAGGCACCCCTGGCCCTCGGCTCCGACACGGGCGGTTCGATCCGCCAGCCCGCCCACGTCACCGGGACGGTCGGCGTCAAGCCCACGTACGGCGGGGTGAGCCGCTACGGCGCGATCGCCCTGGCATCCAGCCTCGACCAGGTCGGTCCCGTCACCCGCACCGTCCTGGACGCCGGCCTGCTGCACGACGTGATCGGCGGCCACGACGCCAACGACTCGACCTCGCTGTCCGACGCATGGCCCTCGTTCGCCGCCGCCGCCCGCGAGGGTGCGACCGGCGAGGTGCTGAAGGGTCTGAAGGTGGGCGTCATCCGCGAGCTCGACGACCGCGGCTTCCAGAGGGGCGTGTCGGACTCGTTCCGCGCGTCGCTCGTCGCGATGCAGGCGCAGGGTGCCGAGGTCGTCGAGATCAGCGCCCCGCACTTCGAGTACGGCGTCGCCGCGTACTACCTGATCCTGCCCGCCGAGGCCTCGAGCAACCTCGCGAAGTTCGACTCGGTGCGCTTCGGCATGCGCGTGAACCCGCAGGGTGCCGCCACCGTCGAGAACGTCATGGCCGCCACGCGCGACGCGGGCTTCGGGCCCGAGGTCAAGCGCCGCATCATCCTGGGCACCTACGCCCTGTCGGCGGGCTACTACGACGCCTACTACGGCAGCGCGCAGAAGGTGCGCACGCTCATCCAGCAGGACTTCGACGCCGCGTTCGCCCAGGTCGACGTCATCGCGACGCCGTCCGCGCCCACGACGGCGTTCCGCCTCGGCGAGAAGATCGACGATCCGCTGCAGATGTACCTCAACGATGTCACGACGATCCCCGCGAACCTCGCGGGCGTCCCCGGCATCTCGGTGCCGAGCGGTCTCGCCGAAGAGGACGGTCTGCCCGTCGGCATCCAATTCCTCGCCCCCGCCCACGAGGACGCGCGTCTGTATCGCGTCGGCGCGGCCCTCGAAGCGCTCCTCGTGGACCAGTGGGGCGCTCCGCTGCTGGACAAGGCCCCCTCTCTCACGAACGGAGCGTCGCTCTGATGGCGAAAGACGCCCTGATGGACTTCGACGAGGCGCTCGAGATGTTCGAGCCCGTGCTCGGTTTCGAAGTGCACGTCGAACTGAACACCGCGACCAAGATGTTCTCGGCCGCACCCAACCCGGCGAACGAGGCGCACCACGGTGCCGAGCCGAACACGCTCGTCGCGCCCGTCGACATGGGCCTGCCGGGTGCGCTGCCGGTGGTCAACGCCGAGGCGATCCGGTCGTCGATCAGCTTGGGCCTGGCCCTCGGCTGCTCGATCGCCCCGTCGAGCCGGTTCGCACGGAAGAACTACTTCTATCCCGACCTCGGCAAGAACTACCAGATCTCGCAGTACGACGAGCCCATCGCCTTCGAGGGCTCCGTCGAGGTCGAACTCGAGGACGGCACCATCGTCACCGTCCCGATCGAGCGCGCGCACATGGAGGAGGACGCCGGAAAGCTCACCCACATGGGTGGGGCGACCGGTCGTATCCAGGGCGCGGAGTACTCGCTCGTCGACTACAACCGCGCGGGTGTGCCGCTGGTCGAGATCGTGACCAAGCCGATCTTCGGAGCGGAGCACTCCGCCCCCACCCTGGCGAAGGCGTACGTGGCGACCATCCGCGACATCGTCCGGGCCCTCGGCATCTCGGAGGCACGTCTCGAGCGCGGCAACCTGCGCTGCGACGCCAACGTCTCGCTGCGCCCCCGCGGTCAAGAGAAGCTGGGCACCCGCACCGAAACCAAGAACGTGAACTCGATGCGTTCGGTCGAACGCGCGGTGCGCTACGAGATCCAGCGTCAGGCCGCGATCCTCGCCAAGGGCGGGACCATCACGCAAGAGACGCGTCACTGGCACGAGGACACCGGTCGCACCTCTCCCGGTCGTCCCAAGTCGGATGCCGACGACTACCGGTACTTCCCCGAGCCCGACCTGCTGCCGGTCGTGCCCGCGCCGGAGCTGATCGAGCAGCTGCGCGCCGCTCTGCCCGAGCCGCCCGCCGCGCGTCGGCGCCGCCTCAGGGCGGAATGGGGCTTCACCGATCTGGAGTTCCAGGACGTCGCCAACGGCGGGCTGCTCGACGCGGTCGCCGACACGATCGCCGCCGGCGCCGCACCCGCCGCCGCGCGCAAGTGGTGGACGGGCGAGATCACGCGCGTGGCCAACGCGCAGGACCGCGACGCCGCCGACCTCGTCTCGCCCGAGAACGTCGCGGCGCTGCAGAAGCTGGTGGATGCCGGAACCCTCACCGACAAGCTCGCCCGTCAGGTTCTCGAGGGCGTCATCGCCGGCGAGGGATCGCCGCAAGAGGTCGTCGACGCCCGCGGTCTCGCCGTCGTCTCGGACGACGGTGCGCTCATCGCCGCCATCGACGAGGCCCTGGTCGCGCAGCCTGACGTGCTCGCGAAGATCCGCGATGGCAAGGTCCAGGCCGCCGGGGCCGTGATCGGCGCGGTGATGAAGGCGATGAAGGGCCAGGCCGACGCCGCGCGCGTGCGCGAGCTCGTGCTGGAGCGCGCCGCCGCCCTGTAAGACACCGGATGCCGCGGCGCCGGCTCCCTCGCGGGGCCGGGCCGTGGCATCCGTTCCGCTTCCTGCGCGCAGCGGCGTTTCATCCCGCCCGCGTCGCGTGCGCCGTCCGGCGCCCGGCGACCGCGCGCGATGTCGGTGGTCCGGGGGAGAATGGATGCCATGGGACGCGGTGACGGAACGGGGCGCCTCGTCTCGCGCCCCGACGCCGATGACACGGGCACCGGAATCCTCCACGTCGACATGGACGCCTTCTTCGCATCCGTCGCCGTGCTCGACGATCCGTCGCTCGCCGGCAAGCCCCTCATCATCGGCGGATCCGAGGGGCGGGGAGTGGTGTCGAGCGCGTCGTACGAGGCCCGTCGCTACGGGGTCAGATCAGCCATGCCCGTGTCGATCGCGCTGCGACTGTGCCCGACCGCGATCGTGGTCAATCCGCCCTACCACCGGTACACCGAGATGTCGCGGCAGGTCATGGCGATCTTCCACGACGTCACGCCGCTGGTCGAGCCGTTGTCGATCGACGAGGCGTTCCTCGACGTGCGCGGCGCCCGGCGGTTGTGGGGGAGCCCCGGCACGATCGCCCGCGACCTGAGGGCCCGGGTGAAGGCGGAGACCGGCCTCACCTGCAGCATCGGGGTCGCCGCGACCAAGCACGTCGCCAAGATGGCGTCCACGATCTCCAAGCCCGACGGGCTGCTCGTCGTGGCCGAGGCCGACACCGAGGCGTTCCTCCGACCGCGTTCGGTGCGCGCGCTGTGGGGAGTGGGCCCCAAGGCCGCCGAAGCGCTCGAGTCCCGCGGCATCCGGCTCATCTCCGACATCCTCGACACCCCGCGACCCGCGCTCGACCGGGTGCTCGGTTCTGCCATGGGCGAGCGCATCTGGCACCTCTCGCGGGGGATCGACGCGCGAGAGGTGCACACCGGGCGCAGCGAGAAGAGCGTCGGACACGAAGAGACGTTCCACGCCGACATCTCCGACACGCGCACACTGCACGTCGAACTGCGTCGCCTCGCCGACCGCGTCGGAGCGCGCCTGCGGACGCAGCAGTACGAGGCGTCGACGATCTCGATCAAGGTGCGCTTTTCCGACTTCACCACGCTCAGCCGCTCGCGCACGCTTCCGGAACCCACATCCGTCGGCCAGCGCATCGGCGACGCGGCGATCGAGCTCTTCGACTCCATCGACCGACGCCAGGCGGTGCGGCTGGTCGGGGTGCGGGGCGAGAAGCTGAAGCCGGCGGCGATGGCCGCCACGCTGTGGGACGACGATGCCGAATGGCGGCGCGTCGAGGGGGCCCTCGACGGGGCGGCGGCGCGATTCGGACGCGGAGCGGTCACCCGCGGGTCGCTGCTCGGACCCTCGCGCGGTGGGGGAGCGCTGCCCACCAACCCTCGACCCTCGTACGACCACTGACACGGCCGGACGCCGCGCGCAACGCCCCTGGGCCGCACCCGGGCGGGCCGGTACGCTCGGGTCCATGCCCAACATCGCACTGGAACTCGGCAAGCAGGCCACGAGCTTCGGAGTCACCTCCGCATACGGCGAGCAGCAGGACGTCGACGGCGTCCGCATCGTCCCCGTCGCCCTCACCTGGGCCGGCTACGGCGGCGGTTCCGACGAGCAGGGCAACGGCGGCGGCGGTGGCGGCGGGTACACGCTCCCGCTCGGCGCCTACATCCGCCGAGGCGACGACCTGCGCTTCGACCCGAATCTCGTGGCGCTGCTCGCGGTCGGCATCCCGTTCGTGTGGGTCGCCGGTCGCGCCCTCAGCCGTGTCATCCGCGCCCTCAAGAAGTAACGCGGACCCGGTCGACGACGCCCTCTCCGCCGCGGTCGCGGCGGTGCGGGCGTGCGTCGAGGCCGTCGGCGCGTCCAACCCCGCGGTGGTCGTGGACGGGCGCAGCGGCGCGGGAAAGACCTCGCTGGCGCGCCGTCTCGTGGCGAGTTGGCCGGGCCCCGGTCGCGTCCAGCTGGTCGCCCTCGACGACGTCTACCCGGGATGGGACGGTCTGACCGCGGGCGTGGAGTACGCGTGCGAGACGATCCTGCGTCCGCATGCCCGAGGGCTGCTCGGCGTGTGGCAGCGGTGGGACTGGGACGCCGATGCCCGCGCGGAGGCGCATGCCGTCGATCCGTCGCTCCCCCTGATCGTCGAGGGGGCGGGGCTGCTCACCCCCGAGGTGGCACGCCTGTGCGACGTGTCCGTCTGGGTCGAGTCGCCCCCGGTATCGCGGCGCACGCGGGCGCTCGACCGCGACGGAGACACCTACCGGCCGCAGTGGGAGCGCTGGGCGCGCCAAGAGGATGCGCACATCGCCGCGCACGACCCGGCATCCGTTGCCCAGGTCGTCGTCCGCGTCCCCTGACCGCCGCGTCGGCGCTCAGTCGCGGTCGAGGGCCGTCATGAGGCCGTCGAGGCGGTAGCCGATCCAGTCGTAGACGCCGAAGCGCGGATCCTCGGGCTGGTGGTCGTCATCGGTGCGGATGCCGAGCCGCTCCGCCAGCACGAGGCGAACGGCCGCGAGGGTCCGCATCCACGCCAGGGCCTCGGTCTCGCCGAGCGCCACGGCGATGGTGGCGTCGGGGTCGCTCTCGGGATCGGGGCCGCCGCCGTCGCTACCGAGCGTGCGCAGGACGGTCTCGGCGTCCTCACCGCGCCGGCCCAGCAGATCGCCGCCGGTGAGGCGCCGGAACTCGCGGCTGGAGGCCGCATCGTCGGGATAGGCGTCGGGGAGCAGGCGCTGGACCGCGGGGTCGCTGTCGGAGCGGGAGTCGACGAGCAGGTCGCGGAACTGGCCCACGATCCCGGCCAGATGCAGCGCCTCGAGTCCGCTGATCTCGAGGACGACGATACGTTCGCTCACGCGGGGTCCCTCCGGACGGTGGCCCAGAGGCCGTAGTCGTGCATGGCCTGCGTGTGCGCCTCCATGACCTCGCGCGGACCGCGGGCGACGACCGCGTGGCCGTCGTGATGGACGGCGAGCATCAGCCGGTGCGCCGTGGCCGCGTCGAATCCGAAGTAGGAGCGGAAGACGTGGGTGACGTAGCTCATGAGGTTGACGGGGTCGTTCCACACGACCGTCTGCCACCCCGACGGAGGCGACGACTGCACCCGGCCCTCCAGATCGAGGTCGAGGTCGGGCGCGGCGGTGCCCGCCATCACGCCCACCCCAGCTCGTGCAGGCGCTCGTCGTCGATGCCGTAGAAGTGCGCGATCTCGTGCACCAGGGTGGTGTGGATCTCGTCACGGAGCTCGCCCTCATCGGCGCAGACCGCCAGGTGCGGCTCGCGGTAGACGATGATGCGGTCGGGCAGCTCCCCGACGCCGCCGTAGCGCTCCCGCTCGGTGAGAGCCCAGCCGTCGTAGAGGCCGAGCAGATCGAGCGAGCCGTCCTCGGGGCGGTCCTCGACGACGAAGACGACGTTGTCGAGGCCGTCGACCATGTCGTCCGGAAGGCGATCCAGCTCGTCGACGACGAGTCGCTCGAACGCGGCGGCATCCAGACCCAGGACCGGGGGCGCGTCGATATCGTCGGTCATGACGGGCCTCCCGGGGTGTTCGGGCCGGTGATGGATCGCGGTGTCGGGGCGCGGCATCCGGTCTGATTCTACGGCGCGCCAGGACGGCCGTCTCGAACGACGAAGGCCCGGTGAGCGGTGCTCTTCCGGGCCTTCGTCGATGCTGGGGTGGCTAACGGGACTTGAACCCGCGGCCCCCGCGACCACAACGCGGTGCTCTACCAACTGAGCTATAGCCACCATGCGTCTTCCGAAGAAGACAACTGAAAGATTATGTCACACGTCGAGGGTGAACGACGACACGGCCGACGCCGACACGGCCTTGGCCTCGTCGCTCGTGGGCCCGGGCTGGGGGACGAACACCGCGGCTCGGTAGTAGGCCAGCTCGCGGATCGATTCGCGGATGTCGGCGAGGGCGCGGTGGCCGCCGTTCTTGGCCGGAGCCTGGAAGTAGGCGCGCGGGTACCAGCGGCGCGAGAGCTCCTTGATGCTCGAGACGTCGACGTTGCGGTAGTGCAGCCACCGGTCGACACGCGGCATGTACTTCGCCAGGAATGCACGGTCGGTGCCGATGGTGTTGCCGGCCAGCGGCGCCCTGCCCTCGACGGGAGCGAAACGCTGGATGTACTCGAGGGTCTGGAACTCGGCATCCGCCAGGCTCACCCCGTTCGGGATCTCGTCGAGCAGTCCCGAGGACCGGTGCATATCGGTGACGAACTCGCCCATGTTCGCGAGGGCCGACGCGTCGGGCTTGATGACGATCTGGAAACCGGGGTCGAGCACGTTCAACTCGAAGTCGGTGACGACGACGGCGATCTCGACCATTTCGTCGACCGCGAGGTCGAGCCCGGTCATCTCGCAGTCGATCCAGACGAGCCGGTCGTTCTCGGAGGCGTTTACCATCCCCACATCCTAGTGATCGCCCGGCTGCGGGGCCCGGTCCCCCAGACACGATTCGAACGTGTGACCGGCGGATTAGAAGGCCGCTGCTCTATCCACTGAGCTACTGGGGGTCCTCCCCAGGATATCCACCGTCGGCTGGGCGCCGCACCAGCCCCTGGCGGCGGTGGGAGCGGGGGCGTAATCTCCGGGCCAACGAGAGCGAAGGAGCACTCATGTCGGAAACGGTGACACGCCGCCTCTGGGTCGCCCACGGACCCGTGGGCGTCGTCGGGAAGATCCAGAAGGATGCCGAGGGCTACAGCGTCCACATGGCGGGCAAGGACGAGCGACTCGGGGTGTACCCCTCGATGGAGATCGCCAAGAACGCCCTGCACGCGCACCTGAAGCCCGGGAGCGATCGCCCGGAGTTCCGGGAGCACTGACCGGGGCCGACGGCTGACGCGGGTCCTACGTCGTTCGGACGGGCGGACCCGCGTACGCGGGGCCGTCGGCGCGGTCTGCGCGCTGTCGAGGCGCGATCCGTGATCGCGATGTCGACGCGCGCCTCACACGCGGGCGACGCGAGGCTTCTGCGTGCCGGGGCGTCGGGAGGCGAGCAGCGGAAGCGCGACGTGGACCAGGGGACCGATGCCGAGGGCGAAGACGACGGTGCCGATGCCGACCGTTCCCCCGAGAAGCCACCCGAGGATGAGCACGCTGCCCTCGACGGTCAGCCGACACGCCCAGATCGGCCAACCGAAGCGGGCGTTGAGGCCGGTCATCAACCCGTCGCGGGGGCCGGGTCCGAAGTGCGCGCCGATGTACAGGCCGCTGCCCACGGCGACCAGCACCACACCCGTCACGAGCATGAGCGCCTGGGCCCAGAACGCCTGGGGATGGGGGAGGACGCCGAGTGCGAGCTGCAGGCTCGTTCCGACCAGCAGAATGTTGGCGACGGTGCCCACCCCCGGTTTCTGACGCAGGGGGATCCACAGCAGGAGCACGCCCAGGCCGATGAGGTTGGTGATCCAGCCGAGGCCGATCCCGCTCACGCGGGAGACGCCCTGCGCGAAGACGGTCCACGGGTCGACGCCGAGGCCGGCGGCGACGGTGACCGCGCAACCGAAGCCGTAGAGCACGAGACCGACCAGGAGACGGGTGACGCGGGAAAGCATGCGTCAATCCCACCACTTAATTGGCTGTATGGCTGGATGCCAATTGTCCTAATGTGGACCCATGGACTCGCGAATCTCCGCCCGGGCCCTCGCCGCGGCCCTCGGTGGATGGCGGGGGAGCGGATCCGCCTACGAGGCTCTGGCCGACGGCATCCGTCTGCTCTGCCTCGACAACCGGCTCGCCCCCTCGACCGCTCTGCCCGCGGAGCGCGAGCTCGCCGCGGCTCTGTCGCTCAGTCGCACCACGGTGGCGGCCGCCTATCGCAGTCTGCGCGAGACGCGTCACATTGAGAGTCTGCGCGGGAGCGGAAGCGTCACCCTGCCGCTGCGGCGCACGGACCCCGGTCGCCACGAGATCGACGACGCCGCGATCGACCTGCAGCAGGCCAGCCCCGCGGCCTGGCCCGGTCTGCCGGCCGTGATCGCCGAGGTCGTGCAGGAGGCCCCGGCGCTCGTGGCGCGGATCGGTTACGACGTGGTGGGCGATGCGGGGCTGCGGTCCGAGATCGCCGCGCACTACCGGGCCCGCGGTCTGCCGACATCGCCCGATCAGGTGCTGGTGACGACGGGCGCGCAGAGTGCGATCCACCTGATCGCATCCGTCCTGCTCGGACGGGCGGATCGAGTGCTGCTCGAGACGCCGACCTACCCGCACGCCGCGGACGCGTTCCGCCGCGTCGGCGCGCGGCTGATCGGTGTGCCGGTGGCGTCGGACACCGGGTGGGATCTGACTCGCGCCGAGCAGAGCTTCGCACGGGCGGTGCCCTCGCTCGCGTACCTGATGCCCGACTTCCACAACCCGACCGGGCGCACGATGACCGCGGCGGAGGTCGAGGCCTTCGTCACGGCCGCCCGCGCGGTGGGGACCCTGCTCGTCTTGGACGAGACCACCGCGCAACTCGACATCGACCGGGCGGGTGGTTCGGCGGCGTTCCCCGACGACGAGCGCGTCATCCGGATCGGATCGCTCGGCAAGACCGTATGGGGCGGGCTGCGCGTCGGGTGGGTGCGTGCCGCCCCCGACATCGTGCGGCGCCTCGCGGCCGGGCGACCGGTGCACGACCTGGGCACGCCCGAGCTGGAGCAAGCCATCGCGATGCGGCTCGTCCCGCGGCTGGATGAGATCGCCCGCCAGCGCGGCGACCTGCTGCGCGCCGGTCGTGACGCCGTCGTCCGGGCGTTGCGCGCCGCCGTGCCCGAGTGGGAGGTTCCGGACGTGTCGGGCGGTGTGTCGCTGTGGGTCGGGCTGGGCGAGCCGTTGAGCACTCCGCTGGTCATGAACGCCCGCGCGCGGGGCGTCGCGCTGTCGGCGGGCTCGCGTTTCGCGGTCGAAGGGGGACACGACCGGCGCCTGCGGGTGCCGTTCACCGCGCCGCCCGCGACGCTCGAGCGCGCGGTCGCGATCCTGCGTGCGGCCTGGGACGACGTGCGCGGCGGGGGGACCGCGGCCGCCCGCGACGACTTCGCCACGGTGGTGTGAGCCGGCCTCAGCGCGCATACCTCAGGCACTCGAGGGCGTCGGAGGACGACCAGAACTCTCCGAGGCGACGGAAGCCGCCGGACGCGGTGTGGAATCGTTCGGCGGCGTAACGCCACCCGCCGTCGGCCGAGATCGCGCGGATATGGCCCACCACGATCCCACGCGGGTCGGCGATGCGCCACAGACCCGCGGCGACGTGCGTCGCCGCGCCCCATCCGAGCGAGCGCGGAGCCGGTGCGGGGTCGTTCCACAGTGCGGTGTGCATGCGACGACCGTACGACCGACCTCCGACATCGACCGCGGCCGCTTCGACCCGGCCTCCTCCCCATGTCGCAGAAGCGGCGAACCGTCCCCCGATCTCGTCCGACGGGCCCGTGCGGCTCGGCGCGGGCGGTCAGTCTGGGCGTGGCTCCGGCATCCGTCGGGCACACGGGTGCCGGAGCACACATCACATCGAGAGGACACACACATGAGCGACCACATCAGCCTCGTGGGCAACATCGTCGGAGAACTCGAACAGCGCTCCACGCGCGGCGGGGGTCCCGTCGCCGCATTCCGTCTCGCCGTGGGCGAGCGCCGATTCGACCGGGAGCGCAGCGAGTGGGTCGACGGGCACACCAGCTTCTACTCCGTCTCGGCCTTCGGCGAGCTCGGCGCCAACGCGCTGCGCTCGTTGCGCAAGGGCGAACGGGTCGTCCTGAACGGGCGGCTGCGGCTGCGCGAATGGGAGAACGAGACCGCGCGCGGCGTGAGCGCCGACGTCGTCGCCGAAGCGATCGGACACGATCTGCGGTGGGGGACGACGCGGTTCACCCGGGCGGCCCGCGCCGGCGACGAGGGGCGCGACCGCTCCGATTCCGAGGCTTCGGACCCCACGGCCGAGCCGACGACCGTCGGGACGGACGGATGGGCCGTACCGGGCGCGCCGGCGGTGTCGTCCGCACGCTCCGCGGGGGACACGGGTGACGACACCGCAGCGGACGGCGAGCACGTCCGACCCGTCGTCGAGGTCGGCGCGGGGACCCCGACCGAGGACGGCCCGTTCTGAGCAGTCCCGTGGGGGCGACCGGCTCCGCGCCGGTCCGGTTCGAGACCGCCCGTCGCGTTTCGTAGACTCGACCCGTGACTCGCGCCATCGGTCGTCCCCTCGCCGTGCTCGCCCTCGCGGCCGTTCTGGGCCTCGCCGGCTGCACGAGCGAGTCGCCGGTCCCGGCACCGTCCGCATCGACGGACCAGCCGGCGCCGGAGGTGCAGTCGCCGAGCGCTGCGGCATCCTCTTCCGCCGGCCCCGCCGCTCCCGCGCTCGTCCCCGACGGCAGCGCTGAGGACAACCTCCCGTTCTTCTCCCAGGTCGTCGCGGGGGTCTGGTCGGGTCCGGACCAGGTGTCCGGCCGGGCCTACGTCGACGCCCTCGCCGCCGCCGGGTTCGACAAGACGGCCATGCAGGTCACCGCCGACTACTCCACGATCGGCAATGCCGCCGAGAGCATCGAGTTCTCGGTGCGCCTGGAGGAGGATTGCCTCGTCGGACAGGTCGGGCCCTCGATCGGCGACCCCGTCACGACGGTGCTGCCCGGGCTGTCGTCGGGCGGCTGCCTGATCGGACAGACCCGACCGATCGACTGGTGACGACCGCGGCCCCTCGTCTCGCGAGCGCCCGGACGGGCGACTGCCGGACGAACGAGGCGGCGTCTTCGCGGGCCCGCACGGCTCGGTTGATAGGATCGACTCGACTTCCGCTCGACCAGCACCCCGCCGCGGCACCGGCGGTGCGTCCCGGTGCGAGACGGCCCGATCCCCGAATCTCGAAGGTGGTACACCTCGGTGGCTGAGTACATCTACTCCATGGTCCGCGCGCGCAAGGCCGTGGGCGACAAGCTGATCCTCGACGACGTCACGATGTCGTTCCTGCCCGGCGCGAAGATCGGCATGGTCGGTCCCAACGGCGCCGGTAAGTCCACGATCCTCAAGATCATGGCCGGACTCGACAACCCCTCCAACGGCGAGGCGCGGCTCAGCCCGGGCTTCACCGTCGGCATCCTGATGCAGGAGCCCGAACTCGACGACAGCAAGACCGTCCTCGAGAACATCCAGGACGGCGTCGCGATCAAGCCCAAGCTCGACCGTTTCAACGAGATCTCGGCCCTGATGGCCGACCCCGACGCCGACTTCGACGCGCTGTTGGCCGAGATGGGCACGTTGCAGGAAGAGATCGACGCCGCCGACGGATGGGATCTCGACTCCCAGCTCGAGCAGGCGATGGACGCCCTGCGCACCCCTCCCGCCGACGCCTCGGTCGTGCCGCTCTCGGGTGGTGAGCGTCGACGCGTCGCCCTGGCCAAGCTGCTGCTGCAGAAGCCCGACCTGCTGCTGCTCGACGAGCCCACCAACCACCTCGACGCCGAGAGCGTGCTCTGGCTCGAGCAGCACCTCAAGGCCTACAAGGGCGCCGTCATCGCCATCACCCACGACCGGTACTTCCTCGACAACGTCGCGGAGTGGATCGCCGAGGTCGACCGCGGCCACCTCTACCCCTACGAGGGCAACTACTCGACCTACCTCGAGAAGAAGGGGCAGCGCCTCGACGTCCAGGGCAAGAAGGACGCCAAGCTGGCCAAGCGCCTGAAGGAAGAGCTCGAGTGGGTCCGCTCGAACGCGAAGGGGCGCCAGGTCAAGTCGAAGGCGCGCCTCGCCCGCTACGAAGAGATGGCGGCCGAGGCCGAGCGCACGCGCAAGTTGGACTTCGACGAGATCCAGATCCCCGCCGGTCCGCGCCTGGGCAGCATCGTCATCGACGCCAAGAAGCTCGAGAAGAGCTTCGGCGATCGCTCGCTGATCAGCAACCTCAGCTTCAACCTGCCCCCGAACGGCATCGTCGGCGTCATCGGCCCCAACGGTGTCGGAAAGACCACGCTGTTCAAGACGATCGTCGGTCTCGAGCCCCTCGACGGTGGCACGCTGAAGATCGGCGAGACCGTCAAGATCAGCTACGTCGACCAGTCGCGCGCGAACATCGATCCCGAGAAGACGCTGTGGGAGGTCGTGTCCGACGGTCTCGACATCATCACGGTCGGCAAGACCGAGATCCCCTCACGCGCCTACGTGTCGAAGTTCGGCTTCAAGGGTCCCGACCAGCAGAAGAAGGCCGGAGTGCTCTCGGGTGGAGAGCGCAACCGCCTCAACCTCGCCCTCACGCTGAAGGAGGGCGGCAACCTGCTGCTCCTCGACGAGCCGACCAACGACCTCGACGTCGAGACGCTGAGCTCGCTCGAGAACGCGCTGCTCGAATTCCCCGGTTGCGCCGTGGTCATCACGCACGACCGGTGGTTCCTCGACCGCATCGCGACGCACATCCTCGCCTACGAGGGAACCGACGAGAACCCCGACCAGTGGCACTGGTTCGAGGGCAACTTCGAGGCCTACGAGGCGAACAAGGTGGAGCGTCTCGGAGCGGATGCCGCCAACCCCGCCCGCTCGACCTACCGCAAGCTCACGCGTGACTGACGCGGACGCGACCATCGGCTCGGGCTCCGCTGCAGCGGAGCCCGAGCGGCTGCACGTTCCCATCCACCTGCGGTGGGGCGACCTCGACGCGCTCGGCCACGTCAACAACACCTCGATGCTCAAGCTGCTCGAAGAGGCGCGCCTCCGGGCGTTCTGGCGGGGAGACCACGACGGCGAGGCCCTGCCGACCGCCGTGTTCGACATGAGCGTCCTCGAGAGCGGCGGCGAACGCGCCACGCTCATCGCCCGGCAAGAGATCGAGTACCTCCGCCCGGTGCCCTACAGCCAGCGTCCGCTCGACGTGCGCATGTGGATCGGCGCGATGGGCGGCTCCAGTGCCGACATCTGCTTCGAGGTGTTCAGCCCCGTCGGCGACGTGGAGCCGACGCTGTACGCGCGAGCGACGGCGGTGGTCGTGCTGGTCGACACCGCGAGCGGCCGCCCGATCCGCTGGAGCGACACCGAGCGCCGCGCCTGGGCCCCCTACGTGGGCGACCCCATCGAGTACCGTCGCCGCACCGCCCGCAGCTGAGCCGTACGCGAGGTGAGCGGCATCCCGTGATCAGTCGCGGGGCAGCCGCACCATGACCTCTTGCGCGACGCTGGCGACCAGAACGCCCGTGCGCGTGTAGATACGACCCGTCGACAGTCCGCGGCCGCCCCGGGCGTTCGGCGACTCCTGGACGTAGAGCAGCCAGTCGTCCACGCGTCCCGGGCGATGCCACCACATCGCGTGGTCCAGGCTCGCGACCTTCAGCCCCGGGGCGTTCCATGCGACGCCGTGGGCGCGCAGGATCGTCTCTTGGATCGTCAGGTCGCTCAGGTAGGCCAGGGCAGCGCGGTGCACGGCCGGGTCGTCGGGGAGAGGACGGCTGACCCGCATCCACACCGCTTGCCGGGGCACGAGCGGCCCCTCGACAGAGGTGTACACCGGCGAGGGCACGTGCAGCACGTCGACCGGACGCTCCGAGAACATCCGCCGGCTGAGCGGGTGCAGACCGTCGGGATCGAACGGCGTCAGTTCTTCGGGCCGAGGAATGCCCTCGGGCATCGGCTCGGCGTGCTCGAAGCCGGGATCGTCGTCCTGGAACGACGCGATCATCGAGAAGATGGGCACCCCACCCTGGAAGGCCTGCGTACGCCGCGTCGAGAACGATCGCCCGTCGTGGATGCGGTCGACCGAGAAGGTGATGCCGTCCGCCGGGTCGCCCGGACGCAGGAAGTACCCGTGCATCGAGTGCACGGTGCGCTCGGGCGGAAGCGTCCGCGACGCCGCGACGATCGACTGCGCGAGCACCTGCCCCCCGTAGACACGGCCGAACGGCATCGGCTGCGACACCCCCGTGAAGATGTCCTCGGTGGTGCGTGCCCCGGCGTCGCGGAGGTCGAGGACCGCGAGCAGCGACGCCACAGGATCGACGGCGTCGGACATGCGGACTCCCGTTCCGGTACGCCGAGCGCGCACCGCTTGCTAGTTTAGAGCGGGTGTCCGCGCGCCTGTTGTTCCCCGATCCGCAGGCGGCAGCCGACCTGCTCACCTTCGCCTCCCGTGCCATCCGGCTCGGCGACGGCGCCGTCCGCCTCCGGGCCGACGCGGGCGTGCTGGTGTCGACCGCCGCCCCCCTCGCCCCGCGGGGTCTGCTCGACACGACGCCGACGGTGCTGGGGCTGCGCGCGTCGGCGATCGATCCCGAGCTCGAGTGCGATCTGGTGGTCGACGCGGCATCCCTCCTTCCCGCGCCGGACGATGCCACCGCAGTGGTCCTGCCGGACGTCGCCTCGCTGCCCGCGTGGGCGGGCATCGCCCCTCCGCGAACCGGATGGGAGCAGACGGATGCCATCGACGCCTCCGTCCTGGCATCCCGAGCCCAGTACGGGGTCGCGGCGGTCGCCGACGCTCTGCCGTCCGACGCGGGGGAGGACGTGGTGCGCGTCATCCGCGCGCAGGTGTGGGGTCAGCCGGACGAGGCCCTGGGCGGGCTGCCGCTGGGAACGGCGTTCGCCGCGTTCGCCCTCGGTTTCATCGCGGGCTCCGAAGAGGCGCCGGTGCGTCGCAGCGGGGCGTGGACGCGGGTGAGCCTGGCCCGGGGGCACGTGCTGGTGCGCGGCCCGGTGCGTTCGGGCCTCACGGCCGTGCGGACGACCGGCGGCTAGTACAGCGCACGCACAGGTGGCCTTTCTACGATGAGGCCAGCAAGGGGAGTACTCCCGAAGCGACGTATCCGTCAGTACGAGTCCACGGTTGGGCTCCGGGTACGCCGGTCCCGCGGGGCGGAGGAGACCTTGACGTCGCGGCCGCGTGCCGCCCGTCGTGAGGTCTCATCATGGTCAACCTGTCCCGTCTCATCTCCCTGGCATCCAAGGCCGTCGACAAGGCGTCGTCGTCGAAGGGCGCGAACCCCTCGGGCGGGGGTCGCGATTGGCGCGACGTCGTCCGCTCCGCCGCCGACGCGGTGACCGGCGACCGTCGCGATGAGACGGCCCCGCCGCGGCACCCCGGTGCGCCGTCGGGCCGGTTCGCCCCGCCCGCCTCCTCGGGCCGGTACACCCCGCCGACCGCCGCCGGCCGGACCCCTGTGTCCGCCGAGGACCGCGCGGCGATCGCCCGCTACGACTACCTGCTGCGCACGGCCGACCCCGACCGAGTCGAGCAGATGCACCGAGAGGCCTTCTCGCGCCTGACTCCGGCGCAGCGTGCGCACGTGAAGGAGCGGATGGATGCCGAGTTCTCGGCGCACGAGCGCCCGCGCTCCGACGCTCCCGACGACCTGGCGCGGACCGCGGCTCGGGCCGAGGCCGCGCGCCCCGGCCGGCTGTCGCAGGTGTTCGCACGAGCCGGCAGGACCGGACTCGTCGGCGCCGGCGTGGTCGGGGCGGGCGGTCTGCTGGCCGCCGTGGCCGGTGGGGCCGTCGTCAGCGCCGTGGCCGGACCGTTGCTGGCCCAGGCCGGTCAGATGGGCGTGGACTTCGCGGGACTCGCCGAGGGAGTGGACCTGGAGGCGATGGCATCCGGTGTCGATCTGGAGTCGCTCGCCTCGGGCGTGGACCTCGGAGCCGCCGGCGAGTGGGCCGGGGGTGCGCAGGACGCGGTGTCGGGCGTCGGCGACCAGGTCAGCGGGTTCGGCGAGCAGTTGTCGAACTTCGACATCCCGGGGTTCGGCGACTTCCTGGGACGTTGAGCTCGGCCGGCCCGGGACGGCTCACTCCGCCGAACGCAGGGGGAGCCCCGTGTCGGGCCGGCCATCCTGCTGCGGGCCGATCCCGCGCGGCTGGAACGTGTTGACCATCGCGTACGCCGCGCGCTCGAGGTAGTCCCACAGGGGCGCCTCGAACGCCGGCGGGAGCGCGATCTCGTCGACGGCGGCCCGCATGTGCGAGAGCCACCGGTCGCGCGCATCGGGATCGACGTGGAAGGGCATGTGCCGCATGCGCAGGCGGGGGTGTCCGCGCGTCTCGCCGTAGATGGTCGGCCCACCCCAGTACTGGGCGAGGAAGAGCGTCAGCCGCTCGGCGGCGGGGCCCAGGTCCTCTTCGGGGTACATGGGCTTGAGCACCTCGTCGGAGGCGACGCCCCGGTAGAACGCGTCGACGAGGCGACGGAAGGTGTCCATGCCGCCGACCTGATCGTAGAAACTCACCGGCTCGCTCATGAGCGGTCCTCCTCGTCGGCGCGGACGGCGGGCGGAGTGGGTTTCGGGGTGTCGGCGCCGGGCAGATCGACCGTGGTGGTGGGGGCCGCGTCCCGCACGGGCTTCTTCTTCACCGGCTCGAGGGGCTCGTCCTCGGGCGACTCGGACGCCGTCGGGGCCGAGGGCTTCGGTCGACGACGCGGTCGCCACACGGGGCGCTCGCCCCCGGCGGGCAGCACCGTCTCTTTCGTCTGCGGGGGGTTGGCCCCCCGGATGCTCTGCGCGCCCTCGGCCCCGGTCAGCACGATCGAGTTGAGGTGCGGCAAGGCGATGCCCAGGTCGTCGATGGCGCGCTTGAGACGGGCGCGCAGCTCGCGGGCCACGTCGTCCTTCGCGCTCGATCGTGTCTTCATGACCAGACGGATGACGATGGCATCTCCGCTGATCGATTCCAGGCCCCAGATCTCGGGCTGTTCGAGGATGCGGGAGCGCCACTTGGTCTCTTTCGCCATCGTCTTGGCGGCCGCGAGCATCGCCTTCTCGACGTCGGCGATGTCGGCGTCGGTGGGCACGGCCAGGTCGATGATGACCCGCGACCACCCCTGCGACATGTTGCCGATGCGTGTGATCTCGCCGTTGCGGACGTACCAGAGCGTGCCGTTGACGTCGCGAACGTGCGTGATGCGCACGCTGACGAACTCCACGATGCCCGTCGCCAATCCCAGATCGACGACGTCGCCGATGCCGATCTGATCCTCGGCGACGATGAAGATGCCGTTCAGGACGTCCTTGACGATGTTCTGGGCGCCGAAGCCCAGGCCGGCGCCGACCGCCGCAGTGAGCAGGGTCAAGGATGCCAGAGCGTCGGGCGCCACGATCGAGGCCACCCAGACGAGGGCGACGATGACGAGCACCACGTTGACGATGTTCTGCAGGATCGTGCCGAGCGTGCGGGTCCTCTGCACCAGACGCACCGCGCTGAGCGGCGAGCGATCGAGCGCCTGGGTGTCGTCGACACGCGCCTTGCTCTTGGCGCCGTTGACGATGCGGTCCACCACGCGGCGGATGATCACGCGCAGGATCCACGCGGCGACGGCGATCCCGACGATCACGCCGAGGACTTTCAGCATGGTGCCGCCGAAACTGAGCAGCTGACCGCCCAGCCACCCGAGGTTGGCGGGGTCGGTCAGGTCGGCGGGAGACGTGATGGTCGGCGACGGGGAGGGTGCGGGGGCTTCGGCGAGGACAGACATCCGTTTCAGACTAACGAGAGGTGCCTCGGCGCCGGCTGAACACCCGCCATCGCCGTAAAGGTCTCCCGACGACGGATGCCCCCTCCCGGGTGGGGAGAGGGCATCCGTCATCGGGACGGGATCACTGCGCGTCGCGCTCCTGCACGGCCAGGGCGCGCTCGACACCGGCGAGGTTCTCGCCGACGAGGCGACGCAGCGCGGGCGCGGCGTCTTTGTTCGCCGACAGCCATGCCCGGGTCGCATCGCGCAGCGCGGTGTTCGCCAGAGCAGCGGGGTAGAGACCGACGATCAGGTAGTTGGCGATCTGGTAGCTGCGCGATTCCCAGATCGGCAGCAGCATCTCGAAGTACGGCTCGACGAAGTCCGCCAGCACGCCGACGGTGGTCGGGTTGGTGAAGCCGGCGGCCGTCGAGCGCACGATCGTGTTCGGGGCGTCGGAGCGCTGGACGAGGGAGTCCCACGCCTGCTGCTTGGTCTCGCGCGAGGGCAGCGACGCCTGGGCCATCGCGGCGAACTCGCCGCCCTTGGCCGTGTTGTCGGCCGCCCGGGCCTCGTCGATGTCGGCGGCGGAGACCACACCGGCCGCGGCGAGCGAGACGAGCAGCTGCCACGACAGGTCGGTGTCGATCTCGAGCCCGTCGAGCGACAGCGACCCGTCGCGCAGGGCCTTGACCGTCTCGGCGTGCGCCGGGGTGGAGGCCGCCGACGCGAACGCGGTGACGAACTGCAGCTGGCTGTCGCTGCCCGCCTCAGCGTGCTGCGCGAGCTCCCACAGGCCGTCGGCCACGCGGGCGCGTGCGGCGTCGCGGGTCGCCGGGGCGACGTACATGTTGGCCGCCTGCTGCAGCTGCGCCAACGTCGTGCGCACGGTCGTCGACTCGGTCTCGGAGCCGATGTTGCGCAGCACGAGGTCGAGGTAGTCCGTGGCCGAGGCCTCGGCATCCCGTGTCTGATCCCAGGCTGCGCCCCAGACGAGCGAGCGCGCGAGGGGGTCGGAGATGTCGCCCAGGTGCGCGATCGCGGTGGCGAGCGAACGCTCGTCGAGGCGGATCTTGGCGTAGGCGAGGTCGTCGTCGTTGAGCAGCACGAGGTCGGGACGACGGATGCCGCGCAGTTCGGCGACCTCGGTGCGGTCACCGTCGACGTCGAGCTCGACGTGATGCACGCGCTCGAGCGCTCCGGCGTCGTTGAGCGAGTAGAAGCCGATACCGAGGCGGTGAGGACGGATTGTGGGGTAGTCGCTGGGTGCGGTCTGCACGATCGCGAAACGCGAGATGGTGCCGTCGGCCCCCTCTTCGATCAGCGGGGTGAGGGTGTTGACCCCCGCGGTCTCGAGCCACTTCTTCGCCCAGTCGCCCAGGTCGCGTCCGCTGGTGGTCTCGAGCTCGGCGAGCAGGTCCCCGACCTCGGTGTTGGACCACTGGTGCTTCTGGAAGTACGCACCCACGCCGGCGAAGAACTGCTCGATGCCGACCCACGCGGCCAGCTGCTTCAGGACCGAGCCGCCCTTGGCGTAGGTGATTCCGTCGAAGTTCACCTGCACGTCTTCGAGGTCGTTGATCTCGGCGACGACCGGGTGGGTCGAGGGCAGTTGGTCTTGGCGGTAGGCCCAGGTCTTCTCCATCGCGTTGAAGGTCGTCCACGCGGCCTCCCACTCGGTGGCCTCGGCGGTGGCGATCGTCGACGCCCACTCCGCGAACGACTCGTTCAGCCAGAGGTCGTTCCACCACTTCATGGTCACCAGGTCGCCGAACCACATGTGCGCGAGCTCGTGCAGGATCGTGACGACGCGGCGCTCCTTGACGGCATCCGTCACCTTCGAGCGGAACACGTAGGTCTCGGTGAACGTCACCGCACCGGCGTTCTCCATCGCGCCCGCGTTGAACTCGGGGACGAAGAGCTGGTCGTACTTGGCGAAGGGATAGGGGAAGCCGAACTTCTCCTCGAAGTACGCGAAGCCCTGGCGGGTCTTGTCGAACACGTAGTCGGCGTCGAGGTGCTGCCACAGGCTCTTGCGGGCGAAGACTCCGAGCGGGATGACGCGGCCGTCGGCGCTCGTGAGCTCGCTGTACGTGGCCTCGTAGGGGCCGGCGACGAGCGCGGTGATGTACGAGGAGATCCGCGGGGTCGCGGGGAAGTCCCAACGGGCGGTGTCGTCGGACACGGGCACCGGCTCGGGGGTGGGGGAGTTGGAGACGACCTTCCATCGCGCGGGCGCGGTGACGGAGAAGGTGAAGGCCGCCTTGAGATCGGGCTGCTCGAAGACGGTGAAGACGCGGCGCGAGTCGGGCACCTCGAACTGGGAGTACAGGTACACCTCGCCGTCGACGGGGTCGACGAAACGGTGCAGGCCCTCGCCGGTGTTCGTGTACTCGCAGTCCGCCTCGACGACGAGCTCGTTCTCGGCCGCGAGGGCGTCGAGCGCGATGCGCGAGTCGGCGAAGACCGCCGACGGGTCGAGAGGGCGACCGTTGAGCGTGACACGGTGCACGTCGCGAGCGATGAGGTCGATGAAGGTGGACGCGCCCTCGGTGGCGGCGAAGGTGACGACCGTGCGCGAGGAGAACACCTCGTCTCCGCGGGTCAGGTCGAGCTGCACGTGGTACTCGTGCGTGTCGACGATCGCGCGGCGCTCCTGCGCCTCGATGCGGGTCAGGTTCTCTCCTGGCACTGGCGTTCTCCCGGGGATGAGGGTGGGATCGTCGCGGATGACGAGCCGGCGTGGATGACGACGGACGTCGTCGGCGACGACGACAACCACATAAGCCTAGTGTCGAGATACCGCCCGTCCAGGCTGTGTGCGCAAGTGGGAAGATGTGTGCGTGAGCACGACCGATACGGACACCAGCCCTGAGACCGTCCTCTACGCCTCGCCCGCGGCGGCGTCCGGACCCAAGTGGGTCGAGACCCCCGTGGCCTACGACGGCATCCTCCTCGCCGGTTTCGGCGGACCGGAGGGACAGGACGACGTCATCCCGTTCCTGCGCAATGTGACGCGCGGACGCGGCATCCCCGACGAGCGCCTCGAAGAGGTCGCCCACCACTACCGTCACTTCGGTGGCGTGAGCCCGATCAACCAGCACAACCGCGAGCTCAAAGCCGCTCTCGAGGCCGAGATCGCCCACCGCGGACTGAACCTCCCCGTCTACTGGGGCAACCGCAACTGGGAGCCCTACCTCGAAGAGGCGGTGACCGAGGCGGCCGAGGCGGGTGACACGACGCTGCTGGCGATCGCGACCAGCGCCTACAGCTCGTTCTCGAGCTGCCGCCAGTACCGCGAGGACTACGCGCGCGTGCTCGAGGCCACGGGCCTGGGCGAGACGGTCACGATCGACAAGGTCCGCCAATTCTTCGACCACCCCGGCTTCGTCTCGACCTTCGTCACGGGGGTGACCGAGGCCGTGTCGTCCTACGTCGCCGACGGCATCGCCCCCGAGAAGATCCGCGTGCTCTTCTCCACCCACTCGATCCCCACGGCCGACGCCGAGCGCTCCGGCCCCCGCGACGTCGACTTCGGAGAGGGTGGCGCGTACGCTGCCCAGCACAAGGCGGTCGCCGCGTTCGTCATGGCCGAGGTCGCCGCCGCCATCGCCGACGTGGAATGGGAGCTCGTCTACCAGTCCCGCTCCGGCCCGCCCACACAGCCGTGGCTCGAGCCCGACGTCAACGACGTCATCGCCGAGCTGCCCGGCCGAGGCGCCGAGGCCGTGGTCATCGTTCCGCTCGGCTTCGTCAGCGACCACATGGAGGTGCTCTGGGACCTCGACACCGAGGCGATGGAAGCCGCCGAAGAAGCCGGGATCAAGGCCGTGCGCACCCCCACTCCCGGCATCGATCCCGCGTACGTGTCGGGCTTGATCGACCTGGTCGAGGAGCGTCTGAAGGGCACCCCCCGGACGGATCGTCCGCACCTGACCGACCTGGGGCCCTGGTACGACGTCTGCCGCCCCGGTTGCTGCGAGAACATCCGCGCCGGCTTCAAGCCCGTCGCCGCAGGTCTGCGCCCCTGACGGCTCCCGACGCCGCCCGCCCCCTCGTGGCGCGGGCGGCGTCGTCGTCGATCAGAGTCCCCAGACGGTGACCTGCCAGTAGCCGCCGAGCACCACGAGGGCGGTGATCACGAGGGTTGGCACGACCGAAGGACGCACCGCTGTCCGTCGGCGCGGTCGGAAACCCCTCGTCAGGAGTTCGGGGCGCAAGATGGCGCGGCCGTCGTCGTCGACACGCAGGGCGGCATCGTCGGGAAGGCTCCCTGTCGGCAGGACTCGCTCCTCGATCACCGCGTCGACTTCGCCGAACATCGCGTCGATGTTGCGCTGATTGGCCCACCCGACCACGGCCCAGACCGCGACCGGAACGCAGGATGCCGCTGCGGTGGCGAGCAGCGCGGAGGCGAACGCGGTCGTCGTGGCGGACGCTGCGGCGAGCACCGAGGCGATCATCATCCTGAGGGCCAGTACCCAGAAGCCGAAACCGAACCAGGACCGGATGCCCAGGCGCACGGCAGGGTGCAGCCCCCGGATGACGGCATCGAGCTCGGCGAGAGTGCGGGCGTCGCAGGGGGCTGTCAGCTCCACCGGCAGCTCGTCGCGCTCGGCGGCCGCGACGGGCAGCGACGGTTCGGTGCTCAGGCTGACGTACGCGTCCGCCTCTCGTCGTGCCCCCACGAGCCGGAGGGCCGCGTAGACCGCGACGCCCGCCAGGGCGAACCACTGCAGGAGGGCAACAGCGGCCACCGCCGCCGTGACGCCGAGCACGGCGCAGGCGAGGATCACCGCGGCATCCATCGCCATCAGCGGCACGGACACGGTCCGCCCGATGAAGGAGAGCATCGCGTCCCTCTCTTCGAGGCGCGAGGCGACCGTCGCCCACCGTGCAGTCGAGAGGGAGGAGGGTTCACTGTTGGTGTCGATCACCGAGGGGCCTTTCTCCGCGGACGGCCGCGAAGAGCGAGACCGTGCCGCCACGTTGTCGACCGCAGCATAGCGAGAAGAGGGCGCCGACGGGGCGTCGTCGTCTTCGCCCGCCGTGTCGGCGGCCCTCAATAGGATTGGCCCCATGCGCATCCACCTCGGCACCGACCACGCCGGTCTCGAATTCTCCACTCAGATCCAGCATCACCTCGCCTCGCAGGGGCACGAGGTCGTCGATCACGGTCCGGCCGAGTACGACCCGCTCGACGACTACCCCGCGTTCTGCATCCGTGCGGCGCAGGCCGTCGTGCGCGATCAAGCCGCTGGTGTCGAGGCGCTCGGCGTCGTGTTCGGCGGCTCGGGCAACGGCGAGCAGATCGCCGCGAACAAGGTGCTCGGCGTCCGCGCGGCACTCGTGTGGAACATCTCCACCGCCGAGCTGGCCCGCGAGCACAACGACGCCAACGTCATCTCGATCGGTGCGCGTCAGCACACGTTCGACGAGGCGGCGGCCTTCATCGACCGCTTCCTCGCCACACCGTTCTCGGGCGAGGAGCGCCACGCGCGCCGGATCGGCCAGCTCGCCGCATTCGAGCAGGACGGCGTCCTGCTCCCCGACCCCCGCGCTGGTCGAGGCGAGAACACGATGACCGACGCCAGCGATTCGTTCGACCCAGAGGCAGGCTGATGCCCGAGGGGCATTCCGTCCACCGCATCGCCCGGCAGTTCGAGCGGAACATCGTGGGCCGCGCAGTCGCGGCATCCAGCCCCCAGGGCCGCTTCGTCGAGGGGGCCGAGGTCATCGACGGGCGCGACGCGGTCGAGGTACGGGCGGTGGCCAAGCAGATGTTCCTGCGCTTCGACGGCGATGTGTGGCTGCGCGTGCACCTGGGCATGTACGGCGCGTGGGACTTCTCGGGCGACGTGTCGGTCGACGCCACCATCGCGTCGTCGAACGGTCGCATGGGGCAGACGAACCAGCGCGGCACCGTCGTCGACGAGGCGATCATGGATGCCGCGGGCGAGAACTCGCTGAGCTCGATCGGCGCGCCTCGGCGCTCCCGGGTGCGCATGTCGGAGCAGACCACCGGGCTCGAGGAGCAGTCCGAGTGGCCGCCGCCGCCGGTGGGCGCGGTGCGCCTGCGTCTGCTGACCGAGACCACCTGCGCGGACCTGCGGGGTCCGACCGCGTGCGTGCTGCAGACACCCGACGAGGTGCAGGCGACGATCGACAAGCTCGGACCCGACCCGCTGGTCGACGATCTCGACGAGGGCGAGGAACGCTTCACCGCCACGGTGAAGAAGAAGCCGACACCCATCGGCCTGCTGCTGATGGACCAGGCGGTCTTGGGCGGGATCGGCAACGTCTACCGCGCCGAGATCCTCTTCCGCGCGCGGCAGAACCCGCATACCCCCGGCCGCGACGTGCCCGAAGAGGTCGTGCGGGGGATGTGGCGCGACTGGGCGAGGCTTCTGCCCATCGGCGTCGAGACCGGGCAGATGATGACGATGGACGACCTCGATCCCGCGGCGTACCGTCGCGCGATGGCGCGCCGCGCCGACCGGCACTGGGTGTACCACCGCGAGGGCCTGCCGTGTCGGGTGTGCGGGACGGCGATCGTGATGGAGGAGGCCGCGGGTCGCAAGCTGTACTGGTGCCCGCGCTGTCAGGCGTGAGGCGCAGGTGCCGGTCCTCGAGCCGGGCCCGGGGCACGCGTGCGTCGTCGTGCGGCGGTCGCCGAGCCTGTCGACGCGATCAGGACCCGCCCGCGTTCTAGGCTGATCCGGTGCGCCAGAACCCCAGCTTCGCGATGACCGATGTGGGTGAGATCCGTCGTCTCATCGACCTGAACCCGTGGGTGACGCTCGTCAGCCACACCGACGACGGCCTCGTCGCCTCGCACTACGCCGTCATGCTCGACGACTCCCGCGATGACCTCACGATCGTCGGACACGTCGGCAAGCCCGACGACGCAATCCTCGGTCTCGGTCAGCGCGAGTTACTCGTCGTGGTGCAGGGCCCCCACGGCTACATCACGCCGCGGTGGTACGGCGACGTGCCGGCCGTGCCGACGTGGAACTTCGTGTCGGCGCATCTGTCCGGCATCCCGGAGCTCCTCTCCGCCGACGACAACCTGCGCGTGCTCGATCGATTGGTCGACCGGTTCGAGGGTCGGGACGAAGACGCGCGGGGTCTGTACACGCTGCCGAACGACACCGCGTTCGTCGAACGTCTCGAGCGCGGGACGGTCGGCTTCCGGCTGACGCCCACCCGCGTCACCGCCAAGCGCAAGCTGAGCCAGAACAGGAGTCCCGAGGTGGTCGAGACGATCATCGCCGGACTCCACCCGCACAATCCCGCCCTCGCCACCGAGATGCGGCGAGCGGCCGACGCGCGGGTGCGCCCGTGATCGGCGAGCACGTCGGATTCGTCCGGGCGGTGCGGGTGGCGGGACCGGGGCGCGAGCTGCTGCCCACCACCGAACCCGTCGACCTGGTCATCGCCGACGGATCCATCGCCGACATCGCCCCCACCGGCAACCTGCGCCCGACGGGTGCGATCCTCGAAGCGGAGGGCGGATGGCTGCTGCCGGGCCTGTGGGACCACCACGTGCACGCACTGCAGTGGGCCCTCGCCGCCGACCGCGTGCCGCTCGGAGAGGTCGCGACCGCGCGCGACGCCGCCCGGATCATGGCCGTGGCACCGGTGAGTGACGGCCGCCGCGTCGGTGTGGGATTCCGCGATGGTCTCTGGCCCGACGAGCCGACTCTCGAGATCCTGGATGCCACGACGGGCGAGGTGCCGACCTACCTCGTGAACGCGGACGTGCACAGCGTGTGGATGAACGCGGCGGCCTTCCGTCGTGAGGGGTTCGTGCCCACGGCATCCGGGATGCTGCTCGAAGAGGACGCGTTCGAGATCTCCCGTCGCTTGAACGCGGTGGCACCGGATGCCGCGGACGCGGCCGTCGAACGCATGGCCCGCGCCGCGGCGTCGCGCGGGGTCGTCGGCCTGGTCGACCTCGACATGACGTGGAACGACGAGCCGTGGCAGCGCCGTGCGGCGCGCGGCTTCGACGCGCTGCGCGTGTCGTACGGCACCTATCCGCAGCACCTCGACCGTGCCATCGCCGAGGGTCTGCGAACGGGGGAACCGGTGCGCGGGGCGCGCGACGGCCTCATCCGCGTGGGGCCGTTGAAGGCGATCACCGACGGCTCGCTCGGAACCCGCACAGCCGCGTGCGGCCACCCCTACCCGGGTGACCCGACCAATCACGGGCTGCTGACCGTCCCTCCCGAGGAGCTCGTCGACATGATGACACGCGCGACCGCAGCGGGACTCGACTGCGCGATCCACGCGATCGGAGACGTCGCCAACAGCCACGCGCTCGATGCGTACGCGCGGACGGGCGCGGTGGGCACGATCGAGCACGCCCAGCTCGTCGCCCACGCGGACATCCCGCGGTTCGCCCGGCTCGGGGTCGCGGCGAGCGTGCAGCCCGAGCATGCCCTGGACGACCGCGACATGACGGATGCCATCTGGGCGGCGCAGTCCGCACAGCCCTACCCCCTGCGGGCCCTGGCCGACAGCGGCGCGAACCTGCGCTTCGGTTCCGACGCACCCGTGGCGCCTCTGGACCCCTGGGCCGCGATGGCATCGGCCGTGTTCCGCACGCGGGACGGGCGCGAGCCGTGGCAACCGCACCAGCGGGTCGACATCGACACCGCCATCGCGGCCTCCACCTCCGGTGGGTCGACCGCCGCGGCCGAGATCGCGCCGGGCGCGGTGGCCGACCTCGTCATCGTCGGTGTCGATCCGCGGACCGCCGACGAGCGGGCGCTGAGGTCCATGCCCGTGCGGGCGACGCTGCTCGCGGGCCGGGTGACGCACGGGGCCTGATCGCTGCCGCTCCTGCCGGCGTGACCCGCCACAACCTGTCGCCTCCCCGCACGCTCAGGCGACAGATCCTGGCGACCCGCGCGGGGCGGGAACCGAAGAGGGGGCGACGCCGAAGCGCCGCCCCCTCTGGAAAAACCAGGTGCTCAGGCCGCGAGGTGCGCGAAGAGGAACCAGCGGTCCTTGTCGAGTCCGCGCTTGATCTCGATCGCGACGTCCTGGCTCGACATGTCGATCTCGTCGAGACCCTCGATCGCCGCCTCGATGTCGACCAGCACCGCGTCGATGTCGGCGATGACGGCACGGATGATCACGTCGGACTGCGCGAAGCCGGCGGGCACCTCGGTGGCCTTGGCCTTGGCGGCGACGGTCGACAGCCGAGAGTCGACGGGAAGACCCAGGGCGACGATGCGCTCGGCGGCCAGGTCGGACCACTCCTGCGCGTGCGCGACGACCGCGTCGAGCAGCTCGTGCACGCCGATGAAGTTCGAGCCGCGCACGTGCCAGTGCGCCTGCTTGCCGTTGACGACCAGGGCCTCGAGGCCGATCACGACGGGGGAGAGGAACTGGGCGGTGCCGGCGGCCATCGTCGGGTCGACCGTGGTGGCGGCGGGGGTGTGTACGGTGCTCATGTCTGCTCCTTCTCGCAGCGAACGAAGTCTGTTGAATGCAACCGTACTCACGCCCTCGCATTCCGCAAGCAAGTTGAGGCTCGGCTAAATACCTGGTGAATAGGCAATCCTCACCTTCTTCGACTCCGCCGGGTCCGCAGCAGGAGCCCACCGGCGACGATCGCTCCGGCGGCGGCGACGACGGCACCGAGCGGGGTTTCCCGCAGCCCGGTCCACGGCAGCACACCAGTCGACGCCCCGGCCGATCCCGCGCCCCCGGCGGTCGCGTCGGTGAGCAGGACCACCGGCGTCACGAGGGCGTCCCCCTGGCGCGACGCGTTGTCGGCCGCGGCATCCATCTGCAATCCGATCTCGACGCGCAGCGTCCCACCGGCCGGGATGACGTCGCTGACCCAGGAGGTTCCCGGGGGCAGGGATGCCGTCGCCACGACCAATCGCATCGCGTCCGCCAGGGCGCGGTCGGCGCGATCGGCCGTCTCCGGCGCGGTCTCGAGACGCAGTGCGGCACGTGCGGGGTCGGTGCTGGTGTTGCGGATCCACAGCGTCGAGCGCTGCACAGCGCCGGGGACGATCCGATCCGCGGGGTCGAAGACGCTGATCTCGCCGCCGGCGACGAAGCGGACCCCGTCGTCGCTCACCAGGAGGCGGGTCGGAGGGTCTTCCGCGGCCGCCGCGGGTTGTGGCCAGAGCAGCGGGCCGCCCGACAGCGCGACGGCGAGGGCGATCGCGGCGACGGGAGCACCGCGGCCGCGGCGCGAACGCAGGAGGTCGATGATCAACAGCGCGAGACCGTACCCCACGACGGCCACCCCCACCGCGGCGACGACGGCGCCGCGCTCCTGGCCGCCGAGGAGGACACCGGGATACCCCAGGTATGGCACCGCGAGCACGACCGTCCCTCGCAACTGTTCGCGCTGGACGGGCGGGTCATCGGTGTCGTTGGCGTCACCCCGGGTGACGAGGAGTCGTTCACCCCCGGTGGAGCGGATCGCGCCGACGACGCGGTGGGTGACGACCGCCGGATCACCGGAGCGGATCTGATACGTGACGACGTCGCCGATGCGGACGTCGTCGATCGCTGTCTGACGGACGGCGATCAGCGTCCCCGGGGGCATGCCCGGCTGCATGCTGCCGGTCAGGACCGTGTAAGTCTGTGCGCCCATGAGCAGGGGGATGATCACCGTGATCAGCGCGAAGAGCGAGACGAAGGCGAGCAGGACGGTGCCCACGACCGCCCGAGCGCGGGTCCCGTTCGAGCGGGGAGGTGCCGGCGCGGGCTGCGTGCGAC
Source organism: Microbacterium sp. NPDC090007 (assembly GCF_044748345.1). NCBI lineage: Bacteria > Bacillati > Actinomycetota > Actinomycetes > Micrococcales > Microbacteriaceae > Microbacterium > Microbacterium sp. NPDC090007. The sequence goes on along the minus strand of NZ_JBIVFV010000004.1, from coordinate 13,891 downwards.
GGTCTCGGCGCAGGGTCAGGTTCCCTGGCATTTGAGGCCTCCACTGAGAGCCTGGCGCAGAGAACCCGCGAGGACCACGTTCTGTCGATTGCTGGCCGGCGAGACCCACGCGTTGTTCTTGGCTCGCACCTCGACGTACACCGAGCCGCCGAGCAGCAGCGACCCGAGAACGGAGGACACGAGGGTCAGCAACAGCGTGCCCGTGACATCGAACGACAGCCCCGGGTGGTTCTCGGCCAGAACGGCCGTATTCGCGTTCTGCGTGTTGCCGAGGACGACGCGGTAGGCGGTCGCGCCCTCCACCTGGGGCCACGAGATGCGAGCGGCCCTGGGCGAGGAGATCGAATCGCATCTCGTCACGGGCGCGACGAGGAGTCCGGTGGACAGCGCGAACGCGGGCGCCGTCGTCGATGCCTGCCACGACGCCGCAGCCGGAGTCGACGACGGCACGATTCCGAGGGCAGCGGCGGCGAGCACCGCGATCACCACGGTGCGTCGAGGGCGCGTTTCGCCCCTCATGACAGCACCTGTTCGGCGGCGAGGAGGATGGAGGGGTCGAGGTCGACATCGTCGAGATCGCTCGGCGCATCGGCGCGCAACGTGAACCGCACGCACAGGGTGATCGCATCCCCGGGCAGAAACCCACCCGAGGGCGCGTAGGAGGAGCCGGGCGGGATCACGGGGCCGGTTCCGCAGGTCTGCACGTGGACGCTCGTCTGCACGAAGGTCGCCTCGGTCGCCGAGATCGGGAGCGTCACAGTGGGTGTGAGCCGCCATCGCAACGTCGTTCCGGATGCCCCGGTCTCTGTCACCAACAGCGTCACGTCGCGGAACTGTCCGGGATACAGCGGAGCCGGCGCGGGGGGCGATCCGAGCCACGCGGCGGTGACGTTCAAGTCGCCGGAGTCGACCGATCCGGGTCCGAGGGTCTCGCTTCGCTGCCAGTACGCGTGCGCCGCAGCGGTCCCCGTCCCCAGGACGAGGACCGCCGCGAGCACGCTCGCCCCGCGGAGGCGACGCGAGACGCCGTTGTCGCGCTTCGGCATGGCGGGGCGAGGTCAGTTGCCGGTCTGCGTCAGCGTGAAGACGACGTCCTCCAGGTTGACGGAGCTGTTGACGCCATCGCGGTTGGCGGTGGCCGGGTCGAAGGTGATGGTCAGGGTCGCCGTGACGGCCTGCGTCCCGTCGGGGTCGGTGATATCGGCCTCGACGAGGTGGTAGGTCGTTTCGTCCACCTCGGTCCCGAAACTGTCGAGGGTGAGGTCGACGTCGAGGTACTGGCCCAGCCCCTGAGCGAACGTCGCGCCGAGCGATGCCGCGAGGTCCGCTTCGATCGTGTCGCCGATGAGCGTGACGTCGAGCGCCTGGGTCAGGGTCAGCACGTCTCCCGGAACGATACGGACCGCCGAGACGTCCGCGACCGGCTGCGCCTGACCGAGGACACCCTGGAGCGTCCATTCCGCATCGCCGAGGGATAGATCCAGGTCTCCCGACGAGACGGGCGCGGCCCCGAGGGCGGTCTGCGTCGACCAGAACGCATACGTGCCGGCTCCGCCCAGCAACAAAGCGGTGCCCGCAGCGATCGCCACGATGGCTTTCGCCTGTCCGCGGGGTCGGCGGGTCCCGGAACGGGTGGCTCGTGTCCGGGTGGTCGGCTTGGGCGACAACGACATGGTTCCTCCTCGGCGGGTGCGGGCTTCGTGAACCGAAAATAGGAGTCGGGTGAGGCTTCGCCACTACCGATCCGCCCGCTCGCCCTACCGGATTCGGCGGCGATCCGTAGTTCTCGGTAGCCGGTCGGTAGCGCTAGCGTCGGGCGCATGACGATCGCCCCTGACGCCGCTGTCCTGTCGCTGCCCGATGCGGCGCCCGTCGTGCACGAGACCGCGTTCGTGGCATCCGGAGCCCGGATCGTGGGGGACGTCACCCTGAGCATGGGCGCGAGCGTCTGGTACAACGCCGTCCTCCGCGGCGACAGCGCGGCGATCTCGATCGGACCCCGCAGCAACCTGCAGGACAACGTCTCGGTGCACGTGGATGCCGATCACGCCGCGATCATCGGAGCCGACGTCTCGGTGGGGCACAACGCGGTCGTGCACGGGTGCACGATCGGCGACGGTTCGCTGGTCGGGATGGGCTGCGTCATCCTCTCAGGAGCCGAGATCGGCGCCGGATGCCTGATCGCCGGGGGAGCGGTGGTCCTGGAGAACACCGTCGTGCCCGAGGGTTCGCTCGTCGCGGGGGTGCCCGCCAAGGTGCGTCGGGCGCTCACCGCCGAGGAGCGTTCGCGCCTCTTGCGCAACGCCGAGATCTACGTCGCGCACTCCGCGCGTCACGGTGAGGCGCAGCCCACCCGGATGTGACGGTCATCCCCGTCCATAATGGCGGGATGGCCTCCGAAACCTCCGACGACAGGTCTTTCGAGGTACCTGCGGGGAAAAAAGAGGTGGGGGACTGGAAGGCGCGACTGCGTGACGATCCCGCGGACGATGCGACTCGGCAAGAGCTCGTCGGTCACTACCGCCGGCTCGGCCACCGGGATCAAGCGGGCCGCTACGCCGTCGGCCTGACCGAGGGGGCGTCCGCGGATGAGCTGCGGGCCTACATCGTGATGCTGTGGAGCCTGAACGCCGACGAGGCGACCGCGCGGCGTTTCAGCGCGCTCGCCGACGAGCGTGAACTGCCCGCATCGGTGCGCGAATCCATCGGCACTCGCGCGCTACCCGACGAGCTGCGCGAGGAGGGCTGGGGCTGGGTCGTGGGGATCGCGTGGGCCGTGTTGGTGGTGGCCGGGTTCGTGACGCTGGTCGTGGTCTTCGGACGCACCATGGCCGGCTCCCCGGACGCGCGTCGGGTGGGTGTCTGGTGGACGTCGCTCACCGGCTGGATTCTCGTGGGCGCCCTCACACTCACCGCGCTCTGGTCGGCGACGGCCGTGAGCTGGAAGGCCGCATCGATCTGGACGGCGGTCGCCGTCGTGGCCGCGGCGGTCGTGCTGCTCGGGGGAATCGGCCTGAATCGTTGAACGATCTGACATGGTCAAAAGGTGGAGGGGCTGACGAGAATCGAACTCGCATCATCTGTTTGGAAGACAGAGGCTTTACCACTAAGCTACAGCCCCGGATTTCCGCGGTTTTGAGGCCGCGAAGCATCGGACGTCCCCTACTCTACGACACCCGACAGCGCCTCGCGAACGCGGCGGGGCCGGGTTCGACACGCTTCCGCCGGAGAAATCGGCGCATCCAGGCCGATCGACTAGACTTTCAGCGGTCGTTTCGTCGGCGCGTTCCGCGCGCCGCCCCGGGGCGTAGCTCAGCTTGGTAGAGCGCCCGCTTTGGGAGCGGGAGGCCGCAGGTTCAAATCCTGTCGCCCCGACGTCACGGCCCCACAGACCACAGGCCTAGCCGGCCCCCGCGTGCGCGCGGGCCACACGAGGAGAACGAACCGCATGGTCAACAGCACCGTCGAGAAGCTCAGCCCCACCCGGGTCAAGCTGCACATCACGGTCTCGCCCGACGAGCTCAAGCCGAGCATCGCCCACGCCTACGAGCACATCGCCCGCGACGTGCAGATCCCCGGCTTCCGCAAGGGCAAGGTTCCCGCCCCCATCATCGACCAGCGCATGGGCCGCGGCGCCGTCATCGAGCACGCCGTCAACGAGGGTCTGGACGGCTTCTACCGCCAGGCCGTCGAGGCCAACGACCTGCGCGTGATCGGTCGACCCAACGCCGAGATCGTCGAGCTCCCCGAGCTCAAGGACTTCTCCGGCGACCTGATCGTCGATGTCGAGGTCGACGTGCGCCCCGAGTTCGACCTCCCCGCCTACGACTCGATCACGGTCACCGTCGACGCCGCCGAGGCCGACGAGGCCGGCATCGACGCCGAGCTCGACCGTCTGCGCGCGCGCTTCGGCACGCTCGTGACCGTCGACCGTCCCGCCGCCACGGGTGACTTCGTCGAGCTCGACCTGGTCGCCACCATCGACGGCAACGAGATCGACCGCGCCGAGGGCGTGTCGTACGAGATCGGTTCCGGCGAGCTCCTCGAGGGCATCGACGAGGCCATCGAGTCGCTCACCGCCGACGAAGAGACCACGTTCCGCTCGAAGCTGGTCGGCGGCGAGCACGCCGGCGAAGAGGCCGAGGTCACGGTCACGATCAAGGCCGTCAAGGAGCGCGAGCTGCCCGACGCCGACGACGACTTCGCGCAGATGGCATCCGAGTTCGACACCATCGCCGAGCTGCGCGAGTCGCTGAGCGAGCGCGTGTCGCAGCAGGCCGTCTTCACCCAGGGTTCCGCCGCGCGCGACAAGTTCATCGAGGCACTCCTCGAGGCCGTCGAGATCCCCGTTCCGCCGCAGCTCATCGAGGACGAGGTGCACCAGCACCTCGAGGGCGAGAACCGCCTCGAGGACGACGAGCACCGCGCCGAGGTCACCGAGGCGAGCGAGAAGCAGTTCCGCACGCAGATGGTCCTCGACAAGATCGCCGAAGACGCCAACGTGCAGGTGTCGCAGGACGAGCTGACGCAGTACCTCATCCAGTCCGCCGCGCAGTACAACATGGCGCCCCAGGACTTCGTCAACGCGCTGCAGCAGGGCAACCAGCTCCCCGCGCTCGTCGGAGAGGTCGCCCGCAACAAGGCCCTCGCGATCGCACTCGGCAAGGTCACCGTCGTCGACACCGCCGGCAAGCCGGTCGACCTGACCGGCTTCGTCGCCGTCGAGGGCGAAGAGCCCGTCGAGGGTGACGACGACGCCGACGAGGTGCCCGCAGCCGACGACGCGCCCGCCGCGGAGGAGGCCCCCGCGAAGGCTCCCGCCAAGAAGCGCGCCCCCGCCAAGAAGAAGGCCGCCGACGCCGACGCTCCCGCTGAGGAGGCCCCCGCCAAGGCTCCCGCCAAGAAGCGCGCCCCCGCCAAGAAGAAGGCCGACGACACCGCCGCGAGCGAGTAAGTCATGACGAAGGGGGCGGGTGCACGGCATCCGCCCCCTTCGTCTTCCCCAAATGCCGATGCTCCCCATCCCCCCACCCCCACCCCCGTCGAGTGTCCAGGACACACCGCACGTCCGGACGGTCAACGGCGTGTCCTGGACACTCGACAGGGGGGGAGCAAGAGACGCGACACATGGACGACTGGCAGGACAGAGTGGATGCCGTCTGGGCCGATGACGCGCTCGATCCCCGCGACGTGATCGCCCGCATCGACGACCTCGCCGGCGAGCGTCCCACCGACGACCCCGTCGCCCTGTTCGAGCGCGCCGGAGCGCGCGACTCGGCGGGGGACGAGGACGAGGCCGAGGTGCTCTATCGCCACGCCCTGTCGGTCGGTCTCGACGACGAGCGCCGCACGCAGGCGACGATTCAGCTCGCCAGCACGATCCGCAACCTGGGCAAGACGGACGAGGCTCTGGAGATGCTGCGGATCGAGTACGAGCGCGAACCGCGCGGACCCCTGCACGACGCCGCGGCGGCGTTCTACGCCCTCGCACTCGTCTCGAGCGGTCAGGCGGAGCGGGCGGCATCCATCGCCCTCCAGGCGCTCGCGCCCCATCTGCCCCGCTATACCCGTTCCGTCACCGGATACGCGCGAGAAATCGCCGATCATCTCGACTGATCCGCCCGCGGCGAACACGGCATCCGGTGTCGGAGCCCGCCGGTAGATTCGTTGCAGATCACCGGAAGAGGAGCACACATGCCCGAACCCCTTATGGCAACGAGCGTCTTCGACAGGCTGCTGAAGGACCGCATCATCTGGCTCGGTTCGGAGGTGCGTGACGAGAACGCCAACGAGATCTGCGCCAAGATCCTGCTGCTCGCGGCAGAAGACCCGCAGAGGGACATCTACCTCTACATCAACTCGCCCGGCGGCTCGATCACGGCCGGCATGGCGATCTACGACACCATGCAGTTCGTGCCGAACGACATCGTCACCGTCGGCATCGGCATGGCGGCGTCGATGGGTCAGCTGCTGCTGACCAGCGGCACCAAGGGCAAGCGCTACATCACGCCGAACGCGCGCGTGCTGCTGCACCAGCCCCACGGCGGCTTCGGGGGAACGTCGAGCGACATCCAGACGCAGGCGCAGCTCATCCTCGACATGAAGCGTCGTCTCGCCGAGATCACCGCGAACCAGACCGGCAAGAGCGTCGAGCAGATCAACGCCGACGGCGATCGCGACCGCTGGTTCACGGCGCAGGAGGCCCTCGAGTACGGCTTCGTCGACCACATGCGCGAGCACGCCACCGACGTCACCGGCGGCGGCGGAACCGCGGCCTGAGTCGAGAGGAAAAGGACACCATCATGAACATCCCCACCTTCGGCGGCGCAGCTGCGCACATGCCCTCGAGCCGCTACGTCCTGCCCCAGTTCGAGGAGCGCACGGCCTACGGCTACAAGCGCCAGGACCCGTACAACAAGCTGTTCGAGGACCGCGTCATCTTCCTGGGCGTCCAGGTCGACGACGCCTCGGCCGACGACGTCATGGCCCAGCTGCTCGTGCTCGAGTCGCAGGACCCCGACCGCGACATCATCATGTACATCAACTCGCCCGGTGGCTCGTTCACGGCCATGACGGCGATCTACGACACGATGCAGTACGTCTCGCCGCAGATCCAGACGGTCGTGCTCGGACAGGCCGCGTCCGCGGCATCCGTCCTGCTCGCCGCCGGCGCGCCCGGCAAGCGTCTGGCCCTGCCGAACGCCCGCATCCTGATCCACCAGCCCGCTATGGGCGAGGCCGGACACGGGCAGGCGTCCGACATCGAGATCCAGGCGCAGGAGATCCTGCGCATGCGCACGTGGCTCGAAGAGACCATGGCCCGCCACACGGGCCAGGACGTCGCGAAGATCAACAAGGACATCGATCGCGACAAGATCCTCTCGGCGCACGAGGCGATGGAGTACGGCATCGTCGACCAGGTCCTCACGACCCGCAAGCGCCAGCCGGCGGCTCTCACCGCCTGACGCATCACCCTCGACGCCCCGCAGACCATTCCGGCCTGCGGGGCGTCGTCATGCCGCGCGCGAGGCGCCACCTTCTGTCGCTTCCGACGGCTCCGAGGCGACAGGTCCTGGCACCTCGCGCGCGGGGGTGCGGGCGAGCACGACACCGCCGAGAGCGCAAATGCCCTCGGTTCGCCCGGGCTCGGGTTAGGCTCGGATCACACACCGGCGGGGGCCGGGTGACGGGAGGATCCGGCCATGGCACGTATCGGTGAGAGCGCCGACCTGTTCAAGTGCTCCTTCTGTGGCAAGAGCCAGAAGCAGGTGCAGCAGCTGATCGCCGGTCCCGGCGTGTACATCTGCGACGAGTGCGTCGAGCTGTGCAACGAGATCATCGAAGAGCGCATGGCCGAGTCCTCGGCCGGCGAGGTCGCCGAATTCGACCTGCCCAAGCCCCGCGAGATCTTCTCGTTCCTCGAGGAGTACGTCGTCGGTCAGGAGCCCGCCAAGCGCGCCCTGGCCGTCGCCGTCTACAACCACTACAAGCGCGTCCGGTCGCACGGCACGCTCCAGCCGGCCGAGGCGCGCGCCGAAGAGATCGACATCGCCAAGAGCAACATTCTGCTGCTCGGCCCGACCGGGTGCGGCAAGACCTATCTGGCGCAGACCCTCGCGAAGCGCCTCAACGTCCCCTTCGCGGTAGCGGATGCCACGGCCCTGACCGAGGCGGGCTACGTCGGCGAGGACGTCGAGAACATCCTGCTGAAGCTGCTGCAGGCGGCCGACTTCGACGTCAAGCGCGCCGAGACGGGCATCATCTACATCGACGAGGTCGACAAGATCGCCCGCAAGGCCGAGAACCCCTCGATCACGCGCGATGTGTCGGGAGAGGGCGTTCAGCAGGCCCTGCTGAAGATCCTCGAGGGCACGGTCGCCTCGGTCCCGCCGCAGGGCGGGCGAAAGCACCCGCACCAGGAATTCATCCAGATCGACACGACGAACGTGCTGTTCATCGTCGCGGGAGCCTTCGCGGGCCTCGAAGAGATCATCTCGGCGCGCGTCGGCAAGCACGGCGTCGGCTTCGGTGCCCCCCTGCACCGCAAGGAGGACGCCCCCGATCTCTTCAGTGAGGCGCTTCCCGAAGACCTGCACAAGTTCGGTCTGATCCCCGAGTTCATCGGTCGTCTGCCCGTCGTGGCATCCGTCTCGCCGCTCGACCAGGACGCGCTGATGGAGATCCTCACGGCCCCCCGCAACGCGCTGGTCAAGCAATACCAGCGGATGTTCGAGCTCGACGGCGTCCAGCTGGAGTTCGACGAGGACGCGCTGCGCGCGATCGCCGACCTCGCCGTGGCCCGCAAGACCGGAGCCCGTGGACTCCGGGCCATCCTCGAGGACGTCCTGGGACCCATCATGTTCGACGTGCCCTCGGCCGACGACATCGCCAAGGTCGTCATCACCCGCGCCGCCGTCGAGGACCGCGTCGCACCCACGATCGTCCTGGCTCAGAAGCGCCGCAGCGCCTGACCCGTCCGCCCGTCGCACCTGGGCACGGTCGGGCCGCGGCGTGGCGTCACGCCGGGTCTCGCCGACTGGACGTCGAGCCCGCGGTCACGCGGTCCGCACACGGGCGGTGACCCGGCCCCGGGCCGCGTCACCGCCCGTGTCGTCAGCGGGCGAGACCTCGACGCTCCAGCAGCGGCTGGATCTCGGCATCCCGTCCCCGGAAATCGCGATAGGCGGCCAGGGGGTCGCCGGCACCGCCGACGCCCAGCAGGCGGTGGCGGAACCGGTCTCCGTTCGCACGGGTGAGGCCGCCGTTCTCTCCGAACCATTCCACCGTGTCGGCATCGAGCACTTCGCTCCAGATGTAGGAGTAGTAGCCCGCGCTGTAGCCGCCCGAGAACACGTGCGCGAAGTACGTCGAGGCGTAGCGGGTCGGAACGGCCGGGTCGTCGAGGCCGATGTCCGCGAGGGCCGCCGCCTGGAAGGCCGCGACATCGATATCGGCCGATGCCTCGTCGAGCGAGAGCGTGTGCCACGCCTGGTCGATCCAGGATGCCGCCAGGTACTCGCTCGTGGCGAAGCCCTGGTTGAACGCCTCGGAGGCGTGCAGACGGTCGATGACCTCGGCAGGCAGCGGCTCGTCGGTGTCGATGTGACGCGCGTAGTGCGCGAGGATCTCGGGCCAGAGGATCCACATCTCGTTCACCTGGCTGGGGAACTCGACGAAGTCGCGGTACACCGCCGTCCCGGCGAAGTGCGGGTAGGTGACCGTCGCGAACAGGCCGTGCAGGGCGTGTCCGAACTCGTGGAAGAGCGTGGTGACCTCGTCGAGCGTCAGCAGCGTCGGGGTGCCGGGCGCGGGCTTGTTCACGTTGAGGTTGTTGACCACGACGGGAGCCGTACCGCGAAGGGCCGACTGCGTGACGATCGAGTTCATCCACGCGCCGCCGCGCTTCGTGTCGCGCGTGTACAGGTCGAGCAGGAACAACCCCAGTTCGCTGCCGTCCGCGTTGTGCACCTCGAACACGCGCACCTCGGGGTGATAGCCCTGCAGGTCGTGCCGTTCGGTCACACGGATGCCGTACAGCAGCTCCGCGGCGTGGAAGACGCCGTCGCGCAGCACCCGCTCCGCCTCGAACCACGGGCGCAGTGCCGAGCGGTCGAGGTCGTACTTCTCGGCGCGGACCTTCTCGGTGTAGAACGCCCAGTCGTGGGCCTCGATGCGGATGCCGTCCGCGTCGGCGATCCGCTGCAGGGCAGCGTGCTCGTCTCGAGCGTTGGCGGCGGCCGGCGCCGCCAGACGGCGCAGGAGCGACTCGACCGCATCAGGCGACCCGGCCGTCTGGTCGGCGAGCACGGCGGCCGCGTGCGAGGGGTACCCCAGCAGCGCCGCACGCTCGGCGCGAAGGCGCACGATCTCGCGCAGCACCGGACGATTGTCGTGGGCGTTGTCGCGTGCACCGCGTGCGCGGGAGGCTTCGAGCAACCGTCGGCGGCTCTCGCGATTCGTCAGCGATGACAGGTACGGGTGCCCGGTGTAGAGCGTGAGGGCGACGACGTAACGTCCGTCGAGCCCGCGGCCGGTCGCGGCCTGCGCGGCGGCCGAGAGCTCGCCGTCGCTCAGCCCGTCCAGCTCGCCGGCGTCGTCGAACACGACGGCGAGGTCGTTCGTATCGGCGAGCAGGTTCTTTTCGAACGTGGTGGTCAACACCGACAACCGTTGATTGAGGTCGGTCAGACGCTGCTTCTGCGCGGCGTCCAGACCGGCGCCGGCCAGCGCCATTTCGCGGTGATGACGTTCCACCAGGTAGCGGCTCTCGGTATCCAGGTCCAGATCGTCGAGCTGATCGTGCACCGCGGCGATGCGCGCGAACAGCGCGGCATCGAGCTGGACGGCGTCACGGTGCGCCGACATGAGGGGGGCGAGCTGCGCCTCGATCGCCTGGATCTCGGCGGTGCCGTCGGCGCCCGTCACCGTGTAGAACGTGCGGGAGACCCGACCGAGCAGCTCTCCGCTGCGCTCGAGGGCGACGAGGGTGTTCTCGAACGTCGCGGGCTCGGTCTGAGCGGTGATGGCGTCGACCTCGGCACGGTGGGCCGCGAAGGCCGCGTGGAAGGCAGGGAGGTAGTGCTCCGCCCGGATGCTGCCGTACGGCGGCAGATCGTAGGGGAGCGAGGGGGCGGCGAGGAGGGGATTGGGGGCATCCGTCATCGGTCCAGCCTAGGCGGCGGGCCTGCCGCGGTCACGGCGCGGAGGCACGCCGATGGTCCCCGAGCCTGTCGAAGGACCCTCGCGCAGCGGCGGGCTCAGGCGCCCGCGTCGCGGGGGCCGAGGGCTTCGACGGGCTCAGGCGCCCGCGTCGCGGGGACCTCGCACGGTGGCGGGCTCAGGCGCCCGCGTCGCGGGACCGAGGGCTCCGACGGGCTCAGGCGAACTCGGCGTCGTCGTCGTAGCGCACGACGACCTCGCCCGAGGCGTCCTGGCTCACGATGACCCCGGTATCGAGCTCCGCGACAGGACGCCCCTCGAGGAAGGTCAGCGTCCACTTCGGCGACGGAGCACTCAGGCCGTCCGGGTTCAGCGCTGCTTCGACGGCGGCGATCTGAGCGTGGAGGACCTCGGGGACAGCCTTCGGCGGCTGCTCGCGGGCGGTCCAGCGGGTTCCGAGTTGCATCAGGCCTCCTGGGGTGCGAACACGATGTCGGTGACGGTGGTGGTGTCGGCCTGGGCGAACGAGATCGCCTCGATCCGGCCCACGGCGCGCAGGTCGCCCTCGGCGAGGCGCAACGCCTCGACGTGGGGGCCCGCCACGGTGAGCGAGGTGACCGGCGTCTTCTGAGAGGCCTTGGCCTCGGTCTTGGCACGACGGATGCCGATGAGCGCGGCGCTGACGGCGGTGAGCACCGCGGGGTCTCCCTCGATGCCGAGCGGCTCGGGCCAGGCGGCGGTGTGCACCGAGCCCTCGTCGAACCACGACCACACCTCTTCAGATGCGAACGACAGGACGGGGGCGAAGAGGCGCACGAGCGTCGACAGGGCCGTGCGCAGCGCGAGCGCGGCAGACGCCTGGCCCACGTCGGTCTGGTCGTACGCCCGCTCCTTCACCAACTCGAGGTAGTCGTCGCAGAACGTCCAGAAGAACGACTCGGTGATCTCGAGCGCCCGCGCGTGGTCGTACGCCTCGAACGCGGCGGTGGCGTCGCGCACCACGGCATCCAGGGTCGCCAGCATCGACGCATCGAGAGCATGAGTGACCTCGGCGCCCTCGGGGACGGGGAAGGACAGCACGAACTTGGCCGCGTTCAGAAGCTTGATCGCCAGGCGCCGACCGATCTTGACCTGCGTCGGGTTCTGCGGGTCGAAGGCCGCGTCGGTGCCCAGGCGGCTCGAGGCCGACCAGTACCGCACGGCGTCCGAGCCGTGCTGCTTCAGGATGTCGGCGGGCGTGACCACGTTGCCCTTCGACTTCGACATCTTCTTGCGGTCGGGGTCGACGATGAAGCCCGAGATCGCGGCATCCGTCCACGGACTGCGGTCGTCCTCGAGGGCGCTGCGCAGCATGGTCGAGAAGAGCCACGTGCGGATGATGTCCTGGCCCTGCGGACGCAGGTCGAACGGCGACACGAGGTTCCACAGCTCCTCATCCCGCTGCCACCCACCGGCCAGCTGCGGGGTGAGCGACGAGGTCGCCCACGTGTCGAGGATGTCGCGCTCGGCGTCGAAGCCGCCGGGAACGCCCCGCTGGTCTTCGGTGTAGCCCGGGGGCACGTCTGTCGTCGGGTCGACCGGCAGCGACGCGAGGTCGGGCGTCAGCACACGCGAGTAGTCGCGCTCACCGCTGTCGTCGAGGCCGTACCAGACCGGGATCGGCACGCCGAAGAAGCGCTGGCGCGACACGAGCCAGTCGCCGGTCAGGCCGTTGGTCCAGTTCTCGAAGCGCACGCGCATGAAATCGGGATGCCACGACATCTGACGGCCGAGGGCCACCAGACGCTCGCGCAACTCGGCATCGCGCGCACCGTTGCGGATGTACCACTGACGCGTCGACACGATCTCGAGCGGGCGGTCGCCCTTCTCGAAGAACTTCACGGGGTGCGTGAAGGGCTTGGGGGCGCCCTCCATGGCGCCGATCTCCTGCAGCAGTTCGACGATGCGCTTCTTGGCGCTGAACACCGTCTTGCCGGCGAGTTCGCCGTACGCCGCCGTCGCGGCATCCGTCACGATCACATCGGGGGCCTCGGCGACGATACGGCCGTCCTTGCCGATGATGGTGCGGTTCGGCAGGTCGAGCTCGCGCCACCAGATGATGTCGGTCACATCGCCGAAGGTGCAGATCATGGCGATGCCCGAACCCTTGTCCTTCTGCGCGAGGGGGTGGGCGAGCACCGGCACCTCGACGTCGAACAGCGGCGTGCGCACGGTCGTGCCGAACAGCGGCTGGTACCGCTCGTCGTCGGGATTGGCCACCAGCGCCACGCACGCGGGCAGCAGCTCGGGGCGGGTGGTCTCGATGAACACGTCGCCCGACCCGTCGGTCTTCGCGAAGCCCACCCGGTGGTAGGCCGCCGGCTGGTCGCGGTCCTCGAGCTCGGCCTGCGCGATGGCGGAACGGAAGTCCACGTCCCACAGCGTCGGGGCGAGGGCCTGGTAGGCCTCTCCGCGCTCGATGTTGCGCAGGAACGCCAGCTGGCTGGTGCGGATCGAGTCGTCCGAGATGGTGCGGTAGGTCTGGGTCCAGTCGACGCTGAGGCCCAGCTCGCGGAAGAGGTCTTCGAACTGCTTCTCGTCCTCGACCGTCAGCTGCTCGCACAGCTCGATGAAGTTGCGGCGGCTGATGGGCACCTGGTCGGCGGCCTTGCTGCTCTTGTTGTCGCCGCCCGCGAACGGCGGAGTGAAGGCGGCGTCGTAGGGGAGCGAGGGGTCGCAGCGCACGCCGTAGTAGTTCTGCACGCGGCGCTCGGTCGGCAGGCCGTTGTCGTCCCAGCCCATCGGATAGAACACGGTCTTGCCGCGCATGCGCTCGAAGCGCACCTTCACGTCGGTGTGCGTGAACGAGAACACGTGACCGATGTGGAGGCTCCCGGATGCCGTCGGCGGCGGAGTGTCCACGGAGTACACGCCCTGACGACCGGCCTCGGCGGCTCGGATGCGGTCGAACACGTACGTCCCGCGCTCACGCCACGCGGCGTCCCACTTCTGCTCGAGGCCTTCCAGGGCGGGCTTGTCGGGAATGGTGGCCATGGGGGTACTCCTCGAGCGATATGGGCGGCACTGTGTGAGCGTGCCTGATGGGTGTGGCATCCACGATACCGGGGGTCTCGCGCGTGCGCGCGTCGGGGCGCGGCCGGGGGGGGGGGGGGGGGGGGGGGGGGGGGGGGGGGGGGGGGGGGGGGGGGGGGGGGGGGGGGGGGGGGGGGGGGGGGGGGGGGGGGGGGGGGGG
>NZ_JBIVFV010000003.1:0-387477 GCF_044748345.1 Microbacterium sp. NPDC090007 | reverse complement strand
GAGCCATTTGGGCGGCAGGGTGTGCGGGGGCCGTTTGGGGGTGGCAACCACGAACCCGGGGGGGGGGGGGGGGGGCGGGGGGGGGGGGGGCCCCCCCCCCCCCCCCCCCCCCCGCGGATTCGGATGCGGGGGCGCGGCCGCGCCCTCGCGGATTCGGATGCGCGCAACGGATTCGGATGCCGAGGGGCCGCGTGTCCGATGAGGGTGCGCCGATCCGCATCCGTTCGCTGCCGACGTGAGGGAGTTTCCGCACCCGATCCAGGAACCCCGGTAAGCTGGAAGCCCTCCCACAGAGATTCAGGGGTTTCTCCATGCCTTCTTCACTCTCGCGCCGCGCGCTCACCGCGGCCGCCGTCGCCACGGTCGCCGCTCTGTCCCTCTCGTCGTGCGCCGGGTCCGACCCCGCCGCGTCGGGTGACGGCGAGATCGTCTGGGCGATCGAGGGCGCCAACCTCTCGGCCGGCAAGATGGACCCGCAGACCAGCCAGCTCGACGTCACCGCGATGGTGCAGCGAGCCGTGCTCGACTCGCTCGTGTACCAGGAGGCCGACGGCTCGTTCTCGCCGTGGCTGGCCGAGTCGTGGGACGTCGAGGACGGCGGCGCCAGCTACCTCTTCCGCCTGCGCACCGGTGTGACCTTCCACGACGGCACCCCCTTCGACGCCCAGGCCGTCAAAGCCAACTTCGACCGCATCGTCGACCCCGACACGGCCTCGGCGCAAGCCGCGAGCATGCTCGGCGGCGAGCTGTACGCCGGCACCGACGTCGTCGACGAGCACACCGTCCGCGTGCGCTTCACCCAGCCGTACGCGCCCTTCCTGCAGGCCGCGAGTACGGCCCTGCTCGGCTTCTACTCGCCCGCGGTGCTCGAGACCCGGGCCGATCAGCTCGCCGCCGGCGGACCCGACGTGACCGTCGGCACCGGCCCGTTCGAGCTCACCGAGTACACGCCCGACCAGGACATCGTGTACACCCGTAACGACGACTACACCTGGGGCCCCGACGGCTCCGGCGCGCCGTCGTTCAAGACGCTGCGCGTCGACATCCTGCCCGAGGCCTCGGTGCGCGTGGGCGCCCTCGCGAGCGGACAGGCCGACGTCGTCACCAACCTGCCGCCGAACCTGGTGGAGCAGGTGCCCGCCGACGACACGGTCGAGTCGATCGCCTACCCGGGCCTGCCGTACTCGCTGTTCCTCAACGAGAAGTACGGCGTCTTCGCCGACGAGAAGGTGCGCCAGGCGTTCACCCGCGCGATCGACGTCGACACCGCCGTGCAGGAGATCTTCTTCGGCCAGTACCCCCGCGCGTGGAGCATCCTGGGCGCGACCACGCCCGGCTACGACGCGAGCCTCGAGAACAGCTGGCCCTTCGACCGAGCGGCCGCCGACGCCCTGCTCGACGAGGCCGGCTGGACGGGACGGGATGCCGACGGCATCCGCACCAAGGACGGCCAGCGCCTCACAGCCCGCTGGATTGCGTGGACCCCCGTGCCCGACGACCGCGCCGCGCTCGCCAACGCCGTCCAGAGCGACCTCAGGGCGGTCGGCTTCGACCTGCAGCGCGAGGTGCTGGAGCCCGGCGCCTACAACGAGCAGTACGGCCCCAAGACCTACGACGTCACCGACTGGGGTTTCTCGGGCGTCGACGCCGACCTGCTGCGCAGCCACCTGGCCACCGACGGCTTCCAGAACGCCTCGCAGGTGAGCGACCCGGCGATCGACGCGCTCCTGGAGCAGGGCGCCTCGACCACCGACGCCGCCGCGCGCAACGACGTCTACGCGCAGGTGCAGCAGTGGAACGCCGAGCACGCCGCGATCGTCCCGCTGTACAGCCCCACGCTCATCAGCGCCGTTCGTCCCGACGTCTCGGGACTGACGTTCGACCTGTACGGCCGCCCGCTGTTCGCCACCGCCTCGGTCGGCTGAGCACGGACCCCCGGATGCCACGCTCCCGCCCTCGCGCGATCCTTACGCGCCTCGGCGGGGTCGTGGCATCCGTCGTCCTCGTCCTGTGGGGGGCGGCGACCCTGGCGTTCGCGGCGTTCCGCATCATCCCGGGCGACCCGGTCGAGGTGATGCTCGGGCCGCAGGCGCAGGTGAGCGAGGCCGTCAAGGCCGGGATTCGCAGCGATCTCGGGCTGGATCGTCCGGTGCTGGAGCAGTACACCACGTTCCTCGCTCGGCTGCTCCGCGGCGACCTGGGGGAGTCCTACCAGCTGCGCCAGCCCGTGGTCGAGGTGATCGGTCGGCAGCTCGGGCCCACTCTGCAGCTCTCGGCGCTCGCCCTGGTGATCGCCGTGGTGCTGGCACTGGTGTCGGTGCTGGTCGTGCGCGGCCGGACCGGGCGGGCCGTGGCATCCGGGATCGAACTCGTCGTGCTGTCGTCGCCGGTGTTCTGGACGGGGCTGGTGCTGCTGAGTGTGTTTTCGTTCCAGCTCGGATGGTTCCCGGTGTCGGGCGGACGCGGTGCCGCGGCCATCGTCCTGCCCGCGGTGACCCTTTCGCTCCCGGTCGCGGCGCTGCTGTCGCAGGTGCTGCGCGACGGCGTCGAGGCGGCCGAGCGCGAACCGTTCCTGCTGACGGTCCGCGCCCGCGGCGCGGCGCCGCTGCGCGAGAGCGTGCACCACACGCTGCGCCACGCCGGAGTCGGCGGGCTGACGCTCGCCGCCTATCTCGTCGGGTCGCTCCTGGGCGGGGCGGTGCTCGTCGAGACCGTCTTCGCCCGG
Source organism: Microbacterium sp. NPDC090007 (assembly GCF_044748345.1). NCBI lineage: Bacteria > Bacillati > Actinomycetota > Actinomycetes > Micrococcales > Microbacteriaceae > Microbacterium > Microbacterium sp. NPDC090007. Next base: position 384,752 of record NZ_JBIVFV010000003.1, on the reverse strand, counting down.
CCCGGGATCGGACGCGTGACCCTCACGGCCATCACCGATCGCGACCTGCCGGTCATCACGGGCGTGATCCTGCTGAGCGCCCTCGTGTTCGTCGTGGTCAACACGATCGTCGATTTGATCGTCCCCCTGATCGACCCCCGATTGCGCCGCGCGCGACCCGCCCTCGCGGCCCGGACGGGGGTGCCCGCGTGAGCACCGCCGTGGCCACGCGAGGACGTACCGGCCGGGTCGTCGCCCTGTCGGCCGCCGGAGCGGTGCTGTTCGCCGTGGCCCTGGCCGCCGTCGCCCCGGGACTGCTCGCCACCCACGACCCGCTGGTCACCGACGTGCGGGCGACATTGGAGCCGCCGAGCGCGGCGCACCTGTTCGGCACCGATCAGAGCGGACGCGACGTCTACTCGCGGGTCGTCCACGGTGCGGCTCGCTCGGTGGGGATCGGCCTGCTCGCGACCGGCCTGGCCCTCGTCGTCGGTGTCGTCGCCGGTTCGGTGTCGGCCGTCGCCCCCCGGTTCGTGGATGCCGCGGCCATGCGCGTCGTCGACGTGCTGCTGGCGTTTCCGGAGTTCCTCGTCGCCCTGCTGGTGGTGGCGGTGCTCGGCCCGGGACCGGTCAACGTGGCTCTCGCGGTGACAATCGCGGCGGTTCCGGTGTACGTGCGCTCGGCGAGGGCGCAGACCCGATCGCTGGCGGCCGCGGAGCACGTCGAGGCGACGCGGATCACCGGGGTGCCGGCGTTCGTGGTCCACCTTCGACACGCGCTGCCGGGGGTGGTCGGTGCGGTGAGCGTCCTGGCCACGATCGGCGTGGGCACGAGCATCCTCGCGGCCGCCGGGCTCAGCTTCCTCGGGCTCGGGCCCACCGAACCCACACCCGAGTGGGGCCTCATGCTCTCGGCCGGACGCAATCTGCTGCTCCAGGCGCCGTGGGTGGCGCTCTTCCCCGGCCTGGCCATCACGGCGACCGTGGTGAGCGTCAGCGTGGTCGGACGCATCCTGCGCGCGCGGTCCGAGGAGCGCGGCGCATGAGCGGCGAAAGGCCACCGCAGAGCGAGGGGACGACGTCGGGCGGTGGGAGCCGGGACGGCGTCCGCGTGCGCGGTCTGCGCATCGACGGACCCGACGGCCCGCTCGTGCGCGACCTCGACCTCGACGTCCGCCCGGGGGAGTGCGTCGCGATCGTCGGCGAGTCGGGCGCGGGCAAGTCCCTCACCGCCCGCGCGCTGCTGGGCCTGACCCCCGCGTCGACGCCGGTCACCGCCGAGGTCCTGCACATCGACGGCGTCGACGTCGGCCGACTCACCGCGCGACGCTGGCGCGCGCTCCGGGGGCGCCGGATCGCCCTCGTCTCGCAAGACGCCCTCGTCTCGCTGGACCCGCTGCGTCGGGTCGGCGCCGAGGTGGCGGAACCGATCCACATCCATGAACCGTCCGTGCGCGGTGCGACGCTCGCCGGCCGCGTGCGCGCGATCCTCGAGCGTGTCGCGCTGCCGGAACCCGACGCCCGCGCTCGTCAATACCCGCACGAGCTGTCGGGGGGACTCCGCCAGCGCGCGCTGATCGCCTCGGCGCTCGCGGCGGATCCGGCCGTCCTGGTCGCCGACGAACCGACGACGGCTCTGGATGCCACGGTCCAGGCGCGTGTGCTCGCGCTCCTGCGTCGCATCGCCGACGACGGCGTCGCGGTGCTCTTCATCAGCCACGACCTCGCCGCGGTCGCCCGCGTCGCGGACCGGGTGGTGGTGATGCGCGAGGGGCGGGTCGTCGAGACCGGACCCACGGCCGAGCTGCTGGCATCCCCCCGAGATCCGTACACGCGCGAGCTGGTCGCGGCGGTCTCGCACGAGCCCCTGCGGCGACCGCCGCGGTCGGGGCCGCCGTTGGTGACCGGTGAACGGCTCGTCAAGACGTTCGGCGAACGGCGCGCGGTCGACGCGGTGTCCTTCGCCGTGCATCGGGGCCGCACTCTCGCCGTGGTGGGGGAGTCGGGGTCGGGCAAGACCACCCTCGCCCGGATCATCGTGGGCGTCACCGCGCCCGACGAGGGCACCGTGACCTTCGACGGAGAGACATGGAGCCCCCGCACGGCGCGCGGCGCGGCGCGGCGACGGGTGCAGCTCGTGCAGCAGAACCCCTGGGGCGCGCTGGATCCGCGGTGGAGCGTGGGGCGAACGCTCTCCGAGGCGCTCGCGGCCGGGGGCGTCGGCCGCGCGGCTCGCCGCGACGCGGCCGTGGCCCTGCTCGATGAGGTGGGGCTGTCGCCCGCCTTCGCCCGGCGCCGCCCGGCCCAGTTGTCGGGCGGACAGCGTCAGCGGGTGGCGATCGCCCGGGCGTTGGCGGTCGCGCCCGACCTGCTCGTACTCGACGAGCCGGTGTCGGCCCTCGACGCCTCGGTGCGCGCGCGCATCCTCGACCGCCTGCGCGATCTTCAGCGACGCCGCGACCTGGCGATGGTGTTCGTCACCCACGACCTCGAGGTGGTCGCGGGCATCGCCGACGACGTGATCGTGATGAAGGACGGGCGCGTCGTGGACTCGGGCACCGTGTCGTGCGTGTTCGCCGCCCCGCGGCATCCGTTCACCCGGGAACTGCTGGCCGCGGCGGGCCTCGGTCCCGCCCGCGCCTGAGCCCCCGGGCCGCGTCCGCCCCTCCGCATCCGTCGAGTGTCCAGAACACGCCGCGCCCGCGCCGGAGCGCACGGCGTGTCGTGGACACTCGACGGCCCGCACGCGGTGCGCGCGCCGACGGCGTGTCCTGGACACTCGACGGCCCGCGCGCGGTGCGCGCGCCTCGCGTAGACTGGACCCATCAGCACCGATCCGGCCATCACCGGGGAGCTCGCAGAAGAACAGGGTCTCGGCCCCCAGTAGAACTGCGCGGGGCAGGCCCGTCACAGCCGCAGTGAGAGCGGTGTCTTCGCGAGAGGGCGCAATGCAGGGTGGTACCGCGGTCCGCATGGATCGTCCCGGCGAGTGAACCTCGACCCGCGGAGTGACATGACCTATCCACGCCCCTCATCCTTCGGCCCGGCCGCCGACGCCGGCGCTGCGGCATCCGTCGTCCCGAGCCCTCGCTTCCCGGCGATCGAGAACGACACCCTGGAGTTCTGGAAGACCGACGACACCTTCCGCGCGTCGATCGCCAACCGCGACGGCGCCGAGGAGTGGGTCTTCTACGACGGCCCGCCGTTCGCCAACGGCCTGCCGCACTACGGCCACCTTCTCACCGGCTACGCCAAGGACGTGTTCCCGCGCTTCCAGACCATGCGCGGCAAGAAGGTCGACCGCGTCTTCGGGTGGGACACCCACGGCCTGCCCGCCGAGCTCGAGGCGATGAAGCAGCTCGGGATCACCGAGAAGGACGAGATCGAGGCCATGGGGGTCGCGACCTTCAACGCCAAGGCCCGCGAGTCGGTGCTCGAGTACACCCGCGAGTGGCAGGACTACGTCACCCGCCAGGCCCGCTGGGTCGACTTCGAGCGCGGCTACAAGACCCTCGACACCACCTACATGGAGAGCGTCCTGTGGGCATTCAAGACCCTGCACGACAAGGGTCTCGCCTACGAGGGCTACCGCGTGCTGCCGTACTGCTGGCGTGACGAGACCCCCCTGTCGACCCACGAGCTGCGCATGGACGACGACGTCTACAAGATGCGCCAGGACCCCTCGGTCACCGTGACGTTCCCGCTGGTCGGCGCCAAAGCCGAGGCTCTCGGCCTCACCGGCGTCCGGGCGCTCGCGTGGACGACGACGCCGTGGACGCTGCCCACGAACCTCGCCCTCGCGGTGGGTCCCGGCATCCGGTACGCGGTCGTCGAGGGCGGACCGAACGGCGCGGCCGATGTGCACACGACCCCCGACGGCACGCCCGACGAGGCCTTCGAAGCCGTCGCGCATCGCTACCTGCTGGCCGAGGATCTGCTGCCCGGCTACGCCAAAGACCTCGGATACGAGAGCCCGGATGCCGCCCGCGCGGCCGTGCAGACCACGATCCTGGGCGCGGAGCTCGAGGGCGTGTCCTACGACCGCCTCTTCGACTACTACGCCGACGCCGAGGTGTGGGGCACGCAGGACGCCTGGAAGATCCTGGTCGACGACTACGTCACCGTCTCGGACGGCACGGGCATCGTGCACCAGGCCCCGGCCTACGGTGAGGACGACAAGCGTCTCGCGGATGCCGCAGGGCTGCCGACGATCATCTCGCTCGACGACGGCGGACGGTTCCTCTCGGCGGTCACCGATGTGGCGGGGGAGTTGTGGCTCGACGCGAACCGTCCGCTCATCCGCCTGCTGAAGCAGGCCGGGCGCCTCGTGCGTGAAGCGTCGTACGAGCACTCGTACCCGCACTGCTGGCGCTGCCGGAACCCTCTCATCTACAAGGCCGTGTCGAGCTGGTTCGTGCGCGTGACCGACATCAAAGACGACCTGCTGGCGAACAATCAGCAGATCACCTGGGTGCCCGAGAACGTCAAAGAGGGCCAGTTCGGCAAGTGGCTCGAGGGCGCACGCGACTGGTCGATCAGCCGCAACCGCTACTGGGGCTCGCCGATCCCAGTGTGGAAGAGCGACGATCCGGACCACCCGCGCGTCGACGTCTACGGCTCGCTCGCCGAGATGGAGGCCGATTTCGGTCGCCTGCCGCGGAACGCCGACGGCGAGGTCGACCTCCACCGCCCCTACATCGACGACCTCACCCGGCCGAACCCCGACGACCCGACGGGGAAGTCGACGATGCGCCGCATCGAAGACGTCCTCGACGTCTGGTTCGATTCGGGCTCGATGCCCTTCGCCCAGGTGCACTACCCGTTCGAGAACCACGAATGGTTCGACGAGCATGCGCCGGCGGACTTCATCGTCGAGTACATCGGACAGACGCGCGGCTGGTTCTACGTCATGCACGTGCTCTCGACCGCGCTGTTCGACCGCCCGGCGTACACCGGAGTGTCGTGCCACGGCATCGTGCTCGGCAACGACGGGCAGAAGATGTCGAAGTCGCTGCGCAACTACCCGGACGTCCGCGAGGTGTTCGATCGCGACGGCTCGGATGCCATGCGGTGGTTCCTCATGTCGAGCTCGGTGCTGCGCGGGGGCAACCTCGTCGTGACCGAAGAGGGCATCCGCTCGGGCGTGCGCGAGTTCCTCCTGCCGCTGTGGAACGCGTGGTACTTCTTCGCGACGTACGCGAACGCGTCCGGCGACGGCTACACCGCCGAGTGGCGCACCGACTCGACCGACGTGCTCGACCGGTACATCCTGGCGTTGACCGGCGACCTCGTGCGCAACGTCGCCGCCGATCTCGAGGGCCTCGACTCCACGACCGCGGCCGAGCGCCTGCGCGACTTCGCTGAGGTGCTGACCAACTGGTACATCCGGCGTTCGCGCGACCGCTTCTGGGTGGGCGTGACCGACGACCCGACCAGCCGCGAGGCCTTCGACACGCTCTACACGGTGCTCGAGACGCTCACGCGCGTCGCAGCTCCCCTGCTGCCGCTGGTCACCGAGCGCGTGTGGCAGGGCCTCACGGGTGGCCGCAGCGTCCACCTGACCGACTGGCCCGACGCCTCGGCGTTCCCCGCCGCCGCCGACATCCGCACCGCGATGGACACCGTCCGCGAGGTCTCGAGCGTCGCGAACGCCCTGCGCAAGCGCGAGGGCAAGCGTGTGCGCCTGCCCCTGCCGCGGCTGACGGTGGTTTCCCCGGATGCCGCGGGCCTGGCGCAGTTCGACGACATCGTCCGAGAAGAGCTCAACGTCAAGGGCGTCGAGCAGGTCGCCCTGCAGGACGGCACGGCCGCCGCGTTCGGCATCACCCACCGCCTGTCCGTCAACGCCCGTGCCGCGGGCCCGCGCCTCGGCAAGCAGGTGCAGCAGGCGATCAAGGCCGCGCGCGAGGGCGACTGGAGCGAGGTCGACGGACGCGTCGTCGCGGGCGGCATCTCCCTCGAACCCGCCGAGTACGACCTCGTCGTCGAAACCGCGGGTCGCCCCGAGGGCGAGGCGCTGGCCGTGCTCTCGTCGGGTGGCTTCGTCCTGCTCGACACGGTGACCACCCCCGAGCTCGAGGCCGAGGGCCTCGCGCGCGACATGATCCGCGGCATCCAGGACACCCGCAAGGCCGCCGGCTTCGACGTGAGCGACCGGATCGCCCTGACCCTCACGTTCGACGACGCCGCCGACGCGGCGGCGGTGGCCCAGGCGTTCGACGTCGCGGGCGTGGCATCCGAGACCCTCGCCGAAGGCGTCGTGCTCGCGAGCCGCACCGAGCGGCTCATCGAGCGCGGGACCGTCGGCGAGCCCGAGTACGAGAACGTCCTCACCGCCCAGACCTACGCGAACATCGGCGCCGTCACGGTGGCCGTCGCCCGGATCGGAGCCCGCGCATGAGCGACCGCAGCAGAGCGGATGCCGTCTACGCGGCGCTGCTGGAACGCCAGGGCGAGCAGTGGGTGCAGCCGCGGGTCGAGCGCACGCGCCGCGTGCTCGAGCTGCTCGCCGACCCGCAGCGCACCTATCGCGTCATCCACGTCACCGGCACCAACGGCAAGACCTCGACCAGCCGCATGATCGAAAGCCTGCTGCGGGCGATGGGGCTGCGGACGGGCCTGTTCACCAGCCCTCACCTCGAGCGCTTCACCGAGCGGATCCTCATCGACGGAGAACCCGTGGCCGATGCCGCGATCGCCGACGCGTGGGACGAGATCCAGCCGTTCGTCGACATGGTGGACGCTGAGCTGTCGGCATCCGGCGAAGCGTCTCTGACCTTCTTCGAGCTGCTCACGGTGCTCGCGTTCGTGGTCGCCGCGGATGCGCCGATCGACGTTCTCGTGCTCGAGGTCGGCATGGGCGGCGAGTGGGATTCCACGAACACCGCCGACGGGGACGTCGCGGTGTTCACACCCATCGACATCGACCACGCCGACCGCCTGGGCTCGACCATCGCCGAGATCGCGACGGTCAAGGCCGGCATCATCAAGCCGGGTGCCGCGGTCGTATCGGCCGCCCAGCCCGACGACGCCCTGCGCGCGATCCGCGCCCGCGCCGAGAAAGAGGGCGCAACCGTGGCCGTGGCCGGCGACGGTTTCGCCCTCGAGGCGCAGACCCTCGCGGTGGGCGGGCAGCAGCTCGACCTCCGCGGGGTCGCCGGGTCGTACCGCGAGGTGTACCTGCCGATGTACGGCGCCCACCAGGGCGCGAACGCCGCTCTCGCGGTCGCCGCGGTCGAGTCGCTCATCGGCGGGGGCACGCAGCCCCTCGCCGCCGACATCGTCGCCGACGGCCTCGGCAACGCCACCTCACCGGGACGCCTGCAGCTCGTCGGTACGGCTCCCACGGTGTTCGTGGATGCCGCGCACAATCCGCACGGTGCGCGGGCCCTCGTCGCCGCCCTCGACGAGTCGTTCGACATCGACGAGTGGGGCGCCGTGGTCGGCATCCTCGACGGGAAGGATGCCGCGGGCATCATGACCGAACTCGTCCCCGGCGTCGCCCGCGTGTTCGCCACCGCCCCTGACAGCGACCGGGCGACGGATCCCGATACGATCGCCGACGTCGCCGAGGCGGCCGAGCTGCCCGTGACGGTGCACCCGACCCTCGAGGACGCCGCCGACGCCGCACGATCGTGGGCGGCGGAATCCGACCGCCGTGCCGTGGTCATCGCCGGTTCCGTGGTGCTCGCCGGTGAGGCGCTGCGTCTGTCGGACCTCGAGGACTGGAAGTCGGGGTGGCAGGCGTGAGCCCCCGCGAGCCCCGGGCTCCCCGGCCCCGTCGCGCGCGCGGCGCGCAGGAGTCCCTCGGTGCCGTGGTGCTCGGCTTCGAGTCGATCGTCGTCTTCCTCGGCGGTCTCGTCGTCTACGGCCTCAAGGTGCTCCCCGCGGGGATCGAGCCGTGGTGGGGCATCGTCGGTGGCGTCGTGATGGCCGTGGCGATGGTCGCGGTGTCGGGGCTGTTGCGGCATCGCTGGGCGCTGTTCGCCGGATGGGCTCTGCAGGTCGTGCTGCTGCTCGGTGGACTCCTCGTCCCGGCGCTCGCGGTGGTCGCCGTCATTTTCGGTGGCATGTGGGCGTATGCGACGATCAAAGGAGCGGCGCTCGACCGACGCAACGCCCGGCTCGCCGCAGACCCCGACCTCTCGAACGGAGAATGACCCATGGCCACCGAAGAGACCCTCGTCCTGGTCAAGCCCGACGGCGTCGCCCGCGGACTGACCGGTACGATCCTGGCGCGCATCGAAGCGAAGGGGTATGCGCTCGTCGACATCCGCCTCGTCGAGCCCGACCGCGAGACCCTTGCTCGCCACTACGCCGAGCACGAGGGCAAGCCGTTCTACGAGCCGCTGCTGGAGTTCATGCTGTCGGGCCCGTCCGTCGCGATCCGCCTCGCGGGAAACCGCGTCATCGAGGGCTTCCGCTCCCTGGCGGGCACGACCGACCCGACCACCGCCGCCCCCGGCACGATCCGCGGCGACTTCGGCCGCGACTGGGGCGTCAAGGTGCAGCAGAACCTCGTCCACGGTTCGGACAGCGTCGAGTCGGCCGAGCGCGAGCTGGCCATCTGGTTCGCCTGATCCGGATCTTCCGAACAGGATGCCGTGAGGCCGTCGTCCCCTCGGGGGCGGCGGCCTTCATCGTCCGCGCCTGCGCGGCGGGGCGGTCGCGTGCGCAACCTCCGCGATGCGCGTAACCTCCGCGGCATCCGCCGTGATCGGGCTGCGGTTGTGCACATCGCGGAGTTCGTGCCCAGCGCGGGGAGGGCGGTCGCGTGCGCAACCTCTGTGATGTGCGTAACCTCCGCGGCATCCGCCGTGTTCGGGCTGAGGTTGTGCACATCGCGGAGTTCGTGCCCAGCGCGGGGAGGGCGGTCGCGTGCGCAACCTCTGTGATGTGCGTAACCTCCGCGGCAACCGCCGTGTTCGGGCTGCGGTTGTGCACATCGCGGAGCTTGTACGCAGCGCGGGGCGGCCGCGTAACAACCTCCGCGATGTGCGTAACCTCCGCGGTATCCGGCGTCATCGGGCGGAGGTGATGCACATCGCGGAGCCTGTGCCCGGCGCGGGGGAGAGGCAGTCGTGCGCGGGGCCTGCGCGGCATCCGCGGTGTGCGGATCGCTCGCGATGAACGGCTCAGAACTGCGCGAGCACGTCCAGACGCACCTGTGCGAGCACGGCGACGACGACGAAAGCCGCGAGGGTCATGAGCGGAACCCACACCATCAGACGGTCGGCGACTTCGCGTACGCGCGTTCCGGGGATGACGCCCTCACGCAGCACATGCAACGTCACGACGAAGAACGAGGGGATGACGACCGACCACGTCACCAAGCACCACGGGCACAGCGTGGCCAGGACGAAGATGCTCTGTGCGATCAACCAGATCACGAAGGTGAGCGCGCCCGCGAAGCCGAGCCAGAACAGGGCCCAGAACCACTTCGCGAACCGCGCGCCGGCCAGGAGGGCCATTCCGACCACGATGGGAGCGATCCAGGCTCCGAGGCCGATGATCGGGTTCGGGAAGCCGAACACGCTGCCCTGCGCCGACTGCAGATTCGTCGAGCACTGCACCAGCACGCTGAAGTCACAGGATGCCGCGGCCCCGGGGTTCTGCAACTGGTGGAAGCGCTCCATGGTCAGCGAGAACGCTGCGATCCACCCCACGACGCCCGCGAAGATCAACCAGATCGCGACGACGACCGGGCGGCGAGGTATGACGGTTTCGCTCATGCCTCGATTCTTTCACCGGGCTGCTATGCGGTCGCTCGATACGCGCTCGACGACATGTTCGACGTCCCTGCGACCGCGACGACAGTTCCAAGGCTCCGATTACCTCGCCGCCCGCTCGGAATTGCGGTGGCCAGGATGACGGAGGCTGCGCCGGAGTCCTATGACGAGTGTCCGACCCGGTTCATTCTCGTGTCGTGAAGACGCTGTGGTCGACGACATCCCCCATGAAGACTTCGGAGCCCGGCGGCGCACCTTTATGCGTCCGCACATACTGTGCCTCCCATTCAGCCACCGATTTTGTATACAGGGCGTTGTTGTGCGCATCTACAGGACTCGGCGTCCCCGGCAGAAGAACACGGTGCACGTTGGCGGGAGTTGAGTCGAACACATTGCCGTCGAGCGCAGGAACGAGATCTGTCACGTGCTGGAACGCATAGACCGGAATGTTCGAGGGAATGTCGAATGAGTCGATCGGGGAACCATTCGTCACGACACCGACTGTGTTGTACGGGAAAGTTCTGTCAGAAGCGAGGTTGGCCGCCATGATTCCGCCCTGGCTGAAGCCCGTGAGGACGACATCACTACCGCGTGGAATTCCGGCATCGCTCATGGCCTCGAGAACGGCGCGCTCGTAAACCGTACGGGCTGCGGCATTGTCCATCATCAACGCGACGTTGGAGTCGCGATCGTTTACCGCTCCCGTGTCTGGCCCCAGTTGCCAATCCTGTGTCGACGGGAGTGAAACGATCCACCGTTCACCTCCATCCGCGCCTCGAATCTTCTTGATGTCTATCGTGGTTGCGTCAGCTACCCCCATTGCATCCGTCGTTCCGTTCACCGAAACCAGATCGGAAAGCGAAGCGACCCTGGTCAGCGATTGCGACGTTGCCCATGCCTGCTGCTGCTCGATGGTGAGGCTCCCCGGATCTAATTCCTCGACGTCCGTCGAGCGTTGCAGGAAGTTCTGCGCCGCACCTCCGAGAACAAAACCTGCCGCGCCGCCCAGCGGACCGAGAACTGCGACGCCGAGGATCGCGTTACCGGCAGGCAGCACCTGCGCGACGAGGGTCTGCAACCGTCGGAGTACGGCATCGATCACGGGGATGAGCTGGGAGAGCAGCTCTGCGAGGCGGTACATGGCCTCGATGAGGTTCAGTACGAGGCGGCCGGCAGCCTCTACGACGTCGCTAGCTGTGCGGGCGAAGTCACGGACACGGTCGGCCATCTCGAAAGGATCGAGGGTGAAGGTGAGCACGTGCTCAGAGAGTCGACCGAGCTGCACCAAGGTGTCGCAGAGAAAGGAACGCGTCGCCTCGACAACTGCGGACCCGAGTCGGAGCGCTGCCCCCGTCGCGTCAGCCCACTGGGTGGCATCTTCAACGACGACGGCGAGGTCCTGGTGTCGCTCCCGTAGTGCACGAATCATCCGTCCGTCGAGATCGTGCAGGTTCGCACGCGCGTGAGTGATCGTCTCCGACAGAGCGCCGAGGGTGCGAGCCGCGTCCTCCCAGCGTTGAGCGGCGGCCAGCGTCGTCGCGGGCTCGCCTGTGAGTTGATTCAGCCAGTCGTGGAGCGGTTGTACGTACTGCATGAGGAGCCCGGCCATCCCCGGCATGCTCGTGCAGGGATGGGCGGTCGGCCCGACAGTCGGCAGGCCATCGGCCCAGGAGCCGCTGGCGAGTTGTGCGCTCGCTGACGAAAGAGCGGTCACTCGTCAGCCCCGGAGAAGAGGCTGGTCGCGTCCTCTTCGACGGTTGAAAAACTCGTGAGCGCCGTTTTTGTCCCCTCGGCGATGTGGTCCGTAAGCATCTGCGCCGTGGCCAGCATCTCGCGGGAGCCATCCGAGACTACGTTGGCGAGGGGGATGACGATAGCCCTATTGAGGACGCCCAACGCGTGCCCCGGCAGCTCCTGCGGTACGGTTCTGGCGGCCGCCGCGAAGTCTGCGGACGCCTCACGGAGGAGCGAAATTTGTTTGCGCAGCACCTCTCCGTTGATCTCGATGTGCTGGTTCGCTCCCGTCATTCGGAGTCCTCCCGAGCAATCTGTTCTGCCTCTCGCATAGTGATGCTCCCGTCGGAACGCGGATCCGCCCCGAGCCCCGCGAGAGCGCGGTCAGTGCTGATGAACTCGTACTGGCCGAATCCGAGCGCCAGCTTGAAATAGGCAGTGTTGACGGACCTGCCCTCCAACGCAACGGCGATGACTTTCTGTACGAACTGCGAAGACACGTCGTCGGTCGGCACCACGCTGTCTTCTACTCGCCCCCCGACGACGAGCGTCTCGGAGAAGCCGTCCAAGGTGGTGCCCGCGAACGCCTCCGTGATCCCCAGATCGGCCGCCTCCAGCGCGGCGGGAATCTCCGTCTCGTACGAATCATCGTGGAACGGCAACTGGCTGCAGCCCGAGACGACGCTCACGGCGACCGCGATGCCGATCACACCGGCGAAACGAGCACGCCGCATCATGCCGTCGCCCCCAATGCCCGCGCTCCGGCGAGGTCCGCCTCGCCGTATGCGGTGGCCATATCTTCCAGTGCGTCGCTCATGCGTGAAAGGAGCGCGGTTCGACGCACCAGGCGCTCGCCCAGCTGCGCCTGCGCCCGCGCAAAGCCTGCTGGGCGTCGCCGCTCCACTGCAAGCTGAGCGTCGCGGATTCGCGCACGAGAGTGCCGACCAGAGCCTCGATCTCGCCGCCTGCCGCCTTGATGCCGGCCGCTGCCGTCGAGAGTCGGTATGGCGTGACTTCGAGATGTTCGATCATTCGCTTCGCCTTCCTTGCCTGGAATGTGCGTACTCGTCGTCGAGACGCTGCCGGGTGGCGGCGACGAGAGGCGACGTTTCGCCGAGGCTTTGCGTCATCCGCCGCAACGCGACGTCAGCCGCATTACGCTGTGCCACTCGTACCGTGTCGGTCACGAGGCGGGACAGGGTCCGGGCGTCGTGGGAGAGTGCGGCTTGAGCGATCTCTACGCGTTCGACGCGTCCGCCCGCGGTGGCGATGACGCGAACCTCTTGCGCCGAGGACACGGCCGTCGCCGTCGCCGTCCTCACGTCGCCGGCCATCCGCGCGGCGTCTTCGGATCGCTCCCTGGCCTGCTCGACCTGCGCGCGCACGCGGGCTCGCGCCCCTTCGAGCGCGGTGAGCGCGTCATCGGACGAGGTCATGGGGCCCCCTTCGTCGTCAGCTCGACCCTACCGACACCCTCCGCACGCACCGCAGCGCCTGTGGATGACGAACGTGCGAGTGCCGCCGTGGCGTTCGCGGCGGTTCGTGCGATAATGAAGGCTGATGTGACCGCGGCCGCGCCGCAGGAACATCACCCAGAAGACTTCGGGCGATGACCGCCCTTCGCAGCCCGAGCCGCAGGCCGGCTGCAGACCGAATGAGTTCGCGGCCCCGCCGGGTGCGGCGCCGCATGAGATTTCGTCGGGCGACGCGCGGTGTCGCCCGCCAGGGAGTACCTGCAGATGGCCGAATCAACCGACGATCAGAATCAGACCGACGAGGCGACGACGTCTCCCGCGACCGAGGCCCCTTCCACCGAGGCCGCTCCCACGGTCGACGAAGAAGAAGAAGCGGTCCAGGATGCCGCTGACGCGGCCGCCGTCGACACGGAGACCCCCGCGGTTCTCGGCGTCGACGACACCTCCGCTTCGGACGAGCTCGGTACCGATGCCCAGGACGCGACAGCCCAGCCCGCCGAGGCCGCCCAGCCCGCAACGGGCGCCGAGGACGGCACCGCCGAGCAGCCCGCCGTCGTCGCGGAAGACGCCGCGACCCCGCCCGCCGTGGGCACGCAGGACGGCACCGCCGAGCAGACCGCCGCCGATGACCAGGCCACCGAGGCGGCGACCCCCGTCGCCGACGCCGAGGGGTCGGCATCCGCTGACTCTCCCGACGCCGCGATGCAGGGTGCTCCCCGCGACGCAGAGCCGGTGAAGCCGGAGCGGCCCACCGCGGTCTCGCTGGGCCTGCTGCCCGAGAACTTCGTGTCGGCCGTGTCGACGGCGCTGCACTTCTACGCCCCCGAGCTCCCGCCCCTGCCCGCCCGTGACGAGGCCTGGGACCGCGACGACCGCGATGACGAGGGGCCGGCCGAGCGCGGTTCGGTCAACGCCCGCCGACGCAATCGCCGCCGCGGCGCAGTCAACGCCCCCGCCGACGAGCCCGCCGAGACCCCCGCCGCGCCCGTGCGCCAGCGTGCGGTCGAGGTGATCACCGAGCCGCAGCGCATCAAGGGATCCACCCGCCTCGAGGCCAAGAAACAGCGTCGCCGCGACGGTCGCGAGGCCGGACGCCGTCGCCCCGTCGTGACCGAGGCCGAGTTCCTCGCGCGTCGCGAGGCCGTCGACCGGGTCATGGTCGTGCGCTCCAAGAGCGGTCGCATCCAGATCGCGGTGCTCGAGGACAACGTGCTCGTCGAGCACTACGTCGCCCGCAACCAGGACGCGTCGCTCATCGGCAACGTCTACCTCGGTCGCGTGCAGAACGTCCTGCCGAGCATGGAGGCCGCGTTCGTCGACATCGGTCGAGGCCGCAACGCCGTGCTGTACTCGGGCGAGGTCGACTGGGACGGCGTCGAGACGAACAACCAGCCGCGCCGCATCGAGCTGGCGCTGAAGTCGGGCGACCGCGTGCTGGTGCAGGTCACCAAGGACCCCGTGGGCCACAAGGGCGCGCGTCTGACCAGCCAGATCTCGCTGCCCGGCCGCTACCTGGTCTATGTGCCCAACGGCACCATGAACGGGATCTCGCGCAAGCTGCCCGACACCGAGCGCGCCCGCCTGAAGAAGATCCTCAAAGAGGTCCTGCCCGAGTCCTCCGGCGTCATCGTCCGCACGGCGGCCGAAGGGGCCACCGAGGAGCAGCTGACCCTCGACGTGCAGCGCCTCACCTCGCAGTGGGAGCACGTGTCGAGCCAGGTCAAGACCATCCAGGCCCCCGCACTGCTGCACTCCGAGCCCGACCTGCTGGTCAAGATCGTCCGCGACGTCTTCAACGAGGACTTCACGCGCATGCTCATCCAGGGCGACGAGGCGCTGCAGACCATCTCGAGCTACCTCAAGGGCGTCGCGCCCGACCTGCTCGAGCGCGTCGAGAAGTACGAGGGCGATCAGGATCCGTTCGACGCCTTCCGCGTCACCGAGCAGATCGAGAAGGCGCTGGACCGCAAGGTGTGGCTGCCCTCCGGCGGTTCGCTCGTCATCGACCGCACCGAGGCGATGACCGTCGTCGACGTCAACACCGGCAAGTTCGTCGGCTCGGGCGGCAACCTCGAAGAGACCGTCACCAAGAACAACCTCGAGGCCGCCGAAGAGATCGTCCGTCAGCTGCGTCTGCGCGACATCGGCGGCATCATCGTGGTCGACTTCATCGACATGGTGCTCGAATCCAACCGCGATCTCGTGCTGCGACGTCTGATCGAGTGCCTGAGCCGTGACCGGACGAAGCACCAGGTCGCCGAGGTGACCTCGCTCGGCCTCGTGCAGATGACGCGCAAGAAGCTCGGCCTGGGCCTGCTCGAGACGTTCAGCGAGGCGTGCGAGGTGTGCGCCGGTCGCGGTGTGATCGTGCACCACGACCCGGTCGTGCGTCACCGCACCACGGGCGCGTCGAACGGCAACGGCGGATCGAACGGCAACGGCTCGTCGAACCGGCGCGGTCGCGGCGGCAACGGCGGGTCCAACGGCAACGGCCCTGCGAACACCAACGGCGGATCGCCCGGGGCCGCGGGCGGCACCGGGGGAGCGGCGGCGCCGGCCGGCGGCACCCACGTGATCACCGAGGGCGTCAAATCCGCGCTGGCGCAGATCGCGGCATCCACCGTCAAGCCGACCCTCGACGACCCCGCCGTCGTCGAGGCCGCGGTCGCGGCGTCGGTGGAGGCCGTCCTCGAGGCGAAGTCCGAGGCGACCGAGACGCCGGCACCGGCGCGCGAGAAGCGTCCGCGCAAGAAGCGCGAGCCGAAGGCTCCGCGCACCGAGAAGGACGCCCTGCTCGAGTCCGTGCTCGAAGCGCTGCCCGAGCCCAAGGCTCCGGGTCAGGGACGATCGCGTCGACGCGTGACCACCGCCGCGCTCACCGGGACCCCGGTGAACGCGCAGCCCCCGACCGAGGCCTGAGCCCCGTCGTCATCCGTGAGGGGTCGTCTCTCGTCGCCGTGTACTGCTCCCGGCGACCGAGGACGACCCCTCGTGCGTGTCCGCGGTCAGCGGATGCCGGGGGCGGTCTCAGACGTCGGAGCGGGAGCGTCGTTGTCGAGCCGTGATGCGCAGTCCCGAGGCCCGCAGGCGTCGGACGAGCTCTTTGCCGCCCACGTGCTCGGCGCCGGCGGCCACGAGCTCGGCGTGCCGCTCGTCCGGGACGTCGTAGTGGTCGAGGTCGAAGGCGCGACGGGGGATGCCGGCTGCCGCGGCGAAGGCGTGGAGCTCGGCCAGATCGGTGTCGCTGACCAGGTGCGCCCACAGACGTCCGTGCGCGGGCCACTGCGGATCGTCGATGAGAATGGCCATGTCTCGATCGTACGGTCGACACGCGGGGCGAAGCTTTTGCCGGATGTCCGCCGGTGAGCTAAACTTGACCCTTGGTGCGTCGCGTCCGCTCGCTTTCGAGCGTGACCCCGCAGACGATTGTCCGCTGGATCGCACCGAGACTTGGGTCAACAGACCCTCCCGACGTCATCAGACAACCGGAGCCCCGCGCTCCCGAACGAAACAGGTGTGAAGTGGTTTACGCAGTTGTGCGCGCCGGCGGCCGCCAGGAGAAGGTCCAGGTCGGCACGATCGTCGTGCTCGACCGCCAGAAGGCGAAGATCGGCGAGAGCATTCAGCTGCCCGCCGTGCTGTTCGTCGACGGCGACGCGGTCACGACCGACGCCGACAAGCTCGCGAAGGTCTCGGTCACGGCCGAGGTGCTCGGCGAGGAGCGCGGTCCGAAGATCGTGATCCAGAAGTTCAAGAACAAGACCGGCTACAAGAAGCGCCAGGGCCACCGCCAGGACCTCACGCGCGTCAAGATCACCGGCATCAAGTAAGAGCCAGGAGACGCAGAGATGGCACACAAAAAGGGCGCAAGCTCCACCCGTAACGGTCGTGACTCCAACGCACAGCGCCTCGGCGTGAAGCGTTTCGGTGGCCAGGCCGTCCTCGCCGGCGAGATCATCGTCCGCCAGCGCGGCACGCACTTCCACCCCGGCGCCAACGTCGGTCGCGGTGGCGACGACACGCTGTTCGCCCTCGCCGCCGGCGCGGTCGAGTTCGGCAACAAGGGCGGCCGCAAGGTCGTCAACATCGTCGCCGCAGCAGCGGAGTAATCCACGGCGCTCCGGCGCTCTCGAGGGGGTGGGCACTGCCTGCCCCCTCTTTCTTTTCCCTCGTCGGTGCTCCCGACCCTTTCCGGAAGGACCCGTCATGGTCACCTTCGTCGACCGCGTGACCCTGCACCTGCGTGCAGGTAAGGGCGGCAACGGCTGCGTCTCGGTGCGCCGTGAGAAGTTCAAGCCCCTGGCCGGCCCCGACGGCGGGAACGGCGGCAGCGGCGGCGACGTGGTGCTCGTGGCGGACCCGCAGGTGACCACCCTGCTGTCCTACCACCACTCGCCGCACCGCTCCGCGGGCAACGGCGGCTTCGGCATGGGCGACCACCGCTCGGGTGCCCTCGGCGAGGACCAGGAGTTGCCCGTCCCGCTCGGGACGGTCGTGAAGGACGCCGACGGCAACGTCCTGGTCGACATGCTCACCCCCGGGATGCGATTCGTCGCGGCCCCGGGTGGGCTCGGCGGCCTGGGCAACGCGGCCCTGGCATCGCCCAAGCGCAAGGCCCCCGGTTTCGCGCTGCTGGGGACCCCCGGTTGGGAGGGCGACGTCGTCCTCGAGCTCAAGACCGTCGCCGATGTCGCGCTGGTCGGCTTCCCGTCCGCCGGGAAGTCGAGCCTCATCGCGGCGGTGTCCGCCGCGCGTCCCAAGATCGCCGACTACCCGTTCACGACGCTGCACCCGAACCTGGGCGTCGTCCAGGCCGGTGACGCGCGGTACACGATCGCCGACGTCCCCGGCCTGATCGAGGGGGCCAGCGAGGGCAAGGGCCTGGGGCTGGAGTTCCTGCGCCACGTTGAGCGCTGCACGGCGCTCGTCCACGTCCTGGACTGCGCGACCTTGGACCCGGGTCGCGATCCCGTGACCGACCTCGACGTGATCCTGGCCGAGCTGGCCGCCTATCCGGTGCCCGAGGGCCAGATCCCGCTCCTGGAGCGTCCCCAGATCATCGCCCTCAACAAGGTCGACGTCCCCGAGGCGCACGAACTCGCCGACTTCGTCCGTCCCGATCTCGAGGCACGGGGCTTCCGCGTCTTCGAGATCTCGACCGTCAGCCGCGCGGGGCTGCGAGAGCTCACCTTCGCGCTCGGCGAGATCGTCGAGCAGCACCGTCTCACCACGATCGACCAGGCGCCGGCCGAGAAGGTCGTCATCCGTCCGCGCGGCGCCGAGAAGGACTTCACGATCAAGGTCGAGGGCGGCACCTACGGCCCGGTCTACCGCGTCCTCGGCGACAAGCCGGTCAAGTGGGTGCAGCAGACCGACTTCCAGAACGAAGAGGCCGTGGGCTACCTGGCGGACCGCCTCGCTCGTCTGGGCGTCGAGAACGGCCTGTTCGCGGCCGGTGCGGTGGCCGGCGCCACCGTCGTGATCGGTCCCGGGGACGGCATCGTCTTCGACTGGGAGCCGACCCTCTCGTCCGCCGCCGAGCTCATGACCGCCCCGCGCGGAACAGACCCGCGCTTGCTGCAGAGCAACCGCCGCACGACGAACGAGCGTCGCGAGCGCTATCACGAGCGTATGGATGCCAAGGCCGACGCGCGCGCCGAGCTCGAGGCCGAGCGCCTCTCGGCGCGTGCCGCGGGGATCGGCGCCGACGGCGACTCGTCCGCCGCGGCCGGTGACGGTGCGGACACCGAGGAGGTCCGGTGACCGCGACGACGCGCGCCGACATCCCCGGCGCCGCCCGCGTCGTGGTGAAGGTCGGTTCGTCATCGATCAGCGGTGACGGCGCGCATCGCATCGACACCATCGTCGAAGCCCTGTCGCACGCGCGCGGAAGGGGCACCGAGGTGGTGCTGGTGTCATCCGGCGCCATCGCGACCGCCCTGCCCCTGCTCGATCTCGAGGGTCGCCCGCACGACCTCGCCACCCAGCAGGCCGCCGCCGCTGTGGGGCAGAACGTCCTGATGTGGCGGTATCAAACCTCGCTCGATCGGTTCGGTCTTCTCGCCGGCCAGGTGCTGCTGACGGCCGGCGACCTCGAGAACGCCACGCACCGCTCCAACGCGCGCCGTGCCATGGAGAGACTGCTGGGTCTCGGCATCCTGCCCATCGTCAACGAGAACGACACCGTCGCAACCCACGAGATCCGCTTCGGCGACAACGACCGGCTGGCGGCACTCGTGGCGCAACTGATCGGCGCCGACGCCCTGGTGCTCCTGAGCGACATCGAGACGCTCTTCACCCGTCCCCCGAGCGAGCCGGGTGCCCGCCCCATCCACGACGTGGCCTGGGGGGACGACCTGGGTGGCTTCCAGTTCGGTGCGGGTGTCGTCAACGGCGTGGGCACCGGGGGAGCGGCGACCAAGGCCTCGGCGGCCAAGCTCGCCTCGACCGCGGGCGTGGGCGTCCTGGTCACCAGCGCCGACCTCGTGGCATCCGCTCTGGACGGCGCGGCGGTGGGCACCTGGTTCGCCCCCCATCCCGACCCCGTCACCCTCACCACGGGCCCCGTGGGCGCCGTGGGCACGCCGGTACACTGAGCCCATGACCGTGATCGCCGCCTCCGTCGACGAGCGCCTGCGTCTGGCCAAGGACGCCGCCCGTGAGATCGCGCTGCTCGACGCCGCCCGCAAGGCCGAGGTCCTCGACGCGATCGCCGACGCGCTGGTCGCCCGCACCGACGAGATCGTCTTCGCCAACGCCGACGATCTCGAACGCGGTCGGACGGATGCCATCGGCGACGCGCTGCTGGACCGCCTGCGCCTCGACGCACCGCGTGTGGCGTCGCTGGCCGCGGCGGTCCGCGACGTCGCCCGACTGCCCGACCCAGTCGGTCGCGTGCTCGACGAGCGGACGCTGGCCAACGGACTGCGGATGCAGAAGATCGCCGTCCCGTTCGGGGTCGTCGGCTCGATCTACGAGGCGCGCCCCAACGTGACGGTCGACATCGCCTCGCTCGCGCTGCGCTCGGGAAACGCCGTCGTGCTGCGCGGCGGATCGGCGGCCCAGAGCACGAACGCGGTCCTCGTCGACGTCATGCGCGGGGCTCTCACGGCACAGGGCGTCGATTCCGAAGCCATCCAGACCGTCGACGACTTCGGCCGCGCCGGAGCGCGTGCGCTGATGAACGCGCGGGGACTCGTCGACGTCCTCGTCCCTCGCGGCAGCGCCGGGCTGATCGAGACGGTCGTCACCGAGTCCACGGTCCCCGTGATCGAGACGGGGGCCGGGGTCGTGCACGTCTTCCTCGACGCCTCGGCCCGGGCCGACTGGGCGCGCGACATCGTGCTGAACGCCAAGGTGCAGCGCCCGAGCGTGTGCAACGCCGTCGAGACTGTACTGGTCCACCGCGCCGCAGCCGACCGGCTGCTGCCGGAGCTGTTGGCATCCCTCGCCGACGCCGGTGTCACCGTCCACGGCGACGAGAGCACGCGCGCCCACGACGAGCGGGTGGTCGCGGCGACCGACGAGGACTGGGCGAGCGAGTACGGCACCCTCGACCTGGCCGTGCGGGTCGTCGACCATCTCGACGAGGCGCTGGCGCATATCCGCCGGTTCTCGACCCACCACACCGAGTCCATCGTGACGGCCGACCCGGTCGCCGCAGAACGCTTCCTCGCCGAAGTGGACTCCGCCGTCGTCCTCGTCAACGCCTCGACGCGCTTCACCGATGGAGGCGAGTTCGGCTTCGGCGCCGAGGTCGGCATCTCCACCCAGAAATTGCACGCCCGCGGACCCATGGGCCTCGCCGAGCTGACGAGCACCAAGTGGCTCGGGCGCGGCGACGGCCAGGTCCGCGCCTGACCGCCTAAAATGAAGATGCGCTCTGCGCACCCCTCTCGAACGGAGCACTGATGACTTTCGCCTCACTTCTCGCCCTCGCCGCCGAAGAAGGCGGACACCACGGCGGCAACGTGCAGGCCGAGACCTTCGTGTACGGCGTCATCGCGTTCGTGGTCTTCGTCGTGCTGAGCCTGGTGACCCTGTCGTACCGCAACGTGGCCAACCGCCACGCGCACAAGGCCGAGGCGTACACCCAGAAGCACGGGACGCCCACCCCCGAGGCGCACGGCCACTGAGGCCCACCGTATGTCGGTGACGCGCGCCCCTCGCATCGGGGTCATGGGTGGGACGTTCGATCCCATCCATCACGGTCACCTGGTCGCGGCGTCCGAGGTGGCGCAATCGTTCGATCTCGATGAGGTCGTCTTCGTTCCCACGGGACGCCCGTGGCAGAAGGATGACGTCACCGAGAGCGAGCACCGGTACCTCATGACGGTCGTGGCGACGGCATCCAATCCGCAGTTCACCGTGAGCCGCGTCGACATCGATCGCGCGGGACCCACGTACACGATCGACACCCTCCGCGACCTGCAGGAGCAGCGCCCCGATGCACAGCTGTTCTTCATCACCGGGGCCGACGCCGTCGCGCAGATCCTCGGGTGGCGCGATCATCAGGAGCTGTGGGACCTCGCGCACTTCGTCGCGGTGTCGCGCCCCGGACACGTGTTGACGACCGAAGGACTGCCGTCGAAGAACGTGAGCCAACTGGAGATCCCGGCGCTGTCGATCTCGTCCACAGACTGCCGCGCGCGCGTGCGCCGAGGACACCCCGTGTGGTACCTCGTGCCCGACGGCGTCGTGCAGTACATCGCGAAGCACCACCTCTACCGGAGCCAGGCATGAGCACTTCCGAGAACCCCGAGACCCCTCCGCTGACCCGGCGTCAGCTCCGTGAGCTGCGCCAGACCGGCTCGACCCCGATCATCACCCCGGAGCACGAGGCCGAGGCGCGGGACGCCGCGGCCCGATCCGAGGGGGAGGAAGCGCCCGCGGCCATCGAGCCCGAGTCCGCCGCACCCGAGGACGCTCCCACGGACTCGGCGCCCGAGCCGGCCGTCCGCGATGACGAGACCGTCGCCCCCGACGTCGAGCCTGCGATCGGCGGGCCGGCGATCGGCGAGCCCGAAGAGCCGGACGCGACCGCAGCCGGCGCCTCGACGGCCATCGAGCCCGCGGAACCGCAGAAGGCCGTCGCGGATGAGGCACCCCTCCCCGTGAGCGGCCCGCCCGCGGTGTCCGAGCCCGCGCTGCGGCCCTCGGTTTTCGATGACTACGACGCGAGCGCGGACTTCGGCGTGTCGGGCCTCACCCGGCGTCAGGTGCGCGCGCAGGAGAAGATCCGCACCGCCGCCGTGCCGATCATCAGCCCCGATCTGCTGCCGTCCTCGTCGCACACGGCGGCCCCCGCTCCGCGGAGCGCGGAAGCCGACGCCGAGAGCCTCCCTCCGATCTTCCGTCCCGCGGTGTCCGAGACGGCCGAGAACGCCGTCACCGACCGGGCCGAGACCCCCGCGCCGTCGGTGGTCAATCCCGCTCTGGGGTCCGAGCTGCTGGAGGGCGCCGCCCCCGAGGTGTCGCTGCCGGACTCCTTCGACCAGCTGCTGGCCCGTCAGACCGGATCCACCGGCGCCGTGACCACCCCCAACGCGCTCATCCTGTCGCAGACCCCCACCGGCGTCCCGCTCGTCGGACCGGTCACCGCGACGGGCGAGATCATGATCACCGGTACGTTCGAGCTCCCCGAGGGGCTCGGGTCGGTCGGTCACGCACCCGGCACCACCGACGGCCGCGACGCCGACGCGGTGCTCCTCGACGGCGAGCTCCCGCCCGCCTCGTCCCCCA
Source organism: Microbacterium sp. NPDC090007 (assembly GCF_044748345.1). Classification (NCBI taxonomy): domain Bacteria; kingdom Bacillati; phylum Actinomycetota; class Actinomycetes; order Micrococcales; family Microbacteriaceae; genus Microbacterium; species Microbacterium sp. NPDC090007. The sequence continues at coordinate 362,095 of NZ_JBIVFV010000003.1, read as the reverse complement.
CGCCGATCGCCGCCAGCGCCGCGATCAGCACCGTCAAGCAACCGGGCGAGATCATCCGCCCGCCGGCGCCCGAGAAGGGGAGCAAGCTCCTCGTCGGCCTCATCATCACGACCGGCGCCCTCGCGCTGGCGGTGGCCGTCACCCTCGTGCTCGCCTTCACGACAGGAGTCTTCCGATGACAGCCACCGACAACGGCCGCGAGATGGCGCAGATCGCCGCGATCGCCGCCGACGCGAAGGGCGGCGACGACATCGTCGCCCTCGATGTGTCCGAGCCCCTTCCGCTCGTCGACATCTTCCTCCTCGTGACGGGGCGCAACGAGCGCAACGTCGCGGCGATCGCCGACGAGATCGAAGAGAAGCTGCTCGAGGCGGGTCACAAGCGCCTCCGCCGCGAGGGACGTCAGGAGTCTCGCTGGGTGCTGCTCGACTTCGGAGACCTCGTCGTGCACGTGTTCCACGAGGAGGAGCGCGTGTACTACGGTCTCGAGCGCCTGTGGAAGGACTGCCCGGTCGTCCCGATGGAGCTGCCCACCCCGGCCAACGCCGCGGAGTAGTCACCACGTATCCCCACCGCACCCTGTTCATCGCACAGGGGGCGGTTTCGTTCGTGCCCGCGGCGCCCGTGCCGCGCGCCGTCGGTGCGCCCGGTCGTCGTGCGGCTTGCGCGCCGACCGACGGTTCGCTTCGCGGCGGAGGCCAGGTCGATGTCCGCCCGTCAACATGAGGAGATTCTCATCATGTAAGCGCTTGCATCCGCTGCGCTTTCCCCGATACGGTCGGCCGAAGTCCCATCCGCACATCGCCGTGCCACCCCCCCCTCTGGAGCCCCGTGTCGAAGTCGACCTCCTCCCGTGTCCGCCGCGTCTTGGCCGCCTTCACCGGCGCCACGCTCGTCCTCATCGGGAGTGTCGCGCTGACGCCCGCCGCGACGGCCGCCGCATCGCCCGAGCAGGGACGGACCGTCGCCCTCGTCGGCTCGCTCCAGTCGGAGCTCGGCTGTGCTGACGACTGGCAGCCGGACTGCGCGGCCACCGAGCTGTCCCTCACCGACGCCGAGGGCGTGTACGTCGCCGAGTTCGAGGTCCCCGCGGGCACCTACGAGTACAAGGTCGCGTTCGACGACGCGTGGGACGAGGCCTACGGGCTGAACGGCGGCCCCGACAACATCCCCCTGACCGTCGCCGGCCCCGCCACCCTGCGTTTCACCTTCGACGACTCCGTCGACCGGGTGGGTCTCGAGGCGCTCAGCCTCCGCGGCGGCCACGAGGAAGCGGATGACGCGCTCGTGGCGTCGCCGGTGCGGCAGCCGGGCAGCGAAGAGCAGTTCTACTTCGTCATGACCGATCGGTTCGCCAACGGCGACGCCGCGAACGACAGCGGCGGATACACCGGAGATCGCATGGCAACGGGTTCGGACCCGACCGACAAGGGGTTCTTTCACGGCGGAGACATCGCAGGTCTCCGCTCGAACCTCGACTACATCGAGGGCCTCGGCACCAGTGCGATCTGGCTGACCCCGAGCTTCGCCAACCGCCCGGTACAGGGTGAGGGCGAAAACGCGAGCGCCGGCTACCACGGCTACTGGGTGACCGACTTCACCCGCATCGACCCGCATCTCGGCACGAACGAGGAGCTCGAGGCGCTCATCGCCGAGGCGCACGACCGTGGCATCAAGGTGTACTTCGACATCATCACCAACCACACCGCCGACGTCATCTCGTACGAGGAGGGCCGGTACTCGTACATCGATCAGGCCACCTCGCCCTATCTCGACGCCACCGGCACCGCCTTCACCCCCGATGATTACGCGGGCGGCGACACCTTTCCCGAGCTCGACCCCGCGACATCCTTCCCCTACATCCCTGTCATCGCTGAGGCGGATCAAGACGCCAAGACTCCCGCATGGCTCAACGACCCCACGCTCTACCACAACCGTGGCGACTCGACCTGGTCGGGTGAGTCGGTCACCTACGGGGACTTCTCGGGTCTCGACGACCTGATGACCGAGCACCCCACCGTCGTCGACGGCTTCGTGCAGGTGTACCAGGACTGGATCGATCTGGGCATCGACGGTTTCCGCATCGACACCGCCAAGCACGTCAACTTCGAGTTCTGGGAGACCTGGTCGACGCAGGTGCTCGACTACGCGCATGCGCAGGGTAAGCCCGACTTCTTCATGTTCGGCGAGGTGTACGACGCCGATCCGGTGAAGCTCTCGCCGTACGTCCGCGATACCGATATGAACAGCGTGCTCGACTTCGCCTTCCAGTCCTCGGCGATCAGCTTCGCCGCCGGCAACAGCGCGAAGGGCCTGCAGAACCTGTACGCCGGCGACGACCGGTACACCACGCCCGACAGCTCCGCGGCGGCCCTGCCGACCTTCCTCGGCAACCACGACATGGGCCGGGTCGGATATTTCCTGAAAGGCACGAATGACGCGCTGAAACGCGACTTCCTGGCCCACGAGCTGATGTTCCTCGGGCGAGGCCAGCCGGTGGTCTACTACGGTGACGAGCAGGGCTTCGCCGGCGCCGATCCCGGCAATGACAAGAGCGCCCGCCAGAGTCTGTTCGCCAGCCAGGTCGCCGAGTACCAGGAGCAGACGCTCCTCACCGGCGAGAAGGCGGGCTCGGTCGACCGCTTCGACACCGACGCTCCCCTCTACACCCATATCGCCGGCCTGTCGCAGCTGCGCGCCGACCACCCGGCGCTGGTGACCGGTGCGCAGATCGAGCGCCACGCCGACAGCGGCTCGGGCGTCTACGCCTTCTCACGCGTCGACCGCGAAGAGAAGATCGAGTACCTCGTGGCACTGAACAACACGGCGGCCGACAAGACGGTGGAACTGACGACCCTGACCGCGGATGCCTCGTTCACCCCGATCTACGGCGCCGACCAGGGGCTGTCCACCGATGCCGCCTCGGCGACCTCGGTCACCGTGCCCGCGCTGTCGGCTGTGGTGTACCGCGCCGACACGACCGTGACCGCCCCCGGCACGGCGACGGACATCTCGGTCTCGGCGCCGGCTCCGGGCGCGGCGCTCTCGGGTCAGGTGGCGATCGGAGCGGATGTCGCCGACGCGACCTGGCAGGAGACGAGTTTCTCGTGGCGCGTGGTCGGGTCGGAGGAGTGGACGGCGTTGGGCACGGCTGAGGACACCGAGCCCCGCGTCTTCCACGACGTCCGGGGCCTCGCCGCCGGCACGCTCGTGGAGTATCGCGCGGTCAGCGTCGATGCCGCCGGCCAGCGCGCTGCGGCCTCGACCTATGCTTCCGTCGGCAACGCCGTGACCCTCGAGGGAGAAGAGGAGCCCGAGTCGCCGATCGACATGGTGACCGTTCCCGGCAGCCTCAACTCCGAGATGGGATGCGCGGGCGACTGGGCGCCCGGATGCGAGGCGGCGAAGCTGACCCTCGGTGCCGACGGCATCTGGAGCGGCACCTTCGACATCCCCGCCGGCGAATACGAGTACAAGGCCGCCATCAACGGGGCGTGGGAGGTGAACTACGGCGCGAACGGCGTGCTCGACGGACCGAACATCGCCATCTCGCACGCCGGCGGACCGATCTCGTTCTACTTCGACCCGCGCTCGAACATCGTGCAGTCGACGGCCGAGGGGCCCATCGTGACCGTGCCGGGAGCGATGCAGGACGAGCTCGGGTGCGCCGGAGACTGGGCGCCGGACTGCCTGGCCACCCTGATGGCCGACGGCGACCGCGACGGCGTGTACGAGTTCGCGACCGACCAGATCCCCTCCGGCGCCTACGAGGCGAAGGTCGCCCACGGGCTCAGTTGGGACGAGAACTACGGTGTCGGCGGTGCACCCGGCGGCGGCAACTACAGCTTCAGCGCCGCCGACGACGAACTGATCGTCTTCCGCTACACGCTCGACACGCACGTGCTCGAGATCCAGGTGAGCAACCCGCCGATGGCGGGCACCGGTGAGCTCCGGGCGCACTGGATCGATGAGAACACTCTCGCCTGGCCTCGCGACCTCGGGACCGACCCCGAGGACGCGAGCTGGCAGCTGCACGCCTCACCCGAGGCATCCCTCGTCCTCGAAGACGAGGAGATCGTCGGCGGAGACGCGCTCGATCTCGCGGTCATCGCCGGCGGACTGACCGATGAGCAGCGGGCGCGGTTCCCGGCCCTGGCCGACTTCGTGGCACTCGAGGTGCCGGACGCCGACGCAGCAGCGCTGCTCCGGGGGCAGCTGATGGTGTCGCAGCGCGGTTCCGACGATCGTCTCACCGCCTTCACCGGCGTGCAGATCCCCGGCGTGCTCGACGACCTCTATGCGGCCGCCGTCGCCGACTTCGACCTCGGCGTCAGCTTCGACGCAGACCTGCCGACCTTCCGCCTCTGGGCGCCCACCGCCCAGCGCGCGGCACTTCTGACGTGGGAGGCCGGCGGTGACCCCGCCGGCGCGGAGCGCCACGAGGCGGTGTGGGACGCGGCATCCGGAATCTGGGCCGTCGAGGACGGCGGCGCCCTCGCCGGCGTCGAGTACCTCTGGGAGGTCCTCGTCTACGCCCCGTCGACCGGGGCGATCGAGACCAATCGGGTCACCGACCCCTATGCGGTCGCACTGACTTCGAACTCGACCGCATCGGTCGCCGTCGACCTGGGCGAGGAGCAGTGGCGTCCGGACGCGTGGGAAGAGACCTCGACACCCGTGATCGACCGCCCGGTCGACCGCACGATCTACGAACTGCACGTGCGCGACTTCTCGATCGGCGACGAGTCGGTTCCCGAGGAGGAACGCGGGACCTACCGGGCCTTCACGCGTGAGAGCGCGGGCACCGCCCAGTTGCGCGAGCTCGCCGACGCCGGTATCAACACCGTGCACCTCCTTCCGACCTTCGACATCGCCACCATCGAAGAGGACCGCTCCCTGCAGGCCCAGCCCGATTGCGACCTCGGGGCGTACGGACCGGCCGACACGGCGCAGCAGGCCTGCGTCCAGGCGGTTGCCGACGCGGACGGGTTCAACTGGGGCTACGACCCGTACCACTTCTCCAGCCCGGAAGGCTCGTACGCCGTCGACGCCGAGGGCGGCGCGCGCGTGCACGAGTTCCGCGAGATGGTCGGGGCGCTCCACGGAATGGGCCTGCAGGTCGTTCTCGACCAGGTGTTCAACCACACCGCTCAGGCAGGGCAGGGCGAGAAGTCGGTGCTCGACAAGGTCGTGCCCGGCTACTACCACCGCCTGAACCTGGCGGGGGGAGTGGAGACCTCCACCTGCTGCCAGAACGTCGCGACCGAGCACGAGCTCGCCGAGAAGCTGATGGTCGACTCGGTGGTGCTGTGGGCCACCGAGTACAAGGTCGACGGGTTCCGCTTCGACCTCATGGGTCACCACTCCAAGGCCACCATGCTCGCTGTGCGGGCCGCTCTCGATGAGCTGACCCTGGAGGAGGACGGCGTGGACGGCTCGGCCGTCTACCTGTACGGCGAGGGATGGAACTTCGGCGAGGTGGCGAACAACGCCCTGTTCGAGCAGGCGACGCAGGGGCAGCTCGGGGGCACCGGCATCGGCACCTTCAGCGACCGACTGCGCGACGCCGTCCACGGCGGCAGCCCCGTCGCGGGCGAAACGGTGCAGCAGCAGGGATTCGGCACGGGCCTCGGAACCGACCCGAACGGGGCTCCGATCAACGGCACGCCGGACGAGGCGCTCGCCGACCTGGGGCTGCAGACCGATCTCGTGAAGCTCGGACTCGCGGGAAACCTGCGCGACTTCACGTTCACCGACCACTCGGGTGCCGTGAAGGCCGGTGACGAACTCGACTACCGTGGCTCGCCCGCAGGCTACGCCGAACAGCCCGACGAGATCATCTCCTACGTCGACGCCCACGACAACGAGACCCTCTACGATCTGTCGGTGCTGAAGCTCCCTGCCGACACCGCGATGGCCGACCGCGTGCGCATGAACACCCTCTCGCTGGCGACCACCGCGTTCGCGCAGACGCCGTCGTTGTGGCACGCCGGCACCGAGCTGCTCCGCTCGAAGTCGCTCGACCGCAACAGCTACAACTCCGGTGACTGGTTCAACCGCATCGACTGGACCGGGCAGAAGTCGACCTTCGGCTCCGGCCTGCCGCCTGCGGCCGACAACGAGGACAAGTGGGCGATCATGACGCCGCTCCTCTCCGATCCGGCTCTGAAGCCTGCCGCGGCCGACATCGCCGCCGCCGAGGCATCCGCACTGGACCTGCTGCGGACGCGCGAGGATGTCGACCTGTTGCGCCTCGGATCGGCGGCGCTCATTCAGGAGAAGGTGTCGTTCCCGGGTAGTGGGCCGCAGGCGCCGGCCGGTCTGCTGGTGATGCTCATCGACGACCTGCTGGGCGAGGACGTCGATCCGGAGCTCAGTGGTGCGTTGGTGGTCTTCAACGTGTCACCGGACGCGGTCTCGCAGACGCTGCCCGAGCTCGAGGGGCGGTCGTTCGCCCTCGCGCCGACGTTGGCCGGCGGCGCCGACGAGGTGGTCAAGACCACGACCCTGGATGCCGCGACCGGCGCCTTGACCGTGCCGGCGCGGTCGGTGGCGGTGCTCGTCGAGGGGCAGGCGGGCGACGGCTCGGGGGAGGAGCCCCTCCCCGGCGACGGCTCGGGTGGTGGCTCGGGTGACGGCTCGGGCGGTGACTCGGGTGGTGGCTCGGGTGACGGCTCGAGTGGTGGCGCGGGTGAGCAACCGGGGAACGGTTCGGGCGGTCAGCCCGGTGCCGGCTCCGGCGACGGATCGGATGCCAGTGGCACGACGTCCGGCGGATCGTCGTCCGGCCGGGGTGTGCTCGGGGCGACCGGTGCGGAGCTGCCCATCGGTTTCGCCGTCACCGCGGGTCTTCTTCTGCTCGTCGGTGCGCTGCTGCTCGGTCTTCGCCGTCGGGCGGCGCGGCGAAGCTGATCCACGCTCGACGCCGACGTCGGGGTTGCGCAGCTTCTCTCGAGAAGCCCCGTGCAACCCCGACGGACGTCGCTGCGATGAGCGCGTGCAGACCGCGGCCACACGGTGATCGGGAGCATGAGGTCGATGACGAGGACGACAGTCCCCACAAGCCTGGGGCCTGGCATCTCGAAAGCTCCCGCGGTCTGATCCGGCGACCTCAGGGAGTGGCACGTCGTCCCCGTCCGACGGACACCCGGGAACGAAGAAAGCCCCCGCCGAAGCGGGGGCTTTCTGTCTGGGTGGACCTGAGGGGACTCGAACCCCTGACCCCCTGCATGCCATGCAGGTGCGCTACCAGCTGCGCCACAGGCCCGTATTCTTTTTCACCGCCCCGTTCGAGGCAACTCCATGAGCTTACAACACAGATCGCGGGGGTGAAAAATCGGCGCCCTCGGGCGTGTCGTCGACCGGTGTCACCGCGTCGATCAGGCGCCGTCGGAGAGTCTGTCCGCGCGCGCTCAACGCTCGCTGTCGGGCGACGTAGAGGGCTTTGCCCTCGGGGGTCTCGATGGGCACCGCGCCGTATCCCCACGCCGTGAGGTCGTAGGGCGAGGCCTCCATATCGAGCGTGCGGATGTCACGGGCCAGCTCGAACGCGTCGAGAAGCACCGGCCCTGGAACGAGCGGACCCAGCTTCACCGCCCACTTGTAGACGTCCATGCCCGCGTGCAGGCAGCCGGGCTGCTCACGCTCGACCTGGTCGTCGCGGCGCAACGGCAAGCGGTTGAGCGGCGCGGCCTCGGGTGTGAAGAAGCGGAACGCGTCGAAGTGGGTGCAGGTCAGCTGGTGGGCGTCGACGACGGCGTCGGTGCCGTCGCGGCCCAGCCGCAGCGGCACGGCATGGCGTACGTCGTCGACGCGATAGGCCATGGCCCACTCGTGCAGCCCGAAGCAGCCGAACTGCGCCGGTCGCGCGGCCGTGGCACGCAGCAGGTTCAGGATGCCGCGGAACATCGACCCCCGCTCACAGCGGAAGGCCGCGGCATCCACCGCCACCCCGTCGTCCGTGGCCCGGTACCAGCGCCAGGCGGCGCGCTCGGGGGCGTCACGCAGAAGGACCCCCGGGCCCGGATGCCAACGGCGCAGGATCGCGGGCTTGTACGAGTAGTAGGTGAAGAGGAAGTCCTCGACCGGATGCTTCTCGGCGCGGCTCGCGCGGGCGCGGTGAGCGGCCGTCAGCGCGTCTGCGCGTTCCGCGTGCGCGGTGGCCTGCGGCATCCATTCGCTCCGGTCGAGGGCGGCACCCTCGACGGTGAGGCTCACTCGACGGGCTCGATCAGGTCGGGGGAGTCGTTGCGCACGTTGCCCACCGCCGCCGAGACGACGTGGTCTTCGAGGGTCTCGGCGACGTCGGGGGCGGCATCGATCGCCGCGTCGAGCACATCGCCGACGTTCTCGGTGGTCGGATCGAGCCACGCGTCGGCGAAGTCGGGATCCATGAACAGCGGCATGCGGTCGTGGATCGAGCCGAGGCGGCCGATCGCGTCCCGCGTGAGGATGGTGCAGCTCAGCACCCAGCGGGACGGGTCGTCGTCGGCGCGGGCGGGATCCTTCCACCACTCGTAGAGCCCCGCGAAGAACAGCGGCGATCCGTCGGCGGGATGGATGTAGTGCGGTGTCTTGCCGGCGTCGGTGGTCTTCCACTCGTAGTACCCGGATGCCGGGATGACCGCCCGCCGCTTGATGAGGGCGTTGCGGAACATCGGCTTGTCCTCGATCTCTTCGGACCGCGCGTTGAAAGCGCGAGCGCCGATCTTGACGTCTTTCGCCCACCCGGGGATCAGGCCCCAGCGGGCGACCTCGAGACGGCGGACGGGCGGCTCGCTCTTGATCGAGTCGAGAACGATCCCCACCGAAGAGGTGGGCGCGATGTTGTACGAGGGCGGCGGCAGCTCGTCGGCCTCGACGTCGACGCGCAGCACCCCCACGAGCTCACTGGCCACGTTGGCTACGACGAATCGACCGCACATACCTCCACCGTACGCGTCACCTCCGACATCGGGCCGCGCGCCCGTCCGGCCGCGCACGACCTCCGTGATGTGCACAACCTCTGTCACCGGGCGCGGGATGCCCCTGACCCTGCGCCCATCGCGGAGGATACGCGCGGCGCCCGGCGTCCCGGCATCCGGATCAGACGTCAGTGGAGATGACGCCCGCGCCGCGCAGTCGCTCCAGGAGCCCCGCGCCGTCCGAGGCCGTGACCCACGGCACCTCGGCGGCGGAGTGATCGTCGACGACGGTGCGACCACCGGCCAGCACGGCCTCGGCCGGCAGCAGCCGACGGATGGCGACGGCTGCGACGCTCTCGGGGTGCTCGATGGCGAACCCGGTGTAGATCGCGTCGTCGTGCTGACCGTCGTCGCCGACCAGCAGCCACTTCACGCCCGGGAACTCGGCCGCGATGCGCCGTAGGTTCTGCTCCTTGTGGTCGCGGCCGCTGCGGAACCATCGATCGTGCGTCGGGCCCCAGTCGGTGAGCAGGAACGACCCCGCCGGGAAAAGGTGGCGGCGCATGAAGCGCGTGAGGGTGGGGGCGACGTTCCACGCACCCGTGGACAGGTAGATCACCGGGGTGCCCGGGTGCTCCCGCGTCAGCCGCTCGAGCATCACGGCCATGCCCGGTACGGGCTGTCGCGCGTGCTCGTCCACGACGAAGGAGTTCCACGCGGCCAGGAGCGGACGGGGGAGGGCGGTGACCATGACGGTGTCGTCGATGTCGCTGACGACACCGAAGCGCACGTCGGAGCCGACGACGAACACGCGCGTCTCGGCCGGCTCGCTGCCCTCGACCGACATGGTGATGCTCTGCCAGCCGGCAGCGAGGGATGCCGGGAGCGTGGCATCGATCACGCCACCGCGGTCCGCGGTGACACGGTGCGTGACCCCGTCGACGACGATGGTGACGTGCGCGAAACCCACCGGGACCGCGGCGAAACTGCGCCAGCCGCGCAGGCTTGCGAACTCGCCCGTGGAGGTGCGCTTGATGGGCGGGGCGATGAGGACGCGCCCGAGGACCCGCACCCACTCCTCGGTGCCGTACCCGGGGAAGCCGGTGACGACCGGGCGCAGCCCGCGGGCGCGCGCACGCTTCTCACGCCACCGATGGAAGCGTCGCTCCAGACGAGCGAACCAGAGGACTTTGGCGCGAGGTGAGCGAGGCATCCCGCTCAGTCTTTCACGTCACCGTCCGTGCGTTCGAGGGTGGGCGCGTCTTCGGTCAGATGACGGCGTTCCGCGCGCTCCAGCAGCTTCTTGCCCGCGAAGACCAAACCGAGGAAGACGACCAGGATCGCGACGAAGACGTACCCGGCGTAATGGATCTGATCCGCGAGCTCGCGATAGGTGCCCGCGGCGGTCGCGGCGACGGTGATGTACAGCCCCGCCCACACCAGGCACGCGGGAGTGGTCCACGCGATGAAACGCCGGTAGCGGTATCCGCTCATCCCGACGGTCAAGGGCACCAGCGAGTGCAGGACGGGCAGGAAACGCGAGAGGAAGATCGCCGGTCCGCCGCGCCGCCGCAGGTAGCGGTCCGCGCGCTCCCAGTTGCGCTCGCCCAGCTTCTGGCCCAGCCTCGAGGCGCGGATGCGCGGACCGAAGTAGCGCCCGAGCCAGAACCCCAGGCTCTCGCCCAGCAACGCCCCGACGACCACGGCCGCGCCGAGCACGACGCCCTCGAGCGGAGAGGCGATCGCCGTCCCCGCGACGATCACCATCGTGTCGCCCGGAACGATCAGCCCCACGAGGACGCTGGTCTCGAGCATGACCGCGATCCCCGCGATCACCGTGCGCAGCACGGGGTCGACGTTCTGGACGACGTCGAGCAGCCAGGTGAGGATCTCGTTCACCTCTGCAAGCCTAGGGGCGCGGGCCTCGGCCTAGCCTGGGAGCGTGCCGCACTCCGCCTCTCCGTTCACCCTGCCCCGGTGGATCGATCCCGAAGCGGCGTTCCTGCACCTGTTCGCCGACTCCCCGCATGCCTTCTGGCTCGACGCCGGAGTCGACGCGGACACCGGCTGGAGCTGGATCGGAGAGGGCCGTCCCGACGCGGCGGCGTCACCGCTGCACCGGGATGCCACCGCCCCGACGACCGCGCAGGAGGCCGGACCCTTCCGCGGCGGTTGGGTCGGCTGGCGCACGTACGAGAGCGAGACCACATTCCTCCGCGTCGAGCGCTTCCTCGCGTTCGACCACGCCTCGCGCCGGGTGTTCGCGTTCGGCGACGCCGCGCTGGCGGCACGTGCACTCGATGCCCCGTTCGCTCCCGCGGTGGCGGAGCCCGTCCGGCGGGGCACGGCATCCGCCCGCATCTCACCCGCGGGTTACACCGAATCGATCGCGGCGTGCCGGGACGCGATCCGCGAGGGCTTCGCCTATCAGCTGTGTCTGACCACGCGCTTCACCGTCGCGGGCGCCTTCGACGCGGTCGAGGTGTTCCGGCGCCTGCGGCGCGCGTCCGGCTCGCACCACGCCGGGTTCATCCGCACGGGCGACGTCGCGCTGGCCAGCGCGTCTCCCGAGCGCTTCCTCGAGGTGCGCGACGGGCGCGTGCACACCCACCCGATCAAGGGCACCCGCCCGCGCTCGCAGGATCCGGCCGTCGACGCCGCGCTCGTCGAGGACCTGCGGACGGATGCCAAGGAACGCGCCGAGAACGTCATGATCGTCGACCTGATGCGCAACGACCTCTCGCGCGTATGCGAACCGTCGAGCGTCGGCGTCGACCGTCTGCTCGAGGTGGAGACCTACCCGCACGTGCACCAGCTCGTCAGCGAGGTGTCGGGACGGTTGGTGCCGGGGACGACGGTGGGCGACCTGCTCGCGGCGACCTTTCCCGCGGGCAGCATGACCGGCGCGCCCAAGGAGTCGGCGATGCAGATCCTCGCGGAGCTCGAGGGCGAACCCCGTGGGGTGTACGCGGGCGCATTCGGCTGGGTCGGCGACGACGGCGCCGCGGATCTGGCGATGGTCATCCGCAGCGTCGTCATCGAGGCGGATGCCGCCTGGGTCGGCGCGGGCGGCGGCATCACCTGGCGGTCGGTCGCGGCATCCGAGGTCGCCGAGGTCGGTATCAAGGCGCGGGCGCCGCTGGCCGCCCTGGGCGCCGAGGTACCGCCCGGGTGGTGACGGCGGCGTCCGATAGCCTGGGAGACGGCCCTCGCGGCCTTCCCGACTTCACGATTGGCTTCATCCGTGTCTGAGAACACCGCATCAGACCCCCGCGAGGGGGGCTTCGACACCCACGCCATCCAGGCCAAGTGGCAGCAGGCGTGGGCCGAGAAAGACCCGTTCCGCGCCGGGGGAGACGACGACACGCGCCCCCGCAAGTACGTGCTCGCGATGTTCCCGTACCCCTCGGGCGACCTGCACATGGGCCACGCCGAGAACTACCTCTACTCCGACATCGTCGCGCGGTTCTGGCGCCACCGTGGCTACAACGTTCTGAACCCCATCGGCTGGGACTCGTTCGGCCTGCCCGCCGAGAACGCCGCCATCAAGCGCGGCGCCGACCCCGTGGCCTGGACCTACGCGAACATCGCCCAGCAGAAGGACAGCCTGAAGGACTACGGCGTCTCGTTCGACTGGAGCCGCGTGCTGCACACGAGCGACCCCGAGTACTACCACTGGAACCAGTGGCTGTTCCAGAAGCTGTACGAGAAGGGCCTGGCCTACCGCAAGGACGCCCTGGTCAACTGGGATCCGGTGGATCAGACCGTGCTCGCCAACGAGCAGGTGCTGCCCGACGGCACCAGCGAGCGCAGCGGCGCCGTCGTGGTCAAGAAGAAGCTGACCCAGTGGTTCCTGCGCATCACCGACTACGCCGACCGCCTGCTCGACGACCTCAACCAGCTCGAGGGCTTCTGGCCGAGCAAGGTCATCCAGATGCAGCGCAACTGGATCGGCCGCTCCGTCGGCGCCGACATCGAGTTCGAGATCGAGGGTCGGGCCGACAAGATCACGGTCTTCTCCACCCGCCCCGACACCCTGCACGGCGCGACGTTCTTCGTCGTCGCGCCCGAATCCGAGCTGGCGGGCGAGCTCGCGGCATCCGCGGATCCCGGGGTGCGCGAGAAGTTCGAGGCGTACCTCGCGCAGGTGCAGCGCGCCACCGACATCGAGCGTCAGTCCACCGACCGCCCCAAGACGGGCGTGTTCCTGGGCCACCACGCGATCAACCCGATCAACGGCGAGAAGCTGCCGATCTGGGCGGCCGACTACGTGCTGGCCGACTACGGTCACGGCGCCGTCATGGCCGTGCCCGCCCACGACCAGCGCGACCTCGACTTCGCCCGCGCCTTCGACCTGCCGGTCACGGTCGTCGTCGACACCAACGCTCCCATCACCGGCGCCATCCCTGTGATCGAACTGGATGCCGACGGCGTGCCGATCGACCCGCTGGGCGACGTCGACGACCTCGACCCCGCCAAGACGGGGATCGCGCTGACCGGCGACGGCCGCATGATCAACTCCGGTTCGCTGAACGGTCTGAGCAAGCGCCACGCCATCGCCCGCATGATCGAGGAGCTCGAGGCCAAGGGCGTCGGCCGCGCGGCCAAGACCTACCGCCTGCGCGACTGGCTGATCTCGCGCCAGCGCTACTGGGGCACGCCCATCCCCATGCTGCACGGCGAAGACGGCTCGATCACGCCGGTCCCCGCCGACCAGCTGCCCGTGCGTCTGCCGTCGGTCGACGGCCTCGACCTCAAGCCCAAGGGCACCTCGCCCCTGGGCGCGGCGACCGACTGGGTGCAGGTCACCGACCCCGAGACGGGCGAGACCCTGCGCCGCGACCCCGACACCATGGACACCTTCGTCGACAGCTCGTGGTACTGGCTGCGCTTCCTCTCGCCGAACAACGAGACCGAGGCGTTCCCGGCGCGCGAGGCGGCCAAGTGGGGTCCGGTCGACTTCTACATCGGCGGCGTCGAGCACGCGATCCTGCACCTGCTGTACGCGCGGTTCATCACCAAGGCGCTGTTCGACATGGGGCTGGTGGAGTTCACCGAACCTTTCTCGAGCCTCATCAACCAGGGCATGGTCATCCTCGACGGCGCGAAGATGTCGAAGAGCAAGGGCAACGTCGTGCTCTTCCAGGAAGAGCTCAACGCCCACGGGGCCGACGCCCTGCGCGTCGCCCTCGCGTTCGCCGGTCCGGTGGAGGACGACAAGGACTGGAGCGACGTCTCGACCACGGGGGCGGCGAAGTTCCTGGCCCGCGCCCTGCGCATCGCCCACGACGTCGACAGCGAGACCGACGTGGTGTGGGCCGAGGGCGACAAGAGCCTGCGCCGGGTGACGCACCGCCTGCTGGCCGAGGCGCCGAACCTCGTCGAGCAGACCAAGTTCAACGTCGTCGTCGCGCGCCTGATGGAGCTGGTCAACGCCACTCGCAAGGCCATCGACGGAAAGGCCGGGGCGAGCGACCCCGCCGTGCGCGAGGCGGCCGAGGTCATCGCGATGACCCTCGACCTGTTCGCCCCGCACACCGCCGAAGAGATGTGGCAGACGCTGGGGTACGACGGCTTCGTGGGCCTGGTCACCTGGCGTCAGGCCGACCCGACGCTGCTGGTCGAAGACAGCGTCACCGCGGTCGTGCAGATCGACGGCAAGGTGCGCGGCACCCTCGAGGTGTCGGCCAAGATCGGCGCCGACGAGCTCGAGGCCCTCGCCCGCGGCGACGAAAAGGTGCGCCGCGCGCTGGGCGATCGCGAGATTGTGCGCGCGGTCGTGCGGCCCCCGAAGGTGGTCAGCTTCTCGACGAAGTGATCGTCGATCCCGGATGCCACGTCCTCGCCCACTTCTGGAGCGGTGCGGCGTGGCATCCGGCGTTTCCGGACGCAGGGTCAGGCGACGGCGCGCGCGTAGGTCTTGCCGTCGGCCGTGCGGGTGAGCAGTCCGGCGTCGCCCAGGTAGCGGCGCAGGGCGGTGACGTCGTCGGTGACGGCCGAGAGATTGACGCTATTCCTCCCCACAGCGCGGGCGCTGCGCTCGATCCCCGGATCCGGGTGGCTCATCCTCGGTGGTCGCCGCAGGCTTCGTAGCGTGTCGGCGTGACCATCGAACCCGGCCCCGACCCTGCGGACGCCCGTTCCGCCCAGCCCGTGGTCGTGGCTCCGGACGCTCGTCGCCGACTCGGTGTCGGCGCCGTGATCGTTCTTGTCCTCGTGGCGTTCGCGGTGACGGTTGCAATCGGGATGCTCCGGGGCGCCACCGGAGCCCAGACGATCACGGCCGGGCCCACGGCATCCGCCCTCGCGAGCGCCCCCGTCGAGGCGGGACTCTACGTGCACGTCGCCGGAGCGGTGCGGCGAGCGGGGCTGTACCGGCTCGAGGTGGGGGATCGGGTGGCGGATGCCGTGGCCCTGGCCGGCGGGTTCGCCGACGACGCCGCGCGCGACGGCGTCAACCTCGCCCGTCCGGTGGCCGACGGCGAGCAGATCGTCGTGCCCGTCGTGGGTGCGACGCCCTCCGGCGCACCCGCGGCGGGCACGACCGGGGCCTCGGACGGGCTGATAGACCTGAACACGGCGACCCGGGAGCAGCTCGACACGCTGCCGCGCGTCGGACCGGCCATGGCGGACCGCATCATCGCGTGGAGGGACGAGAACGGCCGGTTCACCAGCGTCGACGATCTGCTGTCGGTGCCGGGGATCGGCGACAAGATGCTCGAGGGCCTGCGCGATCTGGTGCGGGTGTGAGCGAGAGAGGGGCTCTGCGCCGACGCGCCCTGCGGTCGGTGGTGGTCGCCGCGATCACGTGGGCCGCGGCCGGCACGGCGGTCTCGATGCCCGACCCACGACCGCTCACCGTCGTGCTGGGTGGGGCCGCCGTCATCTCACTCGCGGCGCTCGCCCGGCGGCGGAGCGTCGCCGTCACCGTTCTCACGGTGGCGCTCGCCTTCGCCGCCGCCGCTGCCGCGGGAGTGGCGGCGACCGTACCGACCCGTGCGACCCTCGATGAGGCGCGACTGACCGGCGGACGCGCGCTGACGGTGACCGCCACCGTGACCGGGCGCGTCGACGTCCGCCCCGACGGCAGCGCGTGGTTCGACGCGGTCGCCGAGGAGGTGACCGCGGGGGCGCACACGATGACCGGCGCGGTTCCCGCGCGCGTGGCCGTCACGGCGGACGCCCGTGACGCGCTGCGTCCGGTCGGTCTCGGCAGCACGGTCACCGTCACCGGTCGCGCCGTGCCCGCCGACCCGACAGCGCGCGCGCTGCTCTGGATACGGGCCGACACCGTGCAGCGGACGACGTCGCCGCCGGGCGTGTGGGGCGCCCTTGAAGACGTCCGCCGCGGGCTCGTACACTCCACCGCGGGGCTCCCGCAGCCCGGCGCAGGGCTCGTCCCCGGTCTGGCGGTGGGCGACACGAGCCTCCTCGACAGCGGCACCGAGGCGGCGATGAACGCGTCATCCCTCTCGCATCTCACCGCGGTCTCGGGCGCGAACTGCGCGATCGTCGTCGGCGCCGCCTTCGCGGTGCTCGCGCTGTGCGGTGCGTCGCGCGCCGTGCGCATCGCCGGGGCGGCGATCGTCCTCGCGGGTTTCGTGGCGCTCGTCACTCCCGAGCCGAGTGTGATCCGCGCCGCCGTGATGGCCCTCGTCGCGCTCTTGGCCCTGTCGCTGGGCAGACCCGCGGTCGGCGTCGCCGTCCTCTCGCTCGCGGTGACGGCCCTGCTCGTCATCGACCCGTGGCTGTCGCTGTCGATCGGGTTCGCCCTGTCGGCGGCGGCCACCGGCGCCCTGCTCACCCTGGCCCGCCCGCTCGCGCGAGGGCTGACCCGATGGATGCCGCGGGCCCTCGGCCTGGCGATCGCGGTGCCGCTGTCGGCGCAGCTGGTCTGCGGACCCCTCATCGTGCTCATCGACCCCCACGTGCCGCTTCTCGGCGTCGTGGCGAACATGCTCGCCGACCCCGCCGCGGCGCCCGCGACCATCGCCGGAGCCCTCGCGTGCATCGCACCGTTCCCGTGGCTGCGCGACGGACTCACCGCCCTGGTGTGGGTGCCCGCGACCTGGATCGCCGCCGTCGCACACGCCACCGCCGGGATCGCGGCGCAGAACCTGCCCTGGCCGGACGGCGCGTTCGGCGCGGCGCTGCTGTCCGCCGTGAGCGCGGCGACGGCCCTCGCGATCATCGCGCCCCCGCGATGGCGGCGGACGAGCGTCCTCGCCGCGCTGACCGTGGCCGTCGTGACGGGGCTCCTCGCGGGACTCACCGCGGTGCGGACGGTCGCCGGTCCCCTCACCCTCCCGGCATCCTGGCAAGTGGCGATGTGCGACGTCGGGCAGGGGGATGCCACTCTCTGGCGCTCGGGATCGGCGGTGGCGCTCGTCGACACCGGACCGGAGCCCGACGCGCTCGACGAATGCCTGACGCGCTTCGGCATCGACCGGCTCGATCTCGTCGTCCTGACGCACTTCGACCTCGACCACGTCGGCGGATCGCCGGCGATCCTCGGTCGGGCGACGACCGTGGTGCACGGACCCGTCGGGGAGCCGGCCGATCAGCGCCTGCTCGACGACTTCGCCCAGGCCGGGGCACGCCTCGTCTCGGCCACCCCGGGGATGAGCGGAACGGTGGGAGCGACACGATGGCAGGCCCTCGGGCCGCTCCCGCGCGTCGAGCCGGGCAATGACGCCAGTGTCGCTCTCGACGTCGTCGGAGCGGGCTTCCCCCGCACCGTGCTGCTCGGCGACCTCGGCGAAGAGCCGCAGGAGCAGCTCCTGCGCCGGGTCGATGTCCCACGGGTCGACGTCGTCAAGGTCTCGCACCACGGCAGTGCCGATCAGGATCCCGAGTTGTACCGGCGACTGCACGCGGCGATCGGGCTGATCGGCGTGGGAGCGGACAACCGCTACGGCCACCCCACCGCCTCGCTGCTCGAGATCCTGCGATCCACCGGCACCGTCGTGGGGCGCACCGACAGAGAGGGGGCCCTGGCTGTCTGGACGGGGGAGGACGGCGGCCTGCGACTGTGGCGGGAGCGCTCGCCGGTGCCCTTCGATCCGCCCGAGCCGACGGCATCCACCGCTCCCTCGGTCGGCCCGCGGGGTCCACGCGGATCCCGACGGAGCGCGAGGTGCCTAGGATCGCGCTGGGACCATCCACCCTCCAGGAGGCGATCCGTCATGCACCCGCACACCGAGCAACCCCTGACGGGGGTGAAAGTCATCGAGCTGGGGTCTCTGATCGCCGGCCCCATGGCCGGCCGGGTCTTCGCCGACTTCGGCGCCGACGTGATCAAGGTCGAGAACCCCCGCTCGCCGGACCCGATGCGCGTGTGGGGCCGGGTGCGCGACGGTGAACGCTCGCTGTGGTGGGCGGTGCAATCACGTGGCAAGCGATTCGTCGCCCTCGATCTGAAGGATGCCGAGGATCTGGCCACCGTCCGCGCGCTCCTCGACGAGGCCGACGTGCTCGTCGAGAATTTCCGTCCCGGAACCCTCGAACGCCTGGGACTGGGACCCGACACGCTCTGGCGGACCAACCCCGGTCTCGTGATCGCGCGCGTCTCCGGATACGGGCAGACCGGACCCATGGCGCACAAGGCGGGGTACGCCGCTGTCGCCGAGGCGACCGGAGGGCTGCGCCATCTCAACGGCTACCCGGGCCAGGCGCCGCCGCGAACGGGCATCTCGCTCGGTGATGCGCTGGCGTCGCTGTACGCGGTGCAGGGCGTGCTCACGGCGCTCTACTGGCGCGACGCGCGCGGGGGCGGACGCGGACAGATCGTCGACGTCTCTCTGGTGGAGTCCTGCTTCTCGATGCTCGAGGGCGCGGTCGCCGAATACGGCCACTCCGGAGTCGTCGGCCAGCCGAGTGGATCGCGCTTGGACGGCATCGCGCCCTCGAACATCTATCGGTCCTCCGATGACACCTGGGTGGTCATCGCCGCCAATCAGGACACGGTGTTCCGTCGTCTGTGCCACGTGATGGGGACCCCCGACTTGGCGGACGACGAACGCTTCGTCGATCACGCCTCTCGAGGCGCGCACCAGGACGACTTGGATGCCGTCATCGCGGCGTGGGCTGCGACCCTGCCCGCGGCCGAGCTCGAAAAGCGCCTCGAGACCGGGGGAGTGCCCGCGAGCCTGGTGAACTCGATCGCCGAGATCTACGACGCCGAACTCTTCCGTGCGCGCGAGATGATCGTTCCGGTCGTCGACGACGAAGGTGTCGTCCAGCAGCCCGGGATCGTGCCCAAACTATCGGTTACCCCGGGCCGGATCCGCCGCAACGGTTCCGCCGTCGTCGGCAAGGACGACGCGCAGGTCCTCGCCGAGCTGGGTGAGCAGTCGTGAGCGCGATCGAGATCGTGGAGGTCAGCCCGCGCGACGGTTTGCAGAACGAGGCGCGCGTGGCCCCCACCGCAGCGAAGCTCGCGCTCATCGAGTCGCTCGTCGCGAGCGGTCTGCGGCGGATCGAGGCGGTGTCGTTCGTGCATCCGCGGCTCGTGCCGACGATGGCCGACGCCGAGGCGGTCATGGCGGCCGTCCCGCGCCGAACGGATGTGCGCTACGCCGGTCTCGCTCTGAACGAGCGCGGTGTCCGCCGCGCGATCGACGCCGGGGTCGACGAGATCAACTTCGTCATCCCGGCGACCGAGGAATTCGCCCTCGCCAACCAGAACACCACGCGTGCACGCCTGCTCGACGACCTCGAGACCGCGTCCGCGCTGGCCGGCCACGCCGACATCCCGCTCACGCTGACGATCGCCGTCGCGTTCGGTTGTCCCTTCCGTGGCGCGGTCGCCGAGGCCGAGGTCGCGTGGGTGGCCGCCGAGGCCCGTCGCCGCGCGCACCTGGCGGAGCTGGCTCTCGCCGACACCATCGGCTGCGGCGTCCCCCGACAGGTGCGAAGCCTGTTCGCCCTTCCCGAGGTGCGGGATGCCGCCCGCCTCCGCGTCCACCTGCACGAGACCCGCCACACGGCGATCGCCAACGCCCTCGCGGCGGTATCGGTGGGCGTACAGGTGCTCGACGCCAGTGTCGGTGGACTCGGCGGGTGCCCGTTCGCCCCCGGGGCGGCGGGCAACGTCGCGACCGAGGACCTCGCGTGGGCCTTGCGCGCCGACGGGCATGAGCTGGAGATCGATCTGGATGCCGCGACGGCGGCCGGACGTGCGATCTGCGAGGTGGTGAACGTGACGCCGAGGTCGGGGCTCGCGGCCGCCGGCGTTTTTCCGCCCTCGGCGCCGCTCGCCGTGCCGCGCCAGGTGAGGTGAGTTCTGCCGTCACGCCCGGGTCGGGATCTCACGGCACGCTGGACGCCCCCGGGCGCATGCGGTGTCGGAACCCCTCGGTAGGCTGGGGGAGTGACCCCGGCCCCTCGACGCGCAGCCCCCGCGAAGGCGAAGTCGGCGATCCCGCAGGTGTCGTGGCGGGCTCCGCAGCCGGCGCCGATCGTGCTGGTCTCCGGTCCCGAAGAAGTGTGCGCCGAACGGGCGACCGCCGGCATCCGCTCGATGCTGAAGAGCGAAGACCCCAGCCTCGAGGTCACCGACATCCGCGCCGACGACTACGCGGCCGGCACCCTGCTCGCGGTCACCTCGCCGTCGCTGTTCGGCGAACCCCGCCTGGTGCGGGTCAGCGGCGTCGAGAAATGCAGCGACACCTTTCTCACCGAGGCCGTCTCGTACCTCTCGCAGACGCAAGAGGGAGCCACCGTCGTGCTGCGCCACACCGGCGCGAGCGTCCGCGGCAAGAAGCTGCTCGACGGCATCCGTTCCGGTCAGGGCGGCGGTATCGAGATCGCCTGTCCCGCCGTCAAGCGCGACTCCGACCGCTTCGACTTCGCCGTCGGCGAGTTCAAGGCCGCGAACAAGCGCATCGCCCCCGTCGCCCTGCGCTCGCTCGTCTCGGCCTTCGCCGACGACCTCACCGAACTCGCGGCGGCCTGCCAGCAGCTCATCGCCGACGTCCCCGGCGACATCGACGAGCGCATCGTCGAGCGCTACTACGGCGGCCGCGTCGAGACCTCGGCCTTCACCGTCGCCGACACCGCCATCGCCGGGCAGTACGGGCCGGCGCTCCTCGCGTTGCGCCACGCCCTGGCATCCGGAGCCGACCCCGTCCCCCTGGTCGCCGCCGTCGCCATGAAGCTGCGGACCATGGCCCGTGTCGCCGGCACCCGCGAGTCCTCGTCGATGCTCGCGTCACGCCTGGGGATGAAGGACTGGCAGGTCGACCGCGCGCGCCGCGACCTCGTCGGCTGGACCGGCAACACCCTGGGCATGGCCATCCACGCCACGGCCCGCGCCGACGCCGAGGTCAAGGGAGCATCGCGGGATGCCGTCTTCGCCCTCGAACGCATGGTCACGGTGATCGCGACCCGCGCGCCGTACGGCGACTGAGCACCCGCCGCGCGCCTGCGCCCACCCGCCCACGCGCCGGCGTCCACTCGCCCGCCCGCGCGCCTGCGCCCACCCGCCCACGCGCCGGCGTCCACCCGCCCGCCCGCGCGCCCACTTTCCCGCCGGCGCGCGTACACCACGGCGGGCCCGTCGGCCGACACGCCGCTACGCGCGCCCGTCACACGGCGTGTCGGCGACGACTCCCGCCGTTGTGTCTGCCCGAGGCCGGTCGACGCCCGCGCGTCCACCTCGCACCGCCCGGACCCGCCCCCAACGACGAAGCCCGCCCCGCGATGCGGGACGGGCTGTCGAAACGGCTGCGGCTCAGAGAGCGTTGACCTGCTTCGCGATGGCCGACTTGCGGTTCGCGGCCTGGTTCTGGTGGATGACACCCTTGCTCACGGCCTTGTCGAGCTTCTTGCCGGCCAGGGCGAGCGCCTTCTCGGCGGCTTCCTTGTCACCGGCCAGGACGGCCTGGCGGGCGCGACGCACGTGCGTCTTCAGCTCGCTCTTGACGGCCTTGTTGCGCTCGTGCGCCTTCTCGTTGGTCTTGTTGCGCTTGATCTGCGACTTGATGTTCGCCACGTCGACGGTCTTTCGTTTGAGTGAGTGTTGGAAGTGCCGGGCGAGCGGTAGAGGGGCGCTGCACCGGCGGTCGTGGAGGTCGGGAAAAACCCCACACGCAAGCCAAGGGCCGAGTCTATCAGGTCGATGCCTCGACGGTGGTGAGCGCCACCTCCAGCAGCGCGTTGAACACGCGGGGCCGCATCGCGGTGACGAGGTGCGTCGTGCGGGGCACGACGATGAGCTCGGCGCGGGCGGCGACGGTGGTGAAGAGCTTCTCGTTCGCGCGCAGCTGGTCCCATTGCCCGTTGACGAACCACAGCGGGATGTCGATCCGACGCAGCGCCGCCAGCAGGTCCAGCGTCGACAGCGACGCCAACGCGGTGTCCTGGGCGTCGAACGCGTACCCCCCGGCCCCGAAGTCCGATCGCGTCTCGGGCGGCAGCGTGCGATCGAGCACCCGATTGGTCAGTCCGAGTCCCCGGTCGGGCAGGCTGTCGAAACGGCGCGCCAAGAACCGGTACGCCGCCAGCCCCACGCCGCGGGGGAGAGAGGTGCAGGATGCCGCGACGAACGCCGCGACCGGCGGGGGCTTCTCACGCCCGACGTAGTCGATCGACAGCAGGCCGCCCATCGAGTGCCCGACGAGCAGCACGGGGCCGCGGGCGGCGGCATCCTGCACCGCCCGATCGATCGTGGCGAACGCCTCGTCGAGAGTGAACTCCTCGCCGCGGCGCGTGCCGTGGCCGGGCAGGTCGACGGCGGTGGCCGGATTGCCGCGCCGCGCGAGATGCGCGAGCTGCGCACGCCACATCGACGCCGACGTGCGGATGCCGTGCACGAGCACGACCTGGACCGTCATGGCATCCACTGTAAAAGAGCCGGAATGCCACGGAGTCGCCCCTCGGGGACGGCGATGTCGGCGCGCCACCGTAGAATCGACGGAACATGTCACCGCGCGCCCTGAAGCCCCTCGAGCCGTCCGCCACCCCGCCGGCGCAGATCCGCAACTTCTGCATCATCGCCCACATCGACCACGGCAAGTCGACGTTGGCCGACCGCATGCTGCAGATCACCGGCGTCGTCAGCGACCGCGACATGCGGGCGCAGTACCTCGACCGCATGGACATCGAGCGCGAGCGCGGCATCACGATCAAGTCGCAGGCGGTGCGGATGCCGTGGGCCACGGCCGACGGCACCTTCGCCCTCAACATGATCGACACGCCCGGTCACGTCGACTTCACGTACGAGGTCAGCCGCTCGCTCGCCGCGTGCGAGGGGGCGATCCTGCTCGTCGACGCCGCCCAGGGCATCGAGGCCCAGACGCTGGCCAACCTGTACCTCGCCCTCGAGAACGATCTGACGATCATCCCGGTGCTGAACAAGATCGACCTGCCCGCGGCCGACCCCGACAAGTACGCGGCCGAGCTCGCCGGCCTCATCGGCGGCGACCCCGCCGACGTGCTGCGCGTCAGCGGCAAGACGGGTATGGGCGTCGAAGAGCTGCTCGACCTCATCGTCGAGAAGATCCCCGCCCCGGTCGGCAATGCCGAAGCCCCCGCGCGCGCGATGATCTTCGACTCGGTGTACGACGCGTACCGCGGCGTGGTCACCTACGTGCGCATGATCGACGGGTCGCTCCAGCCGCGCGAGCGCCTGCAGATGATGTCGACGGGCGCGACCCACGAGGCCCTCGAGATCGGCGTCTCGAGCCCGGAGCCGGTGCCCACCAAGGGACTGGGCGTGGGCGAGGTGGGCTACCTCATCACCGGCGTGAAGGACGTGCGCCAGTCGAAGGTCGGCGACACGATCACCACGCACCGCAAGCCCGCGACCGACGCCCTGCCCGGGTACACCGACCCGAAGCCCATGGTCTTCTCGGGCATCTACCCGATCGACGGCAGCGATTACGCCGAACTGCGCGAAGCGCTCGACAAGCTCAAGCTGTCCGACGCCTCGCTGCAGTACGAGCCCGAGACCTCGGTCGCGCTCGGTTTCGGCTTCCGCTGCGGCTTCCTCGGCCTGCTGCACCTCGAGATCATCACCGAGCGCCTCTCGCGCGAATTCGGTCTCGACCTCATCACCACCGCGCCGTCGGTGACGTACGAGGTCACCACCGACACGGGTGACACCGTCTCGGTCACCAACCCCAGCGAGTACCCCGACGGGCGCGTCGCCTCGGTGTCGGAGCCGATCGTCAAGGTCGGCATCCTGTTGCCCAAGGACTACGTGGGCACCGTCATGGAGCTCTGCCAGTCGCGCCGCGGCACGCTGCTCGGCATGGACTACCTCAGCGAGGACCGCGTCGAGCTGCGCTACCACATGCCCCTCGGCGAGATCGTGTTCGATTTCTTCGACCACCTCAAGAGCCGCACGCAGGGGTACGCGAGCCTCGACTACGAACCGGCCGGCCAGCAGACCGCCGACCTGGTCAAGGTCGACATCCTGCTGCAGGGCGACAAGGTCGACGCGTTCAGCTCGATCGTGCACCGCGAGAAGGCCTACGCCTACGGCACCCTCATGGCCGAACGTCTGCGCAAGCTCATCCCGCGCCAGCAGTTCGAAGTGCCCATCCAGGCGGCCATCGGTGCCCGCATCATCGCGCGCGAGACCATCCGCGCGATCCGCAAGGACGTCCTCGCCAAGTGCTACGGCGGTGACATCACGCGAAAGCGCAAGCTGCTCGAGAAGCAGAAAGAGGGCAAGAAGCGCATGAAGATGGTGGGCCGCGTCGAGGTGCCGCAAGAGGCCTTCATCGCCGCCCTGTCCGGCGACGTCGAGACCAAGAAGTAGCGGCGCTCACCTCCCTCCCATCCGCTTCCCCGAGACTGGAGATCATGCGCCGGCAGAACTTCACGGACGACACGGTCGACTACGCGGCGGTCGGGGCCACCCAGGCCCACGACCTCATGCAGTATCCGCCCGAGAACTCCCTTCCCGCCGAAGACGCGTGGCGTATCGGCAGTGGCGAGGAGCGATTCGTCGCGGCCACCGAGCTGCTGCTGTCGTGGGCGCCGCTGCGTGCCGGCGAGCTGAGCATCACCGACGTGCGCCCGGCATCCAATTCCGGATACTCCGGTGTCGGGTTCGACGCCGAGGGCGCCCCCGTCGCGCCGAGCAGCCTCGAGGCCGAGCAGCGCTTCGCCGCCGACGGCACCCCGTTCGTCAGCCCCGGCACCGGGGTGCGCCTGCACGGCAAGGTCGACGGCCACCGCGCCGACGCCGAGCTGCGCGTGATCTCGGTCTTCGAGGAGCCCCGTCGCGTCGGATTCCTCCTCGGCACGGTCGGTCATTCGATCGTCAGCGGCGAGGAGCTCTTCGCGATCGAGTGGCGCGAGAACGACGAGGTCTGGTTCGTCGTCCGCGCGTTCGATCGTCCGACCGCCCCCACCTACCGGCTGTTCACGAGCCGGGTGCGCCGTCGCCGTAAGGCGCTGTTCACGCGATACCTGCGCGCGATCTCGCCGTTGTACGCCTCCTGATGGGCGGTCCTCTGCCGCTCGGCGACCCCGCCCCGGTCGACGGACGACTGCCCGACGACTTGGCGATCGAGGCGTCGACCGACTTCGGTGTGTACCTGCACGTCCCGTTCTGCCGGGTGCGCTGCGGCTACTGCGACTTCAACACCTACACCGCGAGCGAGTTGCGCGGCGCCCGTCAGGACGACTTCGCCGACACCCTCGCCGCCGAGGTGCGCCTGGCTGCCGGGGTGATGGATGCCGCGGGGGGCCGGCGGGCGGCATCCACCGTGTTCTTCGGCGGCGGCACGCCGACGCTGCTTCCCGCGGGGGATCTGGCCCGCATGCTGGATGCCGTGCGCGAGGGCTTCGGAATCGCCGACGGCGCCGAGGTCACGGTCGAAGCCAACCCCGACACCGTCGACGACCGCGTCGTCGATACGCTCGCGGCGGCGGGGGTCACCCGGCTGTCGATCGGCATGCAGTCCGCCCGGCCGCATGTGCTCGCCGCCCTCGACCGCACGCACGATCCGAAGAACGTCGCGACCGCCGTGTCCGCGGCCCGGGGAGCGGGCCTGGACGTCTCGGTCGACCTCATCTACGGGGCGCCGGGGGAGTCGCTCGAGGACTGGCGCGCCTCGCTCGAGACCGCCACGGCGCTCGAGCCCGACCACGTCTCGGCCTATGCGCTGATCGTCGAGGACGGGACCAAGCTCGCCCGTCAGATCCGCTCGGGCGCCGTCGCCATGCCCGACGACGATCTGCAGGCCGACATGTACGAACTGGCCGACGATCTGCTCGGCGCGGCCGGCTACGACTGGTACGAGGTGTCCAACTGGTCGCGGGGCGTCGCCCACCGCTCCCGGCACAACCTCGCCTACTGGCGCGGGACGGATTGGTGGGGGTTCGGGCCCGGCGCGCACAGCCATGTCGCGGGCCTGCGCTGGTGGAACGTCAAGCACCCCGCCGCCTACGCGCAGCGCCTCGCCGCCTCCGAGTCGCCCGCGGCGGCCCGCGAGCGCCCCGACGAGACCGCGCGGCGGCTCGAGTCGGTGCTCCTGCGCAGCCGCATCCGCGAGGGCCTGGCCGTGTCCGAGCTCCTCGGCGAGGGCCGCAAGGCCGTGGCATCCCTCATCGCCGACGGCCTGATCGAGGGGACGGATGCCGTGCGCGGCCGCGTCGTGCTCACCCGCCGCGGACGCCTGCTGGCCGATGCCGTCGTGAGAGCGCTGACGGCCTGATCGGCGGCCTCTCGCCATCGCGTGGGCGCCGCGCGGCGCGCCCCCGCCGACCCTCGATAAACGCCGTTCGTGCTGATAAACGGTGCGAGGCCGCGTTTCTCGCCACAAATCGCGTTTATCGCGGGGGAGCACGGCCCGCAGGGGACCGCGGCCAGCAGACGAGCGCGGCCAGCAGAGGAGCGCGGCTCGCGGGGGAGCGCGGCGCGCAGGGCACCGCCGCCGCCCGCGAGCCGCTCGACGCACCTGACAGGCGTTCGTCGTAGAATTGGCACTCAGTCGAGCCGAGTGCCAAACGGGAGGAGCAGCACATGGTGTCCGAACGCGGTCTTCAAGTGCTGCGCGCGATCGTGCAGGACTACGTCGACACCCGTGAGCCGGTCGGCAGCAAGGCGATCGTCGAGCGTCACGCCTTCGGGGTGTCGGCCGCCACCATCCGCAACGACATGGCACTGCTCGAGGACGAAGACCTCATCGTCGCCCCGCACACCTCGTCGGGGCGCGTCCCCACCGACAAGGGCTACCGCGTCTTCGTCGACCACCTCGCCGAGCTGCGCCCGCTCTCGACCGCGCAGCGCAGTGCGATCACGTCGTTCCTCGACGAGGCCGGCGACCTCGACGACCTGCTCGCGCGCACGGTCCGTGCCCTGACGCAGCTCACCGGTCAGGTCGCGATCGTGCAATACCCCTCGTTCGCGCGCGCGAACGTCACGCATGTCGAGCTGGTCGCCCTCGGCGGCCCGCGGGTGCTCGTCATCCTGGTCACCGACACCGGCCGCGTCTCTCAGCGCATCGCCTTCGCCCCCGTCGAACCGGGCGAGGCCGACATCGCGCAGCTGCGCGCCCGCGTGGGCACCGTCGTCGTGGGCCGCGGGGTCGCCGAGAGCGCGCAGCGTGTGGCCGAAGCCCTGGCCGACGGTCCGCGCCCGGGAGTCGTGCTGGACGCGATCGCCGACGCCGTGCTGCGCGTCGTGGGCGAGGAGCTCGAGGAGTTCCGCCAGGACCGCCTCGTCATGGCGGGGGCGGCGACCCTCGCCAAGCGCGAGTCCGACTTCCGCGGCAGCATCTATCCTCTGCTCGAAGCCATCGAGGAGCAGGTGACTCTGCTGCGGCTCATGAGCGAGATGGTGGCCGACGAGAAGGGGCTGTCGGCGAGCATCGGTCGCGAGAACGAGCCGTTCGGTCTCATCGAGGCCTCGGTGCTCGCGAGTCGGTACGACGGCTCGACCGGCGGCGCCCGCGTGGGGCTGCTCGGACCGACCCGCATGGATTACTCCTCCAACCTCGCGGCGGTCCGCGCCGTCGCGCACTATCTGACCCGGATGCTCGAAGACGACGACAGCGCGCGGTGACGGCATCCCCGAAGAGAATCAACCCCGCGTGAGCGGGCAGGAAGGCGATTGTGGCTGACCACTACGAGGTCCTGGGCGTCGAGCGCGACGCCAGCCCCGAAGACATCAAGAAGGCCTACCGGCGTCTGGCACGCCAGTTGCACCCCGATGTCAACCCGGGCGAGGACGCGTCCGAGCGCTTCAAGCTCGTGACGCACGCGTACGACGTGCTGAGCGACCCCGAACAGCGACGCCGTTACGACATGGGGGGCGACCAGAGCCCGTTCGGCGGCGGGGGAGCGGCCGGCTTCGGCGGCTTCAGCGACATCTTCGAGACGTTCTTCGGCGGGGGAGCGCAGGGCGGTGGGGGTCGCGGCCCACGTCCGCGCTCGCGTCGCGAACGCGGCCAGGACGCTCTCGTGCGCGTCACCCTGCAGCTCGGCGACGTCGTCTTCGGCACGCACCGCGACCTCGAGGTCGACACAGCGGTGCTGTGCGAGACCTGCCAGGGCTCGTGCACGCAGCCCGGCACGAGCGAGGTCACCTGCGACATCTGCCACGGTTCGGGTCACGTGCAGCGCACCGTGCGCAGCCTGCTGGGCAACGTCGTGACGAGCCAGCCCTGCACCGTCTGCCACGGGCACGGCACGACCATCCCCTACCCGTGCGGCACGTGCCAGGGTCAGGGCCGCGTCCGCGCCCGTCGCACCGTCTCGGTGGACATCCCCGCCGGCGTCGAGTCGGGTCTGCGCCTGCAGCTCCCGGGCTCGGGCGAGGTCGGACCCGCCGGCGGCCCCAACGGCGACCTCTACCTCGAGATCACCGTCGAGGCGCACGACGCGTTCAGCCGCGACGGCGACGACCTCGTGGCCACGCTCGAAGTGTCGATGCCGGATGCCATCCTCGGCGCCACCACGACGATCGAGTCCCTCGACGGCGGTGTCGACCTCGACGTGCGTCCGGGCGTGCAATCCGGCGATGTGCTGACCATCAAGGGCCGCGGCATCACGCCGTTGCGCGGCAGCCAGCGCGGCGACCTCAAGGTCGGGGTGCACGTGGTCACGCCCACGCGGCTCGACCACAAGGAACGTGCCCTCATCGAGGAGTTCGCCAAGCGCACCAAGGCTCCCAAGCCCCGTCTGGCGGAGCACCAGCAGGGGATGTTCAGCAAGTTCCGCGACCGCTTCCGGCACTGATCGTGGCTCTGCACTTCGTCACCGACGCGGCGGGATCCGCTCGTCCGGGCGAGACCGTGGTCCTCGAAGGGGCTGAAGCGCATCACGCCGCCGCCGTCCGGCGCGTGCGCGTCGACGAGGCCGTCACCCTGGGCGACGGCCGCGGCGCGTGGCTGTCGGGGACCGTCGTCGCTGCGACCCCCAAACGGGTCGACGTCCGGGTGACGGCGCGCGAGGAGCGACCCGGATCGGCGCCGCGCTTCGTGCTGGTGCAGGCCCTCGCGAAGGGCGACCGCGACGAGCTCGCGGTGCAGGCGGCGACCGAGCTCGGTGTCGATGCGATCGTGCCGTGGCAGGCCGCCCGCAGCGTGTCGCGGTGGGATGCCAAGGCCGAGAAGGGTCTCGCGCGCTGGCGCACCATCGTGCGCGAGGCGGCCAAGCAGGCGCATCGCGCGTGGATCCCCGAGGTCGAGACCCTCGCCCGGACCGCCGATCTCGTTCGACGCGCGGGGACGTCCACCGTGCTGGTGCTGGAACCGTCGGCATCCGCCCGTCTGACCGAGGTGACCCCGCCGGCAGATCGAGATGTCGTGCTCGTGGTGGGCCCCGAGGGCGGGATCGCCCCCGAGGAGCTCGAGGCGTTGCAGAAAGCCGGCGCGCACCTCGTGCGCCTGGGTGACACCGTGCTGCGCACGTCCACCGCGGGGGCCGCGGCCATCTCGGTGCTGTCGGCGGCGCACGGCCGCTGGTGAGCGTCGCCGTGACGCCGGTCGCCCGCGCCCGTCCCTCTGTCTCGGGGCGGATCGCACGCCCTGGGGCACGACTGTTCCGCCCCGAACAGGATGTCGAGCGGCGCCCCGACACGGCACCGGGCCTGGGTGTTGGGGGCCGTCACTAGACTGGATGCCATGAGCGAACCGTCGATCTTCACCCGCATCCTGCAGGGCGAGATCCCCGCCGAGATCGTGGCCGAGACCGGCAACGCCTTCGCGATCCGCGACATCGCCCCGCAGGCACCGGTGCACCTGCTCGTGATCCCCAAGACCGCTCAGTACCGCGACGTCGCCGAGCTGGCCGCCGCGGATCCGGAGCTGCTCGCCGAGGTCATCGGTCTCGCCCGCACGGTCGCGGCCGAACACGCCGACGGCGACTTCCGTCTCATCTTCAACACCGGCGAGGGCGCCGGTCAGTCCGTCTTCCATGTGCACGCCCATGTCCTCGCGGGCGGCCTGAACGAAAAGAGCCTCGGTGGCTGAATCCCCCGAAGAGACCGTCGTCGAACAGATCGCCGTCGACGGAGTGGCGATGGTGCAGCTGCTCGGTCCCCAGGACCGCCTGCTGCGCGTGGTCGAGAAGGAGCACCCCGACGTCGACGTCCACGTGCGCGGCAACGAGATCACGCTCTCGGGTCGGCCCGCGGAGGTCCGCGCGGCGCGCGGGCTCGTCGACGAGCTGCTCAGCATGACCCGCTCCGGGCACGGGCTCGACCCGGCCGACGTGTCGAGTTCGAACCGCATGCTGCGCTCCGACGGCGGGCCCCGTCCGTCCGAGGTCATGGGCGAGGCGATCCTGTCGTCCCGCGGCAAGACCATCCGGCCCAAGACCGCCGGGCAGAAGGAGTACGTCGACGCCATCGACGAGAACACCATCGTGTTCGGCATCGGTCCCGCCGGCACCGGCAAGACGTACCTCGCTATGGCCAAAGCGGTTCAGGCGCTGCAGCGCAAAGAGGTCAATCGCATCATCCTGACGCGCCCGGCCGTCGAGGCGGGGGAGCGGCTCGGGTTCCTGCCGGGAACCCTCACCGACAAGATCGACCCGTATCTGCGCCCGCTGTACGACGCGCTCAACGAGATGATGGACCCCGACATCGTCCCGAAGCTCATGGCGACGGGGACCATCGAGGTCGCGCCCCTGGCCTACATGCGCGGTCGCACGCTGAACGACTCGTTCGTGGTGCTCGACGAAGCCCAGAACACCACCCCCGAGCAGATGAAGATGTTCCTCACGCGCCTCGGATTCGGCACGCGCATGGTCGTCACCGGCGACATCACGCAGGTCGACCTGCCGCAGGGTGCGTCCGGGCTGCGGCTCGTGACCCGTGTGCTCGACGACATCGACGACATCCACTTCTCCCGCCTCACCAGCGACGACGTCGTCCGCCACAACCTCGTGGGTCGCATCGTCGACGCGTACAGCGAATACGACGAGAAGCGCCTCGCCGCCCGTCGCGAACGCGACGAGGCATCCGAATTCGCCGCCCGTGCGGAGCGACGCGGCCCCGGTGCCGCCGGTCCCCGCGATCACCTCCCGAGACGAAACCGCTCATGACGATCGAGATCAACAACGAGTCCGACCACAAGGTCGACGAGCAGGTGCTGCTGCGCCTGATGGAGTACAACCTGGCCGAGCTGCACGTCAGCGCCGACGCCGATGTCGCCATCGTGCTCGTCGACGAGGGCGCGATGGAATCCCTCCACGTGCAGTGGATGGACGAGCCCGGACCCACCGACGTGCTGAGTTTCCCGATGGATGAGCTGCGACCCGGGTCCGAGGACGCCCCCACCCCGGCGGGTCTCCTCGGCGACATCGTGCTGTGCCCGGCCGTCGCCGAGACCCAAGCGGTCGCGGCGAAGCACTCGACGCAGGACGAATTGATCCTGCTCACCACGCACGGGCTGCTGCACCTGCTGGGGTTCGACCACGCCGAGCCCGACGAGGAGCGCGAGATGTTCGGGCTGCAGCGGGAGCTGATCGCAGGGTTCCAGGCCGTCGAGCGTCACCGCCGGGCATGACCGAAGCCCTCCTCCTCGTCGCCGCCTTCCTGCTCGTCGCCTTCGGCGGGTTGATGGCGGCGTCCGAGGCGGCTCTCGGCGTGACCTCGCGCACCGACCTGGTCGAGCTCGGCTCCTCGGGTCGCAACGCGCGCGCCCTCCGGCGCATCGCCGACGACACGAGCGCGCACGTCACCGCCGTGGTGTTCATCCGCGTCCTGGCCGAGACGACCGCCGCGGTGCTGGTCGCGGCATCGTTCATGCTCATCTTCGACGACATCTGGCTGGCGGTCGTCGCCGCGGCGGTCCTGATGACCGGGATCTCGTTCGTCGCCGTCGGCGCGAGCCCGCGCTCGGTGGGTCGCCAGCACGCGCGGGGCCTGTTGCGCGGGGGCGCGGCGATCATCCGCGGCATGCGGATCCTTCTCGGTCCCCTCGCGCACGGCCTGGTCGCGGTGGGCAATCGGGTCACCCCCGGCGTACCTCACTCGACCTCGTTCGCCTCGGAGGAGCAGCTGCTCAGCATCATCGACGAGGCCGCCGAGAACGAGCTCATCGAAGAGGACGACCGCGAGCTCATCCACTCCGTCTTCGACTTCACCGACACTTACGTGCGCGAGGTCATGGTCCCGCGCACCGACATGGTGAGCGTGAACGCGGCGGCCACGTCGCGCGAAGCGCTCGCGCTCTTCCTCGACAAGGGCGTCTCGCGTGTCCCCCTGGCCGATGACGACGCCGACGACATCGTGGGCATGCTCTATCTGAAGGATCTCGTGCAGTTCGGGTTCCGCGACGAGGCCGGGTGGCGCGACGCCCCGATCCGGCGCATCGCGCGGCCGGCGGTCTTCGTACCCGAATCGATGAAGGCCGAGACCCTCCTGCAGCAGATGAAGAAAGATGCCGTGCACGTGTGCCTCGTCGTCGACGAGTACGGCGGCGTCGCGGGCCTGGTGACCCTCGAGGATCTCATCGAGGAGCTCGTAGGCGAGATCGCCGACGAGTACGACGCCCCGTCGACCGAGATCGTCGAACTGCCCGAGGGGCGGTTCCGCGTCAATGCCCGGCTCGGTCTCGACGAGGTCGGCGACCTCTTCGGCCTCGAGCTCGACGACGAGGACGTCGACTCGATCGGCGGCCTGCTCGGCAAGGCCCTGGGCCGCATCCCCCAGCCCGGCGCGACCGCCGAGCACTCCGGCCTCGTGATGACCGGCGGCGCCTCGCGCGGCCGGAATCGAGGCATCGCCACCGTGATCGTCGAGCGCAGCGAACAAGCCGCCGACGACGACGCCGAGGACGAGGTCCCGGCGCGTGAAAGGAACGACAGATGACCGACACCCGATCCGGTTTCGTGACCTTCGTGGGCCGGCCGAACGTCGGCAAGTCCACGCTGACCAACGCCCTCGTGGGCGAGAAGGTGGCGATCACCAGCGAGAAGCCGCAGACCACGCGTCGCGCGATCCGCGGCATCGTCAACCGCCCCGGCGGTCAGCTCGTGGTGGTCGACACCCCCGGCATCCATCGTCCCCGCACCCTGCTCGGCCAGCGTCTGAACGACCTCGTCGAGCAGGTGCTGGGCGACGTCGACGTGATCGCGTTCTGCGCCCCCGCGACCGAGAAGGTCGGTCCCGGCGACCGCCGCATCGCCGAGTCGCTGTCCGGGTACCCGCGCGCCAAGAAGGTCGCTCTGGTCACCAAGACCGACGCGGCCACGCGCGATCAGATCACCGAGCGTCTCGTCGAGGTCGACGCGCTGCGCGAGGACTGGGCGGCGGTGATCCCGCTCTCGGCCGTCACCCACGATCAGCTCGACGTGCTCAGCGACGAGCTGCTCGCGCTCATGCCGGTGGGCCCGGCCCTGTACGCCGACGACGTGGTCACCGATGAGACGCTCGAGGACCGCATCGCCGAGATCATCCGCGAGGCGGCGCTGCACGGCGTGCGCGACGAACTGCCGCACTCGATCGCCGTGACCGTCGACGACGTCGCCGACCGCGAGGACAGCGACCTCACCGACGTGTGGGCCAACATCGTCGTCGAGCGCGACAGCCAGAAGGCCATCATCATCGGCAAGAAGGGCTCGCGCCTCGCCGATGTCGGCGCCCGCGCGCGTGCCGGCATCGAACCCCTCGTCGGCGGCCGCGTCTACCTCTCGCTCCACGTGCGCGTGGCGAAAGAATGGCAGCGCGACCCCAAGCAGCTCGGCCGCCTCGGCTTCTGAGCGAGGATCCGCCCGTCACCGACGGCCCGTCCGGATCATCACCCCACCGCGAGCACTCCGGCGATCGAGAACCACGAAAGGTGCAGTCATGGCGAAGAGGTGGACGGCCCCCGCTCCCGGTCCGATCGACGGGTGGAGCTTCGACGAGGTCGATGTGCCGGCTCCCGGTGCCGGCGAGGTCACGATCCGCGTGCGCGCCGCGGGGATCAACCCCGCCGACGCCAAGCACGTGGCGCACGCGCGCCCCGGCGCACGGTTCCCGGTGCCGATCGGCTACGAGCTCTCGGGAGAAGTGATCGCCGTCGGTCCCGACGCCCGCGGCGGCTCGGGCGAGGTGTCGGTGGGCGACGAGGTGGTGGCCTTCCGCGTGCAGGGCGCGTACGCGACCGAGATCACGGTCGCCGCCTGCGACGTCTTCGCCAAACCCGCGCGCCTGTCTCACCCCGAGGCTGCCAACCTCCTGCTGGCCGGGACGACCGCCGCCGAGATGATCCAGGTCACGCGTGCGGTCGAGGGCGACACGGTGCTGCTGCACGCGGCGTCCGGCGCCGTCGGCGTCAGCCTGCTGCAGCAGGCGCGCGACCTCGGGATCCGGGTGATCGGCACGGTGAACCCGGATGCCGAGGACTCGGCCGAACGCGTCCGTCGCTACGGCGGCCTCCCGGTGGCGTACGGCGACGGCTTGCGCGGCCGGGTCGAAGACGTCGCAGGGGACGCGCCGATCGTGGCGGCGTGGGACGCGGTGGGCACCGACGAGGCGTTCGACGTCTCACTCGCCCTCGTCGCGGAACGCGACCGCATCGTCACGATCGTCGACCCCGAGCGGGCGAAGAGCGAGGGCGTGCTGTGGATCGCGGGCGCGCGCCCCGAGAGCGCTCGATTCCGCGACATCGCGCGTGCGCGGGTGCTCGAACTCGCGGCATCCGGTGCCCTCGAGGTGCCCGTCGCCCGCACGTATCCGCTCGCCGATGCGATCGAGGCCGTGCGGTTCGTGATGGAGGGGCATCCCGGCGGCAAGGTCGCGTTGCTGCCGTGACCACGTCGCCCTTCGCCCTGAAGCCGGAACCCGAGACGCTCGAGGTCGTGCGCGAGCGGGTGCGGTTGCGGCCGTTCCACGAGGACGACCTCACGGCGATGGCGGCGTATCGCGGCGACGCCGCGGTGTGCCGCTTCCTTCCGTTCGAGCCGCAGACGCCCGGCGACATCCGGGCCCGCATCGGTCACCTCTTCGGCCGGACGAGCCTCGCGGGAGAAAGCGGCGGGGTCGTGCTGGTCGTCGAGAACGAGGGCGCGGTGATCGGCGATCTCGTGCTGTTCCATCTGGATGCCGCTGCCGGGTCCGCCGAGATCGGGTGGGTGCTTCACCCCGCGGCGACCGGTCGGGGCCTCGCCACCGAAGCGGTCGCCGCGCTCGTCGACACGGCGTTCGAGGTGTACGGACTGCGCCGTCTGACCGCGCAGATCGACGCCGACAACCTGCGCTCGATCGCCCTCGCCGAACGGATCGGTATGCGCCGCGAAGCGCACTTCGTCGAGAACGCCTGGTTCAAGGGGCGTTGGAGCGACCTGCTCGTCTACGCCGTCCTCGACCGGGAGTGGGCGGCCGCTCGACGGGGCGCGTCGTGAGGGACTGCTACGATCGCTGCATGCGCTTCGGTGGCCTGCTTCTTCTTAGCTGCCGCGACGAGTCCTCGTTCTAAGGGCCTTCCTCGTCGCGGAGATCGTCGTCGGCCCCACCGAACGAATCTAAAGAAGCGACACATCATGAAGAACACGCAGAAGCCCACGTCCGCTCCGGTGCACAAGTACCGTCCCTTCCACGAGCAGATCCGGGTCGACCTCCCCGATCGCACGTGGCCGTCCCGTCGCATCGAGACCGCGCCCCGCTGGTGCGCCGTCGACCTGCGCGACGGCAACCAGGCACTCATCGACCCGATGAGCCCGGAGCGCAAGCGCGTGATGTTCGACCTGCTCGTGAAGATGGGCTATAAAGAGATCGAGGTCGGTTTCCCCAGCGCCAGCCAGACCGACTTCGATTTCGTCCGCCAGCTCATCGAAGAGGACCTGATCCCGGACGACGTCACGATCCAGGTGCTGACCCAGGCGCGCGAGCACCTCATCGCCCGCACGTACGAGGCGATCGCCGGCGCGAAGCAGGCGATCGTGCACCTGTACAACTCCACGTCCGTGCTGCAGCGCGAGGTCGTGTTCCGCACCGATGAGCAGGGCATCGTCGACATCGCCCTCGAGGGCGCGCGCCTGTGCAAGAAGTACGAGGCGACGATCCCGCAGACCCAGGTGTTCTACGAGTACTCGCCCGAGAGCTACACCGGCACCGAGCTGGAGTTCGCGCTGCGCATCTGCAATGAGGTGCTCGAGGTCTTCCAGCCGACGCCCGAGCGCAAAGTCATCCTGAACCTGCCCGCCACCGTCGAGATGGCCACGCCCAACGTCTACGCCGACTCGATCGAGTGGATGTCGCGCCACCTGAACCACCGCGAGAACGTCATCCTGTCGCTGCACCCCCACAACGACCGCGGCACCGCCGTCGCCGCTGCGGAGCTGGGATACATGGCCGGTGCCGACCGCATCGAGGGATGCCTCTTCGGCAACGGAGAGCGCACCGGCAACGTCGACCTGATCGCCCTGGGCATCAACCTGCTGACGCAGGGTATCGACCCGCAGATCGATTTCAGCGACATCGACCAGGTCAAGCGCACGGTGGAGTACTGCAACCAGCTGCCCGTGCCCGAGCGCAGCCCGTGGGCCGGTGACCTGGTCTTCACCGCGTTCAGCGGATCGCACCAGGACGCGATCAAGAAGGGCTTCGAAGCGATGGAGGCCCGCGCCGCGGCCTCGGGCAGGACCGTCGACGACATCGAATGGGCGGTTCCGTACCTGCCGATCGACCCGAAGGATCTGGGACGCTCGTACGAGGCCGTCATCCGCGTCAACTCTCAGTCGGGCAAGGGCGGGGTGGCCTACCTGCTGAAGGCCGACCACGCGATCGACCTGCCGCGCAAGCTCCAGATCGAATTCTCGGGGGTGGTCCAGGCCCGCACGGACGCCGAGGGCGGCGAGGTCTCGAGCGCCCAGATCTGGGACATCTTCACCGACGAATACCTGCCGTCGACTGTGGACGACCAGCGGTGGGGCCGCTTCGAGCTGCTGTCGACGCGCTCGTCGAGCGATATGTCCGGAGACGTGCACCTCGATGTCTCGCTGCGTGACGGCGATGCCGCGCACCCGGCCTCGGCTGTGGGCAACGGCCCCGTCGCAGCGTTCCTCGAGATCATCCGCGCGCAGGGCTTCGACGTGACGCTCTACGACTACGTCGAGCACGCGCTCAGCTCCGGCGGCGACGCGCAGGCCGCGGCCTACGTCGAACTGCAGGTCGACGACCAGCGACTGTGGGGTGTCGGTATCGACGGCGACATCTCGACCGCGTCGCTGAAGGCGATCGTGTCGGGTGTGAACCGAGCGATCCGCACCCGTCAGGCCGCGGGCGCCCTCGCCGGCGTCTGATCCCGCGCGACGCGCCGCCGTCCCCGTCGGACGGCGGCGCGTCGGCGCGTCCGGGTCCCGCGTCTGACCGATGCGAGGATGAACGTCGTGATCCGCGTCGACGCCCTCTACCGCTACCCCGTCAAAGGTTTCACGCCCGAAAGGCGCGAGAGCCTCGTCATCCAGCCCGACGGCCGGGTCGCGGGGGACCGCGCCCTCGTCTTCCGCTTCGCCGATGCGGTCGCGCCCGAAGACGCGACCTTTCCGAAGAGCCGCGGACTGGCGCTCATGACCTTTCCCTCGCTCGCCCGCGTGAATCTGACCTTCGACGACCAGGCGGACACGATCCGCCTGCGGGTCGACGACGTCGACGTCACGGCGGACCTGAGCGATGAGGGACGAGCCCTTCTCGCCGAGGCGGTCACCGCCTACCTGCGCACGACCGGTGATGCGCCGCTGCTCGACGCCGACGGCATCCTGCCCCTCGGTCTTCTCGGCGACGGTCGCACCGCGCGGTTCCAGGACCGCCCGCAGGGCTTCGTCTCGCTGCACGGCGCCGCGTCGGTCGCCGAAGTGGATGCCGCTGTTCCTGCGCCCGTCGACGACCGCCGGTTCCGTTCGAACATCGTCGTCTCGGGAGCCGCGCCGTGGTCCGAGCTCTCGTGGACCGGACGGGTGCGGATCGGCGAGGTGCTCTTCGAGGTGCAGAAGCCGATCGAGCGCTGCGCGGCGATCACCGCGAACCCCGACACCGGGGCGCGCGACGCGCGTCTGCTGCGCGTGCTGACGGGGGTGTTCGGTCAGGACGAGGCGACGCTCGGTATCCTGCTGCTCCCGGTCGACGGCGGCGGCACGATCCGTGTCGGCGACGAGGTTCACCCCACCCCCTGACCCGGGCCGCCTGCGGGCCGCGCCGCCCGGCCGCCACCCCCGCGCGAGCCGCCAGAAACTGTCGCCACGGCCGCATCCCGGGCGACACGGCCTGGCACCTCACGCGCGGGTGGCGCCGATCGGGGCGGGCGCGCCGGTCACTCCGCGGCGTCGGTGCGGATGATCGGGATGCCGGTGGTCTCGACCGCGACCTTGCGGCGATACAGCTTGCGCTGCTCGGGCAGCGACAGGTCGAACAGCACGGCGAGCACGCGGATGACCGTCGTCACGGCGACGCCGATCACCGCCGCGATCGGCAGCGGGACAGCGAACGCGGCGGTCGTGGCCAGCACGGCGCACCCGCCGCCGGCCGCCACCGCGTACAGCGAGCCGACGTGCATGATGGCCACCGGCAGTCCCATCAGCACGTCGCGCAGCACGCTACCGCCCGCGGCGGCGAGCACCCCGACGAACACGGCCGGGACGGCCGGCATCCCGAGCGCGAGGGCCTTGGACGTGCCGAACGCGCCGAACAGACCGATCACCACGGCATCGAGCATGACGATCGCGCGGTTCAGTCGCTGGAAGATCCCCGACAGCAGCATGCCGACGATCGAGGCGAGCGTCGCGGTGATCAGGTACCAGTTGCTCTGCAGCGTCGCGGGGGTGAGCCCCAGCAGCAGGTCGCGGATGAGACCTCCGCCCATTCCGAGCAGGATGCCGATGATTGCGACCCCGAGCAGGTCGAGGCGCCGCTGCCCCTGGAATCCCGAGGCGAAGAGCGCGCCCTGCACCCCGCCGAGGGCGACGGCGGTGAGGTCCGCCCACAGGGGGATGACGAAGGTCGGGGTGTCCACGGCATCCATTGTCCCGTTCCGCGCGGGCGGCGACGGGCGCGGCGCGCAGGCCGCTCACGGCGACGCGGGCCGATAATGGATTGTGCCCACCTACCGCGACGAGGTCGTGGTCCTGCGTACCCACAAGCTCGGGGAGGCGGACCGTATCCTCACCCTGCTCAGCCGCCGCAACGGCAAGATCCGCGCGGTCGCCAAGGGGGTGCGGCGGACCTCGTCGAAATTCGGCTCGCGCCTAGAGCCGTTCATGGTCGCCGACGTGCAGCTGTTCAAGGGGCGCAACCTCGACATCGTGCAGCAGGCCGAGTCGCTCGGCTCGTACGGGGCCGAGATCGTGGCGAACTACGACGTGTACACCACCGCCAGCGCGATGGTCGAGACCGCCGACCGCCTCAACGAGGCCGAGGCCACGCCTCAGCAGTACCTGCTTCTGGTCGGGGGACTGCGTTCACTGGCCCGCGGTGAGCACTCCGAGCGCAGCGTGCTCGACTCGTACCTCCTGCGCGCGATGGCGCTGTCGGGCTGGGCGCCCGGCCTGACCGAGTGCGCCCGCTGCGGCACCGTCGGCGACCATGACTACTTCCTCCCGCAGCTGGGCGGCGTGGTCTGCTCCACCTGCGCCCCGGCGGGCTCGCCGCGTGTCGCGCGTGAGACGGTCGACATGCTCCGCGCCCTCATGGCGGGGGAGTGGGACACCATCGACACGGCCCCCGGGCGCACGACCGCGGCCGCCTCGGGTCTCGTCGCCGCGTACGCGCAGTTCCACCTGGAGCGCGGCATCCGCTCCCTCTCGCACCTGGAGTCGCATCGATGACACCCAAGCCCTTCACGCACCGCGACGCCGTCGCCTACCGGCCCCTCGACTGGACGGGGGAGTACCCGCCGGCCTACCCCAAAGGGGCCGTGCCGGAACACGTCGCGATCGTGATGGACGGCAACGGCCGCTGGGCCAATCGTCAGGGGCTGACCCGCGTCGAGGGGCATCGCGCGGGAGAGGCCGCACTGCTCGATGTCGTCGCCGGCGCCATTCAGGCGGGCGTGAGACATCTCTCGGTCTACGCCTTCTCCACCGAGAACTGGTCGCGCTCACCCGACGAGGTGCGCTTTCTGATGGGGTTCAACCGCGAGGTCCTGCACCGCCGCCGCGATCAGCTCAACGAGTGGGGCGTCCGCATCCGCTGGTCGGGTCGCAAGCCGCGCCTCTGGGGATCGGTCATCAAGGAGCTGCAGCACGCAGAGAAGCTCACCGAGACGAACTCCACGCTGACCTTGACGATGTGCGTCAACTACGGGGGTCGGGTCGAGATCGTGGATGCCATGCGTCGCATCGGCGACGACATCGCCGCCGGCAAGCTCAAGCCGTCCGCCGTCACCGAGAAGCTGATCCGCAAGAACCTGTATCAGCCCGACATGCCCGACGTCGATCTGTTCGTCCGCTCGAGCGGCGAGCAGCGCACCTCCAACTTCCTGCTGTGGGAGTCGGCGTACGCCGAGATGGTCTTCCTCGACACGCTGTGGCCCGACTTCCGTCGGACGCACCTATGGGACGCGATCGGGCTGTACCTCTCGCGCGACCGTCGCTTCGGCGGCGCGATCGACACCCCCACCGCCTGACGGATGCCGTCAGCGGAATAGATCACGGACCGGAAGGGTT
Organism: Microbacterium sp. NPDC090007; assembly: GCF_044748345.1. Classification (NCBI taxonomy): domain Bacteria; kingdom Bacillati; phylum Actinomycetota; class Actinomycetes; order Micrococcales; family Microbacteriaceae; genus Microbacterium; species Microbacterium sp. NPDC090007. The sequence goes on along the minus strand of NZ_JBIVFV010000003.1, from coordinate 321,143 downwards.
GCACGCGATATGACGGATGCCATCAAGATCGACGTGTGGAGTGACATCGCCTGCCCCTGGTGCTACATCGGCAAGCGCAACCTCGAGAACGGTCTGGCCGCCACGGCCGCCGACGACGACGCCCCGGTCGTCGAGATCGAGTACCACTCGTTCGAGCTGTCTCCCGACACCCCCGAGGACTTTGACGGGGGAGAGGTCGACTACCTCTCGCAGCACAAGGGCATCTCGCCCGAGTCCGCGCGAGAGATGCTCGACCGCGTCACCGGCGTCGCCGCCGACGCCGGTCTCGCCTATCGGTTCGACATCCTCAAGCACACGAACACCGTGAAGGCGCACGAACTGCTGCACTTCGCGAAAGAGAACGGCAAGCAGCTCGAGCTCGCCGAGATCCTCATGTCCGCGTACTTCCTCGAGGGAAAGCACGTCGGCCGTGATGACGACCTCGTCGCCCTGGCGGTCGAGGCCGGTCTCGACGAGGATGCCGCTCGCGAGGCGCTCTCGTCGCAGCGCTTCCGCGCCGCCGTCCGGGCCGATCAGGAACAGGCCCGTCAGTTCGGCATCTCGGGCGTGCCCTTCTTCGTCATCGACGGCAAGTACGGCGTCAGCGGCGCCCAGCCGGTCGAAGCCTTCACCCAGATCGCCCGTCAGGTCTGGGGCGAGAGGCGCGAGTCCGTGGAGACCGCCGACGCGTGACCTCTCCTGCACACCCGGTGCCCGTCCTCGATCCGTCGATGGCGGGCACCGCCGCGTACGACCGTCTGGGAGAATGAGACAGTGAACACGGCAACGGCTCCGGCGCGGACGCTCCGCATCGGCAACATCGAACTCGACGCTCCCGTCGTGCTCGCCCCCATGGCCGGCATCACGAACACGGCGTTCCGACGGCTGTGTCGCGAATACGGTGCCGGACTCTACGTGAGCGAGATGATCACGACACGTGCTCTGGTGGAGCGAAACGACACCACGATGCGGTTGATCCGGCATCACGAGTCCGAGACCCCGCGCTCGATCCAGCTCTACGGCGTCGACCCCGCGACCGTCGAGGCGGCCGTGCAGATGATCGTCGACGAAGACCACGCCGACCACATCGACCTCAACTTCGGTTGCCCGGTCCCCAAAGTGACCCGGCGCGGCGGCGGCGCGGCCCTGCCGTGGAAGACGTCGTTGTTCCGCGAGATCGTGGAACGCGCCGTGAACGCCGCGGGCGACAAGCCCCTGACGATCAAGATGCGCAAGGGCATCGACGCCGATCACCTGACCTACCTCGAGGCCGGTCGCATCGCCGAGGGGGCGGGGGTGGCATCCATCGCCCTGCACGCCCGGACGGCGGGCGAGTTCTACTCGGGCCACGCCGACTGGGCCGCGATCACGAAGCTGAAAGAGACCGTCACGAGTGTGCCGGTGCTCGGCAACGGCGACATCTGGTCGGCCGACGACGCCGTCCGCATGATGGACGAGACCGGCTGCGACGGCGTCGTCGTCGGTCGCGGCTGTCTCGGGCGCCCGTGGCTCTTCGGCGACCTGGCGCGTGCGCTCGGCGGCCCGGGTGCCGCCCATGGCGAGCCCGTCGACGCCACGCTCGGTTTCGTGGCGCGCGCCTTCCGCCGGCACGCCGAGCTGCTCGTGGAGTTCTTCGACGACGAGGGCCGCGGATGCCGTGACATCCGCAAGCACGTCGCCTGGTACTTCAAGGGGTATCCGGTCGGCGGCGAGCTGCGGGCGAGCCTCGCGACCGCCTCGACGCTCGACGAGATCGACGAGCTCCTGGCCACCATGGAGCTGGAGGCCCCCTATCCCGGCGCTGCCGCCGAGGGTCAGCGCGGCCGCGCCGGCACGCCCAAGCGCCCGGCGCTGCCCGACGGCTGGCTCGACTCCCGCGAGATCGGCCACGACGCCGGTCGTGCCCTCGCCGACGCGGAGCTGCACCACAGTGGTGGGTGAGGCGTCGGCGTCGGCCGCCCGCCCGGCCGGCTACGACGACGAGGACGCCGGCCGTTTCCACGTCGAGCGCCACCGTTCCCAGCGCGACGATTTCGCGCGCGACCGCGCCCGTGTGCTGCACTCGGCCGCCCTGCGTCGCCTGGCGGCCAAGACGCAGGTGCTCAGCCCGGCCAGCCCCGCCGACTTCGCCCGCAACCGTCTGACGCACTCCCTCGAGGTCGCGCAGGTCGGACGCGAGCTCGCGACCGCGTTGCAGCTGTCGCCGGACGTCGTCGACACCGCGTGCCTGAGCCACGACCTGGGTCACCCGCCGTTTGGGCACAACGGGGAACGGGCGCTCAACGAGTGGGCGGACGACATCGGCGGGTTCGAGGGCAACGCGCAGACGCTGCGCATCCTCACGCGTCTCGAGCCGAAGACCTTCGGAGCCGACGGTGCTCCGTTCGGGCTCAATCTCACCCGCGCGAGCCTGGACGCCACGTGCAAGTACCCGTGGACCGTCGACGAGCCGGTCCCCGATCCGGGCGGCCGCCTGAAGTTCGGCGTGTACCCCGACGACGAGCCGGTCTTCCACTGGATGCGCGGGGAAGCCCCGGCCCGCCAGCGCTGCATCGAGGCGGAGGTCATGGACCTCTCGGACGACATCGCCTACTCGGTGCACGACTTCGAGGACGCGGTGGTCAACCGCTACGTCGATCCGGCCCGCCTCGCCTCCCGCGTCGGTCGTGAGGGGCTGCTCGACGCGATCCAGCGCTGGGTCGGCTACGACTTCGTGCGCGACGACCTCGCCGCCGGTCTCGAGCGGCTCATGGCGATGCCCGAGTGGATCCACTCCTTCGACGGCACGCGACCCGCTCTCGCCCGACTGAAGAACCTCACGTCCGACCTGATCGGTCGCTTCGCCCGCGCCGCCACGGCCGCGACCCGAGAGGCACATCCCGCCGACGCGCTCACGCGCTATCGCGCCCACGTGATCGTCCCGGCCGAGGTCGAGGTCGAGATGGCGGTGCTGAAGGGCATCATCGGCGCGACGGTGGTGTCGATCGACGGCCGCAAGGTGCTCTACCGCGAGCAGCGGCACGTGCTGAAGCGGTTGGCATCCGCCCTGTGGGAGAACCCGGGAGCGCTCGATGACCTGCACGGCCCCGATTTCGCCGCCGCCGTCGATGACACCGCGCGTCGCCGCGTCGTGGTCGACCAGGTCGCCAGCCTCACCGACCAACTCGCCATCGCCTGGCACGGTCGTCTGGTCGGCGAGGTGGATGCCGCCGAGCTCGGCGTCTGGGCTCCCGGGGCGCGGTCGTCGCGCGGGGCGGATGCCTGATGGCGGGACGCATCCGTCAGGCCGACGTCGACGAGGTCAAGGCCCGGGTGAACATCGCCGACGTCATCGGTGAGCGCGTCGCGCTGAAACCCGCCGGCGTGGGGTCGATGAAGGGACTGTGCCCCTTCCACGACGAGCGCAGCCCGAGCTTCAACGTGCGGCCGCAGGTCGGGTACTACCACTGCTTCGGCTGCGGGGAATCCGGAGACGTGTACTCGTTCCTGCGCGCGATGGACCACGTCTCGTTCACCGAGGCGGTGGAGCGCATGGCGGCGCGGGTGGGCTACACCCTGCACTATGAGGACGGGGGAGCAGCTCCCGAGACGTCGGGACGTTCGCGCCTGTACGCTGCGAACGCCGCCGCCGCCGAGTTCTTCCGCGCGCAGCTGATGACCCCCGAGGCCGAGACGGGCCGGCGCTTCCTGGGCGATCGGGGATTCGACGCCGGGGCGGCGGCGCACTTCGGCGTCGGATACGCCCCCAAAGGGTGGTCGCACCTGCTCGACCACCTGACCGCGCAGAAGTTCTCGCGAGAGGAGCTGCTGCAGTCCGGGCTGGTCTCCCAGGGCCAGCGCGGCGTCTACGACCGTTTCCGCGGTCGCCTGGTGTGGCCCATCCGCGACATCACCGGGCAGGTCATCGGCTTCGGCGCGCGCAAGCTCTACGACGACGACCAGGGCCCCAAGTACCTCAACACCCCCGAGACGCCGCTCTACAAGAAGACGCAGGTGCTCTACGGACTCGATCTGGCCAAGCGCGACATCTCACGCTCGCACCGCGTCGTCGTGGTCGAGGGGTACACCGACGTCATGGCGTGCCACCTGGCGGGGATCACCACGGCGATCGCGTCGTGCGGCACGGCTTTCGGCAGCGATCACATCACGGTCCTGCGTCGCGTGATGGGCGACGACAGTGCCTCGGGAGAGGTCGTCTTCACCTTCGACCCCGACGCGGCGGGGCAGAAGGCGGCCCTGCGCGCCTTCGCCGACGAGAAGCGCTTCGCCGCCCAGACCTATGTCGCCGTCGCCCCCGAGGGCCTCGACCCCTGCGACCTGCGGCTGCAGCGCGGCGACGGCGCCGTCCGGGCGCTGATGGATGCCAAGGCCCCGATGTTCGAGTTCGTCATCGACCAGCGGCTGAAGGACTTCAACCTGTCCAGTGTCGAAGGTCGCGCCGGCGCACTGCACGCGGCCGCGCCCATCGTCGCCGACATCCGCGACCCTGCCCTGCGACCCGGCTACGTCCGGGTGCTCGCGCGGCGCCTCGGGCTCGACATCCCCGAGGTGCAGTCCGCCGTCGAGCGCGCCGCGCGCGGCGCCGACCGCGCCGAGAGGCGCGAGGCCCAGCGCTCGGCCGAGCCGGCCCCGATCGCCGTATCGGTCACCATGGCATCCCTTCCCCACAACCGCGACGTGGCGCTCGAGCGGGGGGCGATGATGGCCTTCCTGCAGTACGGGCACCGCATCGACCCCGACATCTTCCTGCGGGCCCTGCAGACGCCGTTCGGCCATCCGGCCCTCGAGGCGGTGCGCAGTGCCCTGGCCGCGACCGACCTGTCGCAGGCCGGCTGGGCGGTGACCGCCGTCGAGGCGGTGCGCGAGCCCTTCCGATCGTTGGCGGCCGAGCTGCTGACGGCCGAGTTCCCCGCGCGTACCGAAGAGGGCGCCGTCGCCTCGGCGAACGATCTCGCCCGCGGCCTGCTCGTGCGCGAACTGCAACGTGAGAAGGACGAATTGCTGCGCGGCATCCAGCGGGTTCCGCCCGAGAGCGAAGAGGGGCGCCGACTGCGCCTGCGGCTGCGCGAACTGGATGCCGACCGCCAGCGTCTCGTCGTCAGCTGAGCCCGGTCGACTGGTGCGAGAGCGCGCGGTGGGTGAGGATGAGGGAATGCCCCGGCCCCTCGACACCGACGTCGCCCTCCGCACCGACGACCTCTCGCTCGCCCGCAACGGCGTGCGGGTCATCGACGGGATCACCGTCACGCTCCCGGCGGGACGGACCCTGGTGGTCCGCGGGGCGACCGGGTCGGGCAAGACCTCGCTGGTGTCGCTGCTGGCCGGTCATCCCGATGACGGTCTGACCGTGGTCGGCGGCGATGCACGGGTGCACGGCATCTCGGCACGGCGCCCGGGCCGCGCCCGACGCGAATGGCTGTTCCACACGGGCTACCTGCCGCAGGGGGCCGGCGCGTCGCTGCCGTCGCGCCTGACCGTGCACGATGTGATCTCGGAGCCCATCACCAGCCGCGATCGCAAGGTCAACCCGCGTGCGCTCGCGGTGCGGGTCGCCACGCTGCTCGACGAGATGGAACTGCCGCTGGGCACGGCTCCGAAGTACCCCTACGAGCTCAGCGCCGGTATGCGGCAGCGCGTCGCGCTGGCGCGCGCGCTCGTGCTCGAGCCGCGCCTGCTCGTCGCCGACGACCTCTATGCCAATCTCGACCTCGAGGTGCGGGCCGCGGCGAGAGCGGCCCTGACCCGCCGACGTGACGAGCGGGGGATGGCCGCGCTCATCGTCACGAACGACGCCGACGCGGCACGGGAGTTGGATGCCGATGTACTCGTGCTGCACGCGGGGCACGCCATCGGACTCGGCCACGGCGATCGTGCGGTGCAGTGGACGCCCGACGGCACGCCCGAGCGTCGCCTTTCGGCGCCCTGATTTCTTCGTGACGCGCGCATCCTGTTAGTATCGTGGGGTTGCCCGCCGCGAGGTGAGCATGATCCTCGGTAGCTCAATTGGCAGAGCAATCGGCTGTTAACCGATAGGTTCTTGGTTCGAGTCCAAGCCGGGGAGCCGCAGAAGGCCCGTCTCGTTCGAGACGGGCCTTCGTCGTTGTCGGATGAAGCGCGGTGTCGAGGCCGTCCGCCGGGACGCGACGTGGTCGCGGCCGTCCGTGCCCGCGCCCGGACCGATCAGCGTCCGCTCGCGCTCGTCCCCGGCCGCAGCACCGGCCCCTCGCCGCGGATGGCCCCCGGCATCGTCGGCTCCGGGGCCGACCCGCCCTCACCCGGGAGCACTCCGTCGTCCGGACGGGGATCGGGGTCGGGATCGGCATCGGTATCCGGCGTCGGAGACGGGGTGATCGAGGGTTCGACGACAGGAGTGGGTCCGGGGGTGACGTCGACCGCGGGATCGGACGGGCGGCCCGATGCGGGCTGCGGTTCGCCGACCGGGGGCGTGGCGCGCGCGGACAGAGTGGGCGCCGCCGGCGTCGAGGGCACGGGCCCCTCGTCGACCCGACCCCGCGGAGACGGGGCGGGATCGGCATCCGTCGACGAGACCGGCGCCACGGCGGACGTCGGAGCCGGGGCGGGCGTGGAACGCTCGGCGAGGGCCGGCGACGGGCTCGACGCGGGGAGGGGCGGGCGGTCCGTGGTCGCGCCCCCCGCCGCGCCCAACGAGAACGCCAGCAGGTGACCGCCGACCACCACAACGGCGGCCGAAGCCGCGGTCGCCCAGATGACGCGGCGGCCGCGCAGAGTCCTGCGCCGCGATTTTCCCGCGCGCGAGACGGATGCGGCGGCTCTTGTCGTCTCGCCTCGCGAGCCGCCGGGTTCCGCGACGCCGCGACCCGCGCCGCCCTCTTCCGGGGTCGTCACCGGGGGCTGTGCGGGCGAACCGCCGACCACCGCTGCCCCGCCCGGCGTCGGGGCGGACACCGCGACGCGCGCCCGGACCCGGTCGTCCGCCCAGGGGGTCGTCCGCAGCGGGCGGGTTTCGAGCTCCTCGGAGCCCGGGACGAGGGTCGACGCCCTCCGGGCGACCTCGGAGGCCGACGGGCGGGCATCGGGATCGGGCGCGGTCATCGCCGTCAACAGCGACCGCCATCCGTCGCCGAGGTCGGCGGGAACCTCGGGTCGGCGGGCCGGACGCGACGGCACCCCCTCCCGTGGCGAGTCGGCCCCGAACGAGGGCCGTCGCGTGAGCGCCTCGAGGGCGAGCCGGCCGAGCGCGTAGACGTCGGAGGCCGGACGGGGCGGCTCGCCGCGCAGCTGCTCGGGAGCGAGAGAGGCGGCCGTTCCGACGACCGGGCCCGGCGGGGTCGACTGTGCCGCGTCGACGAGGTGCGCCACGCCGAAGTCGACGAGCACCGCCTCGAACGGCACATCGCGACCGCGGACGGGACGCAGCAGCACGTTCGACGGTTTCACATCACGATGCACGATGCCGGCGGCGTGGACGACGGCGAGGGCACCGGCCAGATCGCCCAGCAGGGCCGCCACCTCACGAGCCGGGACCGGGGCCTCGTCGAGGCGTCGGCGCAGCGAGGGGCCGTCGACCAGTTCCATCACGAGGTAGACGTGATCGCCGGCACCCAGACGCGCGTCGTAGAGGGTGACGAGCGAGGGGTGATCCAGGACCGCCAGATCGCGCGCCTCGGACATCCGCCGGGTCGACGCGGGTTCATCCGCGCCGCCGACCGGGAACACCTTGATCGCCACATCCCGCGCGAGCACCTCGTCGCGGGCGCGGAAGACACGGCCCCTGCCACCGGCACCGATACGCTCGCGCAGGATGTAGCGCCCGCCGAGGATGTCGCCCGTGCGAGGCATCGGCAGGTCGGGAGCGTGGCTCATCGGGTCCTCGGGGGAACAGGCGCCGCCGGGGGCGAGCAGCGGGAGGGATGCCGAGCGGCCACCCCTCTGTCAGAACAGTACGGCGCGGCGGTGCGCGCCGGACCGGGGTGGCGACCGAAGCGCCCGACGCGCATAATGCCCACCGGTCGGCGACACCGCTCCGGCGGTGTCACGCCATCGCACCGAAGCGTCGGACCGAGCGCCGGAAGACGCAATCGCCGGTGGACCCGCCGAGATTCCTGACAGGCTGAGCGGGTGACCCCGCACGCGGCGCCCCCGCACCCCGATCCCTCCCGCTACGACGTCGAGGAGCTGCGCGAACGCGTGCGGCACCACCGGGACGGCCGGGTCGACGACAGCATCCCCGCGCTCGCCGCCGCCGACCCCGACCTCTGCGCGATCGCGATCGCTTTGCCGGACGGCACCGTGCTCGGCAGCACCGAGTCCGACGTGCCCGTGAGCGTGCAGTCGGCGGTCAAACCGTTCCTGTTCGCCCTCGCACTGCTGGACACCGACGGCGCGGCCCTCGACCGGGTCGGCATCGAGCCCACGGGGGAGTCCTTCGACGCGATCGTGCTCGAGAGCGGCACCGGGCGCCCCCCGAACCCCATGGTCAACGCCGGCGCCATCGTCACCGCGTCGCTCGTGGAGGGCGCCGGTCCCCGACAGCGGATGGACCGGATCGCCGCCGGCCTCTCGGCCTTCGCCGGACGCGATCTCGACGTCGACGACGAGGTCGCCCATGACGAGCATCTGCTCGGCGACCGCAACCACGCGCTCGCGCACCTGCTGCGCGCCGAGGGGCAGCTCAGGGCCTCGGCCGACGACGCCGTCGCCGTCTACGCACGGGCCTGCGCCACCCTGGTGGATGCCGAGACCCTCGCGGTCATGGGGGCCACCCTCGCGGGGGGCGGGGTCAACCCCCGGACGGGCGTCCGCGTGGTCCCCGAGCGCGTCGCCCGCGACGTCGTGTCGGTCATGGCGACCTGCGGGATGTACGACGGATCGGGGCGGTGGATGCGGGCGGTCGGCGTCCCGGCCAAGTCGAGCGTTTCGGGCGGTATCGTCCTGGCCGCGCGGGGACGCCTCGGCGCTGCGGTCGTCAGCCCGCCGCTGGACGAGCAGGGCACGAGCGTCCGGGGACGCGTCGCGAGCGAGGCCCTCAGCGACGACCTTGGCCTTCACGCCTTCGCGCGCTGACCCGACGCGGACCGGCTCCCGACGCCCGCGGCCACCGGGGTGTGAGAGCATCGCCGAGGAGCCGACGAACCGGCATCCCCGAGGAGAACCCCCATGCATCCGCACGCGCGCCGCCGCGCCTCCCGCACCGTCACCGTCGGCGTGGTCGCCGCGCTCGCCGCGACGCTCACCGGCTGCGGGCAGGGGACGAACGTCTCCGAGGACTACGCGCAGATCTGCCGCGACAACGCCACCGAGAAGCGTCTGCCCGACGACGACTGCAACAACCACGGCGGGGGAGCCGGGTGGTACTTCCTCCCCCTGGGTACGAGCAGCCGGACGGTCCCCGCCGTCGGTCAGCCCGTATCGGGTGGAACCGACACGCTGCCGTCCGGTCGCACCGCGGCGAAGGGCATCTCGAGCAGCGGCGACAGCGTGTCGCGCGGCGGCTTCGGCGGGTCGGGTTCGGGCGGAGGCTTCGGCGGCTGATGCACCGGATCGAGATGGACCCGCGCCCCGACTGGGAGCGCACGATCAAGCAGTCGGGTCTGATCTACTCGCGTTCCGTTCGCGACGACGGCTCGGCGGTGGAGTACTGGAACGACGGCGCCGCCTACGTCTTCACCCTGCCCGAGGTCGAGCAGCTCGAGCGCGAGACCGAAGAGCTGCACCGCATGAGTCGCGAAGCGGCGCGATACCTCGCCACGGGCGAACTCGGCACCCTCGGACTGCCCCCGCGGGCGTTCGAGTTCGCGCAGTGGTCGCTCGAGCAGGCCGAACCCGACGTCTACGCGCGCTTCGACCTGGCCTACGCCGGAGACGGCTCACCGGCCAAGATGCTCGAGTACAACGCCGACACCCCCACCGGTCTCATCGAGGCGTCGGTGACGCAGTGGATGTGGCTGCAGGACCGTATCGCGAGCGGTGCCGTGCCGGCCGGCACCGACCAGTGGAACGGCCTGCACGAGGCCCTGGTGGCCCGGTGGCGCGCCCTGCTGCACCGCTCGCTGAACGAGGGCGAGGGCGGGCGGTTGTTCGTGGCCCACTCGGATGCCGACACCTACGGCGAGGACTGGGACACCGTCGCCTACATGCGCGACCTCGCCGCCGAGGCCGGGTGGGAGCACACCGGCATCGAGATGAAGGACATCGGTTGGCACCACGGGGCCCGTCAATTCGTGGGCGTCCCCGAGCCGTGGGGCTCGTCCCGCAGCATCGCCGCCCTGCCCGGCGACGAACCCGGCACGCAGTTCCCCGTCATCCGCAACCTCTTCAAGCTCTACCCCTGGGAGGACCTCGTCTCGGGAGAGGACAGGGTCACCGGCGACCAGGAGTTCGGCGCGCTGCTCATCGCCGGCCGCGGACTCTTCGGCCACTGGTACGAGCCGGCGTGGAAGATGCTGCTGTCCAACAAACTCCTGCTCGTCGCCCTGTGGCGCCTGTACCCCGGGCACCCCAACCTGCTGCCGGCCTACGCCGACGGGCCGAACGGCATGAACGACTTCGTCGTCAAGCCCGTCTTCGGCCGCGAGGGCGACGGCATCCGCGTCCACCGCGCCGACGGCACGGTCACCTCGAACGGGCAGGAGTACCGCCGCGAGGGACTCGGACGCGAACGCGTCTGGCAGCAGTACCACGAGCTGCCCGACTTCCTCGGCGCGCGGGGGAGCAACCACCCCGTCCTGGGGTCCTGGATCGTCGACGACGAGGCGTACGGGGTCGGCATCCGCGAGTCCGACGGACCCATCACCGACTACTACTGCCGCTTCACCCCCAACATCATCGAGGGCTGAGCCGGAACGGTTCCGGATGCCGCGCCCCGGCGCCGCACCCGTGACGACGCTCACGCGTCGGTATCGTCGACCCCCGGCATCCACGAGGCTCCGGGCTTGCCCCACTTGCGCTTCTTCGCGATCTTGGCGACGACCCGCGCGTCCTCGTCGTCCAGACGGTCGACGTACAGCACGCCGTCGAGGTGGTCGAACTCGTGCTGCAGGATGCGCGCGCGCCACCCCGTCACCTCGATGCGCACCGCGTGACCGTCGAGGTCGGTGCCGGTGAGCAGCGCCGCCTCGGAACGACGCAGCGGAAAACGCTCGCCGGGGAAGGACAGGCACCCCTCGCTCTCTTCGTCGGGGTCGGGGTAGCCCGGCTCGACCGGGCGGATCCACAGCTCAGGGTTGAGGACGACGCCGCGCCACGGCTGACCCTCGTCGTCCTCGTAGGTGTACGTGAAGATGCGCAGCCCCACACCCACCTGGGGGGCGGCGAGACCGACGCCGGGGGCGGCATCCATCGTCTCGAACATGTCGGCGACGAGCTGACGCACCTCGTCGGTGATCTCATCGACACGGGCGGCGGGGGCGTGCAGCACGGGATCGCCCATGATGCGGATCGGGAGTACGGCCACGCCTCCAGCCTATCCAGCAGCCGTGCGGTTATCGTCGAGGGGTGACTCCGCTCGATGCCACCCTCAGCGACGGAATCGACCAGCTCGTTGGCGTCTTCCGCGACCCGCGCATCCTGCTCGGCATCCCGCTGGCACTGCTCGGTGCCGTGTTCATGTCGTTCGGCGCGCAGTATCAGCACCGCGGCGTGCAGAAGGTCGAACGCCTTTCGGGCGGCAAGACCACCGGCGGCCTCTCGCGCTCGCAGCTGACGTCGCTGCTCACCCGCCCGTCGTGGGTCGCGGGCACGATCATGCTGGGTCTGGCGATCGTGTGCCAGCTGTCGGCGCTGTCAGTGGCTCCGCTCATCCTCGTGCAGCCGCTGGGCGCCATCGCCCTGGTCATCACGACCGTGCTGAACGCCCGGGTCTCGCGGCACAGGCCGACGCGGCAGTCGCTCGTCGCTATCGGTTTGTGCGTGGGCGGCATCCTGGTGTTCGTCACGATCGCGGCGTTCTTCGCCACCGAGCACGTCGTCACCGAACGCGAACTGCTGATCATCCTCGGCATCCTGGTCGCGGTCGTGATCGTGTTCGGCGTGTTCTGGGTCCTCGTCCGCCGTCGCGCACAGGCGCTGTTCTACATCATGGCCGCGGGCGTCATCTACGGCTTCGTCGCGACCCTGGCGAAGGTCGTCATCAGCCGCGCCCAGGCGGGCAACTTCGAGTGGCTGACGCTGCTGTGCCTGGTGGCGCTGCTGGCGGCGGTCGCGGTGGGCGCGTACTTCGTGCAGACCGCGTACTCGGTCGGCCCGCCCGACCTCGTCATCGCCGGGCTCACCGTGATCGACCCGATCGTCGCGGTGCTGATCGGCCTGCTGGTTCTCGGCGAGGCGTCGACGGCCCCCGCGTGGGCGCTCATCGGCTTCGTCATCGCCGGCGCGATCGCGACGTGGGGCGTGGTCCAGTTGACCAAGCACCACCCGCAGATCACCGCTGACGGCAAGCCGGCGAAGCCTCGGGTCCACTGATCGTCCGACCGATGGTCACGCCCGGCGGGGAACGGCTCGCACGCGCGTACTTCGCGCTGCAGGCGGCGGGCGGCGCCGCCTGGTGGGTCGCCGTCTTCGTCGCGGAGCCGGTCCGCGAGGCGACGCTGGGCGAGCTCGATCCAGTCGTGGTCGCCGTCCTCGACATCCCGCTGTTCGTCGTCGCCTCCGCCCTCGCCGCAGCACTCCCGCTCCGCGCGGCGCGCGCATCCGCGACGATCGCGTCGGTGTGGACGCTGATCGTGACGGTCATGCTGGGGCTCTACGCCACCGTGTCGACGCTGGCCGGGGCGGGAGTGGTCCTGATGGTCGCCGCGACCGCGAGTTCGGTCCTCGCCTGGTGCGTGCTGACGTGGGGGCGCGTGCCGACCGCGTGGCTGCTGGTGGGTCCCTTCGCCTTCCGCCCGGCTCGTCCGCGCCGCACGCCGACGGCGCACATCGTGGCGACCGCCGCGCAGATCGTGGTGTTCTGGGGCCTTTTCCTCGTCGTGCTGCCCGTGGTCATCCGGGCTCTGGAGCTGCGATGGCGGGTGGCGCTCGACCTTCCTCCCGGGGTCGTCGTCGCGGGCGCCGTGCTCGTGCTCGCCGCGAGCGCCCTCGGCGTATGGTCGGCGGCGTCGCTCACGACGAAGGGCGACGGCACCCCTCTGCCCTCGGCGATGCCCAATCGTCTCGTCGTCGCCGGTCCGTATCGGTTCGTGCGCAACCCCATGGCGATGGCCGGGATCGCCCAGGGCGTGGGAGTCGGGATGCTGCTGTCGTCGTGGATGGTCGTGGCGTACGCGCTGACCGGTTCGCTGGTGTGGAACTACGCCATCCGCCCGCACGAGGAGGCGGATCTCGCCGCCGCATTCGGCGACGACTATCGTGCCTACGCCCGCGGGGTGCGCTGCTGGGTGCCCCGCCTGCCGGCGCCCCACTGAACGACCGGCCCCAGTGCGGGGCGTTTCCGACAGATCCCGGATGCCGTTGGACCTGCCTTCGCCGGGTGCGATGGCCGCGTCCGCCTACCCTTCGGCGAAAGAGGTCCACTCCTCCGCCACAAGCGTCAACGAATCGCCGTTGAGGGACTTCTGCAGCCTCAGATCCGCCGCCGCGTCGGTGAACGAGACATCGGAGCCCTCTTCGTCGTCGGCGTAGAGGTGGAGGGTGGTCACCCGCATGTCCGCCGCGTTGTCGGCCGTCACCTCGAGAATGCGCTCCAGGGTGTCGGTTCTCACCTCGCGGCCTGCAGGGTCGAGGCCGTCGGCCGTCACCGTCACCGTCACCGTCAGGCTCCCCGCGGAGGAGGGCGTTCTGGCCACGTCCGCGCTGCGTATGCCTCCTTCGGCGGACGGGAGCGCCGCGGACAGCTGGTCCACCTTCTGTTCCGCGCTCGGTCCACTGACACACGCTGATAGGCACAGGATCACGGCACAGGCCACGGTCCCCGCGCTCACCCTCCGCCTGCGGCCATGCCGCCAGCTTCGGCTAGAAGGGAGCACGCGCCGCTCACCGCTTTGCAAGAGTGTCGAGGCGTTCACCGATGAGGGAGAGCGAATCCCCGCGGACAGCCTCGGCAATGCCGAAATCGTCCGCCGCCATGGCGGCAATGCAGGAATTACCATCCCCTGATGGCCCGCAAATCAGATTGCAGCAAGGTGAGAGACGTCCCGTGCACCGCGTCCGTGAGACCGAGCTCGCTTGCTGCTGCAGCGAGCGATACGTCCTGACCCTCCGGGTCTCTCGCGTATAAATCCATGGATCCCAGGCGCATTTCGTCCGTGCCGCGGCCGATGGTTGTGAGGATTGGCCGAAGAGCATCCTGAGACACACTTCTGGATTCCGCAATTGAGGGGTCCAGGGTGATGCGCACGATCATCGTGCTCGAGATCGACGCTGTGTAATCCGCAGTCACCTCACTGATGCCGAGATCCTGGGACTCGAGCTGCGCGGCAAGCTGGTCGGCGCGCTCCTGGCCCGAAGGCCCAAAGCTGACGCAACCGGGGAGCAAACAGATTGCCGCCGCGAGGAGAACCGCTGTTGTCGTCATCCGGGTGTGAGTGCGCATCATTGTCCTAGTGCCCTCGCACCAGCCAGGTCGCAGGTGTCGTAGACCTCGCACAGGTTGCGGATGACATTCGCATTCCTGCCCAGCCGGTCCCTGCGCTGCCTCACCTCAGCGATCGACCGATCGCTCGCGGCCAGTGCTGCCACAGACGCGTCTCCGGATGTGTTCGAGCGAAGCATTTCTACATCCACCGCCAGTTGGCGCAGTACCTCGTCAAGACGGGCGGCCTGCGCCTCAAGGGTCACAGCATGGTCAAGGAGCGGACCAAGTCGCACATCAAGTCTGGGAGCCATCGACGTCAGGCCCCCGTCCGATGAGCCGCGCGCAAGTGTGCGCCAGGAAACGATGTATCTCCAAGCAAACGCGCTGCCTTCTGCGATGCCGCATCGCGCGCAGACCTCTGTGCTTTCGCGATCGTTTCGACCAGAAGATTCTCAAGCGCGCGTATGTCGCTAAGACGTGACGCAAGCTGCACCCTCAAAACGACGCCGTCCGCGTCAGCAGTGACCTCGCACTCTCCGTTGGCGCTTCGGGACGTCGACTCAACGGAACGCAACTCCTCTGCGTCAGCGGCGACTGCGTCCCTCGCTGCCCTGGCCGCTTCGATTTGCGTATCCAAGCGCGATCGAATGGCATCTAGGCGCGCCTCGAGCTCGTCCGTCATGATTTCATTCCCCCGTTCTCGCGACGTAGACCTCTTCGACTTGGCCGTCCAGGAAATTCCAATCATTCTTCAGTCGACCGCCCGAATCGAGGTACCTCCCGAAATCGCGCTCATACGTCGCCGCATTGTGTGTCTGATTCACGTCGGAATCACCGCCCGGATCGGGGAGCACGACCCAGTCAACGTTGGAAGGGACCGTTGCCGTGAGACCGACCGCTGGAGCCCACGGAGTGCCCTTCATGCGCGGATGAAATTCATACGGGGTCTTGTCCAGCTTCGCAACGGGGTCGGAAGCGTGCTCTACCTGCAGCAGGGGCACGCTCGGAGGGATGTTGAAATTGTCTATGGGCGCACCGTTCGTCACCACACCAACGGTCTTGTATGGGAGTGACGTATCCGCTCCGAGATTGCCAGCCATGATCCCGCCCTGACTGAATCCTGACCAAACGACGTCCGAGCCAGGCGGCACCCCGGCATCAGATAGTGCCTGCATAACGGCACGCTCGTATTGCGTTCGAAAGAGCGGGTTGTCCATCAACATCAGTGCGATGTTGCTGTCGAGATCGTTCACCGGCCCCGCATCCGTGAAAGTGTCGGCCCAGTCGCCATCGCTCAGCACGGCCTTGAGTGCGCCCCAGTCGAGAGTCGACGGAAGGTTCACGAGGGTGTAGGTAGTCCCATCTTCGCGGCGAACTCTCGCGACGCTGAGGGCCGTGGACTCAGTACTGCCAATCCCGTCGATGAACTTGTTCCTCGAGATAAGGTCACGCGGTGAGGTAATTTCACCTTGATCCATCAGGTTCTGATACTCCTCTACATTGACTGCGTTGGCAGAGTCGAATTCCGTCACACGCGGTGTGAATCGCAGCAAATCGCCAAGGCCTGTCCCGAGCAGATACCCCGCCACCCCACCGCCGTACATTGCGATGCCCGGCGTGATGCGCCCCAAAATATCCCGCACGAGGGTCAACCCCTCCGCGACGATAGGCGCAAGCTCCTCGAGCAAGCGCCCAAGCTCTCCGAGGGCGTCAAGCAACTGCTCGATCAGATCCCGAGCGAGCACGACGACATCCCACGACGCGTCCGCGAACTCGCGGATTGCGTCGAGCTTGTCGAATGGGTTCAGGGTAAAGCTCGTCAGGGAGTCGGATAGACGTGCGAGGGCGTTGAGCAAGCCGCAGATCGCGTCGCGGCAGGCTGTGACGAGGGTCGAGGCCAGGGTTAAGGCAGATGCTGCAGCTCCCGCCCAGTCCTGCACCTCCGTCAACACTCGAGAGACTTCTTCGTACCGCTGACGCAGTGCTCGAACTGTGCGACCGTCGAGGTCGTCGAGAGCCCGCGCGGCGGACGCGAGGTCGAGTGTCAATTCCGACACCGACGACTCGACCGTTCTCCACTCGGACGACCGCATGGCTATGGCGCCCGGATCGCCCTGCAGCTCATCCATCCACTGAGGCAGCGGCTGTACGTAGGCCACCAACCATCCCGCGAACCCGGGAATGCCATCACACCCCCCACCGGACGAGCGCGACGCACCGGCGGCCCAGGACTCACTGCGCAACTGCGCAGCGACGGCGGCTGCGCTGCTCACGATTCGAACTCCCGCATCACCGCGACAGCTTGCTCCTCGACGTCCTCGAACGACTCTCGTGCGACCTGAACGCCCTTTTGCATCGTCACGATGAGTTCATGCGCATTCGACAGCAGCTGCGCGGTGGTGTTCGCAAGACCGTTTGCTGCCCCGATCACGATGCCCGACGCCAGAAGGCCGAACGCCGTGCTCGGCAGCGGTGCTGCGGCGGCGGAGGCGGCGGCATCCAGGGAATCGCTCACGCGTCCCAGCGTCGACGCCTGTTCCGCCAGGACATCGGTATCGATGATGATGTGCGTTCTTCCCGCCACGCGGCCCCCTCGTGTCAGCTCGGCAACACCCTAACGAATCCCGTGGGCGGCTTCGCGAACCTGGAGCGCGGTGGGGATAACCGGTGAAGGTCGCAAGGAGTGCACGGCGTCAGCGAGCTGATTCGGCGGCGTTCATCGCGGACTCGTACACCTCGAGCACCGGGGCGAGTCGCTGCTCGACCTGCGCGCGTCCACGGATCATGGCCGCGCTGGCGGTCGCGATCGCCGCCGGCTCCCGCAGGAGTCGGTCCACGAGTGCGGTGATCCCCGCGGCATCCGGTGTGTCGGCGAGAAGACCACCGCCCGGAGGCACGACCTCGCTGAGGTCCGGGTCGCAGAAGAGCACGGGAAGACCGGATGCCGCCGCCTCGAGCATCACCATCGGCTGATTGTCGAAGTCGAACGAGCTCGAGACCAGCACGTGGCTGGCCCGCATCGCGTCGAGCACCTCGTGCTGCGACACCGACCCGTGCAGGGTGAGGGGGGCGCCCATCTTCTCGATTGACCGTCGCGAGAGGCCGTCGCCGTAGACGTCCACCGAGACGCCGGGAGCGAAGGATCGCGCTGCATCGGCGAGGACTGCGGGGCGCTTCTCGGGTGACAGTCGACCGACCCACAGCAGACGAAGGGTGTCCCCGGGGGTGAATTGACGTTCGAGCGGCGTGCCGATGCGGTCGAGCACACTCTGCTCGAGCCCGTTCGGAACGACCGAGATGGGCGTCTGCACCCCCTGCTCGAAGAGCTTTCGCGCGAAGTGCGTCGACGGGACGATCACCTGGTCGCTCGCGCGGGACTGAGCGAGCATGAGCCGCCACATGCTCCGCGCCTGCGGGGTGGCGGTGTACGGCGAGTCGGCGCGCACACGAAGACCGCGATGGCTGATATGGCGCGCGTGCAGGGCAGCAAGCAAGGGAACGGTGACCTGGGGGAGGGGAAGGACACTCGCCGTGTAGACATCCACGCGACCGTGCATGGTGTGGACGATGGGAAGCCCCACCTCGCGCGCTGCGCGCACTCCCGCGAGGGCGGCGAACATCTCGGAGTGCGTGTGCACCACGTCGATGCGCCGCTCGGCGAGCTCCCGACGCAGCAGTGCCGCCACGTCGCGCGGCGGCCAGGCGAACGGGTAGCCGTCGGGCCGGAACGTCCGCGACGTCGGCAGCGCGACGATCGACGGATCGTCGCTCGGCCGAGCGAGCGGGCAGAACACCGTCACCTCGACGCCCGCCCGGGTGAGTGCTTCGCGGAGGGACTTGACCGCGGTCTGCACGCCGCCGAGTGTGGGGAGGTAGTAGTCGGTCACCAGGGCGATCCGCATAACCCGAAGCATAGGGGCCGGCGGCCCTAGACTCGGCCGGATGAGGGCTCGCGAAACCGAGGGTGCGACGCCTGACGTGGCGCCTCGAGGAGAGACGGCGCTCGTCACCGGCGCGAGTGGATTCCTCGGCGGGCACGTCGTGCGCGACCTGCGCGCCCACGGTTACGACGTGATCGCGTCGGGCCGGAACGCCGCCGCCCTCCCCGCCGGAGAAACCTTCGTCGGCGACCTCGACCACCTCGCCCGGGTCGATCTCGGCCGCCCCGTGGACGTCGTCGTCCACTGCGCGGCGCTCTCGTCACCGTGGGGTCGCTGGGCCGAGTTCGAGCATGCCAACGTGACCGGCACCGCGCGGGTCCTGGAGTTCGCCCGAAGCGCGGGGGCGCGCCGGCTCGTGCACATCTCGTCGCCGGGGATCTACGCCGCCCCCCGCGACCGGCTCGGCATCCGGGAGGACGACGTCGATCCGCGGCATCCGATGAACGGCTACATCCGCTCGAAGCTCGAAGCGGAGGCCCTGCTGCAGGCGGCGTCCGCGGAGAGCGCGGGGCCCGAGATCGTGATCCTCCGTCCCCGCGGCATCATCGGTCGCGGCGACCCCAGCCTGGTGCCCCGGATCCTGCGCGTGCGCGAGCGGTTCGGCATCCCTCTGATGCGCGGCGGACGAGGAGTCGTCGACCTCACCGCGGTCGAGAACGTCGCGCTGGCGGTGCGGCTCGCGGCCGAGGTGCCGGGCGTGCACGGACAGGCGATCAACATCACGAACGGCGATCCTCGCCCGTTCCGCGCGGTGCTCGAGCAGTTGCTCGGGGAGCTGGGTCTCGAGCCGCGGTACCGGCGGGTACCGACCAGGGTCGTCTACGCGGCGGCGGGATTCCTCGAGGTGGTGTGCGGCCTTCTCCCCGGACATCCGGAGCCGCCCGTCACGCGCTACACCGTCACGACGATCGCCCATTCGCAGACCCTCGACATCTCGCGCGCACGCGATCTTCTCGGGTATCGGCCGATCGTTTCGCTCGACCAGAGTCTCGCGGGGTATGCGCGTGTCTGACCTCACGTACTTCGCCTGCGGCGAGACCTCCCACGACATGAGTCGACTGCTGCGCGGCGCCCGCCGGGAGCGGCGCGTTTTTCCCGCCGGCGCGTTCCTGTACCGATCCGGCTCACGCCGCGTGCTCTTCGACACCGGCTACGCGCCCCCGCCGTGGCGAGCCGGCCCCACCGGGTGGGCGTACCGCAAGATGCTCCCGCCGCGCGTCGGGGCGGGCGACACGATCGCCGAGCAGCTCGACCCCTCCTCGATCACGCACGTCGTCCTGTCGCACCTGCACCCCGACCACATCGGGGGCGTGAGGTTCTTCCCCCATGCGGAATTCATCCTGAGCGAGGGAGTGCGTCGCACTCTCGAGCGACCACGGCTTCGAGACGGGCTTCTCCGTCGGCTGCTGCCGGCGTGGTTCCGGACGGCGACGGTCCTGCCCCTGCCCGAGTTCGAGATCGGTGCGCACGGGCTCCGAACGGCGGACCTCTTCGGCGATGGGACGTACCTGCTCGTGGACCTGCCCGGTCACGCTCGAGGTCATCTCGGTGCCCTCGTCGAGCACGAGGTTCTGCTCGCCGGGGACGCCGCCTGGGGGCGCGACCTTCTCGGCGCGGAGCGCCGCATCCGTCCCCTCCCTCGACTCGTCAGTCACGACATGACCCGGCAGCGCGAAACCGCGCAGAGGCTGCTGGCGGCGGAGCAGGCCGGGCTGCGACTTCTTTTCAGCCATGATCACCATCCGGCCGGGCGGAATCTGCTGTGACGACGAGGGAGACGGCGATGCGGCATCGATCCATCGAGCGGAAGAGTCCCGTGCGGCCGTGCCGGCTGACGGGGTGGGGGACCTACCTCCCCGATCAGATGCTCACGTTCGGAAACCAGACGCGTCACCGCATACCCGACGGCATGTCGCAGCTCGACATGCTCGCCGCCGCAGCCGAGAACGCCCTTCGACGAGCCGGGCTGCGCGCTGACGACATCGACTGCGTGATCGCCGCGTGTGCGGCCGGCGTACAGCCGATCCCCTGCACGGCGGCACTCGTCATGGAACGCGTCGCGCCTCACGCCGGCGCCGCCGCCTTCGACGTCAACTCGACCTGCACGAGCTTCATCACGGCGGTGGACATCGCGTCCCGGTACCTCGCCGCGGGCGACTACGAGCGAGTGCTCATCGTCTCGGGCGACGTCGGCTCCCGATTCCTCGACGCCGGTCACCGTGAGAGCTTCGAGCTCTTCTCCGACGCCGCCGCCGCGATCGTGCTGACGCGAGCAACCGCCGAAGAGGGCGCTGATGACACGCCCGGAGTGCTGGGCAGTCTGCAACGGACGTGGCCCGAGCACGCGCACGACACCGAGCTCCGGGGCGGGCTGTCGCTGCATCCGGCCCAGTCCTACGCCGACGGCGACCCCGCGGACTACGTGTTCTCGATGGACGGGAGGCGTGCGCTGCTGGGCATGCTCGCCGTCCTGCCCGACTTCTTCGCCCGGTTCTTCGACCAGGCGGGGCTCGGTCTCGGGGAGATCGACCTGGTCGTCCCGCATCAGGCGAGCAGGGCGCTCGGCCTCGCGATGCGTCGGATCGGCATCCCGAAAGACGCGTACATCGACCGCGTCGAAGAGTTCGGCAACATGGTGTCTTCTTCGGTGCCGTTCATGCTGGCGACCAGTCTCGACGAGGGACGAATCGGCCCCGGCGACACCGTCCTGCTGTGCGGCACGGCCGCGGGCCTGACGGCGAACGCTCTCGCTCTGCGGCTGTGAAGCCGTCGCGGTCGGCTTGGGATCGTGCCGATCCCGGCTGATGTCGACTTCGCGAAGGGTCGGGTGAACAGAGGCGATCTCCCCTCGCCACCCGTGGTGCCGGATCGCCGCCGTGACTCCGACGTGTGCCCGGGCAGCATGCCGGTGGAGGAGGGCGCACTGCCGGTAAGCTCGACGTCGCACGGGGCGGTGGCCAAGCTGGTCAAGGCAGCGGGCTCATAACCCGACGATCGTGGGTTCAAGTCCCACCCGCCCTACGCGAGACCCCCGACCGGACCACGTCGGCCGGGGGTCCTTCATCAGAGATGCGAGTGACGCGCCGTGGATGTCGGAGGTCGACGTTAGCTTCGTCGCCATGGCGGAACGCGTACAGACCTGGTGGGCTCGACGACAGTGGTCGAAGGGTCGGGACGTGCCTTACGCCGTGGGGGCGTATCGCGCATCGTGGGCGGCGTACCCCGCGCTCGTGCGCCAGTACCACCCCGAGCTGAACGCGGGCATCGCCTTGAGCCAGGTCCCCCCAGCAGCCGACGTTCTGCTGCTCTGGCAGTGCGACACCGGACACCTCTTCGCGGCGACGCCCGAAGAGCAGCGACTCCGCCCCGGCCGGGAGCGCCGCCGCAGCGCGTGGTGCCCCGAGTGCACCGATCAGGCCCGTCCTCGGCGCACGATGGCGCTGCCGATGCGCGCATCGGTCGAGGGACCGTCCGTCGCGGCGGCGGGGATCCTGCGTCCGCGTCACCGGCCGATGGTGCAGCCGCTCTGCGAGAAGACCCCTGAGGTGCCGGTGGGTACCGCCTTCACCTCCTCATGCGCGCCCGCACCCGCCTCCGCCGTCGAGGAACGCATCCGCTCGGATCTTCACGAGCGATTGTCCGTGAGTCGGGGGCTGAATGCCGTGCGGGTCGCGAAGCCGTTCTTCCGACATCTAGAGGTGTGGCCGGACTTCGTCTTCGCCGAGCTCCGCGTGGTCGTCGAGTACGACACCATCGGCCGGCACGGGCTGGAGCATGTCGGTCGGCGCGAGCAAGCGGACCGTCGCAAGGATCGCGCTTTGCGCCTGGCGCGGTGGGAGGTCATCCGGCTGCGCACGGGCGCGCTCGAACCGCTGGGAGCGCACGACCTGCAGATCTCGGCGTGGAGTTCCCGGACGCTGGACCGGCTGGTCGAGACGATGAGGGGCATTCGCGGGCCGCTGCTCGTGGACGCCTACGTTCGTTGAATTCACGGCAAGGCGGAGCTCCGTCGAGCCGCTGCTCTGCCCGGGTGCGCTCGTGCGTCGCGGCGTCAGCGGCGACCCGCCTGGCGGTCCCACTCCAAGGACCGGAACTGCAGGTACGTGCACAGACGCGCCGCGTCCAGCACAACCGAGGCCAGAGCCCCCAGTTCCTGTGCGCTCATCACCACGTCGTCTCCCCGCGCCGGGATCGTCAATTCCCAGAGGGGGTCGTTCCACGAACGCGGTTGCATGTAGACCGAAAGCCTCGACCCCTGTGGTCGCATGATCACCAGACCGGTGTCAGTGCTGTCGTCGCCGTCCTGCGGGGCGACGTCGACGCGGGCCCCGTGCAGACCGGCGGTTCCGGCGTAGTCGTCGACCCACCGTTGGAGGAGGTCCTGGCTGCGCCGCGGGGGAAAGCCGGGTCCGGTGCTCACTCGCTCATCATCCCATCGACGGGCCCGCGCGGGGTGCGGGGGCCCCTTCCCGGCCGCGCTTCGGGTCCGAAGCCGGGAAGGGGCGGGACGACGTGTCGTCCGCTTCGCCAGGTTAGGCGTCGGATCGGCGGTCTTGCGGTGATTGCGCCAATCTTCAGCCCACGTTGCGCTTGCGCGCCTTCGTCACGAGCCGTGCGCTTCCTCCGACACCGGCTGCCACTCGCGCCAAGTCTTCAGACGCGACTCGTAGTCGCGCTCAGCGATGCCGAGAGGCGCCTTGCCGAAGAAGATGCGCAGTGGCGGGTTCTCGGCATCCACCACCTTCAGGATCGCGGAGCGGGTGGCCTCGGGCTTTCCCGGGTCGGCCGCGGAGGGCCGCTTCGACGCGGCCTCGCGCACCTCGGCGTACGCCTCGATCTCGTCGCTGCGCTTCGCCGAGGGGCCCGACCAGTCGGTCGAGTATCCGCCGGGCTCGACGAGGGTGACATGGATGCCGAATCCCTCGACCTCCTGAGCGAGCGACTGCGACAGGCCCTCGAGGGCCCACTTCGAGGCGTGGTAGACGCCCACGGTCGGGAACGCGCTGATGCCGCCGATGCTCGAGACCTGGATGATGTGGCCCGAGCCCTGCGCGCGCATGATGGGCAGCGCCGCCTGGGTGACCCACAGGGCACCGAAGAAGTTGGTCTCGAGCTGCGCTCGCACCTCGTCCTCGGAGAGCTCCTCGACCATGCCGAAGTGGCCGAAGCCGGCGTTGTTGATCACGACGTCGAGGCGCCCGAACCGCTCGTGCGCGGCCTCGACCGCGGCCGTGTCGGCGGCGTGGTCGGTCACGTCGAGCTGCAGGGGCAAGAAGGTGTCGGGGTAGCGGTCCTCGAGCTCCTTGACGTCGTCGAGGTTGCGGGCGGTGCCGGCGACGCTGTCGCCGCGCTCGAGGGCCGCTTCGGCCCACTCACGGCCGAAGCCCTTGGACGCGCCGGTGATGAACCAGATCTTGCTCATGGATGTCCTCCGAAGAGATGAGGGGGGGTGAACAGCGGCGACGGTACGCCGCGCCGTTCCTCCGATCGGACGGCTTGACAGCGCGGAGTCCGACCAGCACCGGCGGGGAAAGCCGCGCTCCACGGGGACGCCCGATACGGCGTCCCCGTGGAGCGGGCGATGCGCGGCCGGCAGCCGCCGCTATCGCGTCGCGTCGACCCGCTCACCCGGCCCGGGCAGGATCTCGCGCAGCAAGTCGTCCAGGGTGACCACGCCGACGAGGCGCTCACCCGCGACGACCGTCGCCAGCTGCACGCGGCCGCGGCGCATGCGGGCCAGGGCGTCGTAGGCGGAGGCGTCCGGCGCGAGCACGAGCGGCTCCCGCGCGATGTCCCGTGCGGGGGTCGCCGGGTCGACGGCGAGGGTGTCGCGCACGTGGGCGACGCGCGAGCGTGCGCCCGCACCCACGAGGATGCGCAGATGCGTCGACGAGGCGGCGACCGCTTGAATGTCGGCGACCGTGGCGTCTTCCGCGACGGCGGTGGGGGAGCGATCGGCCCGGACGATGTCACCGACGGTCAGCGTTCCCAGCGCGATCGCCTGGGCGATGGGCTCGGAGTACTGACGCTCCAGGGTGCCGGCCTGCCGGGAATGCGCGACGAGCTCGCGGATCGTGTCGGCATCCTGGCCACCGGCGGCGGCCTTCTCGACGGGTTCGACCCCTGAGGCCTTCACCAGGCGGTTTGCGATGTGGTTGATCCAGAGCAGGAACGGGCGCAGCGGCCAGGTGAGGGCGCGGGCCAGGATGCCGGTGGCTTTGGCGGCCGTCTCGGGATGCGCGATGGCCCACGACTTCGGCGCCATCTCGCCGATCACCAGGTGGAGGAAGGTCACCACGATGAGCGCGAGCATGAACGCGATGATGTCGGCCAGGACGTACGGCAGGCCCCACGCCTCGAACGCGGGCGCGAGGGCGTAGTCGATCGCGGGCTTGGTGATCGCGCCCAGCAGGAAGGTGCACGCGGTGATTCCGAGCTGAGCGAAGGCGAGCATGACGGTCAGCTCGTTCACGCCGCGAAGGGCGGCGCGCGCGGAGGCGCTCGTTGCAGCCTCTTCTTCGAGCCGGTGTCGACGGGCGGCGAGCAGGGCGAACTCGACGATCACGAAGAACGCGCTCGCGACGATCAGACCGGTGGTGATGAGCGCGACGGTCCAGCCGTTCATCGGGCCACCTCCTCGGCGGGTTCGTCTTCGTCGCCGGCGGGGTCGGCGTCCCGGTCCATCTCGTTGAGCTGGACCTTCAGAGCGGACGGCACATGACGGTCGACCTCGCGCACCTCGATGAGCAGCCACCGTTCGATGTCGAGACCCTGCACGCTCTCGCTCGCGCGCTCGGGCAGGGCGATGCGAACGATCGTGCCGACGGCGGGCAGGTCGCCGTGCGCGTCGATGACGAGCCCCGCGACGGTCTCGACGTCGGTGTCGGCGAGGTCGTGCCCGATCAAGCGCTCCAGTTCATCGAGGTGCAGATCTCCGGGCACGGTCCAGGCGTCGTCACCGACCGCGGCGACCTCGGCCACCTCGGCGTCGTGCTCGTCGGACAACTCGCCGATGACCTCTTCGGTCAGGTCCTCGATGGTCAGGATGCCGTCGAAGTTGCCGTACTCGTCGACGACGCACGCGAGCTCGTTACGCGATTTGCGCATGCGATCCAGCGCGACCGGCAGCAGCATCGACGTGGGGATCACGACGGCGGCGCGCATCACGGATGCCACGGGCGCGGCATCCGTCGGCTGCTCGCGCAGGATGTCGATGAGCTCGACCACACCGACGGGGGAATCCTCTTCGCCGATGACGGGGTAGCGGGTGTGGCCGGTGGCCATGAGAGCGCGCACCTCGCCGATGGTCGTCTGGGGTGTCACCGAGTCGACCTGCGAGCGGGGCACCATGGCGTGTTCGACGTCACGCTGGGGGAAGTCCAGGATGCGGTCGATGATCATCGACAGGTCGTCGGGCAGGTCGCCGCTGACGCGGGACTCTTCGATGATCGCCTCGAGATCCCGCGCGGTGGCGCTTTCGTCGACGTCCTCGAGCGGCTCGATGCGCAGCAGACGGAGCAGGGCGTTCGCGGCCACGTCGAACACCGTGATCAGCCAGCCGAACAGCAGCAGGTAGATGCGCGTGGGCACCGCCAACGCCCGGGCCAGCGGCTCGGGACTCGCGATGGCGAGGTTCTTGGGGTACAGCTCGCCGAAGATCATCGTCACGACGGTCGCCAGCAGCAGCGCGCCCACGGTACCGATGAGCACCGACACCGCCGGGTCGACGCCGACGCCGCCGAGCAGGATCCCGATGGACTCGCCGATGAGCGGCTCGGCGACGTAGCCGATGAGCAGTCCCGTCACGGTGATGCCCAGCTGAGCGCCGGACAGCATGAACGACGTCCGCTTGGTGATGGCCAGAACGCGCTTCGCCTGCGCGTCGCCCTTCTCGGCCCGCGCGGACAGGCGCGCGCGGTCCACGGACATGTAGGCGAACTCCTGCGCGACGAAGAATCCGCAGGCGACGATGATCGCCAGGGTCACGATGATCCCCAACAGAAGCGTCAGGGCCGCAGCCAGCATCAGATCTCACCCCCTCTCACACGGAGAGGGCTCGAAGATCGGCCCTCCTGATCGGTGGAGGCAGAGGTGCGGTGGGGGCTCACGGGTGTTCTCTCTCGTGGGTCGGTGATCGCAGATCCCCTTGACGATATCGCCCGGAAAGCCGCGCAAACTGAGCATTCGCCCCGCTCCACCGATATATCGGTGAGTGCCCCGCCGGCGCCGTCGAGGTGCGATACTGGAGATCCCCGCATTGCCTCGCCTCCCAGCGTGGTCCCGCCCTTGCTCTACCGGTACGCTTCAACGCGCCAGAAAAGGACCCGCCGTGGGACGCCTCATCTATCGAGACCGCGCATCGTTCGACATCGACGACCGCATCCTCGCCCATCTCCGCATCGTCGTGATGAACAAGCTGCGCCGCAACGAGGGCTTCATGCTCCAGCTGCCCGTCAACGAGGGGGTGCGTCAGGCGAGCCTGTGGATCCACGCGTCCAACGCCCTCGTGATGCAGTTCTACGGGGGCCGCGAGCCGGTCATCGATCGCGCGCTGGTGGATCAGATGATGCACGACGCCAGCGGGGCGGACGGTCTCACCCTCACCGCCGCGGGGATCGCGCCGCCGCCGACTCCGGCTCGTCAGCCGATGAGCGGACGCACCGCTTCCTGACGACCGGCGGTCATCGTGCCGCCCCGGGCAGGGTGACGTCGAACCGCGCGCCGACGTCGACCGCGACGCACCGGACATCCCCGCCGTGCGCGCGGGCGATCCCTCGCGCGATGGGCAGGCCGAGCCCGACACCGCCCGAGGCGTCGCGGTCCTCGTCGAGGCGCACCAGGCGGTCGAAGATGCGGTTGCGGTCGGCGGCGGGAACCCCCGGTCCGTCGTCGATCACGCGCACGCGCGCCATCCCGGCGTCCCCGCGTCCGTCCACGACGAGGACGACGGCGCCGCGCCCGCCAGTGGCCCGCGCCGCGTTCTCGACCAGGTTCGACAGCACCTGCGCGATGCGGTCGACGTCGACGTCCACGGGCACTTCGGCGTCGGGCACGTCGACCCGCACCCGCAACGACGGGTGCACGAGCGGCACGCGCGTCGCCTCGGCGCGCACGAGGTCGCGCAGGTCCGCCCGGGCGCGCGCGAGCTCCAAGCCACGGTCGATCCGCGCCATGGTCAGCAGGTCGTCGACCAGACGTGACGCCCGCGCCGCCTCACGGGCGACGTGCGCCGCGAGCATTTCACGATCCGGCCCGTCCAGGTCGGCGCGCACGAGCGTCTCGGCCGCTGCGCGGATGCCCGCCACGGGCGTGCGCAGCTCGTGCGCGGCGTCGGAGAGGAACGCACGCAGGCGCCGCTCGGCCTCTCGGGCGGCCTGCTCGGCCCCCACGACGTCGTCGAGCATGTCGTCCAGCGCCGTCGCCACGCGGCCGATCTCGGTGTCGGCGCGCGTCGGGCGCAGCCGCCGGCCGCGCTCGCCCGCCCCGATCGCCCGGGCCACCTGCGACACCTGGTCGAGAGGCTGAAGGCTGCGCCGCACGGCGAACGTCACCGCCCCGGCCGCGAGCACCAGGACGCCGACCGAGGACACCGCCACGATCCACCTCACCTGGGCCAGGGTGTCGCCGATCCCCACGGCCGATGCCGTCAGCGTCACCGTCGATCCGTCGCTCAACGTCGAGCGCAGGGTCACGAGCTGGTCGTCGCCCGAGACGGCGGATGCCACCACCTCGACGCCGCTTGCCGTGGCGCTCGCCGACGGCTCGACACGGTCGGCGGGACCGGTGCCGGGCCCCGCCGGACCGGGCGGGCCGTCGCGCAGCTGCTCCGGACTGGGACCCGCGACCGCCGATTCACCGCCGGCGCTGTCGATGCGCACCGCCAGACCCTGGTCGGACAGACGCTCGGCGAGGTCGGCGTCGTCGACCGTGCCGACCAACGACGCGGCCGCCGCCGCGCGATCGCGCAGTCGCTCCTCGATCTGCCCGCGCAGACGTGCCCCCAACGCCAGGTCGACGACCACCGCGAGAACGACCAGCAACAGCGCCACCACGGCGAGCACCGCGACGATCGTGCGCCGCCGGAGCGATCCGGAACGCAGGGGAGCGGCCGCCGGGCGAGCGCTCACGGCGCGACACTCAGACGGTACCCGAGGCCGCGCACGGTGTGGATGAGACGCGGGCCGTTGTGCTCCATCTTCCGACGCAGGGCGCTCAGGTGCACTTCGACCAGGTTGGGGTCGTAGTCCTCGTACCCCCAGACCTGCGTGAGGATCTGCGCCTTCGACAAGGTGCGCCCCCGACCCTCGGCCAACAGCTGCAGCAGCCGGAACTCCGTCGCGGTCAAGTCCAGCGTCGCCCCACCGCGGCGCGCGGTCGCGGCATCCGGGTCGACCACCAGATCACCCACCGAGATCGTCTGCGGCAGACGCCCGCGTCGGCGCAGAACGGCGCCCGACCGCGCGACCAGCTCCGCCATGGTGAAGGGTTTCACGACGTAGTCGTCCGCGCCCTCGGCGAACCCGCGCAGCCGATCCTCGACGTCGTCTCGCGCGGTCAGCATGATGACCGCCGCGTCGCCCGCTTCGCGCACGACCGGCAGCAACCGGATGCCGTGTGGTCCCGGCATCATCCAGTCCAGGATCACCAGGTCGGGGCGGAACGCCCCCAGGCGTTCCGTCAGATCGGTGCCGTCGGGCGCCGCCTCGGCGACGAAGCCGTCGGCGCGTAGCGCCGTCGTGACGGCGAGGCGGATGGTCTCGTCGTCGTCGAGCACGAGCACGCGTGCGGGGGAGGACATCCGCCCGACAATACGGATGAGTGCTGGACGGGGGTTATGGCTTGCGTATGCGATCGCCGGGGGACGACCGACTTCAGGTTCGCTTCAGTCCCGGCTCGGAAAGTGGTCGCAGAGCCGGTGACCGTCACCGGCACGGGAAGAAAACATGAACGACGACAACCCCACCCTGCCGATCCCGCGTCACGACGACGCCCCCGAACCCCGACGGCGCGCCTGGCGTGGGCCGGCCCTGATCGCGGGCGCCGTGATCGTCGCCGCGGGGCTGACGGGCGGCACGGCGGCGCTCGCGGCACAGAGCGGCGCGACGCCGCTCACCGCTGCGACGTCGGCCTCCAGCGCCGACGGAGGCGCGACCGGCCCCGGCGCGGTCCCCACCCCCGGGTCGACTCCGACCGGTGCCCCCGCCGACGGCACGACGCCCGGTGCTCCCACCGATGGGGCGACCCCGCCCGCAGCACCCGCGGACGGATCAGCGTCCGGTGAGTGCGGCCCCGGGGGCGGACCCGCCGGCCCGGGCCCGAGGGGACCGCTCGCGGACGGCGAGAAGCCCACCCCGCCCACCGAGGGAGAGAAGCCCACCCCGCCCAGCGACGGCTCGGCCCCCACCCCGCCCAGCGACGGCTCGGCCCCCACCCCGCCCACCGACGGCTCGGCCCCCACCCCGCCCACCGACGGCTCGGCCCCCACCCCGCCCACCGACGGCTCGGCCCCCACTCCCCGCCCCGGCAGCTGACCGACGCAGGGGTGACCGGCTCTCGCCGCGCTGACCGACGCGCCACGTTCCCGACGTGCAGCGCGCGGTCAGCGCGATGGGGCACGATCGACGGGTGGCGAAGACTCGACCGCGGCGCCGCCGCACCGCGCGCCAACGCCAGCTGCGTCGACGACGGTGGGCCTTCGGCCTCGTCGCGACCGTCCTGGTGGGCCTGGTCGCCCTGGCCGTGATGCCGCTGTTCTCCCTGGTCGCGGGGTGGAACACCGAGCTGCGCCGCGAGGCCGTGGATCTCTCGGGCTTCGACCCGGGCACCCTGATCAGCGATGAGGCGTTCTACGACGGCGACGCGATGGACGCCGACGAGATCCAGCGCTTCCTCGACGATCAGGTCGGCCAGTGCCGCTCCGACAGATGCCTGGCCGACTTGCGTCTCACGGTCGCGGCCCGCGAACCGGTGGTCTCGACCGCCACGGGGCAGACGGTCTGCGAGGGCGTCGACGGGGGAGATCTGACAGCGGCCGCGCTCATCGACCGCGTGCAGCGCGCCTGCGGCATCTCGGCGAAGGTACTGCTGGTCACCCTGCAGAAGGAGCAGAGTCTCGTGTCGGGACGGATCGCCCGCGCTCCCACCGACGAGCAGCTGGGGGCGGCGATGGGGGCGCGTTGTCCCGATGACGCCCCGTGCGACCGGGGCGTGGCCGGCTTCGCCGAGCAGGTCGCCCAGGGCGCCACCGATCTCGCGTCCTACCGGGCGTCGAACTTCATGCGTCAACCGGGGACGCACTTCATCGCCTTCTCGCCGGATCCCGCGTGCGGCGGCTCCGACGTCACCATCACCAATGACGCCACGGCGGCGCTGTACAACTACACGCCCTATCAGCCGAATGCCGCCGCCCTGGCCGCGCGATGGGGGACCGGCGACCCCTGCTCGGCCTACGGCAACCGCAACTTCGCCCTGTACTGGGCACTGTGGTTCGGCTGAGCATCTCACCGGCACGAACCACAGTGTTGTGATTTCGTTATGCGCGGGCGATAATGGCCGGGACAACCGAACACTCGCCGTGCTCCATCACAGGTCGTAGGGGAAGACGTACCTGACGAAGGAGAAACCATGGCGATCACGTCTTCGCGCGGAGTGATCCTGATCCACTCCGCGCCCCGCGCGTTGTGCCCCCACCTCGAGTGGGCGGTGGGACGCGCTCTCGGTCGTGCCGTCAATTTCGACTGGACCGACCAGCCTGTCCTGACGGGCAGCCGCCGCGCCGAGTTCTATTGGGAGGGCCCGGTCGGTTCCGGCGCTGCCCTCGCGAGCGCCATCCGCGGCTGGGAGCACCTGCGTTTCGAGGTGAGCGAGGATCCCACCCCGCGCAGTGACGGCGGCCGCTGGATGCACACGCCGGGCCTCGGCATCCACTTTGCCCAGACCGACGCGTCGGGCAACGTCGTCATCGGCGAGGACCGGGTGCGTTACGCCATGGAGGTCGCTGCCGGAGACGCTTTCGAGCTGCAGCGCGAGCTCGACGTCGCCCTCGGCTCGGCCTGGGACGAGGAGCTCGAGCCGTTCCGTCACGCCGGCGACGACCAGCAGATCGTCTGGCTGCACAAAGTGGGGTGAGCAGCCCGTCAGAGCCGTCGGACGCGCGAGGCGCCATTACCGGAGGTCGGTGATCGCCCCCGGCACCGGAACCGCGTATCGCCCGTCCGACAACACCGACGCCCCCTGGCATCCCCGATCGCAGTCGGAGGGATGCCAGGGGGCGTCGGTGCGTTCGAGGGCGCTCAGACCGAGGCGATCGCGACGACGGCGTTGTGCCCGCCGAAGCCGAAGGAGTTGCTGATCGCGAGCTGATCGCCCGCGCCGAGCTCGACGGCCGAGCCGGACAGGGCGAAGGGCACCTCGGGGTCCTGCTCGGTGAGGTTGATGGTCGGCGGGGCGACCCGGTTCTGCAGGGCCAGGACCGTGAAGATCGCCTCGAGCGCTCCGGTTCCGCCGAGCAAGTGACCGGTGGAGGCCTTGGTGGCCGAGACGGGGATCTCGTCGACGCGGTCACCGAACACGGCGCGCAGCGCCTGATACTCGTTCGGGTCGCCGACGGGGGTCGAGGTCGCGTGCGCATTGATGTGGGTGACGTCGTCGGGCGACGCGCCCGCCATCTCGAGCGCCATGCGCACGGCGCGGGCGGCGCCACGGCCCTCGGGGTCGTTTGCGGTGATGTGGTACGAGTCCGCGGTGACGCCGCCACCGACGATCGAAGCGTAGATCTTGGCGCCGCGCGCCTTGGCGTGCTCCTCGGTCTCGAGGATCAGCACGCCCGCCCCCTCACCCATGACGAAGCCGTCGCGGTCGATGCTGGCCGGCCGGGAGGCGGTCTCGGGGGAGTCGTTGCGCTTGGACAGCGCCTGCATCGACGCGAACGACGCGATCGTGATCGGGTGGATCGCCGATTCGGTGCCGCCGGCGATCACCA
This sequence comes from Microbacterium sp. NPDC090007, assembly GCF_044748345.1. Lineage (NCBI taxonomy): Bacteria > Bacillati > Actinomycetota > Actinomycetes > Micrococcales > Microbacteriaceae > Microbacterium > Microbacterium sp. NPDC090007. The sequence goes on along the minus strand of NZ_JBIVFV010000003.1, from coordinate 288,730 downwards.
CGTCGGCGAGGCCGTCGCGGATGTGCTGCACGGCGTTGACGATCGACTCGGTGCTCGACGCGCACGCCGAGGCCACGGTGCGCGCGAACGCCCGGGCGTTGAAGTGCAGAGAGAGATTGCCCGCGGCGGCGTTGGGCATGAGCATCGGCACCGTCATGGGCATGACGCGGCGCGGGCCCTTCTCGCGCAGGGCGTCCCACGCGTCCAGCAGCGTCCAGACGCCGCCGATGCCGGTGGCGAAGTCGACGCCGAGGCGCTCTGGGTCGATGTCGGGCGAGCCGGCGTCTTCCCAGGCCTCTTTGGCCGCGACCATCGCGAGCTGCGACGAGGGGTCGAGCCGCTTGGCGACGGGACGCTCGAGCACGGTCTCGGGGCGCACGAGCGCCTCGGCGGCGAAGGTGACGGGCAGGTTGTACTGCTCGACCCATTCGTGTTCGAGGGAACGGGCGCCGGAGGTACCGGCGAGCAGGGCGGACCAGCTCTCGGGTGCCGTTCCGCCGATGGGGGACGTGGCTCCGATGCCGGTGACGACGATGCGGGGTGTGCTCATGAGCGAGGGATCCTTGGTGCGGCCGACAGGTCGTGACCGGTGGGGGCCGCAGCCCCCACCGGGAGGTGTCAGGACTGGTTCGACGTGATGAAGGTCACGGCGTCGCCGACGGTCTTGAGGTTCTTGACCTCGTCGTCGGGGATGGTGACGCCGAACTTCTCTTCAGCGTTGACGACGATCGTCATCATCGAGATGGAGTCGATGTCGAGGTCGTCCGTGAACGACTTCTCCATCGCGACCTCGTCGGCCGAGATGCCGGTCTCGTCGGTGATGAGCTCGGCAAGTCCGGCGAGGACCTCGTCGTTGGTGAATGCCATGATGTCTCCTGTTTGTTGAGGGCGGGCCTGTCAGGCCCCGATCAGTCTAGGGTTCGACGCGAGCGCGTCAGGGAAGGACGACGACCTGCGCGCCGAACACCAGTCCGGCGCCGAAGCCGATCTGCAGCGCGAGGCCGCCGCTGAGCTCGGGGTGCTCCTCGAGCAGTCGGTGGGTGGCGAGGGGGATGGATGCGGCCGAGGTGTTGCCCGTGGTCTCGATGTCGCGGCCGATGACCACCGTCTCGGGCAGACCGAGCTGCTTGGCGAACTCGTCGATGATGCGCATGTTGGCCTGGTGGGGAACGAACGCGGCGAGGTCGGCGGGCTCGATGCCGGCGGCCTCGATGGCCTGGCGCGCGACCTTGACCATCTCCCACACGGCCCAACGGAAGACCGTGGGACCCTCCTGCCGCAGCGTCGGCCAGGGGGCCGTGCCGTCGCGGAACTCGTTGAGGGTCGCGTTCATGCCCACGGCATCGGCCTTCGAGCCGTCCGAGCCCCAGATGGTCGGACCGATGCCGGGGGTGTCGCTCGGACCGACGACCACGGCGCCGGCGCCGTCGCCGAGCAAGAACGAGATGCTGCGATCGGTGGGGTCGACGATGTCGCTCAGCTTCTCGGCACCGACCACGACGACGTGCGTCGCCAGCCCCGCGCGCACCAGTGCGTCGGCCTGGCCGACGCCGTAGGCGAACCCCGCGCACGCGGCGTTGACGTCGTAGGCGGCGGCGGGGTTCGCGCCGATGCGGTCGGCGACGATGGCGGATGCCGAGGGCGTCTGCTTCGGATTGCTGATGGTCGCCACGATCACGGCGTCGATGTCGGCCGGGGCGATCCCGGACTTCTCGACGGCCTCGCGCGCGGCTGCGGAGGCCAGATCGATGGCATCCGTTTCTGCGTTCGCGCGGACGCGCGTGACGATCCCCGTCCGCTGACGGATCCACTCGTCGCTGGAATCGATGGGCCCGACGAGGTCGTCGTTCGGGACGAAGTTCTCGCCGCGAGCGGCACCGTACGCGTAGATGCGGGTGTGCGCCGCGCCCTGGGTCTGGCGGAGGGTGGGGGTGCTCATGCCTGGTCTTCTTTCAGGAGTGAGACGGCCGCGTCGAGGTCGTCGGGGGTCTTGACCGCCACGGTGGGGGTACCGCGCAGGGCCCGCTTGGCGAGCCCCGTCAGGGCGCCCGCGGGCGACAGTTCGATGATGCCGGTCACGCCCTGCTCGGCAAACGAGCTCATGCAGCGGTCCCAGCGGACGGGCGAGGCGACCTGAGCGACGACGAGGTCGAGCGCGCGGCGTCCGTCGGCGACGACGGAGCCGTCGGAGTTGGTCCAGAGCGGGAGGGCGGGATCCGAGACCTCCACCTCGGCGGCGGCCGCGCGCAGCGTGGAGACGGCGGGTTCCATGAACCGGGTGTGGAAGGCGCCGGCGACCTGCAGCGCGATCACGCGGGTGCCGCGCGGGGCCTCGGACGCCAGCTCGGACAGCGCCGGCAGTTCGCCGGCGGCGACGATCTGACCGCCGCCGTTGTAGTTGGCGGGAGTGAGCCCGAGTGTCGAAAGGCGCTCGAGCACAGCCTGCTCGTCGCCGCCCACCACGGCGCTCATGCCCGTCTCGACCGCCGCGGCGGCCTCGGCCATGGCCCGACCGCGCAGGCCCACCAGGCTCAGCGCGTCGTCGTCCCGCAGGACACCGGATGCCGCCAATGCGGCGATCTCGCCGACGGAGTGTCCCGCGACGCCGGCGACGGCGCCGTCGGCCCGGTCGCACAGAGCCGCCCACGACAACAGGCTCGCGGCGACGATGAGCGGCTGAGCGACGGCGGTGTCACGGATGCGATCGGCATCCCACTCGGTTCCGGCGGCGACGAGGTCGACACCCGCCCGCTCCGAGAACACCTCGAGACGCTCGCGCGCCCCGTCGATCTCGAGCCAGGGGGAGAGGAAGCCGGGGGTCTGCGAGCCCTGCCCGGGGAAGACGGCGATGATCACCGTTCCATCCTGTCAAGGATTGCGCGACCGCTTCTGGAGATATCGACACAGATATGCGGCGTGTCTTTGTGCGTGCCGTGCATCTGCGCGGCCTCCCTTCCGTCGAGCGTCCAAGACACGCCGCGTAGCGCGAGCCACTGCCGGTGTGTCGTGGACACTCGACCAGGGGAACCGGCCCGGGGTCAGCGAGAAGCGACCGGGCGCCGACCCGCCAGCCCGCGTCGGCGCGTCGCGTCCGTGCCGATCGAGCCGAGGATCAGCGCCGTCTGCAGGATGAGCGCCTCGCGGGGGCCCGTGGCATCCCATCCGATGACCTCGGACACCCGCTTGAGGCGGTACCGGACCGTGTTCGGGTGCACGTAGAGCTCGCGCGCGGTGGCTTCGAGCGAACGCCCGTTGTCGAGGTAGCTCCAGAGGGTCGTGACGAGGTCGGCGCTATGGGCCTGCAGGGGGCGGTACACCCGGTCGACGAGGGTCTGCTTGGCCACGGCGTCTCCGGCGAGGGCGCGCTCGGGCAGCAGGTCGTCGGCCTGGACGGGTCGTGGTGCGTGCCGCCACGCCCGCGCGACGGCGAAGCCCGCGAGCGCCGCGCGCGCGCTCTGCCCCGCGTCGACGAGCGCCGGGACGGCGGGCCCGAGCACGAGGTGCCCGGAGCCGAAGCTCGGCTCGAGGCGTTTGGCGATCTCGGTGAAGGCCAGCTCGGTGACGTCCTCGCCCCCGCGGGACGGGAGGTCGGCGCGGCCGAGGACGAGGACCAGGCGCGAACCCTGCACTCCGATGAGCACGTCGACGCCGAGCTTGCGCGCGGTACGGCGCACCTGGTCGACGTCGAGCTGCGGGGGAGTGGTGCCCACGAGCACCGACACCTCTCCGTGACCGTGCCAACCGAGGGCGGCGATGCGGCTGGGCAGCTCGTCGTCGGCCTCGCCGGTGAGGATCGAGTCGACCACGAGCGCCTCGAGGCGCGCGTCCCACAGGCCTCGCGCCTCGGCGGCGCGCGCGTAGACGTCGGCCGCCGCGAACGCCACTTCGCGCGAGTACGACAGCATCGCCTCGCGCACGCGTTCGCTGCGCCCGGCGACGCGTTCCTCCATGACCTCGACGGTGACGCGCACCAACTGCAGGGTCTGGGTGAGGCTGACGCTGCGCAGCAGTTCGCGGGGAGCGGCGGCGAAGATGTCGGCGGCGATCGCGGGGGTCGACGCGGGCTCTTCGAACCACTTGAGGAACGAAGTGATGCCGGCCTGCGCCACGAGCCCCACAGCCGATCGTCGCGCCGGCGGCATCTCGGCGTACCAGGGGAGCGTGTCTTCGAGGCGCTGGATGGTCGCGGTGGCCAGGTCGCCCGAGATGCGCCGCAGCCAGACCAGCGTCTCGGCCTTCTCTTGGGCGACGTCGGCGGCGGTCGCCGCAGACCGGTCGGGCCCGGCCCCGCCCGTGGGGGCGGAACCGGGCCCGTCGGTGGAGGACCTCACGTGATCAGGCCTCGCCGCCCGCATTGCCGCTGGTGCCGGCGTTGACGTCGTGCAGGCGGTACTTCTCGATGGCCTGGCCGACGACGGCGCGGTCGACCTTGCCCTCTGCGGCGAGTGCCTGCAGGGCGCGCACCGCGAGCGAGGGACCGTCGATCTTGAAGAAACGACGGGCCGCGGCGCGGGTGTCCGAGAAGCCGAAGCCGTCGGCACCGAGCGTCCAGTAGTTCTGCGGGACCCACTGGCGAATCTGGTCCTGCACCGCGTGCATCCAGTCGCTGACGGCCACGACGGGGCCCTCGGCCTCTTTGAGCTTGTCGGTGAGGTAGGCCACGCGGGGCTCCTCGTCCGGGTGCAGGAAGTTGTGCTCGTCGGCGGCGAGGCCGTCGCGACGCAGCTCGGACCACGACGTGACCGACCAGACGTCGGCCTTCACACCCCAGTCGTCCTTGAGCAGACGCTGGGCTTCGAGGGCCCACGGCACCCCGACGCCCGAGGCGAGCAGCTGCGTGCGGGGGCCGTCGCCCTCACCGGTGGAGATGTGGTGGATGCCGCGGACGATGCCGTCCACGTCGACTCCCTCGGGCTCCGCGGGCTGCACGTAGGGCTCGTTGTAGACGGTCATGTAATACATGACGTTGGGGTCGGAGTGCTCTCCGCCGTACATGCGCTCGATGCCGGAGCGGACGATGTGGGCGATCTCGTACCCGTAGGCCGGGTCGTACGACACGGTCGCGGGGTTGGTCGACGCGAGCAGCTGCGAGTGGCCGTCGGCGTGCTGCAGGCCCTCGCCCGTCAGCGTGGTGCGACCGGCCGTGGCGCCGATGATGAAACCGCGCGCCATCTGGTCGCCGGCGGCCCACTGGGCGTCACCGGTGCGCTGGAAGCCGAACATCGAGTAGAAGACGTACACCGGGATCAGCGGCTCGCCGTGCGTGGCGTAGGCCGTGCCCGCCGCGGTGAACGCCGCGAGGGCGCCCGCCTCGTTGATGCCGACGTGGATGATCTGGCCTTCGGGGCTCTCTTTGTAGGCCAGGAGCAGCTCGCGGTCGACCGAGGTGTAGTGCTGTCCCTTGGGGTTGTAGATCTTCGCCGTCGGGAAGTACGCGTCCATGCCGAAGGTGCGCGCCTCGTCGGGGATGATCGGCACGATGCGGTGGCCGAAGCCCTTGACGCGCAGCAGGTCCTTCAACAGGCGGACGAACGCCATGGTCGTGGCGACGTCCTGCGTGCCCGATCCCTTCTTGGGCAGCGCGTAGGCGGCATCCCCGGGGAGTTCGAGACCCACGTGCGTGGTGCGACGCTCGGGCAGGAAGCCGCCCAGCTCGCGGCGACGCTCGAGCATGTACTTGATCGTCTCGTCCTGCTCGCCGGGGTTGTAGTACGGCGGCTGGTACGGGTTGTCCTCGAGCTGCGCGTCGGTGACGGGGATGTCCATCGCGTCGCGGAACGACTTGAGGTCGTCCAGCGTCAGCTTCTTCATCTGGTGCGTGGCGTTGCGGCCCTCGAAGTGGGGACCGAGGCCGTAGCCCTTGATCGTCTTGGCCAGGATGACGGTCGGCTGGCCCTTGTGCTCTTTGGCGGCCTTGAATGCCGCGAACACCTTGCGGTAGTCGTGGCCACCGCGCTTGAGGCCCCAGACCTGCTCGTCCGTGTAGTCCTTGACGAGTTCGAGGGCGCGGGGGTCGCGGCCGAAGAAGTTCTCGCGGACGTACGCGCCGTTCTCGGCCTTGTACGTCTGGTAGTCGCCGTCGGGCGTGGTGTTCATCAGGTTGAGCAGCGCGCCCTCGGTGTCACGGGCGAGCAGGTCGTCCCACTCGCGACCCCAGACGACCTTGATGACGTTCCAGCCGGCACCGCGGAAGAAGCTCTCGAGCTCCTGGATGATCTTGCCGTTGCCGCGAACCGGACCGTCGAGGCGCTGGAGGTTGCAGTTGATGATGAAGTTGAGGTTGTCGAGGCCCTCATTCGCCGCGACCTGCAGCTGACCACGGCTCTCGACCTCGTCCATTTCGCCGTCGCCCAGGTAGGCCCAGACCTGCGAATCGCCGACGTCCTTGATACCGCGGTTCGCGAGGTACTTGTTGGACATCGCCTGGTAGATGGCGTTGATCGGACCGAGACCCATCGACACCGTCGGGAACTGCCAGAACTCCGGCATGAGACGGGGGTGGGGGTACGAAGGGATGCCGTTGGGGGCGGCCGACTTCTCTTGGCGGAAGCCGTCGAGCTGCGCTTCGGTGAGACGACCCTCGAGGAAGGCGCGGGCGTAAGCGCCGGGCGAGGCGTGGCCCTGGATGAAGATCTGGTCTCCGCCGGACGGGTCGTCGAGGCCGCGGAAGAAGTGGTTGAAGCCCACCTCGTACAGTGCCGCCGACGAGGCGTACGTCGAGATGTGGCCGCCGACGCCGATGCCGGGACGCTGGGCGCGGTGCACGGTGACCGCGGCGTTCCAGCGGATCCACTTGCGGTAACGACGCTCGAGCTCCTCGTCACCGGGGAAGTCGGGCTCGTTCTTCTGCGAGATGGTGTTGATGTAGTCGGTGGTCGGAACCATCGGCACGTTGAGGTGCAGTTCCTTCGAGCCCTTGAGCAGGCTCAGCATGATCTCGCGAGCGCGAGCCGGACCCTTCGCCTGAACCAGCTGGCGGAGGGATTCCTGCCACTCGCCGGTCTCTTCCGGGTCGCTGTCCTGCGGCCCCTGCGAATACGGATCCTGGTCGTGAACAGTCACGGAAGACCTTTCGTCGTCTGGCAGGTCATGCCAGAGAATCGCCATACGAGTGCGGCAACCCTTGTTCGCTCCGCACAATCAACCATCGTCCAGCCTAGCGAGTCGCGACGACATCGGATGCGCGCGGATGCCGCGATGTCGATCGCGTCGCCCGGTCGGTTCGACGTCGAGGAGCCGCCTGCCACCTCCGAACACCCGATGAGGGATCCCCGAGCACCGGTGGCCGGTGCTGATCGCCCCCCGCCCGCCGCTAGCCGGCCCAGATCACGTGACGTGGGCGAGATCACCCGCAAGAACAGGTGCGATGGCCGCGATCACGTGATCTCGGCGCGTTCGGGCGAAAGCCGGGTTGCACGACGAGGCGCGCGGCTCGTGCGCGGAGCGCTGGCGCCGCGGGCACGTGTCGAGGTCGATGGGGGCGGGGGTGGGCAGCTCGGTCGTTCCATGGTGGCAACGGACGCGGAATGCATCTCGAGGTCGCGAGGAGAGGTGGGCCCTGCCGGGATCGAACCGACGACATCCACGGTGTAAACGTGGCGCTCTACCAGCTGAGCTAAAGGCCCGGGATGCCGTCAGTCTAGCGCCGTGACTCGTCCCCTTCGTGCGCGTCGATCGACGAGCGCGCGTGCCCGGGATGTCGGGGGCCCGGGGTAGCGTGGGGGACGTGAATGCCGATCCCGCCGACCAGCGCAGACTGCTCGACCTCGCCGACCTCGACGCCCGCATCCGTCGTGACGAGAAGGTCTCGGCGAACCCGCCGCAGGCCGAGCGCGTGCGCGAACTGCTCGCGCAGCGGACGACGCTCTCCCAAGAACTCAGCACCCGCACCAACGCCCGCGACGACATCACCGCCGAGATCGCCCGCCTCGAATCCGACGTGGCCGTCGTCGACGCCCGCATCGCGCGTGACACCGAGCGTCTCGCGGCCTCGTCCAACCCCAAGCAGGCGCAGGGCTTCGAGAGCGAACTCGTGTCTCTCAAGCGCCGCAAGGGCGACCTCGAAGACCTCGAGATCGCGCTCATGGAGCGCCTCGAGGCGGCGGATGCCGCCGTCGCCGAGCAGCAGGCGCTCATCGCCGACACCAACGCGCAGGGCGCACAGCTGAGCGCCGAGGCCAAGACCACCGTCGCCGACGCCGGCACGCGTCTCGAGGGCGCCCGCCGCGACCGCGACGCCGTCGCCGCGGCCGTCCCCGCCGACCTGCTCGGCCTGTACGAGCGCCTTTCCTCTCGCGGCAACGGTGCGGGGCTGCTGCGGGGCGGCGCCTGCGAGGCCTGCCGCATGGTGCTGCCGCCCAGCGACCTGGCGACCGTCCGCCGCGCCCAGACCGACGAGGTCGTGTTCTGCCCCGAGTGCGGCGCGATCCTGGTCCGCACCGAAGAATCTCGATGACCCCCACCGGCGTCCGTGTCGACTGACGCGGTCGTCGTCGGGCGCACGAGCGGCGATCGGTTCTCGCTCGTCGACACAGATGCCGCGGGCGCAGCGACGCATGCCGTCGAGGTCCCGTCCGCGGGGCTGCCGCGGGCCGTCGCCGCGCGCGAGGCGGCCGGCGAGGTCCGCTGGGTCTGGGCCGACACCGCCCCCATCGCCGCACGGCTGTTGGCCGCCGGTGTCCGCGTCGCCCGAGCCTGGGATCTGCGGCTGGTGCACGGCATCCTGCGCGATGCCCTCGCTGTGACCGACGACCACGGCCTGCGCGCCCACGTCGAGTGGGACGCCACCCCGTCCGTCCCCTCGAGCGGCGAGACGCTCTTCGACCTGGGCGAGACGGCATCCGGGATCCCGGACGCGCTCGACGCGGCCACCGCCGAGTACGGCCGCCAGCTCGCGGCGATCCGGGACTCCACGACGCCGGGCGCCCTGCGGCTGCTGTGTGCGGCGGAGTCTGCGGGGGCGCTCATCGCCGCCGAGTTGCACGCGGCCGGCGTCCCGTACAGCCGCGCCGCGCACGAAGCGCTGCTCGAGCGAGAGCTGGGCGCGCGACGCCCGGGTGGTCCGCCCGCGCGGATCGAAACCGCGGCCGAGGCCGTCCGTGCCGCGCTCGGCGATGCGTCCGTGTCGCTCGATTCGCAGCCGAAACTCCTGCGCGCCCTGCACCGCGCGGGATTGCTCGTGCAGTCGACGTCGCGATGGGAGCTGGCCGAGCACGATCACCCCGCCGTCGCACCCCTGATCGCGTACAAGAAGCTGATGCGCCTGTACACCGCGAACGGCTGGGCGTGGCTCGACGAGTGGGTGCACGACGAGCGGTTCCGGCCGGTCTACGTTCCCGCCGGAGTGGTCACCGGACGATGGGCGTCCTCCGGGGGAGGAGCCCTGCAAATTCCCCGGGCGCTGCGCGCCGCCGTCCACGCCGACCCCGGCTGGACGCTCGTGACCGCCGACGTCGCGCAGCTCGAACCGCGAGTGCTCGCGGCGATGGCACGGGACACCGCCCTCGCCGAGGCCGCCTCCGGCCGCGACCTCTACGCCGGCATCGTCGAACGCGGCGCGGTCGGCAGTCGCGCCGAGGCCAAGCTCGCGATGCTGGGCGCGATGTACGGTGCCACGACCGGCGAGAGCGGCCGACTCCTTCCGCGCCTGCGCCGTACCTTCCCCCGCGCGATGACCCTGGTCGACGAGGCCGCGCGCACCGGAGAGGACGGCGGCGTCGTGCACACGTGGCTCGGACGCACGTCTCCGGCGGCGGGCGAGGCCTGGCGCCTGATGCAGTCGCGGGCGAGCGAGTCGGCGGCATCCGGGGTCGACGAGACGCGCGCCAGGCGATCGGCCCGCGACCGCGGGCGCTTCACCCGCAACTTCGTCGTGCAGGGCACGGCCGCGGAGTGGGCACTGGCGTGGCTGGCCGACCTGCGCACCCGCCTGGCGAGTCTCTCGGTTCCGGATGCCGCCCTCCCGGCCGCGGCCTCGGGTCCGGTGTTCGCGCGGCGACCCCACCTGGCGTTCTTCCTGCACGACGAGATCGTCGTGCACACCCCGCTCGAGCTCGCCGATGCCGTCGCTGAGGCGGTCCGCGACGCCGCGACCGCCGCGGGGCGCCTGCTGTTCGGCACGTTCCCCATCGACTTCCCGCTCGACCTGCGCATCGGCGAGACCGCCGAGAAGGCCTGAGCCGTCGGGTCCGCCCCCGCCGCGCCGGTAGACTCGACCTCGCGAATGGGTCGGCTGGACGGTCGCGTCACGGGTTCGCCCGTGCCGAGGAACGTCCGGGCTCCACAGGGCAGGACGGTGGGTAACGCCCACCCGGAGCAATCCGCGAGACAGTGCCACAGAGAGCAGACCGCCCGCGCTTCACGGCGCGGGTAAGGGTGAAAGGGTGGTGTAAGAGACCACCGGGGGTCGTGGTGACACGACCCGCCAGGTAAACCTCGTCCGGAGCAAGGCCAGACAGGGGATGCAGACGCGGCTCGCCGAGTCCCCGGGTAGGCCGCTGGAGCGGCACGGCAACGTGTCGCCGAGAGAGATGACCGTCCACGGGGCTCAGGCCCCCGGACAGAACCCGGCGTACAGGCCGGCCCATTCGCGCCTCATGCAGCAGTTCGCGGCTCCTTGCGACTCACGGCGCGCCGTCTGGCCGGGCGGCATCCGCTGCGCCAGCCAACGTTCGGCCGTTTATCGGACAAGCGCGCTGGCGCGGGCGCGCCCCCTTGGCCTCCTCCGATCACGAGCCCACTGGGCCGACCGCGCCGAAGTCTCGCTCACCTGCCGTCCCGTCCTATCCGATCCATATGCGGCCGCCGCTGATGCCGCGCCGCTCGGTGTCCCCGGGGGCCTGATACCCGTTTCCGGTGCTTGATTCACCCGCTGAGACCACTCAGGAGAGGGGCTCGGGATCGTCGCTAGCTTCTCGCTAATGCGAGCCCCCTCGGGGCTCGCGGAAGGATTGGTTCGGAGTGTTTCCGCGTAATGTATCTGCAGCCCTCGCCCTCGCCGTCGCCGTTGCCACGTCCCCTGTCGCCGCGTCACCGAGTCACGCCGCCGACTTCAATCCCACTGACGTGGTCGTGGAGGACCCCACCACAGTCACAGTCATGGGATTGGCCGATTCCGAGGTAGGAGACACCGTGCCTGTTGTCGACCTCATCGAAAATGCCGAGGAGGTCGGACAGGACATTCAGGACGAGCTGCTCGGCGCCGAGCCGGAAGAACCAGGTGCACAGAGTGGCGGCGAGTTTGCGTTTCCTGCGATAGCCCGCCGAGCCTCGCTGCCAATCAAAACGGCCGCGGATCCCGCGTACTCGATCTACTCGCAGTGGTGGGACAACAAATACATCAAGGTCGCGGTGCGCAACGGCACCGCGACCTGGGGATGGCAGCACCTGCAGAAACACAACGTCAGTCTCGCGATGCTCCCGAAAACGACGAAGTTCCCTCGCAACCGCTATTTAGAGAACGGAAGTCTGATTTACGTCACTCCTGCTAATCAGTACACCTGCTGGCTGGCGTCCTGCAGAATTGATCGAACTATGGATGTGAAAGTCGTCGTGAACCCCACTCGTCTGAACGACGGCGCACCGCGAGGGGTCATCTCGGCCTACTGTGTAGGACCGACCGTCTGCCCGACCTGGGTGAGGCAGGTCGGCGGGTGACCGAACTCGACTTCGCTGGCCCCATCGCACAGGAGTTCGAAAGCGGCATGCTGAGGTCACTCTCGCTCACCCGGCTGACATTCGCGAGCGGCGGAGTGACGATCGAATTCACGGCACATGAGCTCTTTCCGGGACGTTTCCGCCTACATGTTCCGCTGCCCCTACGCCCGCACGACAGACTGTGGGATCTCTATGATGATCTCGCTACTGACGTCGTCGAATGGACCCGATGGGGAATCGCGGTCCCGCTCCGCGAAGCTCACGAGACGCAAGCACTTTCAGGTCGCAGAGGCGAGGATGGCGTGATGACCCTCCAGATGCCCTGAGCTGTTGGGCCAGTGCCCCACCGCGTACTGCGAAGGGCCAACGGTCTGCCCGGCCTGGGTCCGGGAGGTCGCCGGGTGACGCAACTCGATTTCCTCACGCCCCTCCGAGACAGCTTCGGGCCCGGCCAGTATCTGCGAGCCTTTCACCTGACCGGCCTGACACCGGATTCCAACGGGGTGACGGTCGAGTTCACGGCGGCGCATCCGTACGCGGGCTCCTTCCGTCTCTACGTGCCGCTCCCCGAGAAACGCGGCGATCACCGCTGGAATGACTACGACGATCTCGCGCAGACGGAATCGGAATGGATCCTCATCGGAATCTGCATTCCGCTCGAAGAGGCCTATTACACGCAGGCGCTGTCGACCCCCGCAAACGGCGACGGAGTGAAGACGCTGACGATGCCCTGACGGCATAGCCGCGGCCGCCGCGGCACCGAACTCCGGTGTGAAATCGGGCCGCCGCTGGGGTGAAGTCGCCTCCCGATTTCTGGCCGCACAACGCACCCGTCCAACCCGATCGCCACCGCGCGCCGAATACCCTGCAGACCCTCCTGTGCGCCCCCTGCGCCCAGGGGGGTCGCTTTCACGGCGGGGAGTGCATCCCCCCTGCCGGTGTCGGACATATGTTCTACACTCGGACTCGGCCGGGGAAGGGGTCCGGTGCATGGGGTCGACGAGAGTCAGCGACGAAATGGTCGCGCGGGTTCTGGCATCCATCGCCCCCTGCACGTTGCAGCCCGAGACGTGGGGATCGCGCCCGATCGAGTGGTACCCCGACAAGCGCGCGGTGTGGGCGTGGGTCACCTGGCCCAACCGCGCCGCCACGCGCGAGCCCGCGTGGGCGACGGGCGGCAACGACCGCGTCGTCATGCTCGAAGTGCCCTGCGAGGGTGGGCACTGGGCACCCGTGGTCTGGCGCAACGCCGTCAGCGTACGTCAGGTGGATGCCGGGTGACGGCGGCTCGGACTACTTGACCGCCGGCAGGGCCTCGGGAACGGGCACGGCGAGCGAGGCCGCGCCGATGATGCCCGCGTTGTTGCGGTGCGTGGCCGGGACGATCGGCGCACGCAGGTTCAGCAGCGGCAGGAAGTGCTCGGAGTGCTTCGACACGCCACCTCCGACCACGATCAGGTCGGGGCTTAAGAGGAACTCCACATAGTCGTAGTACCACTGCAGGCGCTTGGCCCATTTGTCCCACGACAGCTCCTCGCGCTCGAGGGCGGAGTAGGCGGCGAAGTGCTCGGCATCCTTCTTGTGCCCGGCGCGCTGCAGGTGACCCAGCTCGCTGTTGGGCACGAGCACGCCGTCGTAGATCATGGCCGAGCCGATGCCCGTTCCGAGCGTGGTGAGGATGACGAGACCGTCGACCCCCTTTGCGGCGCCGTAGCGCACCTCGGCGATGCCGGCGACGTCGGCGTCGTTGGCGAAGTGGATGTCGCGCGACAGGCCCTGCTCGAAGAACTTCTCGGCCTCGAACCCGATCCACGCCTTCGACACGTTCGCGGCGGACAGGGTGCGTCCGCCCTTAACGATCGCGGGGAAGGCGACGCCGAGGGGCAGGTCCGTCGGCGCCTCGAGCGTCTCGAGCACCTGCTTCACGGCGGCCAGCACATCGGCGGGCTCGGCCCCCGCGGGGGTCGACACCTTGATGCGGTCGCTGATGAGCTCTCCGGCATCCAGATCGACGATTCCGGCCTTGATGCCGGTTCCACCGATGTCCACTCCGACCGCACGCGACGCATTCGTTGCCATACTCCTCAGCCTATCCAGCCGCGCGGTCGGCATCAGTAGGATCGGGGGAGCACCGGCGTTCTGCGCCGAGACGCACGACCCAGGTGAGGAGCGATCGTGAGCGACGACAAGAAGTACTGGTACAACCTCGAGACCGGCAAGGTCGAGCAGGGCTTCGAATCGCCCGCGATCGACCGGGCCGGCCCCTTCGACACCGCCGAAGAGGCGGCCGCCGCCCCCGAGCTGATGAAGAAGCGCGCACAGCAGTGGGCCGAAGAAGAAGAGGCACAGGACGACTGGGGCTCGAGCTCGGCTCGCTGACCCACCGAAACGAGGGATGACGATGGACAAACAGCGCGATTTCGTCCTGCGCACGATCGAAGAGCGCGGCGTCAAGTTCGTGCGCCTGTGGTTCACCGACGTGGTCGGCACACTGAAGTCGGTGGCGATCGCCCCGGCCGAGGTCGAGGGGGCGTTCACCGAGGGTCTGGGCTTCGACGGATCGGCGATCGAGGGGCTCACTCGGTCCTACGAGTCCGACCTGTTGGCGCACCCCGACCCCACGACTTTCCAGATCCTGCCCTGGCGGGGCGAGATCGATCCGACCGCGCGCATGTTCTGCGACATCACCACGCCTGACGGGCAGCCCGCCGTGGCCGACCCGCGTCACGTCCTCAAGCGCACGCTCGCCAAGGCCGCCGACGCCGGGTTCACGTTCTACACGCACCCCGAGATCGAGTTCTACCTGCTCAAGTCCTCGCAGCTGGGTGCCGACGGCCGTCCGCAGCCCGTCGACTCGGCGGGGTACTTCGACAACGTTCCCGGCGGTACGGCGCACGACTTCCGTCGCCGCTCGGTGCGGATGCTCGAAGACCTCGGCATCTCGGTGGAGTTCAGCCATCACGAGGGCGGTCCGGGTCAGAACGAGATCGACCTGCGCTACGCCGATGCGCTGACGACGGCCGACAACATCATGACCTTCCGCACGGTGGTCAAAGAGGTCGCGATCGAGCAGGGCGTCTACGCCACCTTCATGCCCAAGCCCATCAGCGGCCAGCCCGGCAGCGGCATGCACACGCACCTGTCGCTGTTCGAGGGCGACATGAACGCCTTCTACGAAGAGGGCGCGCAGTACCAGCTGTCGAAGGTGGGCCGTCACTTCATCGCGGGGCTCCTACGCCACGCGAACGAGATCTCGGCGGTGACCAACCAGTTCGTCAACTCGTACAAGCGGCTGTGGGGCGGCGATGAGGCGCCCAGCTTCATCTGCTGGGGGCACAACAATCGCTCCGCGCTGGTGCGCGTGCCGCTGTACAAGCCCAACAAGGGGCAGTCGACCCGCGTCGAGTACCGCGCCCTCGATTCCGCCGCCAACCCCTACCTGTCGTACGCGCTCATGCTGGCGGCCGGCCTCAAGGGGATCGAAGAGGAGTACGAGCTCCCCGCCGAGGCCGAGGACAACGTCTGGTCGCTTAGCGATTCCGAACGTCGCGCGCTCGGCTACGCGCCCCTGCCCGCGAGCCTCGACCACGCCCTCGAGTACCTCGAGGAATCCGAGCTCGTCGCCGAGACCCTGGGCGAGACGGTCTTCAAGTACGTGCTGCTGAACAAGCGTCGCGAGTGGCAGCAGTACCGCGCTCAGGTGACGCCGTTCGAGCTCGCGAGCAACCTCGAAGCACTCTGACGGTCGCCCCATGACCTCGGGCGACCGCTCCACCGCGCTGACCGCCCTCGCCCGCACCGGCTTCTCGCGGCTCACCGAGGCAGACACCCTGCTCGGTGAGCTGGAGGAGTCGGTCGGCGTCGGTCGGGCGGATGCCATGCAGCTCGCGCAGCGCGTGGCCGACCCCGATCGCGCGTTGCTGTCGATCCTCCAGGTGGCGCGTCGCGATCCCGCCGCCGTGCGCACGGCCGCGGCGGACGCGGGCGCGTGGCGGGCCCTGTGGGATGTCGTCGGCGCGTCCGACGGCTTCGCCGAGTTCTACCTGCGGCATCCCGATGAGCTCGCCCACCTCTCCGGTGCCGGGCTGACCCTGCCGGACGAACCGACCATGCGAGCCGAACTGCTCGCTTCCGTCGGCGACGACGCGGGCTTCGCGACGGACTCCTCGGATGCCGCCTGGGTCGCCCTGCGTGTACGCTACCGCCGTCTGCTGGCCCGCATCGCCGCGTACGACCTCGGGCAGGACGACCCGGCGGCGGCGATCGACGTCGTCTCGGCCTCACTCGCAGATCTGGCCGGAGCGGCCCTCGAGGCCTCGTTGAGCGTCGCGCGCTCGCGCGTGAGCGCTCCGGGGCCGGGGACGTTCCCTCGCGAGCAGGTGGAGGCGACGCGTTTCGCCGTCATCGCGATGGGCAAGACCGGCGCACGGGAACTGAACTACGTCAGCGACGTCGACGTCATCTTCGTGGGCGGTTCGGCCGACGAGGACGTCGTGTCCGAAGCCCGCGCCATCGACATCGGCACGCGCCTGGCGGTGCAGACGATGCGCGGCATCTCGGGGGCCGAGATCGAACCGCCCCTCTGGGAGGTCGACCCCAACCTCCGCCCCGAGGGCAAGCAGGGAGCGCTGGTGCGCAGCCTCGCCTCGCACCGGCAGTACTACGACCGGTGGGCGAAGAGCTGGGAGTTCCAGGCGCTGCTCAAGGCGCGCGCTATCGCCGGCGACGCGACGCTCGGGGCGGAGTACATCGCCGCGGTCCAGCCGCTCGTCTGGCACAGCGCCGCGCGCGAGAACTTCGTCGAGGGCGTGCAGCGCATGCGCGAGCGCGTCACCGACCACATCCCCGCGTCCGAGGTGAACCGTCAGCTCAAGCTCGGTCCCGGCGGCATCCGCGATGTCGAGTTCACCGTGCAGCTGCTGCAGCTCGTGCACGGCCTGAGCGATGAGCGCATCCGGCAGCGGGGCACCCTCGAGGCTCTCGACGCGCTGGTCGCCGAGGGGTACATCGGGCGCTCCGAGGCGGAGGCCTTCGGCCGCGACTACCGGCTGCTGCGCCTGCTCGAGCACCGCCTCCAACTGCGGGGGCTGCGCCGTACGGCCCTACTCCCCGAGAAGGACGACGACCTGCGGGTGCTCGCCCGCGCCTCGCGGCTGTCGGACTCGGCATCCGGAGTCCAGGCGGTGTGGGAGGGCATCAAGCGCGAGGTCCGCGACATCCACGTGCGCCTGTTCTACCGTCCGCTGCTGTCGGCGGTGGCCGCTCTCCCCGAGAGCGAGCGCACCCTGTCGACCGCGCAAGCGCGCGATCGTCTGGCGGCGATCGGCTTCCGCGATCCGGCCGGAGCCCTGCGGCACATCGCCGCCCTCACCAGCGGCTTGAGCCGCAAGGCCTCCATCCAGCGGCACCTCATGCCCGTGATGATCCGGTGGTTCGCCGACGGCGTCGATCCGGATTACGGTCTGCTCGTGTTCCGGCGCATCAGCGAGCGACTGGGCAATACGCCGTGGTTCCTGAGGATGCTCCGCGATTCGGCCGGGGCGGCCGAAAGCCTGACGCGGGTGCTGTCCGGGTCGCGCTACATCGGCGAGCTGATGGAGTGGATCCCCGAGTCCGTCGCGTGGCTCGACGACGACGCCCTGCTGCGTCCGCGTTCCGGCAAAGCCCTCGAGGACGAAGCGCGCGCGATCCAGACCCGCTGGCAGAACATCGACGACGCGATGCGCTCGGTGCGGGCCCTACGCCGCCGCGAGATGCTGCGCGTGGCGATGGCGGCCGTGCTCGGCACCGTCTCGCTCGAAGAGCTGTCCGACGCGCTCACCACGATCACCGAGGTCACGATCCAGGCGACCCTCCGGGCCGTGCGCCGTGTCGTCGTGCCGCCGGAGGACGACGACCTCGACTTCGCGGTCATCGCGATGGGCCGCTTCGGCGGTCGCGAGATCGGTTTCGGTTCGGATGCCGACGTGATGTACGTCTACCGAGCCAACGGAATCGACCCGCAACGTGCGAGCCAGCTGGCGCTGAAGCTCGTCGCCGGGCTGCGGGAGCAGTCGGAGGATCATCGCCTGCCCCTCGATCTCGACGCGGAGCTGCGCCCCGAGGGACGCAGCGGACCGCTCGCGCGTTCCCTCGACGCGTACGCCGAGTACTACCGCCGCTGGTCGTTGTCGTGGGAGGCCCAGGCGCTCTTGCGCGCCCGCGGCGTCGCCGGGAGCGTCAAGCTCATCCGCGCCTTCCTCGAGCTCGCCGACGAGGTGCGCTACCCCGTCGCCGCCGATCAGAACGGCCTTCGCGAGATCCGACGCATCAAGGCCCGCGTCGAGAACGAACGCCTGCCGCAGGGCGCCGACCCCGCCCGGCACCTCAAGCTCGGACCCGGCTCGCTGAGCGACGTCGAATGGCTCGTGCAACTGCTGCAACTCCAGCACGCGCGGGCGGTGCCGGGGATGCGCACGACGTCGACGCTCGGAGCTCTGGATGCCGCGGCCGACGCCGGCCTGATCGACAGAGAAGCCGCAGACAAGCTCGCCGCCGCCTGGCACCTCGCGAGCCGCCTGCGTTCGGCCAACACGCTGCTGTCGGGGCAGACCAGCGACGTCCTTCCGGTCGACCGCGCGCGCCTCGACGGGATCGGCCGCATCCTCGAGTATCCGCCGCGCTCGGCGACCCGGGTCGAAGAGGACTACCTGGGCGCCACCCGGCGTTCGCGTCGGGTCTTCGACAAGCTCTTCTACGGCTGAGGACGAGGTGATGCCGTGAGTCCCGGCATCCCTTCGTTCAGGACATCAGACGCTCGCGCACCTCGCGGCGCAGGACCTTGCCGATCAGGGAGCGGGGGAGGTCGTCGACCACGATGACGCGGCGGGGGACCTTGTAGGCCGCGAGACGGGTCTTGCAGAACTCACGCACGGCCTCGGGCTCGATCGAGGTGCCCTCGCGCAGCACGATGGCGGCAGCGACGTCTTCGCCCCCGCGCGGCTTGGGAAGGGCCACGACCGCCGCTCCGATGATGTCGGGGTGCGAGGCCAGGACGTCTTCGACCTCGCTCGGTGAGACGTTGAAGCCGCCCGTGATGATGATCTCTTTCAAACGGTCCGTGATCGTGACGAACCCGTCGGGCGAGACCGACGCGATGTCGCCGGTGCGCAGCCACTTTCCGTCGAGGAGGGTCTCGGCGGTGTCGGCGGGTCGGTTCCAGTACCCCTGGAACACCTGCGGGCCGCGCAGCAGCAGCTCGCCCGCCTCGCCGAGGGCCAGGTCGTGCGTCGGGTTCTCGGGATCGACGACGCGGATGTCGGTGCTGGGGAAGGGGACTCCGACGGTGCCGGGGCGACGCGACGGTCCGATGGGGTTGCCGAGGGCGACGGGGGAGGACTCGGTCATGCCGTACCCCTCGACGAGGAGGCCCCCGGTCGCCGCCTCCCAGCGGTCGACGGTGGCGACGGGCAGACTCATCGCTCCCGAGATGGCGAAGCGCACGCTCGTGAGGTCGATGGTCCCCCGCGCCGCGGCGCGGGCGAGCTGGTCGTAGATCGGCGGCACCGCTGGCAGGAAGGTGGGGGGACTCTTCTTCGCGGCGGCGGCGACCAGGTCGAGGTCGTATTTGGGGAAGAGCACGAGCCGGGCGCCGATGCTCATCGCGAAGGTGAGGCAGAGGGTGAGCCCGTACGCGTGGAACAGGGGGAGGACGCCGTAGAACGTCTCTTCTCCGTCGCGCAGACCGGGCACCCACGCGCGACCCTGCATCGCGTTCGCGCGCAGATTCGCGTGCGTGAGCACCGCTCCCTTGGGCGAGCCGGTCGTGCCGCTGGTGTACTGCAGCAGCGCGATGTCGCCCAGGGCGGGCCCGGGGTGCCTGCGCGAGAGCGAACCGCGGGTCAGCAGCTTGGCCCACGGCAGCGGACGCTTCGACGTGGGCGTCGCGGTGAGCTGCGCACGCGCCTCGCGCGCCTTCGCGATCGGCAGGCGCAGAGCGAGCCGCTTGGCGACGGGCAGGGCGGCGGTGATGTCGACACTGACGACGTGCTGCAGCGCGAGGTCGGACGGGAACTCGGCCACGGTGTCGGCCAGCTTGTCCCACACGATCGCGAACTTCGCGCCGTGGTCTTCGAACTGGTGCCGCAGTTCGCGCGGCGTGTAGAGCGGGTTGTGCTCGATGACGATGGCACCGAGGCGCAGCGCGGCGTAGAACGCGACGACGTGCTGCGGCGAGTTCGGCAGCACCAGCGCCACGCGATCGCCCGCCCGCACCCCCAGGCGACGCAGTCCCTCGGCGGCGCGCGACACCTGCTCGCCCAGCTCGCGATACGACGTGACCGCCCCGAAGAACTCCAGGGCCGTCTTCTTTCCGTAGCTCGCGACACTCGCGGCCAGCATCTCGGGGAGCGTCTGCGAGGGCGTCTCGATCTCGAGCGGCACGCCCTCGGCGTACGACGACGACCAGGGGCGCGAGGCGTAGGGCGATTCGGGCATGGCTCCATCCTCCCGTGCCCCTCCGACATCGCGGGGGAGGTTGACCTGAGGGGATGCCGGGAAGCGGCGACCGCTCGGCGGCGCCCGACCTGATTCGATGGGGGAGTGCACTTCAGGGCTCTCACCGAAGACGATCTGGACGCGGCCCCCGGCTGGTGGGCGGACCGCACGCTCGCGGCCGACCGGTGGCGCGGCGAAGAGACCCGTTCGGCCGTCGTCGAACAGGCGGGCGAGGTGGTCGCGGCCGGCGCGATGTGGACATCCCGCGTCCATGACACGCATGCCTGGCTCGAGATCGTCGTCCACCCCGATCACCGTCGCCGGGGGATCGGCACCGCTCTCGCCCGACACCTCTCGTCACTTCGCGTCCGCGACATCCCGTTCACGGCGCGCGGATACGTCGACGACCCGGCTCTGCAGTTCGCGGACGCGTTGGGAGCGACGACGATGCAGATCGTGCCGCCCGCACGGGTCGAGCTCGCCCGACGAACGGCCCTCCGTTCGCACGTACGCGTGCAGCCCCTCTCCGGAGTGCCTCGAGAGCGCGTCGAGGCGGCGCACGCGGCGCTCTACAGCTGGACGCACGAAACGTGGAGCCCCACGCGAGAGGACTTCGCCGACGCGTTGAACGAAGATCTGTGGGATGAGGTCGACGTCGACGCCTCCGCCGTCGCGGTCGATGACCGGGGCACCGTACTCGCCCTCGCCCTCGCCTACCTCGACAGCGAACCGCCGCTTATCGTCGCCGAGACCACGGCTCGAGACGTGCCCGAGGGTGAGCGTCTGGTCGAAGGATGCATACGGCGTTCGATGGACGTGCTCGCCCGTCGGGGGCTGTCGACCGTGGACTTCGACGGCCACATCAGCGACACGCATTTTCTCCCCGCGCTCGCCCGTCTCCAGCCCTGCGGCCGCTGGTTCCGTCTCGTCGAGATCCCGGGGCTGTGAGCGCCGGTGGTCACCGGCCCCGCTCGTCGTCTGGGCAATTCCTACCCTCGCGCTCCGGGCGGCGCAGGCCTAGCCTGTCGGGCATGTGCCGCAACATCGTCCCGCTCCACAACTTCACCCCGCCGGCGACGGATGCCGAATGCCATGACGCCGCGCTGCAGTTCGTGCGCAAGGTCGTGGGCACGACGAAACCCTCGCGTGCCAACCAAGAGGTGTTCGACCGTGCCGTGGCCGAGATCTCGGCATCCGTTCGAGGTCTGCTCGACGACCTCGTGACGAACGCCCCACCGAAGGTGCGCGAGGACGAAGCCGCCAAGCGTCGGGCACGGTCGGCCGAACGGTACGAGGCGATCCGGGTGTTCCAGGAGCAGAAACGGGCGGCGCGCGCGGCGGGATGACGCGGCGGGGCCGGCATCCGTCGATCCCCGGAGAACGACCAAGCCCGCCCCCGCGAAACGGCGGGGACGGGCTTCGTCGTAGATGATCGGCGGTCAGACCCCGAAGTACAGCTCGTACTCGAAGGGGTGCGGGCGCTGGGCG
Organism: Microbacterium sp. NPDC090007; assembly: GCF_044748345.1. Taxonomy (NCBI): domain Bacteria; kingdom Bacillati; phylum Actinomycetota; class Actinomycetes; order Micrococcales; family Microbacteriaceae; genus Microbacterium; species Microbacterium sp. NPDC090007. Next base: position 267,112 of record NZ_JBIVFV010000003.1, on the reverse strand, counting down.
ATCGGCTGGATCTCGTTCTCGATCTTGTACTCGATCCAGGTGTCGATGAGCTCCTGCGTGAAGACGCCACCGGCGAGCAGGAACTCGTGGTCGGCACGCAGGGCCTCGAGCGAGTCGAGCAGCGAGTTCGGAACCTGCGGAATGTTCTTGGCCTCTTCGGCGGGGAGCTCGTAGAGGTCCTTGTCGACGGGCTCGTGCGGCTCGATACGGTTCTTGATGCCGTCGAGGCCCGCCATGAGCTGCGCCGCGAACGCCAGGTACGGGTTGCCCGAGGCGTCGGGCGCACGGAACTCGATGCGCTTGGCCTTGGGGTTGCTGCCCGTGATCGGGATACGGATGGCCGCGGAGCGGTTACCGGCCGAGTAGACCAGGTTGACCGGAGCCTCGAAGCCCTTCACCAGACGGTGGTAGCTGTTGAGGGTCGGGTTGGTGAAGGCGAGGACCGCGGGGGCGTGGGCCAGCAGACCGCCGATGTACCAGCGCGCGATGTCCGAGAGTCCGCCATACCCGGTCTCGTCGTAGAACAGCGGCTTGCCGTCGTTCCACAGCGACTGGTGGGTGTGCATGCCCGAGCCGTTGTCTCCGAAGAGGGGCTTGGGCATGAAGGTCGCGACCTTGCCCCACTCCTCCGCGGTGTTCTTGACGATGTACTTGAACTTTAGGATGTCGTCGGCCGCGTGCACCATGGTGTCGAAGCGGTAGTTGATCTCCTGCTGGCCACCCGTGCCGACCTCGTGGTGCGAGCGCTCGAGGACGAAACCCGCCTCGATCAGCTTCAGGGTGATGTCATCGCGCAGATCGGCGGTCTTGTCGACCGGCGAGACGGGGAAATAGCCACCCTTGTAGGGGGTCTTGTTGGCGAGGTTTCCGCCCTCCTCCGCGCGGCCCGTGTTCCAGGCTCCTTCTTCGGAGTCGACCGAGTAGAAGCTGGAGTTCTGCTTCACCTCGAAGCGGACGTCGTCGAAGATGTAGAACTCGGCCTCGGGGGCGAAGAACGCCGTGTCGGCGATGCCGGTCGAAGCGAGGTACTTCTCAGCCTTCTTCGCAACCTGACGCGGGTCCTTCGAGTAGATCTCACCGTTGCGCGGGTTGTAGATGTCGAAGATCATCACGAGGGTCTTGGCCTCGCGGAACTGGTCGACATACGCGGTGGTCACGTCGGGGATGAGCTGCATGTCCGACTCGTGGATGTTCGCGAACCCGCGGATCGACGAGCCGTCGAAGAGCTGTCCGACGGTGAAGAACTCCTCGTCGACGGTCGAGGCGGGGATGTTGAAGTGCTGCTGCACACCAGGAAGATCCGTGAAACGGATGTCGAGGAACTTGACGTCCTCGTCCTGGATGAACTTCAGCACCTCGGACGAATCTTTGAACATGAAGACTCCAGAGGTAGAACATTCGGGATCGTGCCGGCCTCGGCCAGCCTCCTCGACCCTACTCAGAACCGGTGTCCCCGTCATATCTCGGATGTTTCCGGGATGTTACGTCGGCCGGATTACGCTGGATGCCGTGAGCGCGACCGCCGAGAACGATTATCCGGGCCAGCGGCTCGGCCTTCCCCGCGAGGGTCGCGGCTCCATCGCCCGACCGGGCCGTCGAATCGCGGCGCTGCTGATCGACCTGGTGAGCGCGGGACTGATCGGCTTCGCGTTCTTCTCGACGCCCGATCCGGTCACGGGTGTGCCCTTCGCCAACCCGATCGCGGCGAACGTCATCTTCTTCGCGGTGCAGATCCTCTTCATCCCCCTCATCGGGGGCAGCCCCGGACACCGCATCCTGGGCATGCGTCTGCAGCGGGAATCGGGGGAGTGGGTCGGTCCGTGGCGCCCCATCGTGCGGACCGTCCTGCTGGGCCTGATCATCCCGGCCGTGGTCTTCGACGCCGACCAGCGCGGTCTGCACGACAAGGCCGTCGGGACCGTCCTCGTCCGCGGCTGACAGGAAGAAGGCCCCCGCCACGCGGGGGCCTTCTGAGTCGGGGTCAGCGCGGACGAGGAGCGCGCATCTTCGTGGGGTCGACGCCCTTCGGGATGGGCAGCGACGACAGCCCCTGCGACACCGAGGACACCCGCTTGATGACGGCGGCCATCGTGGCGCGGTCGACCTTCTTCGGCAGGGACTTGATGGTCGAGGCGAGCTTCGCGATCGTCACCTCGTCCTCACCGTGTCCGACGTACAGCACGGTGACGGGCACACCGGCCGCGACACGCTGCACGCGCGATCGTTCCTCGCCGACCAGGCGTGTCAGGCGGCTGCGGTTGCCCTCGCCGATGAGCACGACGCCACCGCGGCCGATGGCGCGGTAGAGCGCCTCCTGGGTCCGCGGGTTGACCCCGATGGGCGCTTCCGATGCCTGCCAATTGCGGCCGAGCGACGAGGAGAGGACGTGGCCGGTCGCACCGGGCATGCCGTCGATCTTCTTGTACATGGCCGTCGTCGACAGACGCGTCATGGTGATCATCGCGGCCAGGATGCCGGCCAGCAGACCCGTCACACCCCACAGGATGATGCTCCACACCGCCAGAGGCGGGATGAGGAAGCCGACGAGTACGCCGAGGGCGATGCCCACCAGCACGATGCCGGCCAACAGGAACGGCAGCCACCGGTACTCCTTCTGGGTGAAGGTGTAGAGGGTTTTCAGCTGCGAGAAGAAGCCCGGACGCTTCTCGGGCGTGGTGGTGCGAGCGGCCATGACGACGATTCTATCTTCGCGGCCGACTGTTCCTCCCCCGCAGGGCGGCGGGATGATCGATCCACGGATGCCGTCCCCGCAACCACGGCACGTCGGCGGCGGCGGCGACCATCGGGGGATGACCCTTCCCGCAGCCGCCGTCCTCGTCGAGCCCTTCGACCTCTACCTGCGTCGTCGCGCCGTCGGCTCCCGCATGCTGAGCCCCGGCGAGGCGGTCACCGCGGCCGTCGCCCTTCTGCGCGGATGCCGCCGCGCGACCCGGGACTTCGTCGCGGCCCGGTGGTGGTTGCGCGCCGACGGGTGCCCGATCGCGGTCGAAGAGGCCGCCGGCGCCGACCCCGTCGCGGCGACGGCGGACGCTCTCACCCGGGCGGCCGACGCCGCCGGCGACCCGGCCACCCGTGACATCCTCATCCGCGCGCGCGAGAGCGTTCTGACCCGTCCGCCCCGCGAGTGGGATGCGCTCGAGCGACGCCTTCTGTCGCACGCCGCCCCGGCACCTCTCGTCCTCGGGCCCCTCTCGCCCCTCGGGGCAGAACGGGTGGACATCGCCGACGATCGACGGGACGGCGCGTCCTCGCCCCTGCTCGCCCTCGTCGATGCCGATCTGGCCGACGGGGTGCGCGCGGCCGTGCGCGACGTCATCGAACGGTGGCGATCATCGCGTGCGCTGCGCCTGGGAGCGGTGATCGTCGGGGTCGTCGCGACTGTGCTCATCGGGGCTGCGCTGCTGCCGGCAGCGGACGAACCCACCGGGCCCGCATCGACGGCGACCGCGCCGAGCGCCGAAGCCACGCCCGATCTCGGAACCGTCATCCCCGAGACGCGTGCTCCCGCCCCCGCCGATGCGCGGGTACCGCTGTCGGATGACGTCGTCGCCGCGGCGCGTGCGCTGTTCGTCGAGATCTCCGCCTGCGGCGACGACTCGACGTGCGTGGACGCCCACATGGAGCGATCGTCGTTCCCGCGGGAGCCGATTCGCGCTCGACCGGGTGACGCCGACGTCGCGCTCCTCGACGATTTCGGAGGAGTGGCGGTGGTGCGTCTGCAGGGGGACGAAGCGACGCAGTACGTCACCCTCATCCGGCAGAAAGACCGATGGCTGGTCCGCGCCGTCAGAACGGTCGCGGACCAGCCATCATGAGCCGGTTCCCGGCGGGGTCAGATCCCGAGGTCGCCCTCGAACTGCGCGGCTTCGAGACGGACCTTGACCGCGCCGAGGAAGCGCGCGGCGTCGGCACCGTCGATGATGCGGTGATCGTAGGACAGCGCCAGGTACACGTAGGAGCGCACCGAGATGGCATCCTTGCCGTCGACCGAGACGACGCCCGGCTTCTTGACCACGGCGCCGAGGCCGAGGATCGCCGACTGCGGCAGGAACACGATCGGGGTGTCGAACAGCGCGCCGCGCGAGCCGGTGTTGGTCAGCGTGAAGGTGCCACCGGCCAGCTCGTCGGGCTTCAGCTTGTTGTCACGCGTACGGGCGGCCAGGTCGGCGATCTCGCGGGCGAGATGGGCGATGTTCTTGCCGCCGGCATCCTTGATGACGGGGGTCAGGAGGCCGCGCTCGGTATCGACCGCGATCGACACGTTCTCGTGGGCGGGGTAGACGATCTCGTCGCCCTCGACCGTGGAGTTGATGATCGGGTACGCCTGGAGCGCCTCGACGGCCGCGATGGCGAAGAAGGGCAGGAAGGACAGCTTGTCGCCGGTCTTCTGCTGGAACTCGCCCTTGACGCGGTCGCGCAGCGCCGAGAGCTTGGTCACGTCGACCTCGACCACCGTGGTGAGCTGAGCGGTGGCCTGCATCGACGCGACCGCGCGCTCGGCGATGACCTTGCGCAGCCGCGACATCTTCTGGGTCGTTCCGCGCAACGGCGACACCTCGACGGGAGCGGGGGCGGCCGGTGCGGACGCGGCGGCCGGAGCCGCGGCGGCGGCCGGTGCGGCCTTGGCGGCCTCTGCCGCCTTCAAGACGTCTTCCTTGCGGATGCGGCCGCCGACACCGCTGCCCTTGACGGACGTGAGATCGACGCCCTGCTGCTGCGCCAGACGACGCACGAGGGGGGTGACGTAAGTCACTTCGTCGTTCGACGACGCGGCGGGAGCCTGCTCGGCGGCCTTCTCGGCCGGCGCGGACTTCTCTTCGGCCGGCACGGCGGGCTGGGCTGCGGGCTGCTCTTCGGCAGGAGCCGGCGCGGGCTGCTCGGGCTCCGGCTCCGCGGCGGGGGCCTGCGGCTCGGCGGCGGGCGCCTCGGGCTCAGCCGCTGCGGGCGCCGCGCCGCTTCCGATACGGGCGAGCGCCGAACCGACGTTGACCGTCTCGTCCTCCTGGACGAGGATCTCCTGCAGCGTGCCGGCGACCGGCGAGGGGATCTCGGTGTCGACCTTGTCGGTCGAGATCTCGAGAAGGGGCTCGTCGACGGCGACGTCGTCGCCGACGGCCTTGAGCCAACGGGTGACCGTGCCCTCGGTGACGCTCTCGCCCAGCTCGGGCAGCTTCACCTCGGTGGAGTCGTCGCTCGCCGCGGCGGGCTGCGCCGCCGGCGCGGGCTGCTCCGCGGGAGCGGCCTCGGCCGGAGCCGTCTGCTCCTCGGCGGGGGCGGCCTCCTGCTCGGCGGGGACGGCCTGCGGGGCGTCGTCCGACGACGCCGAGCCGGATCCGTCGCCGATCTTGGCGAGGACCGCGCCGACCTCGACGGTCTCGTCCTCTTGGACGAGGATCTCCTCGATGACTCCCGAGACGGGGGAGGGGATCTCGGTGTCGACCTTGTCGGTCGAGATCTCCAACAGACCCTCGTCCTCCTGGACGGTGTCACCGACCTGCTTGAGCCAGCGGGTGACCGTTCCCTCGGTGACGCTCTCGCCGAGAGCGGGGAGGACGACGGAAGTGCTCATGAATATGTCTCCTTCGTACCGGATGCGGTACCTAGCTTAGTGACCGGTTTGTGGTCAGAGTGCGTGCAGGGGCTTGCCGGCGAGGGCCAGGAAGGCCTCGCCGAGCGCCTCGCTCTGAGTGGGGTGTGCGTGGACGAACGGGGCGATGTCCTCGGGGTGCGCCTCCCAGCCCACCGCGAGCTGGGCTTCCGAGATCAGCTCGCCCACCCGGTCGCCCACCAGATGAGCACCGACGACGGGCCCGTCGACACGACGGACGATCTTGACGATGCCCGAGGTGCCGATGATCTCGCTGCGGCCGTTGCCGGCCAGGTTGTACTCGTACGCCGTCACGGCCTCGGATCCATAACGATCCTGCGCCTGCGCCTCGGTGAGCCCGACGGACGCGACCTCGGGGTGCGAATACGCCACCCGGGGCACATCCACGTCGGGGACGAGGACCGGCGACAGCCCGGCGATCTGCTCGGCGACGAAGATCCCCTGCTGGAATCCGCGGTGCGCCAGCTGAAGTCCCGGGACGATGTCACCGACCGCCCAGACGTGCGCCGCGTCGGTGCGCAGTCGGTCGTCTGTCCGGACGAATCCACGCTCGAGCACGACGCCCGCCTCTTCATAGCCGAGGCCCGCCGTCGAGGGACCGCGACCGACCGCGACCAGAACGTAGTCGGCGACCAGCTCGGAGCCGTCGTCCAGCGTCACGGTGGCGGACTCCGCGTCCTGCGCCAGCGAAGCGAAGCGGCGCCCCAGTTGAAACGCGATGCCACGCTTTCGGAACGCGCGTTCCAGGGCTTTGCTGGATGCGACGTCCTCGGCCGGCAAGAGATGGGGGAGCGCCTCGACGATGGTCACGTCGACGCCGAACGAGCGCCACACGCTCGCGAACTCGACGCCGATCACACCGCCGCCCAGCACGACGACCCGCTCGGGGACGACGTCCAGGTCGAGCGCCTGCTCGCTCGTGAGGACACGACCGCCGATGTCGAGACCCGGCAGGCTGCGGCTGTACGAACCCGTCGCCAGGATCACATCACCGCCGCGGTAGACGTCGTCTCCGACGCGGACGGCCGGCCCTGCCTCCAGCGATCCGGATCCGCGCACCACGCGGATCCCGCGAGCGGAGATGAGCCCCTCGAGGCCCTTGAACTTCTTCGCGACAATGCCCTCGCGGTACGCCCGGACGCGCGCCGGGTCGATGCCCGAGAACGTCACGTCCACGCCGATGTCGGCCGCCCCGCGCGCCGCGTCGGCGACCTCTCCGGCGTGCAGCAGCGCCTTGGTGGGGATGCACCCGCGGTGCAGACAGGTGCCGCCGAGCTTGTCCTTCTCGACGAGAACGACGTCCTTGCCCAGCTCGGCGAGACGCAACGCCGCAGCGTAGCCGCCACTGCCGCCGCCCAGGACGACGACGTCGGCCGAGAAGTCGGTCATCGCGCGGCGTCCGTCGCCAGGAGCTCGACGAGCGAGCGCACCGTCGCTCCGGTCACACCCTTGTCGGTGTACCCGAACGGGGCGGACTTGTTCATGCCCACACCGGCGATGTCGAGGTGCACCCATGGGATCCGCGCGGCATCGGCGTCATCCGACACGCGGCCGACGAAATGCCGCAGGAACAGACCCGCGAACAGGGAACCGCCGGCCGGGTCGCCGATCTTGGCGTTCTGCAGATCGGCGATGGGGGAGTCGAGGTCGTCGACCATGTGGTCGGGCAGTGGAAGGGGCCACGCGAGCTCGGCCGTGCGCTCGGCCGCGGCCAGGTACGCGGCCACGGCGTCGTCCTCGCCCATGACGCCCGCGTGGCGGTTGCCCAGGGCGACGGTGATCGCCCCGGTAAGGGTCGCGACGTCGACGATCAGGTCGGGGTTCTCGCGGCTGGCCGCGGCCAGACCGTCGGCGAGCACCAGACGGCCCTCGGCGTCGGTGTTGAGCACCTCGACCGTCGTGCCGTCGAGCGTGCGCAGCACGTCTCCGGGTCGCGTCGCACGACCGGACGGCATGTTGTCGGCGATGCACAGCCAGGCGCTCACCTGGATCGGCAGCCCCATCTCGGCGGCGGCCTTGAGCACGGCGAGCACGGTCGCCGCTCCGCACATGTCGTACTTCATGCCGACCATGGATGTCGGCGGCTTCAGCGACAGTCCACCGGTGTCGAAGGTGATGCCCTTGCCGACGAGCGCGACGTGACGCTCGGCTCCGGCGGGGGAGTAGTCGAGGCGCACCATGCGCGGCGGGCGGTCCGACCCCTGACCGACACCGAGGATGCCGCCGTAGCCGCCCTCGCGCAGGGCGTCCTCATCGAGGATCTCGACGTCGACCGGAAGGTCCTTGACCGCGTCCGCGGCGGCGGCGGCGAAGTCGGCCGGCCCGAGCCATTCGGCCGGGGTGGTGACCAGGTCTTTGACGAGGGCGACGGCGCCCGCGATCGCCGCCACGGCCGCCGTGTCGGCCTCGGACGGAGCCGACGAGGTCGAGACGGTTACCGACGTCGCGCGTGCTTTGGCCGACTTCTTCTTGTAGTCGGCGAAGCGGTAGCCACCGAGCGCCGCCCCCTCGGCCAGCGGCCGCCACGGGGACTCGACCAGAGAGGCGACGGCGACGTGGGCGAATCCGGTCAGCTGGCGAATGCCGGTGCCCGCGGCATCCCGGAGCGCCGCCTCGCCCGGATCGGTGCCCGCACCGGCGACGGCGACGGGGGTCTGGATGCCGGGGACGTGGACCCGCTGGAACGATCCCGCCGCACCCGAGAAGCCGACCGACGCGAGAGCGGAGCCGAGGCCGCTCCATCCGTCGGGGTCCGGTGCCCCCTCGGTCAAGGTCGGGACGATCAGCAGGATCGCGTCGGCGTCGGAGTCGAGGACGGGGGCGTCGGTGTACGCCACAGAAGGGAAGGGCATGGCATCCATCCTAGGTTCGTGCGTGTTCGCTAGCAGCGGGACGCACCGGGACCGGCGCGTCCGGACCGCTCGTAAAGTGGAGGTATGCCGATCTCCGCCCCGCTGTACGACCGCGCCTCCGCGGCGCCGCCCGTGCCGTCGGGTCTTCCGCTCGTGATCGCGCTCACCGGCTTCACCGATGCCGGCGGGGCCGTGTCGCGCCTCGTCGAGTACTTCCGCGACGATCTGCAGCCCAACCCCGTGTTCGTCTTCGACAACGACGTGCTGCTGGACTATCGCGCACGTCGGCCCGTGATCACGTTCATCGAGGACCACCTCACCGACTACCGCCCCGCGCGCCTCGAGCTGTCGCTCGCGCACGACTCGCAGGGACAGCCCTTCCTGCTCCTGGCCGGATACGAGCCCGACTTCCTGTGGGAGGCCTTCGCCGAGACGGTCCTCGAGCTGTCGGCGGGCCTGCAGGTGTCGTCGGTCACGTGGGTGCACGCCATCCCCATGCCCGTCCCTCACACGCGCCCGATCGGTACGACGGTCAGCGGTACGCGCCCCGACCTGGCCGAGGCACATTCGGTCTGGCGTCCGCACACGCAGGTGCCGGCCACCGCGGGCCATCTTCTCGAGTACCGTTTCGCCGAGGCCGGGGCCAAGGTCGCCGGCTTCGCCCTGCTCGTCCCCCATTACCTCGGTGACACCGAGTACCCGGCAGCCGCCCTCGCCGCACTCGACAGCCTGACGGTCGCAACCGGGCTGACGTTCTCGGGCGAGGTGCTGCGCGAAGAGAACCGCGAGTTCATCGCCAAGGTCACCGAGCAGGTCGAGGGCAGCGATGAACTCACCCGCATGCTCGAGAACCTCGAGGAGCGCTACGACGCCTACATGGCGGGTTCCACCCAGGCGACGCCGATCATCCACACCGGTGATCTGCCCAGCGCCGATGAATTGGCCGCCGAACTCGAGCGCTTCCTCGCGTCGCGCCCGGGTGACGACGACCGCCGCGGCCGGATCGGCTGAACCCGCGGCGCGGCCGCGGATCGGATGCCGCGACCCGGCATCCGGGAATGCCCGCGCGTCCGTGGACGTTGTCTACGCATAGATCCCCGGTCCGCGTCAAGTCCCGGTCGGGGAATGTGAGACAATGAAGAACCTGACCCGTTGTCATCCGGTCCGGGAGCCACGCTCCTCGGCTCTGGACTTGACAAGGGTCTTACTAGTGTCCGAGAACGACCGGCGGCCGTGCAACATGCGTTCCCGGTGAAAGGCGAAACGTGGCAGGCACGACAACCAAGACTCGCTCCCGGAGTGCGAAAGACACCGAGCTCGAGACCACCGACGAGACCGTGACGGCGTCGACGACGACGACCGCGAAGAAGGCTCCCGCCAAGAAGGCCCCTGCCAAGGCCAAGGCGACGCCCGCCAAGGCGAAGACCAAGGCGAAGAAGGACGACGACCTCGAAGACGAAGACGAGGTCGACGAAGAAGGCGACGTCGAGATCGACGTCGAGGACACCGACGACGCGGACGACTCCGACGACGCGGCCAAGCCCGAGGCGAAGAAGACCGACGACGACGAAGACGAAGAGACCCCGGCGGCGCCCGCCGAGGCCCTGCCGACCGGCGCGATCGTCATCTCGTCGAGCGACGAGGACGACGTCCCCGTCTATTCCGCGCAGATCACCGGCGCCACCGCCGACCCGGTCAAGGACTACCTGAAGCAGATCGGTAAAGTCCCGCTGCTGAACGCGGCCGAAGAGGTCGAGCTCGCCATGCGCATCGAGGCGGGCCTGTTCGCCGAAGAGAAGTTGTCGAACATGTCGGCCGCCGAGAAGACCGGCCAGCTCGGTCTCGACCTGCAGTGGGTCGCCCGCGACGGTCAGCGCGCCAAGAGCCACCTGCTCGGCGCCAACCTGCGTCTGGTCGTCTCTCTCGCCAAGCGCTACACCGGCCGCGGCATGCAGTTCCTCGACCTCATCCAGGAGGGCAACCTGGGCCTGATCCGTGCGGTCGAGAAGTTCGACTACACCAAGGGCTTCAAGTTCTCGACGTACGCCACCTGGTGGATCCGTCAGGCGATCACCCGCGCGATGGCCGACCAGGCGCGCACCATCCGCATCCCGGTGCACATGGTGGAGGTCATCAACAAGCTCGCGCGCGTGCAGCGCCAGATGCTGCAGGACCTCGGTCGCGAACCCACGCCCGAAGAGCTGAGCCGCGAACTCGACATGACCCCCGAGAAGGTCATCGAGGTGCAGAAGTACGGCCGCGAGCCCATCTCGCTGCACACCCCTCTCGGTGAGGACGGCGACAGCGAGTTCGGCGACCTGATCGAGGACACCGAGGCCGTGGTCCCCGCCGACGCGGTGGGCTTCACGATGCTGCAGCGCCAGCTGGAATCGCTGCTCGACTCCCTGAGCGAGCGCGAGGCGGGCGTCATCCGCATGCGCTTCGGTCTGGGCGACGGCCAGCCGAAGACACTCGACCAGATCGGCGACACCTTCGGCGTCACGCGCGAGCGCATCCGCCAGATCGAGTCGAAGACCATGGCGAAGCTGCGTCACCCCAGCCGCTCGCAGTCGCTCCGGGACTACCTCGAATGAGCGGGGCGGCCAACGCCGGCAAGGCGCTCACCGTCACCGTCGAGGGCACCTCGTACGCCCGTATCCCGATCCGCACGCGGGTCGTCATGCCGGGCGACGACCTCGACGCATTCATCCTCGAGTACGCGAAGGATGCCGTTCAGCCGGGCGATCTGCTGTTCGTCACCGAGAAGATCGTCGCGATCACCCAGGGCCGGTCGTACAAGCTCGACAGCATCGAGCCCCGCAAGCTCGCGCTGTTCCTGTCGAAGTACGTCACCCGGACGCCGTACGGCATCGGGCTCGGCATGCCCGAGACGATGGAGATGGCCCTGCGCGAGTGCGGGACGCCCCGCATCCTGTTCGCTGCGGCCGTCTCGGCGGTCACCAAGGCGATGGGTCGCAAGGGCGACTTCTACCGCATCGCCGGCGACAAGGCCCGCGCGATCGACGGCCCTACCAAGGGGACGATCCCGCCCTACAACCAGGCTGTCGTGCTCGGTCCCGAGCGCCCTCGCGAGGTCGCCGCGCGGCTGCGGTCTCTTCTGGGCGGCGACCTGCAGGTGGCCGTGGTCGACATCAACGACCTGGGTGGCAACATCCTCGGATCCACGATGGACAAGGCCGGCGAGAAGCGTCTCGTCGCGATTCTGAAGGACAACCCGCTCGGACAGGGTCACGAGTCGACGCCGCTCGGCATCGTCCGCCACACCTGACACAGCTCGTCAAGAGGCCCGTCCCGTTCTCGGGGCGGGCCTCTTCGGCGTCCGGTCCCCCTCGCCGACTCCGCCCACGGGCCGTGCGAAACTCCTGAACCGGACGCGGGCACCGGGTCGTGCAGACGACGCACCCGCCCGTCGGCCGGATTTCTCCGGATCTTCGACCACTGTCGACGCCGCGACCGACACCGCTGGTGCTCCTCGACCAGCGTCGACGCCGCTCATGCAGAAAGCCCGCCCCACGGGGGGCGGGCCTCTCGGCATCCGGGAGTCAGAAGCCGATGGCCGCCTGATATCGCGGCTTGTGACCGGTGCGGATCCCCGTCACGCTCGGCTTGTTCTCGTACACGCCCGCACCCCAGTTGCCCTCCACGAGTACGGGGCCGTCGGGGCCGACGACGATGTCCCAACCGACGTACTGCACTTGCGGGACCACACGGGCCACGCGATCGACGAACGCCTTCACCTCGTCGATCATCGGCAGACGGAAGTCCGCGATCCGGACACCCGAGTCGGGGTGCAGCTCGTGCACGTGTCCGTGCGAGTCGTAGCCGGCGCCGAGCGCGCGACCGTCCTCGTCGAGCATCGTGTAGAACCCGCCGAAGGTCATCTGATCGCTGACCGCGCCGCGGCCGAACTTCTGCGCCATCGCCAGGATGTGGGTCTTCTCGCCGTCGAAGAACGCGGTGACGCGCGTGGTGTTGACGGTCCCGGGGCAGACCGCCGCGAGGTCGTCGTGCTGACGGATGACCTCTTCGACGAGGATCTCGCCGCGCGCGAGCAGTCCGCGGTGGAACTCCGACCAGTCCTCGACGTCGGACGCGTGGTAGCGGTGCACGCCGGTTCCGGCCTGACCGACCGGCTCCTTGGTGACGATGGTGCCCAGGCGCTCGGTGAAGGCGCGCAGTTCGTCGGCGTTGTCGGCATCCACCACCATCCAGTCCCGGCGCAGGAACTCGCTGAAGGTGCGGTCGAACTCCACCTTGTCCTGGAACAGACCGCGGTAGTCGGGGTGGTCGTACTTCTGCGAGATCTGATTCGACACCGGGTGGGTCATGTACGTCGCGCGCTCGGCGGGGGTGAGGATGGCGAAGTCGTAGTCGATGTAGTCCTGGAACCCGACGTTCTTGACCCCGGCCTGGAACAGCATGTCGGCGACGACCAGGGGCAGCGCCTTACCGTGCTGGGCGGAGGCCTCTTTGGCCCGCTCGACCACCGATCCCACATCGATGCGACGGGCGCGCCCGGCGAGGTAGCGAAGGCGTGTGACGGGGGAGAAACCCTGTTGAGGCATGAGGCTCCGGGGTCGGGGACGAAGGACCCCGATAGTCTAAAGGGGTGACCTCGACGCTCCCTGCCCGCTCGCCCGCGGCCGGGGGAGTGGCCCCCCTGGCTCTCGTCTCCGAGTCGGCTCTGCGTCGCAATGCACCCCTCGCCCTCGCCGCCGGCACCGCGACCGGCGGCGACGACGTGCTGGCGGCCGACGCGTGGGGCCACGGCGCCGAGTGGGTGGCATCCGTGCTGTCCGTCATGGGAATGGAGGCCGCCCCCCTCGACGCCGCCGCGCTGTTCGGGCTGCCCGGATCGCACGCGCAGCCCGTCCTGTCGCTGCGGGGGCGGGCCCTCGGCACCAAGCCGCTGCTGCGCGGAGAGGGCGTGTCGTACGGCTACACCCATCGCGCCCCCCACGACACCACCGTGGCGCTCGTCACCGGCGGCTACGCCCAGGGCGTCGTGCGCGCGCTCGGCAACACCGCCGCGGTCGCGATCGACGGCCGACGGCACCGCATCGTCGGGCGCGTCGCCATGGACGTCTGCGTGGTCGACGTCGGCGGTGCCGCGGTCGCACGGGGGGCCGAGGTCGTCTTCTTCGGCGACCCGGGCGAGGGTCATCCGTCGCTGTCGGAATGGACGGATGCCACCGGCCTCGGCGCCGCCGAGATCGTCGCCGTCGTGGGCGTCCGCGCCGATCGGCGGGTGACCGCGTGAGTGCGGTGTACCGCGTCGATCTCGACGCCTTCGCGCGCAACCTCCGTCGCGTGCGCGAGGCCGTCGCGCCCGCGACCCCCATGCTGGTGGTCAAGGACGACGCCTACGCGCACGGACTGGAGCCCATCGTGTCGCGCGCCGTCGCGGAGGAAGTGCGCTGGTTCGGCGCGTTCGACGTCGCGACCGGAGCCGCGGTCCGCCGCATCGCCGGGCCCGACGTGCGGATCTTCGTGTGGCTGATCGGCGGGCTCGAGGATCTGGCGGCGGGGATCGCGGCCGACCTCGACCTCGGCATCGGCGACGAGGCCCTGTTGGACGACCTCTCCCGGCTCGGGGCCGATCGGCCCGCCCGCGTGCACCTCAAGATCGACACGGGTCTGCATCGCAACGGCATCCGCCCGGAGAGATGGGACGCGGCGCTGGCGCAGACCTCTGCGCTGGTCGCCGCGGGGAGCGCGGCCTTCGAGGGTGTCTGGTCGCACATCTCCGAGGCCTCGTATGCCGATGACGACGACGCCCGGGCGCTGTTCCTCGCGGCGCGCGAGAGCGCACGCTCCGCCGGACTGCACCCGCGGTTCTCGCACCTCGCCGCAAGCGCCGCCGGGTTCGCGCGCGGGGAGTTCCGCGAGGACCTGGTCCGGGTCGGGGCGTTCTCGTACGGCATCCGTCCGGCCGGCGGGCCCGGGGAGCGAGAACTCGGCATCGCGCCGATCGCGACGCTGTGGGCCACGGTGACGGCGGTCGATCCCGCCGGCGTGCACCTCGACCTGGGGAGCCTGCACGGACTGCCCAGCGCGCTGGGAGGGCGGTTCGACGTGATGACTCCCGCGGGGCCGCGCCGCGTCGAGGCGATCGCCCCGACCGAGACGGTGCTCGCTGCGTGGGCGGGTGCCGAGCCCGGTGACGAGATCGCCGTGTTCGGCGCGGACGCCCTGCACAGCGCGACCGACCTGGCGGAGTTCATCGACACGATCGGGGAAGAGATCGCGCTGCGCGTCTCGCCGACAGTGCCGCGGATCCACGTCGACGCCGACGCCTGATACACGGAACGGGCCCCGAGCACTCCGGTGAGTGCGCGGGGCCCGTTCCGAGGACGGTCTCAGTCGGCGGTGGTGAGTCGCGCCGTCTCGTCGTGCCACGACGTGGCGACGCTGCGGAGCTTCTCTTCGTACTTGCGGCCGTGGTGTGCGCAGAACAGCAGCTCGCTGCCGTTCACCTCGGCGGCGATGTAGGCCTGAGCGCCGCAGGAGTCGCAGCGATCCGCCGCCGTCAGGCGGTGGTCGAGAACAGACGCGTCGGGTGCGGTCGTGGTGGTCATCTCGTTTGCCCTCCTCAGGTGGTCGTGGGGCGAGTCTCCATATACAACCACGTGGATGTTTCCCCTATGCCGCGGCTTGATCACATTTCGCTGTGCGCGTACGGTGACCCGACCACGCTGTGTGTCTGGCAGGGGATGTCGGCGGCCCCGATTACGCTGAAAGCCGTGACGTCCGAGTACTCCGCCCATCATCTGCAGGTCCTCGAGGGCCTCGAAGCCGTGCGCAAGCGCCCGGGCATGTACATCGGCTCGACCGACTCGCGCGGTCTCATGCACTGCCTGTGGGAGATCATCGACAACTCCGTCGACGAGGCCCTGGCCGGGCACGGCACCCGCATCGACATCGTGCTGCACGCCGACGGCAGCGTCGAGGTGCGCGACCGCGCCCGCGGCATCCCCGTCGACGTCGAGCCGCGCACGGGGCTGACGGGCGTCGAGGTCGTCTTCACCAAGCTGCACGCCGGCGGCAAGTTCGGCGGCGGGTCGTACGCGGCATCCGGTGGGCTGCACGGCGTCGGCGCCTCGGTCGTGAACGCCCTGTCGGAGCGACTCGACGTCGAGGTCGACCGCGCCGGCAAGACGTACGCGATGTCGTTCCATCGCGGCGAGCCCGGCCTCTTCGCCGGCGACGGACCCGACTCGGCCTTCACGCCGTTCGAGCGCAGCAGCGAGCTGCGGGTCGTCGGCAAGGCCGCCCGCGGGGTGACCGGCACGCGCATCCGCTACTGGGCCGACCGGCAGATCTTCACGAAGGATGCCGCCTTCGGTCACGACGAGCTCGTCCAGCGCGTGCGGCAGACGGCGTTCCTCGTGCCCGGCCTCGAAATCGTCGTCTTGGACGACCGCGGCGAGGAGCGGATCGAGACGAGCTACCGTTTCGACGGCGGCATCTCGGAGTTCGCGGACTTCCTGGCCCCCGATGCCGGGGTCACCGACACCTGGCGTCTGACCGGCACGGGGACCTTCACCGAGACCGTCCCCGTCCTGCAGCCGGGCGGCTCGATGATCCCCACCGAGGTCGAGCGCTCCTGCGAGGTCGACATCGCCGTGCGATGGGGCACCGGGTACGACACCACGTCACGCTCGTTCGTCAACATCATCGCTACCCCCAAGGGCGGCACCCACCAGCAGGGTTTCGAGCAGGGCCTGATGAAAGTGCTCCGCACGCAGGTCGAGCAGAACGCCCGCAAGCTCAAGGTCGGCAACGACAAGATCGAGAAAGACGATCTGCTCGCCGGTCTCACCGCCGTGTTGACCGTCCGGCTGCCCGAGCCGCAGTTCGAGGGGCAGACCAAAGAGGTGCTCGGCACTCCCGCCGTACGGCAGATCGTGGCATCCGTCGTCCAGAAAGAGATGGCTGCGCGCTTCGCCTCACCCAAGCGGGACGACAAGGCGCAGACGGCGCAGCTGCTCGAGAAGATCGTCTCCGAGATGAAGGCGCGCATCTCGGCGCGCACACACAAAGAGACGCAGCGTCGAAAGAACGCGCTCGAGTCCTCGTCGCTGCCGGCCAAGCTCGTCGACTGCCGGTCGAACGACGTTTCGGACTCCGAGCTGTTCATCGTCGAGGGCGATTCGGCACTGGGCACCGCCAAGCTCGCACGTAACAGCGAGTATCAGGCCCTGCTGCCGATCCGCGGCAAGATCCTCAACACGCAGAAGGCCTCGATCAGCGACATGCTGTCGAACGCCGAATGCGCCTCGATCATCCAGGTGATCGGCGCCGGCTCGGGACGCTCGTTCGATCTCGAAGCCGCCCGCTACGGCAAGATCATCCTCATGAGCGATGCCGATGTCGACGGCGCGCACATCCGCACCCTGCTGCTGACGCTCTTCTTCCGCTACATGCGGCCGCTCGTCGAAGAGGGCCGTGTCTTCGCGGCGGTCCCGCCGCTGCACCGCGTGATCGTGATGAACCCCGGCTCCAAGCCCAACGAGACCATCTACACCTACAGCGAGCAAGAGCTGCATCAGCTGATCACCAAGCTCAAGCGCTCGAACAAGCGGTGGCAAGAACCGGTGCAGCGATACAAGGGGCTGGGCGAGATGGATGCCGATCAGCTCGCCACGACCACCATGGACCGCGCGGGTCGCATGCTGCGCCGGGTGCGTGTGCAGGACATGGAGGCCGCGGCATCCGTCTTCGATCTGCTGATGGGCAGCGACGTCGCCCCGCGCCGCGAGTTCATCATCGACTCGAGCGACCGGCTCGCGCGCGAGCGCATCGACGTCTGACGCAGTCGCGAGCCGCAACCCGTCCCGGCCGGTGCGGGCACAACGACGGGCGCGCGCCACCGCCCACCCGAGCACAACGGCGGGCGCGCGCCACGGCCCACCCGAGCACAACGGCGGGCGCGCGCCACGGCCCACCCGAGCACAACGGCGGGCGCGCGCCACCGCCCACCCGAGCACAACGGCGGGCGCGCGCCACCGCCCACCCGAGCACAACGGCGGGCGCTGCGACCGACGCGCCGCGACACGCCCCGCCAGAGCGGTGTGTCGCCGAAAGATCCCGCCAACAGGCCCGCCAAAAGCCCGCCGCGCCGCACCCCCGGCACGACGTCGCGCCCGCACCGGGGCGCGCACGCCCGCGGGCCTCAGCGGACGACGGTGCCGATCGCGCCGACGACGGCGTCGAGGGGCTGACCCGAGGCATCGCGCTTGGCACCGACGTCCGGAAGAGCTCGCACCGAGCCGTCCGACCCGACCGCACGCGGGTCCGTGCCGACCCAGGCGAGCACGAGGGCGTCCTCTCCGCGCAGCAGACGCTGAGCGCGCACACCCCCGGTGGCACGGCCCTTCGCGGGGAACTCCGTGAAAGCGGACACCTTCGCGCTTCCGGCGTCCGTGCCCGGCAGGGCGGCCGACGAACCGGCGACGGTCACCACCACCGCGTCGAAGGCCGAGGCCCCGACCACGGCGAAGGCGATCACCCGTGCGCCGTCGGAGAGGCGGATGCCGGCCATTCCCCCCGCGGATCGTCCCTGGGGACGCACGGACGAGGCCTCGAACCGCAAGAGCTGCGCATCGCTGGCGACGAAGACGAGCTCGGCGTTGTCGCCCGCGAGGGCCGCGCCCACGACCCGGTCGCCATCGCGGAGCGAGATGATCTCGATCTCGTCCTTCGAGCCCAGCTCGGAAGCCGCGACGCGCTTGACGACGCCCTGCTCGGTGCCCAGCGCGATCGTGGGGGAGTCGACCAGCGGCACGAGCGCCACGACCTTCTCGCCCGTGGCGAGAGCGAGGTACTGCTCGACCTTCGTTCCCGCCGCCACCTGCACCGAGTTCGCGGGAACCGACGGCAGATCCACCGGCGAGAAACGGACGAGGCGCCCCGCGGAGGTGACAGCGCCGATGTCGCCGCGCGTGGTCGTGTCGACCGACGAGCGGATGGCGTCGTGCTTGGACCGGCGCGCGGGAGCGACGACCCCGCCGCCCGGCGCGTCGGCGATCAGCTCGGCACGCACCATGCGCCCCGTCGCCGACAGGTACACCCGGCACGGTGCGTCCGCGATCCGCAGGTCGGCAGCGGCGGCCGCCTTGGCCGAGCGGGGCTGCACGGGACCGCCGTTGAGCAGCAGCGTGCGCCGGGGGGTTCCGTAGGCTTCGGCAGCGGCATCCAATTCGTGGGCGACCTGCCGACGCAGCAGCGTCTCACTGCCCAGCAGCTCGACCAACTCGGCGATCTCCGCGTTCAGCTGGTCGCGCTCGGCCTCGAGCTCGATGCGCGAGAACTTCGTCAGCCGGCGCAGACGCAGCTCGAGGATGTACTCGGCCTGCGGGTGCGAGAGATCGAAGACCTCTTGCAGCTTGGTGCGCGCCTGCTCCCCGTCGTCCGAGGAGCGGATCACCTGGATGACCTCGTCGATGTCGAGGATCGCGATGAGCAGACCCTCGACGAGGTGGAGGCGTTCGCGCTTGCGCGCGAGACGGTATTCGCTGCGACGCGTGACGACGCGCAGGCGGTGGTCGACGTAGACGCGGAGCATGTCGCGCAGTCCCAGCGTCTGCGGCTGTCCGTCGACCAGAGCGACGTTGTTGATGCCGAAGGAGTCCTCGAGCGGCGTGAGACGGTACAGCTGCTCCAGGACCGCCTTGGCGTCGAACCCGGTCTTGATGCCGATCACCAGCCGCAATCCGTTGTTGCGGTCGGTGAGGTCGGTGACGTCGGCGATGCCCGTCAGCTTCTTGGCCTGGACGGCGTCCTTGATCTTCTCGATCACCCGCTCGGGGCCCACGAGGTAGGGCAGCTCGGTGATGACGATGCCCGTTCGGCGCGGACCCAGCGACTCGATGGACGCCTTGGCCCGGGTGCGGAAGGAGCCGCGACCGTTCGTGTAGGCGTCCTTGATGCCGTCCAGGCCCACGATGATGCCCCCCGAGGGCAGGTCGGGGCCGGGAACGAACTCCATGAGCTCGTCGA
This sequence comes from Microbacterium sp. NPDC090007, assembly GCF_044748345.1. Classification (NCBI taxonomy): domain Bacteria; kingdom Bacillati; phylum Actinomycetota; class Actinomycetes; order Micrococcales; family Microbacteriaceae; genus Microbacterium; species Microbacterium sp. NPDC090007. Next base: position 247,609 of record NZ_JBIVFV010000003.1, on the reverse strand, counting down.
CCGTGGCATCCGGGTGCTGCAGCAGGTGCGTGGCCGCGGCGACGACCTCGACGAGGTTGTGCGGCGCCATGTTGGTGGCCATGCCGACGGCGATGCCGGTCGCGCCGTTGACCAGCAGGTTCGGGAAGGCCGCCGGCAGCACCTCGGGCTGCTGGAACTGCCCGTCGTAGTTGGGGATGAAGTCGACGACGTCCTCGTCGAGGTTCTCGGTCAGCGCGAGCGCCGGCGGCGCCAGACGCGCCTCGGTGTAACGGGGAGCGGCGGGACCGTCGTCGAGCGAGCCGAAGTTGCCGTGGCCGTCGATCAGCGGCACGCGCAACGAGAAGTACTGCGCGAGGCGGACCAGTGCGTCGTAGATCGGGGCGTCGCCGTGCGGGTGGAGCTTTCCCATCACCTCGCCCACGACACGGGCGCTCTTCACGTGGCCGCGGTCAGGACGCAGCCCCATCTCGGCCATCTGGTACAGGATGCGCCGCTGCACGGGCTTGAGCCCGTCGCGGGCGTCGGGAAGAGCCCGCGAATAGATGACGGAGTAGGCGTACTCGAGGAAGGACCCCTGCATCTCGGTCGAGACGTCGACGTCTTCGATGCGTTCGGTCACGGTGGCGCCGGTCGCGGGGGAGGAGGAACGGGAATCGGGCATGGGTGCGGCCTCGGGTCGGGCGGGGGTCCGCAACGGACGTGGTCGGGAGCCGTGTGGAAGACTTGCTCCGATGTCACTCAGCCTACCGGCGGACCCGCCGCGCTCCCGGAGCCTCACCGATGTGCTGGCACAGACCATCGCCGCGCTGACGGGCGCATCCGACTGGTTCGCTCCCGCCGAGAGCGCGATCGTGTTCGTCGTCGACGGGCTCGGTGCGCACAACCTCGCCGCCCGCCGGGGCCACGCGCGTTTCCTGGGGTCGGTCGGGGGTCGCCGCGACGTGGCGCGCACGGTCTTCCCCTCGACGACGGCGGCGGCCCTGACGAGCCTGCTCACCGGCACCGATCCGGGCGCCCACGGGATCGCGGGTTACCGCCTGCGCATCCCCGGCACCGACATCGTCTCGAATCAGCTGCACGGGTGGGAGACCGACGGTCTCGACCCCCGCGCCTGGCAGCGGCGGACCCCCCTGCTCGAGACGCACGCGGCGTCCGGCGGCGACGCCTTCGTCGTCTCGCGTCCCGGCTACACGCGGACCGGGTTCACCGAGGCGACCCTCCGCGGCGCGCGCTTCCACCCCTCGGACGATCTCGACGAGCGCATCTCGCTCGCCGCCGACCTCTCCGCGCGGCATCCCGGGTCGATCACCTACCTCTACGCGCCCGAACTCGACACCGCGGGGCACCGTGACGGGTGGGAGTCGGACCGCTGGACCGACGCGCTCGAACGGGTGGATGCCGCGGCCTCGCGCTTGGCGGGCCTCGTCTCGCCCCGCACCGGTGTCGTCCTGACGGCGGACCACGGCATGGTCGACGTCCCCGCGCACAAGCACGTCCTGCTCCGCGACGGCGACGCCCTGCTCGACGACGTCACGCTGGTCGGTGGCGAGCCCCGCCTGCTGCACCTGTACACGGCCGAGGGACGGATGGATGCCGTGGCCCGTCGCTGGGTCGGGAGCGAAGGCGCGCGGGCCTGGGTCCTGACCCGCGACGAAGCCGTCGCCGCCGGACTGTTCGGCGCGGTCGATGCGGACGTCCTGCCTCGGATCGGCGACGTCGTCGTCGCCGCCCGGGGGCGATTCGCCTATTACGACGACCGCGAACCCGACAAGCGCCCGCAACGCATGATCGGGCAGCACGGTTCGCTCACCGACGAGGAACGCACCGTGCCTCTGCTGCGATGGGGCGCCTTCGCCTGAACCGAAGCGACCGGCCGGGGCCGGTTCAGCTCTCGTCGGAGCGGGCGCCGAAGACGATCTCGTCCCACGACGGCATGGAGGGCCGGCTCTTCGTGCGTCGCGCCTGGTCGGACTGCGGCCTCTCGGGCTCGGCCTCGGGTTCGGCGCGTTCCTCGGAACGCGCCGTTTCGGGGACCGGCTCGAAGAGCGAGACCGGCGCGCTCGCGGGCCGCGGTTCCGGCTCGGGCTCCACCCCGGGCAGGGGCTCGCGCTGCCCGCGTCGGCGGCGCAGGGCCTCGAGCAGGTCGGCGGTCTCGGACGAGGTCACCGTCGCCTCGGGGGCGCGCTTGATCGCGGCGGCCTGGACGGCCGCGGCGACGGGCCCGGTGGCTTCGACGCCCGGCTCGTCGTCGATGTCGAGACGGCGGGGACCGAACGCTCCGCTGTCGAATCGCGAGTCGTCTTTCGAGACGTTGTCGAGGGCGCGCAGCCGCGGGATCAGGCCCTCGGGCAGGGAGCCCTGACGCGACAGTTGGATCGCGTCGGCGTTCTGCGGCGAGAGGGTGCTGCGGCGCGGCTCGAAGCTCCACCGCGCATCGTGGTCGATGCCGTTGGCGGTGAACTCGAGCTTGACCATCCAGCCCGCGCTCTCCTTCCAACTCGTCCAGCGCTCGGCGGACGCCCCGGCCTCGGAGAGCTTCGCCCGCACGGCCGCACCGAAGGTGATGGGCGCGTCGTGCTCGAGCGTGCCGCCCAGCAGGACCGGTACCGCCAGCGCCTGACCGACGACGTGCTCGCGCTCGGCCAGGACGGGGGGCTCGAAGCGCTGCACGTCCTCGACGCGCGCGTTCAGCAGCGCCGCCACCTCTCTGGCCGAGAGTCCGGCGCGGATGTGCGCTTGGATCTCGCGGGGGCTCGGGCGCGGGGCGCGGTCGTCGTCTTCGCGGTCCCGACGGGCGCGACGCGCTTCCGCGCGCAACACCTCGTCGAGCGGAAGGGCGAAGCGTTCGCCCGCCTGAGTCGCCACGACGAGGACGTCATCCTCGGTTCCGATGACTTTGAGCTGTTCCATGCGAAACACCCCTCCGATCTGCGGTCAGCGCCCATGCTGACATGCGCGCCGCCCGGTTCCGGGAATATCGCGGGCGCGCCGCGAGTTTCCCGTCTCGCTCGACACGCACGTGGCAGCACGAGCATTTGCTTATCGCCTACGTGTCATGCAAACTATGCCCGCCCGATCGAGACCCGACCGGCACAGCACCACGAAATCCGGAAGTAGAGACCTGCACGCATGGCAACCGATTACGACGCACCGCGCAAGACCGAGGACGACAGCGAGTCGATCGAGGCCCTCAAGGAGCGCGTGCCCGACAAGGCGTCGGGGTCGATCGACAACGAGGATGCCGACAACCCCTCGGGCTTCGAACTGCCCGGCGCCGACCTGTCCGACATCGAGCTCGATGTCGTCGTCCTCCCCGCCCAGGAGGACGAGTTCACCTGCATGAGCTGCTTCCTCGTGAAGCACCGCTCCCAGATCGCCGAAGAGAGCGGCCCCGGCTTCATCTGCCTGGAGTGCGCAGCCTGACCTGAGCGCGCTGGATCGCCGCGATGAGGCGGTCCGGCGTGCGGGTGGACACCACCCAATACGGGGTCGGGTCGTCGGGATCCGTCACGGGCACCGAGACGATGCCGTCGATCCCACCCCGGATGACATGCCAGGCCCGATGGTCGAGACCACTCCCACGGGCCGTCCGTGCCTCTTCCGCCACGACGCCCGCCGGCACACCCAGCAGATCCACGGGGATGTGTGCGCGCCCGGCACGCAGCTCGCCGTCGCTCACCTCGACGACCGGCGACAGGGCCAGCAGCGCGGCCACGATGCCGACGGACACGACGAGCCCGATGAACAGGGCCAGCGTGGTGTCGAGCGGAGAGAAGACGACGGCGGCCATGGGGCCGCACACGGCGGCGGCGACCAGCGCCCACAGCGACGGGCTGAGACGCTCGCGGTACTCGACTGCGGTGCGGATGCCGCACCCCCTCTTCTGCATTACCCTCGTGGGGTGACCGAAACGGTGGACGTCCTCATTGTCGCATCCGAGCCCCCGGTCTTCGCCCACCCCGGCGACGCCGGAGCCGACCTGACGTCGGCGCAGGCGCTGCGGCTCGAACCCGGGCGTCGCGCGCTGGTGTCCACGGGTGTGCGCATCGCGTTGCCCGAGGGGTATGCGGCCTTCGTCGTCCCGCGCAGCGGCCTCGCGGCCAAGCACGGCATCACGATCGTCAACTCCCCGGGGACCATCGACGCCGGATACCGCGGCGAGATCAAGGTGGCGTTGCTGAACACCGACCTCGACGAGGCCTACGACATCGCGGTCGGAGACCGCATCGCCCAGCTCATCGTGATGCCCGTCCCACCCGTGCGCTTCGTCCCCGTGGACGACCTTCCCGACAGCGCGCGCGGTGACGGCGGCTTCGGATCGAGCGGATACCAGACCCTGCAAGGGAGCACCCGATGACCGACGACGCGTCGCAGACCACGCCCGAGGCCGAACAGACAGCCCTCGAACCCGCACTCCCCGCCAAGAGCGCCCCGGCCGATCGCGACAGCGCCGGCCCGTTCGACGAGGCCGAGGCCAACCCGGTCCGCCCCTACATCGATCTGGGCGGCATCAAGATCCTGCCCCGCGAGGGCCTCAACCTGCGTCTCGAGGTCGAAGAACAGACCAAGCGCATCGTCGCGGTCGGCCTGGACTACGCCGAATCGACGCTGCAGGTGCAGCCCTTCGCCGCCCCGCGTTCGAGCGGCCTGTGGGAAGAGACGCGCGAGCAGATCCGCCAGCAGGTCAAGCAGCAGGGCGGGCGCGTCGAGGAGCGCGAGGGACCCCTCGGGCCGGAGTTGCTCGCGGAGGTCCCCGTGATGGCGGGCGCGGACGGCGCCGGCAAACGCCTCGCCCGGTTCGTGGGGGTGGACGGACCCCGGTGGTTCCTGCGCGGAGTCGTCGGCGGGGCCGCGACGTCCGACATCGAGGCGGCTGCCGCCATCGAGGACCTCTTCCGCTCCATCGTGGTCGTGCGCGGCACCTCGCCCATGCCCCCGCGCGATCTGATCCCGCTCCGGATGCCGTCCACCCCCGGAACGGCATGAGCGACGACGCGCCGGACCGCGCTCGCGACGGCGACCGTGTCCCGCTGGATCCGCCCTCGGCGGCCGACAGTCTCGGTGCCGCCCTCGGCGGGGCCGCGCGGCGCGCAGGCCTCGACCCGGCGGCGCACGCGACGACCGGCGCGGCCGTGTGGTCCGCGATGGGCGGGTGGCGCGGCATCCTGGAATCGGTGCTGCCCTCGCTGGCGTTCGTCGTCCTGTTCACCGTCACGGTCGATCCCGAGACCCGCCAGGGCAACCTGTGGCTGAGCCTCGGGGTGTCCGTCGGGCTGGCCGTCGTCTTCACTCTCGCGCGCCTCATCGCCAAGTCGCCGCCCAGCGCGGCGATCGGCGGCCTTCTCGCCACGGCGGGTGCGGCGGTTCTGGCGCTGGTGACCGGCCGGGGCCAGGACAACTTCGTGCTGGGGTTCTTCACCAACGGCGCCTACGGGACCGCGTTCCTGATCAGCGCGCTCGTCGGCTGGCCGCTCATCGGCCTGGCCGCCGGATATCTGCTGGGCGAGGGCACGCGCTGGCGGGCCGATCGTCGCAAGAAGCGCGCGTACACATGGCTGTCGATCGCCTGGGCCGCGTTGTTCGCCGCGCGGCTGGCCGTGCAAGTGCCGCTGTACTTCGCCGGCGATGTGACCGCCCTCGGCACCCTCAAGATCGTCATGGGGCTTCCGTTGTTCGCGCCCATGCTGGCCGTGACCTGGTTGGTCGTGCGTTCACTCTCACCCCGGCGAGAGTCCTGATATTATCTTGACATCAAGATAAATCCGTCCCTCCGGAACGGTTAGGTCGGCCTTGCTGGTGTCGATCCGACAGCCCGGGGAAGATGGGGAAATGCGGGCCGACGCCTGCGCATTCGCCGACGAAGGAGACGATCGTGTCCACGGTTGACAGCTTCGGTGCAAAGAGCACCCTGACGGTCGGCAGCACCGACTACGAGATCTTCCGGATCGACACGGTCGCCGGTCACGAGAAGCTCCCCTTCAGCTTGAAGGTGCTGCTGGAGAACCTGCTGCGCACGGAGGACGGCGCGAACGTCACCAAGGAGCAGATCCAGGCGCTCGGTTCGTGGGTCCCCACGGCCGACCCCGACACCGAGATCCAGTTCACGCCCGCACGCGTGGTCATGCAGGACTTCACGGGCGTTCCCTGCATCGTCGACCTCGCCACCATGCGCGAGGCCGTCACCGCCCTCGGCGGCGACCCGAACAAGATCAACCCGCTCTCGCCCGCCGAGATGGTCATCGACCACTCGGTCATCGCCGACCTCTTCGGCAGCGAGAAGGCCCTCGAGCGCAACGTCGAGATCGAGTACGAGCGAAACGGTGAGCGGTACCAGTTCCTGCGCTGGGGCCAGACGGCGTTCGACGACTTCAAGGTCGTCCCCCCGGGGACCGGCATCGTGCACCAGGTGAACATCGAGCACCTGGCCAAGGTCGTGTACGACCGCTCGGTCGATGGCGTGCTGCGCGCCTACCCCGACACCTGCGTCGGCACCGACTCGCACACCACGATGGTCAACGGCCTGGGCGTGCTCGGCTGGGGCGTCGGCGGCATCGAGGCCGAGGCCGCGATGCTCGGTCAGCCCGTGTCGATGCTCATCCCGCGCGTCGTCGGCTTCAAGCTCTCGGGTGAGATCCCCGCGGGTGTCACCGCGACCGACGTCGTGCTCACGATCACCGACATGCTGCGCAAGCACGGTGTCGTCGGCAAGTTCGTCGAGTTCTACGGCGAGGGCGTCGCGTCGGTGCCCCTGGCCAACCGCGCCACCATCGGCAACATGAGCCCCGAGTTCGGCTCGACCGCCGCGATGTTCCCCATCGACGACGTGACCCTCGACTACCTGCGCCTCACCGGCCGCGACGAGCAGACCGTCGCCCTCGTCGAGGCCTACGCCAAGGAGCAGAAGCTCTGGCACGACCCGGCCCGCGAGCTCGTCTTCAGCGAGTACATGGAGCTCGACCTCTCCACGGTCGTCCCCTCGATCGCCGGACCCAAGCGCCCCCAGGACCGCATCCTGCTGTCCGAGGCCAAGTCGCAGTTCGAGAAGGACATCCTCAACTACGCGTCCGCGTCGACCACCGATTCGGTCGTCGACCTCGAGGTCGACGGCACCTTCCCGGCATCCGACCCGGGTGCCGTCCCGGGCGAAGAGACCGAAGACGTCACCGACAGCGACGTGCTGATCTCGTCCGGGCACCCGGCGAACGCGTCGAAGCCGGTCAAGGTCACCACGCCCGATGGCCAGTCGTATCTGCTCGACAACGGCGCGGTCACCCTCGCGGCCATCACGTCGTGCACGAACACCTCGAACCCCTCGGTCATGATCGCGGCGGGACTGCTCGCCAAGAACGCGGTCGACAAGGGCCTCAAGCGCAAGCCGTGGGTCAAGACGACGCTCGGACCCGGCTCGAAGGTCGTCACGGACTACTACGAGAAGTCCGGTCTCGACAAGGCGCTCGAGGGCCTCGACTTCTACACCGTCGGCTACGGCTGCACGATCTGCATCGGCAACTCCGGTCCCCTCATCGAGGAGGTCTCCGAGGCGATCAACGAGAACGACCTGGCCGTGTCGGCCGTCCTCTCGGGCAACCGCAACTTCGAGGGACGCATCAGCCCCGATGTCAAGATGAACTACCTGGCGTCCCCGCCGCTGGTGGTCGCCTATGCGCTGGCCGGCTCGATGAACTTCGACTTCGAGACCGACGCCCTGGGCAAGGATCAGAACGGCGACGACGTCTTCCTCAAGGACATCTGGCCCGCCCCCGACCAGGTGCAGACCATCATCGACGCGTCGATCTCGCGCGAGCAGTTCATCCAGCAGTACGCCACCGTCTTCGAGGGCGACGAGCGCTGGAAGAACCTGCCCACCCCGACCGGCCCCGTCTTCGAATGGGATGCCGACTCCACCTACGTCCGCAAGGCGCCCTACTTCGACGGCATGTCGATGCAGCCCTCGCCGGTCACCGACATCAGCGGGGCCCGCGTGATGGCGACGCTCGGAGACTCGGTCACCACCGACCACATCAGCCCGGCCGGCAACATCAAGGCGGGCACGCCCGCCGCGCAGTACCTGACCGAGCACGGCGTCGCACAGAAGGACTTCAACTCCTACGGCTCGCGCCGCGGCAACCACGAAGTCATGATTCGGGGCACCTTCGCCAACATCCGTCTGAAGAACGAACTCACCGCGGCGGTCAACGACGGAACGGTCGTCGAGGGCGGCTTCACGCGCGACTTCACCCAGGAGGGTGGTCCGCAGTCGTACATCTTCGACGCGAGCCAGAACTACCAGGCGCAGGGGACCCCGCTGGTCATCTTTGGCGGCAAGGAGTACGGCTCCGGCTCGTCGCGCGACTGGGCGGCCAAGGGGACCAACCTGCTGGGCGTCAAGGCGGTCATCACCGAGAGCTTCGAGCGCATCCACCGCTCCAACCTGATCGGCATGGGCGTCGTCCCGCTGCAGTTCCCGGCCGGCGAGAGCTGGAAGTCACTGGGTCTGGACGGCACAGAGATCGTCTCGATCGAGGGCCTCGAGCAGCTCAACGAGGGCGTCACGCCCAAGACCGTGAAGGTCACCGCCGAGCCGAGCGAGTTCTCGCCCGAGGGCAAGCAGACCGTCACCTTCGACGCCGTGGTCCGCATCGACACCCCCGGTGAGGCCGACTACTACCGCAACGGCGGCATCCTGCAGTACGTGCTGCGTTCGCTGGTCTGACTCACCGTCCGCTTCGAGCGCCCGTCCCGATCCGTCGGGGCGGGCGCTCGTCGCTGCTGCCCGCTGTCGCGGTCGCGGCATCCCTTTCGATAGACGCTCTTCGTGTCGAGACACGCTCTGTGACCGCGTTTCTCGACACGAAGAGCGTTTATCGCAAAGGACCGGCGATGCGACAGGGCATTCGGACCCCCGATCGCGCCGGACCGCAAGCGATTGCCGGGCCCGGAGGACCCCCGGAGACTAGAATCGACCCGTACGCGCGACACCGCGCGCGCCCCACGAGAGGAGTCGTATGGCTCTCCTGCCCGGCATCCACGGACCCCGTGACCTCGATGCCCTCACGCCCGACGAACTGCGTCAACTGGCCGCCGAAGTCCGGTCGTTCCTCGTCGAGAACGTCGCCCGTACGGGCGGACACCTCGGTCCCAACCTCGGCGTCGTCGAGTTGACCATCGCCCTGCACAAGGTGTTCGACTCCCCGGCCGACCCCATCATCTTCGACACCGGACACCAGTCGTACGTCCACAAGATGCTGACCGGGCGCCAGGACTTCTCGGACCTGCGCTCGCGCGGCGGTCTCGCCGGCTACCCGCAGCGGTCCGAGAGCGAGCACGACGTGGTCGAGTCCTCGCACGCGTCGAGTTCTCTGAGCTGGGCGGACGGCGTCTCGCGCGCGTTCAGCCGCACCGGGCGCCGCGACCGTCACGTCGTCGCCGTCGTCGGCGACGGCGCTCTCACCGGCGGCATGACGTGGGAAGCGCTGAACAACATCAGCGACGACAACGATCGCAATCTCGTGATCGTCGTCAATGACAACGGTCGCTCCTACGCGCCCACCATCGGCGGCATGGCTCGCTACCTCAACCGGGTTCGCACGAACGAGGCGTACCGGACGCTCCACCGCGGCTCCGACACCCTCTTCCGCCGCCTCGGTCCGGCGGCACGCGCTGTCTACCGCGGGGTCCGCGGGGGCACCCACGGCTTCCTTTCGCGCTTCACCAACAACGAGGCGCTGTACAGCAACCTCGACATCAAGTACCTCGGACCGATCGACGGGCACGACTTCGAGTCACTCATCGAGACGCTCGAGCTCGCCAAATCGTACGGCGCCCCGGTCATCGTGCACGCCATCACCGACAAGGGCAGCGGCTACGCCCCGGCGATGAGCGACGAGGCCGATCAGTTCCACGCGGTCGGCAAGATCGACCCGATCACCGGCGAGGCTCTCGGCTCCGGCGGCGGCACCCAGTGGACCGACGTCTTCGCCGACGAACTGGTCCAGGTCGGCGCCGAGCGCGACGACATCATCGCGATGACGGCGGCGATGCTGCGGCCCACCGGGCTGCAGAAGTTCTCGGAGCACTTTCCCGAGCGCGTGTACGACGTCGGCATCGCCGAGCAGCACGCGGTCGCCTCCGCTGCCGGCCTCGCCTTCGGCGGTCTGCACCCCGTCGTCGCGATCTACGCCACCTTCATGAACCGCGCGTTCGACCAGGTGATGATGGACGTCGCCCTGCACAAGGCCGGCGTCACCTTCGTCCTCGACCGTGCCGGTGTCACGGGCCCCGATGGCCCCAGCCACCACGGCATCTGGGATCTGGCGATGCTGCAGCTGGTCCCCGGCATCCGCATCGCGGCTCCCCGCGACGCGGCACGCCTGCGCGAGGTCTTCCGCGAGGCGACCGCCGTCGAGGACGCGCCCACGGTGGTCCGCTACCCGAAGGGCAAGGTCAACGACGACGTCGAGGCGGTCGAGCGTCTGCATGACGGCGTCGATGTCCTCGCTCGCGGCGCGACCGAGGACGTGCTGCTGGTGGGCATCGGCCCCATGGTCCACCTGGCGATGGAGGTCGCCGACCGCCTCGAGGCCCAGGGCATCGGCGCCACCGTCATCGACCCGCGCTGGGCGATCCCGGTGCAGCCCTCGATCGTCGACCTCGCCCGCGAGCACCGCCTGGTGATCACGATCGAGGACGGCATCCGCGTCGGGGGCGTGGGGACGCGCGTACGCCAGGTGCTCCGCGAGGCGGGGGTCGACACGGCCGTCGACGAGCTCGGCATCCCGGACGAATTCATCGACCACGCCACGCGCGAGCAGATCCTCGAGGATGCCGGGCTCACGGCATCCAAGATCGCCAACGACGTGGTGGCCCAGGTGCTCGGAACGCGCATCCCCATGGCGCGTCAGACGCCGACGGGCTCGATCCCGACCATCGCCGAGTGGGAGCAGACCCGCCCGTAATCCGCGGACGGACGGCCGGGATGCCCTCATCCCGGCCTGTTCCGCGTCCTCAACCCGCGCGACCCCCGGCACGAGAACAGGCGAGCGCACCGAGAACAGGACAAAACCGCCGCAGACGGCCTGTCCTCGTCGCACCGCCTGTTCTCGTGACCGTCCGCCTGTTCTGGTGACCGTCCGCCTGTTCTCGTGACCGTCCGCAGATAAGCCCCCGCGCGGCACGAGAACAGGCGAGCGCACCGAGAACAGGACAAAACCGCCGCAGACGGCCTGTCCTCGTCGCACCGCCTGTTCTGGTGACCGTCCGCCTGTTCTGGTGACCGTCCGCAGATGAGCTCCCGCCGGTCACGAAAACAGGCAAACGCATCGAGAACAGGACAAAACCGCCGCAGACGGCCTGTCCTCGTCGCACCGCCTGTTCTCGTGACCGTCCGCCTGTTCTGGTGACCGTCCGCAGATGAGCTCCCGCCGGTCACGAGAACAGGCGAGCGCACCGAGAACAGGACGAAACCGCCGCAGACGGCCTGTCCTCGTCGCATCGCCTGTTCTCGTGAACGTCCGCCTGTTCTGGTGACCGTCCGCGGATGAGCTCCCGCCGGTCACGAAAACAGGCAAGCGCACCGAGAACAGGACAGAACCGCCGCAGACGGCCTGTCCTCGTCGCATCGCCTGTTCTCGTGACCCCGCGCGAACGACAGCGGCGCCGCCCCCAAAGGGACGGCGCCGCTGTCGTGTCCCGGGTTCAGGCCCCGATGCCGCGGATCGGCGGGTGGTGGAACGTGTCGCCGAAGGCACGCTCCGACGCCCCCTCGCGGTCAAGGTAGGGCGAGGCGCCACCGTCGATGAAGGGCCAGCCGGCGCCGAGGATCAGGCACAGGTCGATGTCCTGCACCGCGGGGACGACGCCCTCATCGAGCATGATCTTGATCTCCTGCGCGAGACCGTCCTGCACACGGGCGAGGATCGTCTCGGATGCCACGGGCGTCTTGCCCGTCACCAGGACCTTCTGCGCGGCCTTGGTCCAGCCGGTCACGCGGCCGCCCTTGTCCTTCTCGACGACCTCGGGCAGGGCTGCCAGCTCGTGGAAGTTCTCGGACGAGAAGAACCGGTCGGGGAACGCGTGCGCCATCGTGTCCTGCACGTGGGCGGCGACCTTCCAGCCCACGAGGTCGATCAGCTGGAACGGTCCCATCGGCAGACCGAGCGGGGCGAACGCCTTCTCGACGACCGCGATCGGGGTGCCCTCGTACACGGCACGCGCGGCCTCGCCCATGACCTTGGCCAGCAGACGGTTCACGACGAACCCGGGCGCGTCGGCGGTGAGCACCGCGTTCTTGCCCAGGCCCTTCGCCACGACGAACGCCGTCGACAGAGCGGCGTCGGAGGTGGCATCCGTCTTGACGACCTCGATGAGCGGCATGACCGCGACGGGGTTGAAGAAGTGGAAGCCGACGAGACGCTCGGGGTGCTGGAGTGCCGAGCCGATCTCGGCCACCGACAACGACGAGGTGTTGGTGGCGAGGATGGCGTCCTCGGCCACGATCTTCTCGATCGCGGCGAACACCTCCTGCTTGACGCCGACCTCTTCGAACACGGCTTCGATGACGAAGTCGCAGTCCGCGAACTCCGCGCGGTCGGTCGTGCCGTGCACGAGAGCGCGCAGCTGGTTGGCCGTGTCGCCGTCGAGGCGGCCCTTGGCCTCGAGCTTTCCGATCTCTTCGCGGATGGATGCCACGCCCTTGTCGACGCGGCCCTGGTCGAGGTCGGTGATGATCACCGGGACGCGGAGCTTGCGCACGAACAGCAGCGCGAACTGCGACGCCATGAGACCCGCGCCGATGACGCCGACCTTCGTGACCTTTTTGGCGAGCGCCTTGTCGGGAGCCCCGACCGGACGCTTGGCGCGCTTCTGCACGAGGTCGAAGGCGTACATGGATGCCGCGAACTGGTCGCCCGTGATGAGGTCGGCCAGCGCCTCGTCCTCGCGGGCGAAACCCTCGGCCTTCGTGCCGCTCTTGGCCTTGTCGAGCAGGTCCAGCGCGACGTAGGGGGAGCGGGGGACGGTACCGATCTTGGACTCGAGCATGCCGCGGGCCATCTTGATCGCGATCGGCCACTTGGTGAGGCGCTCGAGCTTGCCCGGCTCGTTCTTGCGCTCGACCTTGACGCGGCCGGTGAGCACGCCGTCGGCCCACCGCAGCGAGTCCTCCAGGTAGCTGGCCGCCGGGAAGATGGCATCCATGATCCCCAGGTCGAAGGCCTGCTGGGGCTTGAGCATGCGGTTCTGCTTGAGCGGGTTCGAGATGACGACCTCGAGCGCGTTCTCGATGCCGATGAGGTTCGGCAGCAGGTAGGCGCCGCCCCAGCCGGGGATGATGCCGAGGAACACCTCGGGAAGCGCGATCGCCGCAGCGGACGCGTCGACCGTGCGATAGGTCGAGTTCAGTGCGATCTCGAGGCCGCCGCCGAGGGCGAGGCCGTTGACGAACGCGAACGAGGGAACGCCGAGCTCCGACAGCGAGCCGATCACCTGGTGTCCGCGCTGCGCGATGAGGCGGGCGACGTCCTTCGACGGCAGCTTCGCCACATCGGACAGATCCGCGCCGGCGGCGAGGATGTACTGCTTTCCCGTGATCGCGACGGCGTGGATCTCGCCGGCGGAGGCGCGCTGCTTCAGCGTCTCGAGCGTCCGGCCGAGCTCGGCGAGGGTCGCCGGGCCCAGCGTGTTCGGCCGGGTGTGGTCGCGCCCGTTGTCGAGCGTGATCAGCGCGACGACATTGCCCGAGGGCAGACGTACGTCGCGGACGGGGGAGTGCGTCACCACCTCGTCGCCGGTGAGGGCGTCGAGGGGCGAGAAGTCGATCGAGGTGTAGTCGGTCACTTGCGCTTCTTCTTTCCGTCGAAGAGCGGGTTCTCCCAGATGACCGAGCCGCCCTGGCCCAGGCCCACGCACATCGCCGTGAGGCCGTAGCGAACGTCGGGTCGCTCGGCGAACTGCGCCGCCAGCTGGATCATGAGACGGACTCCGGATGCCGCGAGCGGGTGCCCGAGGGCGATCGCACCGCCCCACGGGTTGACGCGCGGGTCGTCGTCGGCGATGCCGAAGTGATCCAGCAGCGAGATCACCTGGATGGCGAAAGCCTCGTTCAGCTCGAACAGACCGATGTCATCGATCGTGAGGCCGGCCTTCTTCAGGGCCTTCTCGGTCGAGGGGATCGGACCGATGCCCATGATCTCGGGCTCCACGCCCGCGAAGGCGAACGAGACCATGCGCATCTTGGGCGCGAGACCGAACTCCTTCACCGCGCCGGCACCGGCGAGCAGGCTGATCGTGGCTCCGTCGGTCAACGGCGATGAGGTGCCCGCCGTGACCCGGCCGTGGGGGCGGAACGGCGTCTTCAGCGTCGCGAGGCCCTCGAGGGTCGTCTCGGGCCGGCGGCCCTCGTCCTCGGTGGCGAGTCCCCACGCGCCGTCGGCGTCCTTGACCGCGACCGAGACGAGGTCGGGCTGGATCTTGCCGGCGTCGTACGCCGCCTGCACCTTGTGCTGACTGGCGACGCCGAAGCGGTCGGCGCGTTCCTTGGTGAGGTGGGGGAACCGATCGTGGATGCGCTCGGCCGTGACGCCCATGTTGAGCGCGCCCGGGTCGACGAGGCGCTCGGCCACGAAGCGCGGGTTGGGGTCGACGTTGCCGCCGATGGGGTGACGACCCATGTGCTCGACACCGCCCGCGAGGGCGAAGTCGTACATGCCGACGCCGATCGAGGCACCCATCGTCGTCACGCTGGTCATGGCACCGGCGCACATGCGCTCGACCGCGAGGCCGGGCACCGTCATGGGCAGCCCCGCCAGGATCGCCGCGGTGCGCCCGAGGGTGAGCCCCTGGTCGCCGGTCTGCGACGTCGCGGCGATCGCCACGTCGTCGATCCGGTCCTTCGGCACGTCGCCGTTGCGCTCCATCAACCCGATGATCGCCTTGACGACCAGGTCGTCGGCGCGGGTGTTCCAGTACATGCCCTTCTCGCCGGCGCGCCCGAAAGGGGTGCGCATTCCGTCGACGAAGAAGACGTCCGTCATCTCGGCCACTCTGCCTCCATTGTTTGGGATGTCCCCAGCCTAAGAAGAGCGTCGCGGCGGACGGAATCGGTTGTCCGAACCTACGAATCGATTCCGGAAGCGTCGTCCGAGGAGTTGAGGGAAGCTACAAAACTATCCGCGATCACCTGTGCGGTCTGGTCAATCTGCCACGCCCGCGCGCCGAGCTCGCCCAGCGCAGCACCGATCGATTCCGCCGTCATCTCGGCCGGCGGCGCCCACGCCACGCGTCGCAGGGTCTCCGGCGTCAGCAGGTTCTCGGTCGGCATCCGCAGCTCCTCCGCTCTGGCCTCGACGGCCGGGCGCGCGGCCTTGAGCCGACGGTCGGCGTCGGGGTTGCGGTCCGCCCAGGCGCGCGGCGGGGGCAGGGTGTCGCTGGACACGCGGTCGGCCGGCAGATCGGTGGTCTCACGGCCGGCGACGATCGCGTTCCACCAGCGGTCCAGCTGGCTACGGCTGGCACGGCCGTTGAACTCCTTCACACCCGCCAGCGCCTGCTTCGTCGCCGGGTCGGCCAGGACGGCGGCGACGAGTGCGCGGTCGGGGACGAGGCGTCCGGGGGCGATGTCCTGCTCGCGGGCGAAATCCTCGCGAGCCTGCCAGAGCGACCGGGCGACGGCCAGGGAGCGGCGTCCGCGGACGGTGTGCAGACCGCTCAGCCGGCGCCACGGGTCATCCCGGACGGGCTTGGGTCGGCGCTCGAGCACCGCCTGGAACTCCTGACGCGCGAATTCGGTCTTGCCCTGCTCGTCGAGCTCGGCCACCAGCACGTCGCGCACGTCGATGAGGTGCTCCACGTCGAGGGCCGCGTACTCGAGCCACGACGCGGGCAGCGGCCGCGTCGACCAATCGGCGGCGGAGTGGGCCTTGGCGAGCGTGATGCCCAGGGTCTGCTCGACCACGGCGCCGAGACCGACGCGCTCGTGGCCCAGCAGCCGCGAACCGAGCTCGGTGTCGAAGATGCGCGGCGGCTCGAGCCCTCGTTCGCGCAGAGACGGCAGGTCCTGACTCGCGGCGTGGAACACCCACTCGACGTCGCCGATCGCGTCCTGGAGCGGGGCGAAGTCCTCGATGGTCGACGGGTCGAAGAGGAACACCCCGGCCTCGCGACGAAAGACCTGGATGAGGTACGCCCGCTGCGAGTAGCGGAACCCCGAGGCGCGTTCGACGTCGACCGCAACCGGACCGCTCCCCGCGGCCAGGGTCGAACAAGCGGCGAGGAAGCCCGCGGCATCCTCGATGACGATGTACTCAACCACGCGTGGGCCTCCGGGCTCCGAACACAGCGACGCCCTCCGACCCCGGGGGGAGGCCGGCGAGCATGCAGACGAGTTCCGCCCACGCCTCGAGGTGCGGGCGGATGGGACCGCGCGGCGACCACGACGCGCGAAGTTCGATCTGCGACCCCTCGCCCTGAGCCGCGAGGGCACCGAACCCGGTCGACAGGGTCTTGGTGGCCGTGCCGGACTCGGAGTGGCGGTCGGCACCGCGCGAGTCGAGGGCGTCGATGAGCCACGACCAGGCGACCTCGGCCAGGAGGGGATCGATGCCGATCTCGGGCTCGAGGGGAGCCTGCGCGAAGCAGACGATGCGCCACGCCCCGCCCCACGGCTCGGGCTCCTCCGGATCGTGCAGCAGGATGAAGCGACCCGTTCCGAAGGGGGAATCCGTCGCGTGCTCCTCGGGCCGGACGTCACCGGCCAGCGCGAGGGAGAACGGCGCGAGACCGGTCGGCGAGGGGATCTCGCGCACGACCAGATCGTCTCGGAACACCGTGGCGCGCACGTCCTCGGCCGCCCGCGCGAAGGGGCCGGCGGCCTCCGCCGGGCGATGGTCACTCACGGCCACAGACTAGAGTGAGGCCTCGATGAACGCTCCCAGGCGCGCCGCGGGCGCTCGCGCATCTCGACGCGGCCCCACCGGCATCCGCGTCGCCCTTTCCGCTCTGAGCCTCGCCCTGGCCGCCTCGGCCGCAGCCCTCGGAGCCGTGTCCTACCGCGTCGCCCGCACGGTGGTGCGCCCGGCGGGCCGCCTGCCCGACGTGAAGATCACGCGGGTGGATGCCGCCGCCCAGACCATCACGCTGCAGCGGACGCCCGACACCGAGCTGCCGGGGCGGTACGGCCTGTTCACCGTGGGATCGGCGTCCTACCTGCGCCTGGGCGCGGTGGTGGCCGCCGACGAGACGACCGTCACCCGCAAACTCCTCACCCACGTCCCCGGCGACGGCGACCTGGCCGCAGAGGCCGCGTTCAGCGGCTGGTACTACGACGCCCCCGACCAATTGCGGCGGGAGTTCCGCGACGTCGACATCGACACCGGCGTGGGCGCGTGCCCGGCGTGGGAGTTCCCGGCCGCCGCCGACACCGACGTCTGGGTGATCCAGGTGCACGGCCGTGGCACCACGCGCGCCGAGACCCTGCGAGCCGTCCCCGTCTTCCACGACCTGGGCATCACCAGCCTCGTCGTGTCGTACCGCAACGACGGAGAAGCCCCCCACAGCGCTTCGGGCACCTACGCCCTCGGCGCGACCGAGTGGCGGGATCTGGATGCCGCGATCGGCTACGCGCGTCGGCACGGCGCCCGACGCGTCATCGTCATGGGGTGGTCGATGGGCGGGGCGCTCGCGCTGCAGGCCGCCCTCGAATCGCCGCACGCGGACGTGATCGCCGGCCTGGTGCTGGAGTCGCCGGTCGTGGACTGGCGCACGGTGCTGACGTACCAGGGACGCCTGATGCGCCTTCCCGCGCCGGTGGTCGCTCTGGCGCAGAGCACGATCGTGTCGAACTGGGGCGCCGCGGTCCTCCGCAGCGGGGAGCCGATCCCGCTCGACCGACTGGACGCCGTCGCGCGTGCGGCGGAGCTGCGGCATCCCGTCCTCATCCTGCACAGCGACGACGACGGCTTCGTCCCCTCGGACGCCTCGCACGCCCTGGCGGCGGCACGCCCCGACCTGGTGACGATGGAGACCTTCTCGGGCGCGCGTCACACCAAGCTGTGGAACTACGACGAGACGCGGTGGTCCGACGCCATCCGCGACTGGGTGCGCGCCCGCGGACTCGCGCGCCCCTGACGAGGGATGCCGCGCCCCCGGCGGGCACGCGTCAGGCCGCGCGCTTGGCCCGGACCTGGCGCTTCGCGCGCATGAGCATGCCGGTCATCCCGGCGATCCGCAGCGGGCTCACCGCGCGGGTGAGACCGATGCTCTGCGGGAAGTCGTCGGGCACGGCCAGCATCTCGTCGGCGGTCAGCCCGGTCAGCCCCTGCGACAGGATGCTCGCGAACCCCCGGGTCGTAGGAGCCTCGGCCGGAGCGGTCGCGTGCATCGCGACGCGGTCGGCATCGTCGACCGTGACGATGATGAACACGGGCGACTGGCACTCCGCGACGCGCTCGGCCATCTCGGGGTGGTCGGCGTATTCGGCCGGGACGTCGGGCAGTTCCTGCGAGAACTCCAGCAGCAGCTGCAGACGGTCGGGTTCGTCGAGCTCCAGGAACTCGTCGCGGATCTCGGCAAGGCGGGCGGGGAGAGCGGTGTCGGACATCTCCGTCATCCTCCCACGCCCGCGCCCGACCGGATCAGCGAGCCGGGACTTCTCCGGGCTCGGCGCCCGAGACGATGGGCACGCGCACAGCGCTGCCCCACTCGGTCCAGGAGCCGTCGTAGTTGCGCACGTCGTCGAACCCGAGCAGGTGCTTGAGCACGAACCACGTGTGGCTGGAGCGCTCGCCGATCCGGCAGTAGGCGACGATCTTGTCGCCGTCGTTCAGCCCCGCACCGTCGCGGTAGATGGCATCCAGTTCGGCACGCGACTTGAAACCGCCGTCCTCGGCCACGGCCTTGCCCCACGGCACGCTCTGCGCGCTCGGAATGTGGCCGGCGCGGAGCGCCCCCTCTTCGGGGTAGGCGGGAGCGGTCGTGCGCTCGCCGGAGTACTCCTCGGGGGAGCGCACGTCGATGAGGGGGTTGCCGAGGTGGGCCAGCACGTCGTCCTTGTACGCCCGCAGCAGGGAGTCGTCGCGCTCGACGACGGGGTAGTCGGTGGGCGCGACCTCGGTCTTGTCGGTCGTCAGCGGGCGCCCCTCGGCGATCCATTTGTCGCGACCGCCATCGAGCAGGCGCACATCCTGGTGGCCGAAGAGCGAGAACACCCACAGGGCGTAGGCGGCCCACCAGTTGTTCTTGTCGCCGTAGATCACGACGGTGTCGTCGCGCGAGATGCCCTTGCGGCCGAGCAGCGCGGCGAATCCCTCGCCGTCGACGTAGTCGCGCACCACGGGGTCGTTGAGCTCGGTGTGCCAGTCGACCTTGACGGCGCCGGGGATGTGGCCCGTCTCGTACAGCAGCACGTCCTCGTCGGATTCCACCACGACGAGGCCGGGCGTTCCCAACCGTTCCTGCAGCCATTCGCCGGTCACGAGCCGACCGGGCTCGGAGTACTCGGCGAATTTGGGGGAGGTGGTGTCGATCTCGACGGTCACGGAGAACTCCTCGGTCAAGGCGGCGGATACGGCGGCATAGGGTGGACACCGCACCTTCGACCCTAGATCCGCGGCAAGGGGCACGCACCCTCCCCGTAAGACTGCGACACAGGACGGCCATGACCTCTACGCCCGCGACGACCGGCCTCATCCACCTCACCGACCGCGAGCCCGCGGTCACGGGTGCCGAGATGGTCGGTTCCCTCGTGCCGCCGCCGCAGTTCGACGGCGCCACCTTCGCGTCGTACCGGGCGGACGACGCCTACCCCTCGCAGCAGGAGGCGAAGGAGCTGCTCCAGGCGTTCGCGGGCACGCCGTCCACACCGGCGAAGAAGGGCGGCTTCTTCCGCCGCGCCGAGAAGGCGCCCCTGGTCAAGCCCGGCGTCTACCTCGACGGAGGTTTCGGCGTGGGAAAGACCCACCTCCTCGCCGCGATCTACCACGCGATGCCCGCGCGACGGAAGTACTTCGGCTCGTTCATCGAGTACACCGCCCTGGTCGGGGTCCTCGGCTACGCCAAGGCCGTCGAGCTGTTCCGCGGGTCCGATCTGCTCTGCATCGACGAATTCGAGCTCGACGACCCGGGCGACACGATGGTCATGACCCGTCTGTTGGGGGAACTCGTGGCATCCGGGACCCGACTCGCCGCGACGTCGAACACCCCTCCGAACGCCCTGGGAGAGGGGCGCTTCGCCGCGCAGGACTTCCTGCGCGAGATTCAGTCGATGGCCGAAAGCTTCCGCACGATCCGCATCGACGGCACCGACTTCCGTCAGCGCGCCATCGACGGCGCGGCCAAGGTGCTGTCCGACGCCGACTACCGCTCGGCGGTGGAAGCCGCCGCGGGCGGGGGAGTGGCATCCGACGATTCGTTCTCCGACCTGGTCGGGCACCTCGCGCGCGTGCATCCCTCGCGCTTCATCCGGCTGATCGACGGCGTCGACGTCATCGGTCTGCGCGACGTGAACGTGCTGCACGACCAGTCGGCGGCGCTGCGCCTGGTCGCCTTCGTCGACCGCGCGTACGACGCGCAGATCCCGATCCGCGCGACGGGTGCCGCCTTGAGCACCGTCTTCAGCGACGAGATGCTGGCCGGCGGGTATCGCAAGAAGTACCTGCGTGCGGTGTCGCGCCTGGTGGCGCTCACGCACTCCTGACCGGTTCTCATCACCCGCTCTCGGGTACGCGAAACGCGATGTTTACGTCGGCGGCATCTCTGTAACGACCCCGAAACACGAGGCGAACGCCGATGGAAACCGGGGCTGGGAACACTGGGGGGACCCGACGCTACACCTGCGTCCCTGCAGAGAGGTTCCCTCCGAGATGGATCAAGGCAACACCGCATTCATCCTGATAGCAGCGGCACTCGTGCTGCTCATGACGCCAGGACTCGCGTTCTTCTACGGCGGCCTCGTCAAGGCCAAGAGCGTCATCAGCATGATGATGATGAGCTTCGGCGCGATGGGCCTCATGGGCGTCCTCTGGGTGCTCTACGGCTACGCGATCGCGTTCCCCACCACCGCCGAGGGCACCACGCAGATCCCCTGGGCGATCGACTTCACCAACCTCAGCCTGGCCGGTGCGTTGGAGACCCCCGAGGGCGCGGCCTACCCGCCGCTGGCCTTCGTGGCCTTCCAGGCGACATTCGCCATCATCACCGTCGCGCTCGTCTCGGGTGCCATCGCCGACCGCGCCAAGTTCGGCGCGTGGATGATCTTCGCCGCCATCTGGGCGACGGTGGTGTACTTCCCGGTCGCGAGCTGGGTCTTCAACTTCGGTCTCGCCGATGACGACTCCTTCGCCTACGGCGGCTGGATCACCCACGGCCTGCAGGACGTCTTCGGCGTCGGAGCGATCGACTTCGCCGGTGGGACGGCCGTGCACATCAACGCCGGTGCCGCCGCCCTCGCCCTGGCCCTGGTCCTCGGCAAGCGCGTCGGTTTCCAGAAGGGCGCGCACGTCCCTCACAACCCGCCGTTCGTCCTGCTCGGCGCGGGCCTGCTGTGGTTCGGGTGGTTCGGCTTCAACGCGGGCTCCGAGCTCGCCGCAGACGGCACCGCGGCCCTCGCCTTCGTCAACACGATCGCGGCTCCCGCCGCCGCCCTGCTGGCGTGGCTGATCGTCGAGAAGATCAAGGACGGCAAGCCCACGTCGGTCGGCGCGGCCTCCGGTGCGGTCGCCGGTCTCGTCGCGATCACCCCCGCCTGCGCCTCGCTGACGCCGTTCTGGGCCATCATCCTCGGTCTCGTCGCCGGTGCCGTCTGCGCCCTGGCGATCGAGCTGAAGTTCAAGCTCGGCTTCGACGACTCGCTCGACGTGGTCGGCATCCACCTGGTCGGCGGTCTGATCGGAACCCTGTACCTCGGCTTCTTCGCCGATACCACGGGCCTCATCTACAGCGGTTCGATCAACCAGCTGCTGGTTCAGCTGATCGCCGCGGTCGCGGTGCTCGCCTACTCCTTCGTGCTCGCCTTCGTCATCGGCTTCGCGATCGAGAAGACGATCGGCTTCCGCGTCAAGAACGAGGATGAGATCGCCGGCATCGACACCGTCGTGCACGGCGAAGAGGGATACGTCCTCTCCGACACCCGGGGCTGAGTTCTCCACCCCGAACGGGGCGTCGCCGACTCGTCGGCGGCGCCCCGTTCCGTCGTCCCCCCGTGCCTAGAGTGTGTGCATGGGAACCACGTCTCGCCTCGTGTCCGCACTGCTGGGCCTGTTCCGTCCCGCGTCCGCGGGTCCGGCACCGAGACGCACGCCCCCGGGCCGTCCCGCCGGGGCTCCCGCCGCTGCGCAGACCGTCGAGGTCGACCCGCCGCGACGCCTGACGCTGTCGTACGAGCCGCGGCCCGACAACGCCCCCGACGGGGGTGAGATCGTGTGGACCTGGGTGCCGTACGAGGAGCGGGACGGACGCGGAAAGGATCGTCCCGTGCTGGTGATCGGCAGAGCGGATGCCACCCGCTCCTACGCCGTGCGCCTGACCAGCAAGCCGCACGACGGCGATCGCCAGTACCTCTCCCTGGGGACGGGCGACTGGGACCCGCAGCGCCGACCGTCGTGGGTCGACGTGGAGCAGCTCTACCTCGTTCCGGACGCGGCGATGCGCCGTGAGGCGGCCGCCCTCGATCGGGCGCGCTTCGACTCCGTCGCAGCGGCCCTGGGCGCGCGGTACGGCTGGAAACGCGGCTGAGCCATCGCCCGCTCATGAGAGCGGAGTGAGAGTCCTCTCATCCAGGGCGGAATCCGCCCCGCGAGCATGCCGTCGGACGCGCGCAGACATTAGCGTGATCGCGTGTCGCCGGATCCCGACGAGTCTTTCGCCCAGGTCGAAGCCGACGTGCGTCGTGCCGAGAGTCGTGCCGCCCGGATGCCGGCGTTCGAGGCCGCCGTCGCCGCCGCCCGGGGGACGGGCCGTTCGCGCGGCCGGGACATCGTCGTGCAGGTCGACTCGGCGGGTCGCGTCGTGGATCTGCGGCTGAGCGAGTCCGCCCTGGCGCGGGGAGCGTCCCGTCTGGCCGCCGAGCTCGTCACCGCCATCCGCGAAGCCGAGGCCGACGCCCACCGCGCCACGCTGCAGGCCGTGACAGGCCTGCTCGGCGCCGACGATCCCATCGTCGCGCAGCTGCGGGATGCCGCCGCCCCCACCGCTCGAGAGAGGACCGCCCGTGGCCGATGACATCACCGTCGACTTCGAGGCCCTCCGCCATCACGCAGCGTTCGTCGACGCGCTCGTCGGCGACGTCGAGACCGCGTTGTCGGCGCTGCGCGGCGGCGATCTGCTGCCCGACGCCTTCGGCGTGCTGTGCTCTTTTCTGGTGGCGCCGAGCGTCGCCCTGTCGGCGGCGGCGACCGGACTGCTCGGCGAGGATGCCTCGCTGCTCGTGCGCACCGCCGGCGAACTGCGGCGGACGGCCGATCAGTGGGAGCGGTTCGAGGACGACGCCGTCGCGACGATCCGTTCGCTCGAGGCCGCGATGGACGCGCGATGAGCGCGGTGGTGGCGCCCGGTACGACGTTCTCGGGAACGCGGGTCATCGCCTCGGGCCGCGCTCTGGCGGAGGCGGTGCGCAGCGGCGACTGGCTTCAGGGCGGCACCGCGCTGCTCGACACGCTCGGTGACGCGGCCGCCGCGCTCACCGATCCGATCGCCACGCTGACCTCGTGCGGGCTCGGATGGGTCATGGAGCACCTGCAGCCGCTCAGCACGTGGTTGGAGCAGCTGACGGGAAGCGCCGCGAACGTCGCCCAGGTCGCGGCGCAGTGGAGCACCGCAGGCGCGTCGATGAGGCAGGCCGGCGCCGACCTGTCGCGCCGTCTGAGCGACCTCGACGGCATGAGCGGCGCGAGCATCGCGGCGTACGTCCGTTTCGCGGCGGACGCGGCGCAGCACCTCGGCGCATCGGGGGAGTGGGCGCAGGCCGCGGCCGGCGGCCTGAGCTCGGCATCCGCTCTCGTGACCCGCATGCAGGGTGTGGTCAAGTCCGCGATCTCGAAGGTCGTCGCCACCGCCATCGAGGCGATGGCGGTGGTCGCGGCGTCGTTCGGGCTGGGCATGGGATACGCCATCGCCCGGGTCGTGATGAAGGTCAACGAGATGGTGAACAAGGTCGTCCGACCGCTCCGGGCGGTGCTGGGGTCGGTGAAGGCGCTGACGGGGCTCGTGCAGCGGCTGCGCGGCGTGTTCGACGAGACGTCCACCACGACCGCTGCCGCCCTGCGCGGGGGAGGGCAGGCCGTGCGCCTCGACGCCGGCGCCGTCGTCGACGCGACCGCGGCCACACGCTACGCCGGCACCGCGGCCCGCGATCTTCGCGCCGCCGGAGAGCGGGCGGATGCCGTGTCGCACACGCTCGCGCCGGTCACGGCTCCGGGCGTCGGAGCGCGCGTGATGATGCCGGGAGGGGAACCCACCGCGGACGGCCCCCTGGATGGACGGGTCGCGCTGGACGCGTCCCACGGTGCCTCTGCGTCGGCGGTCGGGCACACGAGTCCATCTGTCGGGCTCGGAGCCGCACCCGGAGTCCACACGGGCCTCACGGGCGGGCTGCTGAGTGGAGCCGCCGGCGGTATGGCGGTCGCCGCCGGTCCACGTGCGGCGGCCGGCGGGACGGGGGTCGGCGGACTCCGTCCACCCGTCACCGGAACGGGTTCGGCCTCACCCGCCACCGGGAATCGCGCGCGCCTCGGTCAGCGTCGTCGCGACCTGCGAGTCGTGATCCGGGATGCCGATACCTGACCCGGACGCGGCGTTCGACAGCATGGGGCCGTGACCACGTCCTTCATCGTGATCGATCACGCCGCGGCGTCTCGCCTGTGGCGGGACTACGCCCGCGCTCGGCCGGAGGCAGCGGCATCCGACTCCGCGTTCACCGTCGAGCACTTCGGCGATACGCCCGAACTCGCCGACGAGTTGCTGCACGCGGTCCTCGGCGGGAGAAAGCGGGCTACCTCCGCTCTCGTCCGCGAGTTCACCGTGGACGGAGATCCGCGGCCACGGATCGGCATGCACGTCATCGTGTGCGACGGGCGCGGCACACCCCGGGTCATCCTGCGCACGGTGGAGCTGCGGATCGGCGATTTCGGCAGCGTCGACGACAAGTTCGCCGCCGACGAGGGCGGGCGCGATCGAACGCTCGACGGGTGGCGCGCAGGGCATCGCCGTTACTTCACACGTGTCAGCTCGGCGTGGCAGACCCCGTGGAGCGAGAGTGAGGACATCGTGTTCGAACGCTTCCGCGTCGTCTGGCCGCCGGCTCTGGCGGATGCCGCGAGCACCGACTGAACGACGAAGCCCCCGGCTGACCGGGGGCTAGATCTGGTGGGCGATACCAGACTCGAACTGATGACCTCTTCCGTGTGAAGGAAGCGCGCTACCAACTGCGCCAATCGCCCGCATCCCGTGACGGGACTCATCGATCGTACCCGATGCCGAGAGGTGCTCCGAACCATCCAGCGAGACACGCGCGGGCCGCACTTCGTTTTGCACGCGCGCTCAGATCGGGTAATGTCTTACGAGTGCTCGGGGCAAGCCCCGGGAACAGAATGCGGATGTAGCGCAGTTGGTAGCGCACAACCTTGCCAAGGTTGGGGTCGCGAGTTCGAGTCTCGTCATCCGCTCGAGTGGAGGGATCTCCGTCTGAAAGACCGACGGAGGATCACGACACGTGGGTCGAACCACACACGGTGGCGTGGCCGAGCGGCTAGGCACCGGCCTGCAAAGCCGTTTACACGGGTTCGAATCCCGTCGCCACCTCAACTCACAAATGAACAGCCTGTATAGGCGCGATTGGCGCAGCGGTAGCGCGCTTCCCTGACACGGAAGAGGTCACTGGTTCGATCCCAGTATCGCGCACCACCTGAAACCCCCGGCTCGCCGGGGGTTTTCGTGTTTCCCGGCTTCTGTCCGACCGCTCCCATGGAACCTACGTGGGACGACGGCGCGATCCGAGACGTGTCGGACGTCGCTCGCCCGGCATGTCGGGCGTGAACTATCGCCACCAACGATGTCAACCGGGGGCCTTCCTGTGCCGTGGAGGCGGGAGCGCAATTCGTCGTTCTACCCGTGACCAGACCGTGGGGCCAGGTGGTGGCGTACGTGCGAGACCTCGACATCATCCTGGTCGAACTGAGTTCTCCGTTGGAGAATTGAGCGCCGTCGTGACGCGAGGCGCGTGCCTGGACGCCTCCCGCTCCGACGTCGGCGCTTCGGGTCGCACGAGAGGGATGTCACGGATGACTGATCGGGACCCTGTCGCGCCGTCCGACGCGCACCTCGAGTGGATGCCGCCGCATCCGACGCACCTGCTCGAGACGGTGGGGCGCCTGCAGCACGGCCGGAACGATCCGGTGCACCGGGTCGTCGACGGTGTGCTGTGGCGGACGTCCCGGTCGGCGTCCGGTGAGCCGTCCACGATGCGCGTGCGGCGCCGGCCGAACGGTTCGTTTCGGGCCGACGCGTGGGGCGGAGGGGCGGATGCCGTGGTGGCCGCCGCTCCGGATCTTCTCGGCGCTCGGGACGACCCGACGGGCTTCGTCCCGCGGCATCCCGTGATCGCGAGGGCACACGCCCGGCATCCGGGGCTGAGGATCGCGCGAACGGGTGACGTACTCGGCGCTCTCATCGCCGCGACGCTCGAGCAGCGCGTGACGGGTGAGGAGGCGATGCTCGCCTGGCAGGTGCTGAACCGGGAGCTGGGAACCCCCGCGCCCGGCCCGGCGCCCGCGGGGATGATGGCGCCGCCCTCCCCACAGGCGTGGCGCGCAGCACCCGAGGCGCTGTGGCGTCGCGCCGGCGTAGACAACCGCCGCGCCGGGGCGATCCGGCACGCGGCGGCCCGCGTCGACGCGCTGGTCCGCCTCGCCGACCTCCCCTCCGGGCGGGTCGACGAGGCGCTGCGAAGCCTGCCGGGCGTCGGAGCCTGGACCGCCGCCGAGGTCCGCCAGCGCGCTCTCGGAGACGTCGATGCCGTCTCGGTCGGCGACTTCCACCTCGCGGCCATGATCGGACACACTCTCGAGGGGCGTCGCTTCACCGATGCGGAGATGCTCGCCTACTTGGAGCCGTGGCGCCCGCACCGCTACCGCGTCGCGCGACTCCTGTACGCGTCGGGCTTCGAGACCGCGCCGCGACGGGCCCCGAGGCAGCAACGCGGTCCTACTCGATGAGGTCACCCGTGATCACCCGCCCCCATTGGAGGAACTCCTTGCCCCTTTCTGAAAACGCGGAACGCACTCGCCTCACCCTTTACCGGCACTTCGCCGCCACCGGCCGAGCCCTCGATCCCGCCGAACTCGCGGCCGCCACCGGGCAGTCGGAGGATGAGGTGCGATCCGACCTGGGCGAGCTCGCCGCCGCGCGGCACGTCGTGCTCGAGGGGAAGGAGGTCGTTCTGGCGCACCCCTTCGCATCCCGCTCCTTCCGGTTCTCCGTCATGGGCCCCGACACCCTCTGGTGGGGCGGCTGCGCATGGGACGCGTTCGCCATCCCCCACCTCGTTCCCGATGCACCCTCGGTCCTCGTCGCCACGACGTGCCCCGCGTGCGGGACGCCTCACGCGTGGACCGTCACGAGCGAGCAGCCACCGGCGGGGGAGCAGGTCGCGCACTTCCTCGTGCCCGCGGCCGACATCTGGCCCGACGCCGCGCAGGCGTGCGAGAACCAGCAGATCTTCTGCGACGAGAGGTGTGTCGACGAGTGGCTCCGCGAAACAGGCAATAAGCGTGGCGACGTCCTCTCGCTCACGACCCTGTGGAACCTCGCCTCGCACTGGTACGACGGTCGGCTCGACAGCCCGTACAAGCGCCGTGACCCCGCCAGTGCGGCGGCATACTTCTACGAAGTGGGACTGCGCGGGCCGTTCTGGGGGCTGCCGGACTGAGTGCGAGGGGAAGGCCTGGAGGGCTCGCCGACGTCTCGCGTGCGTCTGCCGGTTCTCGGCGCGTATCGCCACGACGATCAAGAGTGGGCCAGTGACCCTCACCTTCGCCTGCGAGCTCGCCGCACCCGAGACGGAGGTGGACATCCGCACCGATCGCGCGGACGGACAGGCGGCGGGCGTGCAGCTCGCGCTCGCCACCGCCGACGTCGACGGCTGCCGGACCGAGCGTGAGGGTCAGGCCTCGACGGCTTGCTTCAGCTTCGCGAGCGTCCGCCGGTTTTCGCCGCGGATCGCGAAGACGATGAGAGGATGCAGCAGGCGCAGACGCCCCGCCGTCGTGATGCGGCCCGTTCGCGTGATGTGCACGCCGCGGTCGGTGGGGGACAGAACGTAACGGATGCGGATCGCGAGGTCGCCGCGGTCGGTCTGCTGCTCGAAGGTGACGAGGCGGTCTGGCTCGAACTCCGCGACCCGTCCGGTCATCGGGCCGGCGGAGGTGTGCTCGCGGTAGGTCGTCCCTACCGACACGGCAGCGGAAGAGACCTCCTTCGTCCCGCGGTACGAGCCCGAGTGCGGCAGCCACGACTCGAACCCGCGGAGGTCGGTCAGCTCCGCGAACACGGTCGCGGCGGGAGCGGCGATGGCGGTTTTGGTGATGCTGATGCTCGTCGGCATGGCGATCCTTCCGGGCGCGGCCTCAGGGCTCGACGTGAGTGTCTCTGCATGTTGTCAGGTCGCGGAGGCGCCTCACCATTCGTGGAGGGGAAGCCGCAGACGTGTCGTGGGAGCAGCCGCCTCCAGTGGTGCATAGAGGTCGATGGAGTTGCCGTCGGGATCGAGGAGGGTGGCGTAGCGCTGCCTCCAGAACGCGTCCCCACGGTTGCACGTGGGACGCGTGACC
The DNA here is from genome assembly GCF_044748345.1 of Microbacterium sp. NPDC090007. Lineage (NCBI taxonomy): Bacteria > Bacillati > Actinomycetota > Actinomycetes > Micrococcales > Microbacteriaceae > Microbacterium > Microbacterium sp. NPDC090007. The sequence goes on along the minus strand of NZ_JBIVFV010000003.1, from coordinate 218,816 downwards.
GGCGGCGATCATCCGTTCGTACATCGCATCGACCGCCGCCGGGGTGCCCATGTCGAAGGCCAAGGCGATGCGGTGCCCGCCTGTCGCAACGGTGAAAGCGGGATCGAACGTGCGGACGGTGTCGACCGTGTCCCAGGCGAGGGCCGTGCCAGCACCCAGATCAGCAGGGATGACCTGGCGGACTTCCTGATCACCTAAGTGGAGGACCGCACCTTCGTCGGTCGGCTGCCGTTTGTCAGTGCCTGAATCCGTGATGGCTGAGCAGCCGGATCGGGCCACCCCGTGGAAGAGTCGAACGGGGAAGCGGTTGTTCCCGCCGCCAGAAAGGGGGGCTGCGGAGTGCCTGGCGGCGGGAACACTTCGACGTTAGGGCATGTCCTCCGAATGGGGGACATGAATCCGTGATCTTGCGCAAGCGTTGCGCTGATCTTGCGGTCGTGCTGAGGCATGGAACCGGGGGAACCAACCAAGGCCCGTCCCGACGCCGCCCCGACCCCGTAGCGTGGTGCCATGACCGTCCCCGACACCCTCTGGCGCGAGATCGCGGCATCCCCCTTCGTCACCTTCGGCACCTATCGTCGCAACGGCGCGCTCGTGTCGGTACCCGTGTGGATCGCCCGTGACGGCGACGAACTGGTCGTGACGAGCGAGCGCGCCACCGGCAAGGTCAAGCGCCTGCGCAACGATGCCCGTGTCGTCCTGCGGCCGTGCAGCCGCGGGGGCGCCGTCGAGCCCGACGCGATCACCGTCGAAGCCCACGGACGTGTCGCCGGCCCCGCGACCGAGGACGCCCGCGCCGACACCGCCCTGCACCGCAAATACGGGTGGCAGTACAGGGCGATCCTCGGTTTCGAACGCCTGATGCGGCGTGTTCAGCGCAGACCCGGAGACCGCGTCATCCTGCGCATCTCGCGTCCGGACTGAGCTCCGGCCCGTTTGCGACGTCGCCTATCCCCGAACCGCGATACGGGCAAGGGGGTTTGCTGTTTCGGCGGATCCACGAGACGCTGCACAGCAGCAGCCGCGAACCCCCACCATCTCGTCGACTTCTCACCGGGGGACGCGCGCGTCAGGGGGAGCGGTTCGGGGGACACCATGGGCAAGTTCATCTACGACAGCACCATCAAGATCGACTTCGAGGATCGCCTCCTCGCGCACCTGCAGGCCGTGATCATGGCGAAGGTGCGCCGGGGCGAGAGCTTTCCCTTCACCTGGAAAGACGACATGAGCACCGGGGGCGGCCGCACCACGGTCTACATCCACCCGAACGTCTCGCTGGTGTTCAAGTACCACGGCAGCCGCAGCCCGCAGCTGAGCGCCGCCTGGCTGCACGCCCTCACCTACAACGCCAACTCGGGCCGCGGTCTGTATGTCATCCCGGAACCCGACGAGTCCGCCCCGCGCGAGAGCGCCCCGCGCGACGAGATGGTCTTCCGCGAGGTGCCCAACGACCAGCTCCGCGCACCCGCGCACTCCTGAACCGGGAATGCCGGACGCACGAACGACTGTTGCCGACAGCATGACCGACTGGAACGACGCCAAGCCCTTCTTCGAGACGGATGCCGTCGCCCACCTCGCGACGCTCATGTCGGACGGCTCGCCGCACACCATCCCGTTGTGGGTCGGGGTCGACGGCGATCGGCTCATCCTCTTCACGGAGGCGGACACTCTCAAGGACCGCAACCTGCGACGCGACCCCCGCGTCGCGATCTCGGTGACCGGTGCCGACAACCCGTACGCGATGGCGTTCGTGCGGGGTGAGGCCGTCGAGCGTCTCGACGGAGACGCGGCACTGCCCTTCGTCGACCGCATCTCGAGGCTGTACACCGGCGAGCCGTACGGGATGCGTCAGGGGCTGGCCGTCTGGTTCATCGAACCGCGCAAGTCGTGGTCCCGCACCTACGACGACTGACCCTCACCACACCAGCGGCAGCACGCCCAGGAGCAGGATCGGCGGGGCGATCACCGCACCGAGCAGGACGAATCGGCTCCACCGCACCTCGACGCCCGCCGCGACGAGCCGGTCGTGCCACAGCAGCGTCGCCAGCGAGGCCCACGGTGTGACGATCGGCCCCGCGTTGACACCGATCAGCAGTGCGGCCAGACGCACCGGGGAGCCCGCGACCGACTCGAGCGCCAGATAGGCGGGCAGGTTGTTGATGCCGTTCGCCGCCAACGCCCCCACGCCGGCCAGCTGCCACAGCGACACGAGATCGTCCCCCGTACCCGCGAGGACCGAAGTGACGCGCCCGATCCCGAGCGCCTCCAGCGCCCCGACCGCCAGGAAGAGCCCGCCGGCGAAGATCAGCAGCGACCAGGGCACGAGCCGGATGCCGAGCGCCCCGGGCGCGCGCACGGCGAACACGACGACGAGCGCCACGGCTGCGGCGACGGCCGGCATCCACGGCTCGAGACCCACGACCAGCAACGGCAGCAGAGCGAGCGTCACGATGCCCGAGATGCGCAGCAGCACCCGGTCGGAGACGGCGGGCGCGGCGGCATCCGGATAGGTCCGCGGCAGGCGCAGCAGGAAGGCCACGGTCAGCACCAGGACGGACACCGCGATCGCGATGAGGGCGGACGGCCCCAGCAGCGCGAGGAACGCGATCGGATCGTGACCGCCACCGAGGGCCTCGGACGCCAGCAGGTTCGTCAGATTCGACACCGGCAGCACGAGCGAGGCCGTGTTGGCGAGCACCACGGTGACGAACGCGAAGGGAAGGGGGTCGAGTCGACGGGCGACGGCCATCGCGATCACCACCGGCGTCAGCAGCACGGCCGTGGTGTCGAGTGAGAGGAAGGCCGTCGACACCACGGCCAGACCCACGACCAGCACCCACAGCAGGGCGGTGCGACCACGGGCGAGCCCGGCCAGCCGCGCGGCCACGACGTCGAACAGTCCCGCCTTCGACGCCAGCTCGGCGACGATCGTGACCGCCACGACGAACAGCAGGATCGGCCACACGCGATCGGCGACGCCGAGGGCGTCGTCGGCGGGAAGGGCGCCGGTGAGCAGCGCGACGATCCCGAGGATCCACAGCACGCCGCCGATGATGGCCAGAGTCACCGCTCCAGCATGGGGCACGCGGGGTGCGATCCAGGCCACGCCCGCCCGGTAGCCTGGAGCGGACCCCTTCAGGAGATGTTCTGTGACTGATTTCCCCGCCGATGGCTTCGCTCTCTTCCCCGACCGCTCGGTCGTCGCCCTTCGCGTCAACGGGGAGTTGAAAGACCTGGCCACGACCGTGACGGCCGATGACCGGGTCGAGCCGGTCACCATCGACAGCGCCGACGGCCTGTCGATCCTGCGCCACTCCACGGCCCACGTGCTCGCGCAGGCCGTCCAGCGCGTCAAGCCCCAGTCGAACCTCGGCATCGGCCCGCCCGTCACCGACGGCTTCTACTACGACTTCCAGGTCGACGAGCCCTTCACCCCCGAGGACCTCAAGGTCATCAAGAAAGAGATGGAGCGCATCGTCCGCGAGAACCAGCGGTTCGTGCGCCGTGTCGTCAGCGACGACCAGGCGCGCACCGAGCTCGCCGACGAACCGTTCAAGCTCGAACTGATCGGCCTCAAGGGCGGGTCCGCCGAGGCCGCCGAGGGCGCGTCCGTCGAGGTCGGCGCCGGGGAGCTGACCATCTACGACAACGTCACGCGTGACGGCGAGACCGCGTGGAAAGACCTGTGCCGCGGCCCGCACGTGCCCGGCACCCGCCTCATCGGCAACGGCTGGGATCTCACCCGCATCGCCGGCGCCTACTGGCGCGGCAGCGAGAAGAACCCGCAGCTGCAGCGCATCTACGGCACCGCCTGGCCCTCCAAGGACGAACTGCGCGCCTACCAGCACCGTCTCGAAGAGGCGGCCAAGCGCGACCACCGCAAGCTCGGCAAAGAACTCGACCTGTTCTCGTTCCCCGACGAGATCGGCCCGGGCCTGAGCGTCTTCCACCCCAAGGGCGGCATCATCCGCTACGAGATCGAGCGCTACATGCGCGAGCGTCTGCTCGCGAGCGGCTACGAGGTCGTCAACACCCCGCACATCACCAAGGGCGACCTGTTCATGACGAGCGGTCACCTGCAGTGGTACGCCGAGGGCATGTACCCCCCGATGGTGCTCGACGAGGTGGTGGATGCCGACGGCCACGTCTCGCGCGAGGGCCAGGAGTACTACCTCAAGCCGATGAACTGCCCGTTCCACAACCTGATCTTCCGCTCGCGCGGCCGCAGCTACCGCGAACTGCCGCTGCGCCTGAGCGAGTTCGGGTCGGTCTACCGCTACGAGAAGAGCGGCACGCTCGCGGGCCTCACGCGCGTGCGCGGCATGACCCAGGACGACACCCACATCTACGTCACCGCCGACCAGGTCAAGGCAGAGCTGACCCACAGCCTCGACTTCGTGCTGCAGACGCTGCGCGACTACGGCCTGAACGACTTCTACCTCGAGCTGTCGACCAAAGAAGAGGGCAATCCGAAGTTCATCGGCGACGACCGCCTCTGGACCGAGGCGACCGAGACGCTGCGCGAGGTCGCCGAGGCTTCGGGGCTCGAGCTCGTCCCCGACCCGGGCGGGGCGGCGTTCTACGGCCCGAAGATCTCGGTGCAGGCTCGGGATGCCATCGGCCGCACGTGGCAGATGTCGACCATCCAGCTCGACTTCAACCAGCCCGAGCGCTTCGAGCTGGAGTACACCGGTCCCGACGGCGAGAAGCACCGTCCGGTCATGATCCACCGGGCCCTGTTCGGCTCGGTCGAGCGCTTCTTCGCGATCCTGCTCGAGCACTACGCCGGAGCCTTCCCCGTCTGGCTCGCCCCCGTGCAGGTCGTGGCCGTCCCCGTCGCCGCCGAGTACGGCGACTACCTGCAGGGCATCGTCGCCGACCTCAAGAGCAAGGGCGTACGTGCCGAGGCCGACCACAGCGACGACCGCATGCAGAAGAAGATCCGCACGCACACCACGCAGAAGGTGCCGCTGATGCTGATCGCCGGCGAGCAGGACCGCTCGAACGGCACGGTCTCGTTCCGCTTCCGCGACGGAACCCAGCTCAACGGCATCCCCGTCGATGAGGCCGTCGCCCGCATCACCGGGGCCATCGCGCAGCGCACCCTGGTCGACACGGCCGAGGACCTGGCGTGACCGACGCCTCGGGTGCCGCCGCGGCCGACGCATCGTCGCCGGCCGCGGGCGGTCCCGAGCTCGTGGACGCGACGACCCTGGCCGGCGTGCCCGACGAATTCCAGCGACTGTGGACGCCGCATCGGATGGCGTACATCTCGGCGGGCCGCGAGCCGATGGAGAAGAACTGCCCCTTCTGCGCCGCCCCCGACAAGAGCGACGAGGACGGGTTGATCGTGGCGCGGGGGAGGACCGCCTACGTCCTGCTCAACCTGTTCCCTTACAACTCCGGCCACCTGCTGGTGTGTCCGTACCGGCACATCGCCACGTACGACCAGGCCACCGACGACGAGGTCGCCGAGATCGGCGCGCTCACCCAGCGCGGCATGCGTGTGCTGCGGGCGGTGTCGAACTGCGACGGCTTCAACCTGGGCATGAACCAGGGCGCGATCGCCGGGGCCGGGGTCGACGCCCACCTGCACCAGCACATCGTGCCGCGGTGGGCGTCGGACGCGAACTTCTTCCCCATCATCGCCAAGACCAAGGCCCTGCCGCAGCTGCTCGGTGACGTGCGCCGCGCGGTGTCGGACGCCTGGAACGCCTGATCGGGGTTATCCACAACCCCCGTTCGTCACGGCCCGGTCCGCACTAGCGTGTGGCCATGCTCGCCCGCACCCGCCTCGTCCTCATCTCCCTCGTGACGACCGCCGTCCTGGCGGCGACGACGGCATGCCTGCCCCTTCCTCGTCCCGTCGCGGACGCCGCGCCCGTCACGCCGAGCGCCATGCCGACGGCCGACGAGCTGCCCAGCCCCAGCGAAGACGCCGTCGCCGACCCGGATGCATTTGAGGACGTCTTCGCCGAGCGCGACCAGTTCTTCCGCGATCAGCAGCTGCCCATGGACGGCACGCCGCTCGTCGCGGTGACCCCCGCGCAGCAGCAATTCATCGCCGAGCAGCGGACGTACGTCGAGCAGCAGGGGATCTCGTGGACGGCCATGGACGAGAACCTGGCGCTCGCCCTGGCGGGGGACGCGTGCGAAACGGCGATCCTCAGCCGACACGAGGTCGACGCCTCCACGCTGATCGCGCACGTGTCCACCTCGCCCCTCTTCGCGCGACTCGTCCCCGCCGAGGCGACGGGTGACGAACGCGCGGCGGCCGAGGCACCCATCGCGAGTGTCATGGCCTTCGGCGCCACGTTCCTCTGCCCCGAGGACGGCGCGATGTGGGTCGCCGCCTACCGCGAGGTCTACGGCGGCTGAGCTCCAAAGGAGCCGAGGCGTCGCCGACCGGCGCGAACGCGTCGGCTCAGCGCACCTGCCGCACCGCGAACTGCAGGCGCGGGTGCGCGTACGCCTCCTGCGACTCGATCAGGCGCAGCTCGCGCGACCCCGACTCGTAGGTGTTCGTCAGCAGATCGAAGACACTCGACGCCGTGCGCGCGAGCGCGTCGGCCGCATCTCCGCCACTGCGGCGGTAGTGCGCGGTGAACAGGGCCGCCGTCACGTCGCCGGAACCGTTCGCCTTCATCGGGATGAGCGGGGTCTGCACGATCCACGCGCCGCCGTCGTCCACCACCATCATCTCGATGGTGTTGGGCTCACGGTCGGATCGCTCGACGCTGGTGACGAGGATGGTGCGCGGGCCGCGGGCCCGCAGCGCGTCGGCTGAATCCAGGGTGGAGGCGATGCTCCCCGGTTCGGTCCCCGTGAGGAAGCCGAGCTCGAACTGGTTCGGGGTGAGGATGTCGGCCACCGGCACGACGCGCTCCCGGAGCAGTTCCGGGATGGCCGGGGCGACGAAGCACCCCGACTTGGCGTTGCCCATCACCGGATCACAGGCGTAGACGGCATCCGGGTTCGCCCTCTTCACCCGCGCGACGGTGTCGATGATGACGTCCGCGATGCCCGCGCCGCCCTGATAACCCGAGAGCACCACGTCGATCTGGGGGAAGACCCCGCGATCCTCGATCCCCGCGATCACCGCAGCCACGTCGTCGGGCGAGATGAGCGGCCCGCGCCACGCCCCGTATCCGGTGTGGTTCGAGAAGTTGACCGTGTACACGGGCAGGACCTCGACGCCGATGCGCTGGAGGGGGAAGACGGCGGCGGAGTTTCCGACGTGCCCGTACGCGACGGCGGACTGGATCGAGAGAACCTTCATGCCTCGATCCTTCCACCTCGTGCGCCTGCGCGACGCGTTCCGGCCGCGACGGCGATGTCGTCGGCGAGGGTCGCCGCCGATGCCTCGTCGAGGTCGTGCACGGTCAGCCGCAGGAACGCGCCGGCGCGCTCGCGCGCGAGGAAGAACGGGTCGCCCTCCCGCACGAGCCAGCCGCGGCGCATGAGTTCTTCGCGGACGGATGCCGCGGGCACGGGCAGCGGAACCCACAGGTTGAGCCCGTCACCGGCGGTGGTGGGCAGCCCCCGTTTCGTCAGGGCGTGCGCGAAGGCGGCGTTGCGCGCGGCGTAGTGCTCCGCGGCCGCTTCGATGCCGGCGCGCACCGCCTCGTCGGTGACGAGCGCCAGGGTCAGCCGCTGCAGGATGTGGCTCACCCAGGTCGTACCCGGCGTGAGTCGGACGGCGAGCCCGTCGGCGGTGTCGGGGTCGGATGCCGTGACGGCGAGGCAGGTGTCGGGACCGAGGAACTTCGACATCGACCGGATGCGCGCCCATCGCCTCTGCGCGGGGCCGATGATCGAATGCAGCGGCGCCCGGGACAGCAGCGAGAAGTGGTCGTCCTCGATCACGAGCACGTAGGGATGCTCCTCGAGCACATCGCGCAACGCCGCGGCGCGTCCGCCGCTCAGGCTCGCACCCGTGGGATTGTGCGCGCGCGGCGTGCAGATCACGGCGCGCACGCCGGCCTCCAGCGCGGCGCGCAATCCGTCGACGGTCATGCCCTCGGCATCCACCTCGACGGCGACGGCGCGATAGCCGCCGGTGCGCACCGTGTGCAGAGCCGAGAGGAAGCACGGGTCCTCGAGCGCGACGGCGTCATCGCGCTGCAGCGCCTGAGCCAGCAGCCGCTCGATGGCGTCGCTCGCGCCGCTGGTGACCGTGATCCGCACGTCGTCGGGGGCGAGATGATCGGTCATCCAGGCGCGCGCCCACGACTCGAGACCGGGGTCGATGACCGGTTCGCCGTAGAGCACGGGCCGGGCCGAGCGGGCGAGGGCCGCGGTGGGGTCGGGGATGCGGGCGGGATCGGGGTTGCCCGTGCCGACGTCGCGCAGCACGGTGTCGGGGGCGTAGCCCTCTTGAGCCACCGCCGTGCGATCGGCCACCCGCGTGCCCCCGCGGCCCCGCGCCTCGACGAGGCCGGCCTGCGCCAGCTGCCGGTACGCGGCGACGACGGTGTTGCGGTTCACGCCGAGATCGGTCGCGACCGCCCGGACCGGGGGGAGCGGCGTGCCGGGGAGGAGCTCGCCGCGCTCGATACGGGTGCGCAGATCGGCCGCGATGCCCGAGGCCGAACTGCCGGTCAGATCGATGCTCATGGAACCCCCTCGACTTCCATCCAGCCTATGTCCTGAGCCATGCTACGGTTTGGCCTAAGCCAATAGACGCGCTTCCCGAGCGCGCACGGATCGGAGTGGACATGACCGACATCGGAACCCCCCGCGTCAAGCGCGGACTCGCCGAGATGCTCAAGGGCGGCGTCATCATGGACGTCGTCACTGCGGAGCAGGCCCGCATCGCCGAGGACGCCGGCGCCGTCGCCGTCATGGCGCTCGAGCGCGTGCCCGCCGACATCCGCGCCCAGGGCGGCGTGGCCCGCATGAGCGACCCCGACCTGATCGACGACATCATCGCCACGGTCTCGATCCCCGTCATGGCCAAGGCCCGCATCGGCCACTTCGTCGAGGCGCAGATCCTCCAGGAACTGGGCGTCGACTACATCGACGAGTCCGAGGTGCTCTCGCCGGCCGACTACGTCAACCACATCGACAAGTACGACTTCACCGTGCCGTTCGTGTGCGGAGCGACCAATCTGGGCGAGGCCCTGCGTCGCATCACCGAGGGGGCGGCGATGATCCGCTCCAAGGGCGAGGCCGGAACAGGAGACGTATCCGAGGCGACGAAGCACATCCGCACCATCACGGGCGAGATCAACGCGCTGCGAGCCAAGACGAAGGACGAGCTCTACGTCGCCGCGAAGGAGCTGCAGGCCCCCTACGACCTCGTCGCCGAGATCGCCGAGACCGGTACGCTCCCGGTCGTGCTGTTCACCGCCGGCGGAGTGGCGACCCCCGCCGACGCCGCCATGATGATGCAGCTCGGCGCCGACGGGGTGTTCGTCGGCTCGGGCATCTTCAAGTCCGGCAACCCCGCGCAGCGCGCCGCCGCCATCGTCAAGGCCACCACCTTCCACGACGACCCCAAGGTCGTCGCCGAGGCCTCGCGTGGACTGGGCGAGGCGATGGTCGGCATCAACGTCGCCGACCTCCCCGCGCCGCACCGCCTGGCCGAGCGTGGCTGGTAACAGCCCCCGCATCGGGGTGCTCGCGCTGCAGGGCGACGTGCGCGAGCACCTCGCCGTGCTGCGCGGCCTCGGGGCCGACGCTCACCCCGTACGCCGACCATACGAGCTCGCCGCCGTGGAGGGTCTCGTCCTCCCCGGCGGCGAGTCCAGCGTGATCGACAAGCTCGCCCGCGCGTTCGGGCTGTTCGAGCCGATCCGCACCGCCATCGCGGACGGGATGCCGATGTACGGCACCTGCGCGGGCCTGATCCTGCTCGCCGACCGCATCGACGGCGCGATCACCGGCCAGCAGACCTTCGGCGGCATCGACGCGCGCGTCGCGCGCAACGTCTTCGGCAGCCAGACGCAGTCCTTCGAGACCGACCTCGACGTGCCCGTCCTCGGCGATCCGCCCGTCCACGCCGTGTTCATCCGGGCTCCGGCGGTCGTCGAATGGGGGCCGGATGCCGTTCCTCTGGCATCCCTCTCCGATGGACGCGTCGTCGCGATCGAGCAGGGTGCGCTGCTCGGCACCGCGTTCCACCCCGAGTCGAGCGGCGAGGTGCGTTTCCACGAGCGGTTCCTCGACAACGTGCACCTCCGACGCGGCATCACCGCCCCCGCGCTCTAGACTGGAAGCTATGTCCGGACACTCCAAATGGGCCACGACCAAGCACAAGAAGGCGGTCATCGACTCCCGTCGCGCCAAGTCGTGGGCCAAGCTCATCAAGAACATCGAGGTCGCGGCGAAGCTCGGTGGAGCCGACCTCCAGGGCAACCCGACCCTCTTCGACGCCGTGCTCAAGGCCAAGAAGACCTCGGTCCCCAAAGACAACATCGATCGCGCGATCAAGCGCGGCGCCGGCATCGGCGGCGAGGCCGTCGAGTACTCCTCGATCATGTACGAGGGGTACGGGCCCAACGGCGTCGCCTTCCTCATCGAGTGTCTGACCGACAACAAGAACCGCGCGGCCGCCGAGGTGCGCACCGCCCTGAGCCGTAACGGGGGCACGCTCGCCGACCCCGGCAGCGTCGCCTACAACTTCAGCCGCAAGGGCGTCATCGTGGTCCCCGCCGAGGGCACCACCGAGGACGACGTCATGCTCGCGGTCCTCGAGGCCGGTGCCGAAGAGGTCGAGCCCCACGGCGAGGGCTTCGGCGTCATCACCGAGGCCAGTGACCTGGTGTCGGTGCGCTCCGCCCTGCAGGACGCCGGGATCGAGTACGACTCCGCCGACGTCGAGTTCGTCCCCTCGCTCAAGGTCGAGGTCGACGCCGACACCGCGCGCAAGGTCTTTCGCCTCATCGACGCGCTCGAGGACAGTGACGACGTGCAGAACGTCTACACGAACTTCGACCTGACCCCCGAGGTGCAGGCCGAACTCGAGAACGACGAGTAAGGGCGCGCCCTTCCTGCCGACGCGGCCCCTGTGCGTAGCGTGGGGGCCGTGTCCCGTTCTCTGCGCGTCCTCGGCATCGATCCCGGCCTCACCCGCTGCGGAATCGGGGTCGTCGACGTCGCGGCCGACCGCACCGCCACGCTCGTGCACGTCGGCGTGGTCCGATCGGCCACCAGCGACCCGATCGAGAAGAGGCTCGCGGCGATCGCCGCCGGCATCCGCACCGTCCTTTCCGCGCACGATCCGCAGGTCGTCGCGGTCGAGCGGGTGTTCGCGCAGAACAACCGCCACTCCGTGATGGGTACGGCGCAAGCCAGCGGCATCGCGCTCCTGCTCGCGGCGGAGCACGGCATCCCGGCCGCCACACACACCCCCAGCGAGGTCAAGGCCGCCATCACCGGATACGGCTCGGCGGACAAGCTGCAGGTGCAGACGATGGTCGCCCGAGTCCTGCGGCTGACGGAGCTGCCGCAACCCGCGGATGCCGCCGACGCTCTTGCGATCGCGTTGTGCCACGCGTGGCGCGGGGCGGCGGCATCCCCCTCGTCCGAAGCGACGCTCACCCCCGCCCAGCGGGCCTGGCGCGACGCCGAGAAGCGCCGCAGCCCACGGCCCCGTGTCGCTCGAACACATGTACGAAGCGGCGCGTAAACTGTCGGCATGATCTCCTCGCTGCACGGCACGGCGGCCCACGTCGCCGACGATTCGCTCGTGGTGGTGGTCGGGGGCGTCGGTTTCTCAGTCGCCGTCACCGCGCAGACGGCGCGCACGGTGCACGTCGGCGACGACGTCCGCCTGCACACCAACCTCATCGTCCGCGAGGACGCGCTGTCGCTGTACGGCTTCGACACCCGCGAAGAGCTCACCGTCTTCACCCAGCTGATCGGTGTCACGGGCGTGGGCCCCAAGTCCGCACTCGGCGTCCTGTCCTCGCTCACGGTGCCGCAAATCGCGCAGGCGGTGGCCGACGACGACGACGCCCCCTTCCGGCGCGTGTCGGGCATCGGCCCCAAGACCGCCAAGCTCATCGTCGTGCAGCTCGCGGGCAAGCTCGCCGTCGTCCCCGCCGCCGCCCCCGCCGCCGCGTCTGCCCGGGGCCAGGTGCCGCTGCAGGTCACGCAGGCGCTCATCGGCCTGGGCTGGAGCGAGCGCACGGCCGCCGAGGCTGTGGCATCCGTCGCCGAGAACGCCTCCGACGCCGACCGCGCGTCGGTCCCGTCCCTGCTGCGGCTCACGCTCGCTCTGCTCGGACCTGCGCGCAAGGAGAGCGTGAGTGGCTGACGTCCGCGACGCCGGGACGCCGGACGACGAGACGGAGCTCGCGATCGAGGGAGCCCTGCGCCCCGCGTCGCTCGACGAGTTCGTCGGCCAGCACAAGGTCCGCGGCCAGCTGCAGCTGCTGCTGGACGCCGCGCGCATCCAGCAGCGCTCGCCCGACCACATCCTGCTGTCGGGTCCGCCCGGACTCGGCAAGACCACGCTCGCGATGATCGTCGCCCACGAGAGCGGTCGGCCGTTGCGCCTGTCCAGCGGTCCCGCCATCCAGCACGCGGGTGACCTCGCCGCGCTGCTGTCGTCGCTGACGCCCGGCGAGGTCCTCTTCATCGACGAGATCCACCGCATGGCGCGCTCGGCCGAAGAAATGCTGTACCTGGCGATGGAGGACTTCCGCATCGACATCATGGTCGGCAAGGGCGCCGGAGCCACCAGCATCCCCCTCGACCTGGCCCCCTTCACCCTCGTGGGCGCGACCACGCGAGCAGGACTCCTCCCCAACCCCCTGCGCGATCGCTTCGGGTTCACCGCGCATCTCGAGTATTACGAACCCGAAGAACTCGAGCAGGTGGTCCGACGCTCGGCCGCCATGCTCGACGTCGGCCTGCCCCCGACCGCGCGGTCCGAGATCGCCCGCCGTTCCCGCGGCACCCCCCGCATCGCCAACCGCCTTCTGCGGCGCGTCCGCGACTACCTGGTGGTCAACGGCCCCTCGGTCGGGTCCGACGCCGGGCACGCCGACGTCCGCGTCGTCGGCGCGGCGCTCGATCTGTACGACGTCGATGCGATCGGGCTCGACCGTCTCGATCGGGCCGTCCTCGACGCCCTCGTCCGCCGTTTCCGCGGGGGACCCGTGGGGCTCAGCACCCTCGCCGTGTCGGTGGGGGAGGAGCCCGAGACCATCGAGTCGGTCGTCGAGCCGTACCTCGTGCGCATCGGCTTCATGGGGCGCACACCGCGCGGCCGCGTGGCCACGCCAGAGGCCTACGACCACCTCGGCGCTCCCCACCCGGACGGGCTGCTCCGGTTCGGCCAGGGGTGATGACCTATACTCGGCGAGGGATTCCCCGACCCCCGCTAGGCAGTGCCGCACGGCGCGCCTGATTTCGAAAGGTGCACCGCCTCGATGGATATCGCACGGTTCTTCGCTGATTACGGCCTCATCATCCTGCTCATCGGCCTGTTGATCTTCATGTTCTACAGCTCGCGCCGCCGCATGCAGAAGCAGAAGGCCGAGCTCGAGAAGAAGGCCCGCGAGACCGTCCCCGGCGCCGAGGTACTGCTGCAGGGTGGCCTCTACGGCACGATCGTCGACTACGACGGCGAAGACCTCGACAAGCCCGCCCTGGTCGAGATCGCCCCCGGCGTCGTGATCAAGGTCCACAGCCAGGCGGTGCTGCGCATCGTCGACCCGGTCGCCGGCGCCGTCACCGAGGACGAGTTCATCGAGGCCGAAGAGACCGAGTCCGAGTACGTCGCCGGCGTCGCCGACGGCGACATCACCTCGATCAGCGACGACCGCCGCTCGGCCCGCCCGTCCACCGAGACGGAGCCCACGGACAAGGACCGCCCCCAGGCCTGACCGCCCGCTCCGCCGTCCCCGCCCGCCGCACAGAAAGCCGACTCCGTGGCGCCCTCGACCCCTGTCCGCCATGCCTGGCGCGTGCTGACCGGATTGCTCGCCATCACCGGCGTGCTCTTCGGCATCAACGCCCTCGGCGTGTACGTCTACAACGCCAGTTCCTGGAGCCCCGAGCTCGCGCTCGACCTGCAGGGCGGCACACAGATCATCCTGCAGGCCCAGACCACCGACGGTGCCGCACCCGACGCCGAGCAATTGCAGCAGGCCGTGACGATCATCCGCCAGCGCGTCGACGCCTCGGGCGTCGGCGAAGCCGACGTGGCCACCGAGGGCGGGCGCAACATCGTCGTCCAGATCCCCGGCCAGGCCGATGACGCCACGCGGGAGCGAATCCAGAGCTCAGCCCAGCTGCAGCTGCGTCCCGTGCTGTTCACCGGCTCGCCCGCGACCACGTTCGTGGGCGAGGACGGCCAGTCCACGCCGTACCCGACGCCCGACCCGAGTCTGCCGGCCACGCCGACGGCGTCGCCGACCAACGCGAGCGACCCGGCGTACATCACGCCCGCGCTCCAGGCCCAGTTCCTGGCGTACGACTGCGCAAATCCGCCGAGCAACCCGGCGCAGGCGCCCACCGATCAGCCGATGATCACGTGCGGGCTGGAGGACGGCCAGAAGTACATCCTCGGACCGGTCGAACTCGACGGCACGGACATCACCGACGCGACCAACGGCCAGGAGCAGAACACCGGCCGGTGGGCGGTCAACCTGGCATTCAACGACCAGGGCACGCAGACCTTCGGCGAGATCAGCCAGCGCCTGTACGGTGCGCAGCCGCCGCTGAACCAGTTCGCCTTCGTGCTCGACGGCAGCGTGCTGTCGGCGCCGTCGATGAACGGCATCATCCTCGACGGCCGCCCGAGCATCACGGGATCGTTCACGCAGGAGTCCTCGCAGGCCCTCGCCGACCAGCTCAAGTACGGCGCACTGCCGCTGAGCTTCGAGGTCGTCAGCAGCGACACCGTCTCGGCGACCCTGGGTTCCCAGCAGCTCCAGGTCGGTTTCATCGCCGGCCTCATCGGTCTGGGCCTCGTCGCGATCTACTCGTTGATCGTCTACCGCGCACTGGGGACGGTGATCATCGCCTCGCTCGCGGTGATGGCGGTGTTGACGTACGCGGCCCTGTGCATCCTGGCGTGGCGTGCGGGCTTCCGCCTGTCGCTCGCGGGTGTCGCGGGCCTCATCGTGACCATCGGCTTCACGGCGGACTCGTTCATCGTCTACTTCGAACGCATCCGCGACGAGCTGCGCGACGGCAAGTCGATCACGGCGGCCGTGGAGGACGGTTGGTCCCGGGCGAAGCGGACGATCTACATCTCGAAGTCGATCAACGTCCTGGCCGCCGTGGTGCTGTACATCCTCGCGGATGCCACGGTGAAGGGTTTCGCGTTCACGCTCGGCCTCACCACCGCCATCGACGTGCTGATCTTCATCCTGTTCACCCACCCGGTGATGCAGCTGCTCGCCCGCACGCGCTTCTTCGGTTCCGGTCACCCCCTGTCGGGCATGGACCCCAACGCCCTCGGCGCGGTCTACCGGGGCCGCGCGCAGTTCCGGGCCCCCGTGGCGGATGCCGGACGCGTCAAGCGGTCGCGCGGTGAAGCCGCCCGGCGCCAGACGATCGCCGAACGCAAGCAGGCGGAGCTCGCCGCCGCCCGCGGCGATAGCCGCTCCACGAAGGAGGGAGACGCCTGATGCGCTCCATGTCGCAGCTCGGCAACGACCTCTACTCGGGCAAGACCTCCTTCCCGTTCGTGCAGCGTCGTCGCCTGTGGTTCATCATCGCCGCGGTCCTCGTGATCGGTGCGGCACTGGTGCCGCTGTTCCGCCCCGTGCAGTTCTCGATCGAGTTCACGGGCGGTTCGCAGTTCACCGTCTCCAACCCGGCATCCTTCGACCAGGGTCTGGCCACGCAGGCCGTGACCTCCGTGGTGCCCGACGCGACCACCCGCGTCACCACGATCAGCGATCAAGCCATCCGCGTTCAGACCGACCAGCTCGGCCCGGACGAGACGCAGGCCGTGTCGTCGGCGCTGTCCGGTGCGTACGAGGTGCCGCGGTCCGAGGTCACCGACTCGTTCATCGGCCCCACCTGGGGTGCCGACGTCACCCGCCAGTCGCTGTGGGGTCTGTCGATCTTCCTCGCCCTGACGTTCCTGATCCTCGCGCTGTACTTCCGCACGTGGAAGATGTCGGTGGCGGCGATCATCGGCCTGGTCGACGTGCTGGTGATCACGATCGGCGTGTACGCCCTCTTCGGCTTCGAGATCTCGCCGGCGGCCGTGATCGGATTCCTCACGATCCTGTCCTACGCGCTGTACGACACCACCGTCGTGTTCGACAAGGTCAGAGAGAACACCCACGAGGACGGCGAGATCTCGGGTCGCACGTTCGCGGAGTCGGTCAACCTCGCCGCGAACCAGACGCTGATCCGCTCGATCAACACCACCGTCGTCGCGATCCTGCCCGTCGGCGCGATCCTCTTCATCGGTGTTCCCCTCGGTGCGCGCACGCTCAGCGACATCTCGCTGTCGATCTTCGTCGGGACCATCGTGGCGGCCTACTCGACGCTGTTCGTCGCCGTGCCGATGTACGCGCTCCTCCGAGAGAAGGAGAAGCCGGTCGCTCAGCGCGACGCCCGCGTCCGGGCCGCGCGCGAGAAGGCGGGCGTTCCGGCCTGAGGCCGGGGCCCGTCCTCGCTCGCACGCCCGCTCCCGCCCCCGCGCGGCCCGCTCGTCGGGTCGCGCGGGGCATAGACTTGTCCGACTGGCCGTGAGGAAGGTGCGTCGATGACCGAGACGGCTTCCTCTGCGCCCCCGCCGTCCTCATTGCGACGGCTGGTCCCGCGCATCTTCTCGCGCGCGGCCCGCCGTGACGACGTCGACAAGTTGCTGCGCACGGTCCGCACGCATCATCCCAAGGGCGACCTCGCGATCATCGAACGCGCCTACGCCGTCGCCGACAAGGCGCACGACGGCCAGAAGCGTCAGAGCGGCGAGCCCTACATCACCCACCCGCTCGCCGTCGCGCAGATCCTCGCCGAGCTGGGTCTGGGCCCCAAAGCGATCGCCGCGGCGCTGCTGCACGACACCGTCGAGGACACCGGATACCCCCTCGACGAGCTCGCAGCCGACTTCGGCGACGAGGTCGCCATGCTCGTCGACGGCGTCACCAAGCTCGACAAGGTCAAGTACGGCGACAGCGCGCAGGCCGAAACGGTGCGCAAGATGATCGTCGCGATGTCCAAGGACATCCGCGTGCTGCTCATCAAGCTGGCCGACCGCCTGCACAACGCCAGGACGTGGGGATTCGTCCCCCCGCACAAGGCGGCCAAGAAGGCGACCGAGACGCTCGAGATCTACGCGCCCCTCGCGCATCGTCTCGGCATCCAGGCGATCAAGAGCGAACTCGAGGATCTCTCGTTCGCCGTGATGCACCCCAAGCTCTACGCCGAGATCGACAGCCTCGTCAAACAGCGCACTCCGCAGCGCGAGCAGTACGTGCAGAACGTCATCGACGCCGTCGACGCCGACCTGCGCGAGCTCCGGGTGCGCGGGCGCGTGATGGGTCGTCCGAAGCAGCTGTACTCCGTGTATCAGAAGATGGTCGTGCGCGGTCGTGAGTTCGACGACATCTACGACCTCATCGGCATCCGCATCCTCGTCGGCACCGTCCGCGACTGCTACGCCGTCCTCGGCGCGATCCACGCGCGATGGACGCCCCTGCCCGGTCGGTTCAAGGACTACATCGCCACGCCCAAATTCAACCTGTACCAGTCGCTGCACACCACGGTGATCGGTCCGGGTGGTCGCACCGTCGAGATCCAGATCCGTACGAACGAGATGCACCAGCAGGCCGAGTTCGGCGTCGCGGCGCACTGGAAGTACAAGGAGCGCATGGCCGGCGGCAAGACGGATGCCAAGGCCGTCGACGCCGACATGGCGTGGATCGCCCACATCTCGGACTGGCAGGCCGAAACCGCCGATCCGGGGGAGTTCCTCGACTCGCTGCGATTCGAGATCGGCGCGAAAGAGGTCTACGTCTTCACCCCGAAGGGTCGGGTCATCGGCCTGCCGACGGGCGCCACCCCCGTCGACTTCGCCTACGCCGTGCACACCGAGATCGGTCACCGCACGATGGGGGCCAAGGTCAACGGACGCCTCGTCCCCCTTGAGTCGACGCTGCAGAGCGGAGACGTCGTCGAGGTCTTCACGTCGAAGAACCCCGACGCCGGCCCCAGCCAGGACTGGCTCGGCTTCGTCAAGAGCACCCGCGCGCGCAACAAGATCCGCGGATGGTTCACCAAGGAGCGCCGCGAAGAGGCCATCGAGCAGGGCAAGGACTCGATCGCGCGTGCCATGCGGCGACAGAACCTCCCCCTGCAGCGCCTGATGAACCAGGACTCGTTCACCGAGGTCGCGCGGCAGTTCCACTACGAGGATGTCTCCGCGCTGTACGCCGCGGTCGGCGAGGGACACGTCTCGACGCAGTCGGTCATCGAGAAGGTCACGGCGCTCGTCAGCGCCGAAGAGACGAACACCGGTCCGATCGACATCCCCGTCGGCCGCAGTCGCGCCCCCCGCGGCGGCGACTCGGGCGTCCTGGTGCGCGGCGCGCCCGACATCCTCGTCAAGCTCGCCAAGTGCTGCACCCCCGTACCCGGTGACGACATCGTCGGGTTCGTCACGCGGGGCAGCGGCGTCTCGGTGCACCGCGGCGACTGCACCAACGTGCGATCGCTCAAAGAGGACCCCGACCGTCTCATCGACGTCGAGTGGGCTCCGACCACCAAGAGCGTCTTCCTCGTGCAGATCCAGGTCGAGGCGCTCGATCGCTCCGGTCTGCTGAGCGATGTCACCCGCGTCCTGAGCGAGCACCACGTCAACATCCTGTCGGCGACGGTGTCGACGACGAACGATCGACTCGCCCTCAGCAAGTTCGTGTTCGAGATGGGCGACACGGTGCACCTGGACCGGGTCCTCAACGCCGTGCGCCGTATCGACGCGGTGTACGACGTCTACCGCGTCACCTCGTCCTAGAGGGTCCGACCCGCGTGGTCGAGGACGGCCGCGGTGGTGTCTCGGTCGTCGGCCCCGGTTCGAGGTCCGCTCCGTCTGCGCCGCCGCTCCCGCCGCCGACGTCGTCCGGCGCTTCGTCGAGGATCCGCGTCGCGCGGCGGCCGTGCGGGAACTGGGGATGCCGCCTCAGCCACTCCGCGGCGGTGAGGCGCAGAAGGGGTGCACGCTGTGCCCAGGCCCGGGCGAGCCGGCACTCGCCCTCGTCGTCGGAGCGGGCCAGATCCACGAGAGTGCGCGTCGGTGACGTGACGTGGACTCCCGCGACGACCTCGACGTCGGACAACGCCAATCGCACGTCGTGGAACTCGACGCGCCCGCCGCTCACCGTGCGCACCCGCGTCGCGCTCACGCGCTGCAGGTGATGGCGCGACGGCTCGCCCATCGCGGCCCCGTGGATCCACGCGGCTGTGCTCCGGGTCGCGGCCCACCGCGAACCGAGCAGGGGCAGCAGACTGCGCGCCCGCATCCACGGGGTCTCGACGGCGTCCGCGGGGATGAACCCCTCGCCGAGCGCGACCAGGTGACCGTCGAGGCATGCGGCCGTGAGTTCGGCGAGCGAGAGACGTTCGTCGGCGAAGAAGACGAAGGGCGACACCATCCCGCCAGTGTGGCGGGACGGTGTCGCCCGTGACGCGCGCGGCGTCGATCCTGTGGAGAACCCCGGTCAGCCGCCGAGAGCGCGCAGCCAGGTGCGTCGCGCCTCGAGCGCTTCCGCCGCCTGCTTTGCGGCGCGGGCGTCGCCCCGCGCCTCGGCCTCGGCCAACTCGGCCTCGAGCTTGTCGATCGCGTCGGTGAGCTGGCGCGTCATGTCGTTCGCGCGGGCCTTCTGCTCGGGGTCGTTGCGCTTCCAGTCGGCGTCCTCGCGCGTGCGCACGCTCTGCTCGACCTTGCGCAGCTCGTCGTCGAGGGCGCGCTCCTTGTCACGCGGGAAGATCCGACCGATCTCGTCCCACTGGCGCTGGATCGCGGTGAGCTTCTGCCGGGCCGTGGCGAGGTTCTTCTCGTCGACGATCGGCGCAGCCTGCTCGAGCAGGGCGCGCTTGTGCTCGATCTTCTCTTTCGACGCCTCGGTCTCTGCCGACTCGCGCTCGATACGGGCGCCGTAGAGGGCGTCGCCGGCGGCCTTGAAGCGCGCCCACAGCGCGTCGTCGACCTTGCGTCCGGCACGGCCCGACGCCTTCCACGCGTCGAGCAGGTCGCGGTACGCGCCGATGCCGTCCTCTCCGCGCGGGGCGAGGGCCTCGGCGCGCTCGACCAGGCGAGTCTTGGTCTCACGCGCGGCCTTGTGGGTCTCGTCGAGGGACGAGAAGAACTCGCGCCGGTGGCGGTCGACCGTGCCGCGGGCGTCGCGGAAACGACGCCACAGCTGCTGAGCGGTCGACTTGGACAGTCGCGGACCGTTCTGCTGGTGTGCCTGCCAGCGATCGAAGAGGGCCGCCATGTCGGCCGTCATCTGCTTCCACTGCACCGTCTGCGGGTCGCGCGCGGCGAGAGCCTCGGCCTCTTCGACGATCGCGGTGCGCTCGCGCACGGCCTCTTCGGTGGCCTGCTTGGCCGCGGCCGCCTCGGTCTCGCTCGCTTCGGCGAGCTCGGACGTGAGCGCGTCGACACGGGCGATCAGCGCCGCGAGGTCACCCACCGCGGCCGCCCCGTCGAGCTTCGCGCGCAGCGCCTTGGCTGTGGAACGAAGATCGGATGCCGACGCCCCGCCGCGGCGGTGACGGGTCTCGACGAGCGTGACCTCGCCGGCGAGGTCCGAGAACTTGCGCTGGAAGTACGCGAGGGCCTCGGCGGGGGTCCCGTCGGGGTACTGGCCCACCACGCGCCATCCGTCGGCCTCGCGGACCGACACGGTACCGTCGTCGTCGACGCGGCCCCAGGGCTCGGTCGTCGTCGACGACGCGATCTTTCCCGGAGGCGGGCCCGGGATGCGGGCGCCGGGGCGCGGGGACGCGACGGGGGCGGCGGGCTGCTCGGGGGCGGCCTGCTCGGGGGCGGGCTGCTCCGTGCCGGACTCTTCGGTGCCGGCGTGCTCCGTACCGGACTCCTCGGCGCCGGACTCCTCGGTCGAGGCCTCGTCGCCGGCGGTTGCCGCGGCGGACGGCTGCTCTGCGGGAACGTCCTCTGCGGGAGCGGCCGGCGTCTGCTCGTCGGTCGCCGCGACGGCGATCTCGGTGTCGCCGGAGGACACGGCATCCGTCGTCGCATCGCCGTCACCGGCCACGGGCTCGACGGCGACGTCGTCGTCGAAGGCCTGTTCGTCGGCGGCGACCTCGGCAGAGGGATCGACTCCGGCGGCGTGAATGTCGTCGCGCGGGTCGGAGGTCTCGGAAGGGGAAACGGAAGACACGGATAGCACCTCATCGCGGCAGGACCGCCTGGGGGAGAAGGACCCTTCGAGCCTAGTACGAGCGGCCCCGCCGAGACAGGCTCCGGCCCCGCGAGGCCCCCGTGGTCAGGGCGCGGTCGTCTCCGCGGGCAGGGGCGAGGGCAGGGGCACGGGAGGGGCGGTCGTGGGTGCCTCGGGCGTCGACGTCGACGAGGGGGCGGGCTGCGGCATCCCGGGTCCGACCGTGAAATACGCGGTCTGGACGCCGATCGCCGCGAGGACGACGAGCAGTCCGACCCCGAGCCCGGCGACGTTGTCGCGCCGCCGCCGGCGCCCCTGGCGCTCGTGCAGCTCGACACGCGCCTGATAGGCGCGAGCGCGCTCGCGCTGCTCGCGGGTCTGTCGTTCTGTTCCTCGCGTCGCCACTTCGGCCTCCTCCGCCCACCCGGGCGAGACGATCCTACAAAGCCGACGTCGCAGGCCCCGGTTAGCCTGGAGCGGTGACCCCCTCCGCCGCGCTCTTCCAGGGCCAGACGCCGCTCGCCGTGCGCATGCGGCCGGTCAGCCTCGACGAGGTCGCCGGACAGGGGCACCTGCTGCGGCCCGGTTCTCCGCTCGTCACGCTGGCCACGACCGACTCGTCCGCGGCGGGCGCGGCGGTGTCGGTGATCCTGTGGGGTCCCCCCGGCACCGGCAAGACGACCCTCGCCCAGGCCATCGCGCGGTCCTCCGGCCGCCGGTTCGTGGAGTTGTCGGCGATCACCGCGGGGGTCAAGGACGTCCGCGAGGTCATGCAAGAGGCCCTGACGCAGCGCGACCTGTACGGGCAGTCGACCATCCTCTTCCTCGACGAGATCCACCGGTTCACGAAGGCGCAGCAAGACGCCCTGCTGCCCGGGGTCGAGAACGGGTGGGTCGTGCTCATCGCCGCGACCACCGAGAACCCCTCTTTCTCGGTGATCTCGCCACTGCTGTCGCGATCACTGCTGTTGACGCTGCGCCCTCTCGGCGACGACGACCTCGGCGCCCTGGTCGACCGCGCGGTCAGCGATCCCCGCGGTCTCGCCGGCCGCGTGGTGCTGGACGACGATGCCCGCGCCGCCCTCGTCCGCCTGGCTTCGGGCGACGCCCGACGCGCTCTCACGGCGCTCGAGGCCGCCGCCTCGGTCGCCGGAGACGACGGGGGCTCGGCCACCCCCGTCGCGGACGCGGCGCCCGACGAGGACGACGAGGACGAGCTCGCGGCATCCCCCGCCGAACTCCCCGTGATCACGGCCGCGCACATCTCCCAGGCCGTCGACCGCGCGCTGCTGCGCTACGACCGCCAGGGCGACGAGCACTACGACGTCATCAGCGCCTTCATCAAATCCGTGCGGGGATCCGACGCGGATGCCGCGATCCATTACCTCGCGCGAATGATCGAGGCGGGGGAGGACCCCCGCTTCATCGCCCGGCGACTGGTCATCTCCGCCGCCGAGGACATCGGCATGGCGGACCCGCAGGCCCTGCAGATCGCCGTTGCCGCCGCGGACGCGGTCGCCTTCATCGGCATGCCCGAGGGGCGCATCCCGCTCGCCGAGGCGACGATCTACCTCGCGACGACGGCGAAATCCAACGCCGCGTACAACGCCATCAACGCCGCGATCGCCGACGTCCGTGCCGGGGGCTTCGGCCGCGTGCCGATGCACCTGCGCGACGCCCACTACCCGGGCGCCAGACGTCTCGGCCACGGCCGGGGGTACATGTACGCCCACGACAGCGAGATCGGCATCGTCGCGCAGCAATACCTGCCCGACGAACTGGTCGGGCGTCGCTACTACGAGCCCACGTCCCACGGTGCCGAGCGCGACGTCTCGGCGCGTCTGGAAAAGATTCGCCGCATCCTCGACGGGCGTTGACACGGCATCCGGATGCTTGCGGGCGGCTCTGATAGCATGAACCGGCTCGAAACAGGGTTTTCGGGCATCCCCTCCTTCCTGTGATCACCGTTCGGTGCGCCCCGGCGTGCGCTCCGGATCGGGCGGAAGGGGGCGATACGCCCGCGAGCCGCGAAAGGCGCGGCCGCGTCATCGGAAGGAGAACTTCGTGACCACGAAGTCTCAGGACCGCCGCAAGGTGCGTCTGTCGCGCGCCCTCGGCGTCGCGCTCACCCCCAAGGCCGCCCGCTACCTCGAGAAGCGTCCCTACGCTCCCGGCGAGCACGGCCGCACCAAGCGCAAGGCCGACAGCGACTACGCCGTCCGCCTCCGCGAGAAGCAGCGTCTGCGCGAGCAGTACGGCATCCGCGAGAAGCAGCTGCGCATCGCGTTCAACGAGGCTCGCCGCACCGACGGCCTGACCGGTGAGAACCTGGTCGAGCTGCTCGAGATGCGTCTGGACGCCCTCGTCGTGCGTTCGGGCTTCGCCCGCACCACCGCGCAGGCTCGCCAGCTCGTCGTGCACCGCCACATCATGGTCGACGGCCAGCTCGTCGACCGCCCGTCGTTCCGCGTGAAGCCGGGCCAGCTCATCCACGTCAAGACCAAGAGCGAGGGTCTCGAGCCCTTCCAGGTCGCCGCCGCCGGTGGGCACGCCGAAGTGCTGCCCCCCGTCCCGGGCTACCTCGAGGTCGACCTCTCGACGCTGCAGGCGAAGCTCGTTCGTCGCCCCAAGCGCGCCGAGGTGCCCGTCACGTGTGACGTGCAGCTCGTCGTCGAGTACTACGCCGCCCGCTGACCTCAGCGAGCACAGAAGGGCGCCGGGTTCTCCCGGCGCCCTTCGTCTTTGCGCGAGGCGCGAGAACCGTCCACCCACCGTCGGTCTTCCCCTCTGCGACGGGCGGGACGCTGAGCCGGCTCCGGCGCCGGCGGGAGCTCCAGCCGTGTCCCACGCGGCCAACGCGCGCGGTACGGGGGGCCTCGCCTACGATGGGGGATGCCGCGACCGCGGCGTCTCATCGAGGAAGAAGTGGTGACCGTGAAAAGCCTCGTCTGGTTCGCACTGGGGATCGCCGGCGGTTTCATCGCCGCCCACCTCGTCAACAAGGATCCCCGCGGCCAGGAGCTGTTCGCCCAGCTCGATGCGCGAATCGGCGAGTTCACCGACCGCATGAGCGACGCGTACCACGCCCAGGAGACGCGCCTGTCGGACATGATCGACGACGCGAAGGGCCTCGCCGCCTCCACCGCCGACCACACCACCGCCGCCGTTTCGCACGCGGCCGACGCGATGGGCGATGCCGCGGCCGCCGCGAAGAAGACCCTCTCCTCCTGATCGACCTCCCTGCGGCATCCCGCCCCCGCCCGGGGGTGGAGCCGCACGTGCACGGAAAGACCCGCCATGAAAACCGCCGAGATCGCCCAGCGCTTCCTCGACTTCTTCGAGAAGAAGAACCACACGATCGTCCCCTCGGCCTCGCTCGTCACCGACGACCCGGCCCTGCTGTTCACCGTGGCGGGCATGGTGCCCTTCATCCCGTACCTCAGCGGCGTCGTGCCGCCGCCGTACCCGCGTGCCGCGGACGTGCAGAAGTGCATCCGCACCAACGACATCGAAGAGGTCGGCAAGACCCCGCGCCACGGCACCTTCTTCCAGATGCTCGGCAACTGGTCGTTCGGTGACTACTTCAAAGAGGACGCCATCCGTTTCGCGTGGGAGCTGCTCACCGCGCCCGAATCGGACGGTGGACTCGGCTTCGATGCGAAAGACCTGTGGGTCACCGTCTACGAAGAGGACGACGAAGCGCGCGACCTCTGGTTGAGCCTCAGCACGCTGCCCGACGAGCGCATCCAGCGCCTCGGAAAAGACACCAACTACTGGTCCACCGGCCTGCCGGGCCCCGCGGGCCCCTGCTCGGAGATCTTCTTCGACCGTGGACCCGCCTACGGCATCGACGGGGGTCCGGCGACCGACGACGACCGCTATGTCGAGATCTGGAACCTCGTGTTCATGCAGTACGAGATCACGAACGTGCGCTCGAAGTACGACTTCGACATCGTCGGCGAACTGCCCGCGAAGAACATCGACACCGGCATGGGCCTGGAGCGCATCGCGTTCATCAAGCAGGGCGTCGACAACATGTACGAGACCGACCAGGTACGCCCCGTGCTCGACCTGGCGGCGAAGCTGGCGGGCAAGGCGTACGGAGCCGAATCCCACGAAGATGACGTGCGTCTGCGCATCGTCGCCGATCACGTGCGCTCTTCGCTCATGCTGCTCGCCGACGGCGTCACGCCCTCGAACGAAGGCCGCGGCTACATCCTGCGCCGCATCATGCGCCGCGCGATCCGCTCCATGCGCCTGCTCGGCGTCGACGGGGCCACTTTCCCCGAGCTGTTCGCGGCGTCCCGCGATGCCATGAAGGAGTCCTACCCCGAGGTCGAAGCCGACTACGCGCGCCTCTCGGCCTACGCGATCGCCGAGGAGCAGACGTTCCTGCGCACGCTCGCCGCCGGATCGGCGATCCTCGACCAGTCGGTCTCCGTGGCCAAGGACGGCGGCGGCACGACCCTCTCCGGCTCCGAAGCGTTCCTGCTGCACGACACCTACGGCTTCCCGATCGATCTCACGCTCGAGATCGCCGAGGAGGCCGGCCTGAGCGTCGACCGCGCCGCCTTCGACACGCTCATGCAGGAGCAGCGCACCCGCGCCAAGGCCGACGCGCGCGCGCGCAAGGGCGCGATCGCCGACCAGAGCGCGTACCGCGAGTTCCGCGCGCAGGGCGAGACGGTCTTCACCGGCTACACCGAGATGCAGACCGAGTCGCGGGTGCTCGGCATCCTGGTCGACGGACAGGGCGCCGACCGCGCCTCGGCCGGTCAGATCGCCGAGGTGATCCTCGCCGAGACCGCCCTGTACGCCGAGTCGGGTGGCCAGGTCGCCGACAAGGGGGTGATCGTCGGCCCCGGATACGAACTCGAGGTGCTGGACGTCCAGCGCCCCGTGCCGGGACTGGTCAGCCACACGGTCGAGGTCACCACCGGCGAGGTCTCGCTGGGGGCGCCCGCGACCACGGTCGTCGACGCGCTCAACCGCCACGCGGCGCAGCAGGCCCACACCGCCACCCACCTCGTCCACGCCGCGATCCGCGACACGCTGGGCAAGACCGCCACGCAGACCGGCTCTCTCAACCGCGCCGGGTACATGCGCTTCGATTTCAGCTGGGGCGCGGCGCTGTCGCCCGAGACCCGCACCGAGATCGAGGACATCGCCAACAACGCCGTGCGCGACAACCTCGAGGTCACCACGCGCGTGATGTCTCTGGACGAGGCGAAGGCGGCCGGCGCCATGGCGCTGTTCGGTGAGAAGTACGGCGACACGGTGCGCATGGTCGACATCGGCGGCCCGTGGTCGCGGGAACTCTGCGGAGGAACGCACGTCGCCCGCAGCGCCGAGATCGGCCTGGTCAACCTCGTCGGCGAGCAATCGGTCGGCGCGTCCAACCGCCGCGTCGAGGCCCTCGTCGGTCTGGACGCGTTCCGCGACCTGGCCGCGGAGCGCGCGATCGTGTCGCAGCTGTCGACGTCGCTCAAGACGCCGCGCGAGCAGCTGCCCACCCGCATCGCCGAGCTCGCCGCCAGCCTCAAGGCCGCCGAGAAGAAGATCGCCTCTTTCGAGGCGCAAGCCCTCACCGGGCGCCTGCCGCAGCTGGTCGAGTCGGCCGTGTCGGCGGGGACCGTCCGCGTCGTCGCGCAGAACCTCGGCGAGGGCGCGTCGGCCGACGACCTGCGCTCGCTCGCCCTGCAGGTGCGCGATCGACTCGGCAGCGACGCGGCCGTGGTCGCCCTCGCCGCCGTGACCGGGGGGCGTGCGACGGTCGTCGTCGTCACCAACGACGCCGCTCGCGAACGCGGCCTCGCCGCGGGAAGCCTCGCCAAGGCCGCCGCCGGTGTCCTCGGCGGTGGCGGCGGCGGTCGCCCCGACGTCGCCCAGGGCGGGGGGACGGATGCCGCGGCCCTGCCGCAGGCGCTGGACGGCATCGTCGCCGACGTGCGGGCGACCACCGCGTGACGGGGTTCCGGCGCGGGATCCGCCTGGGCGTCGACGTCGGTCGCGCCCGCGTGGGTGTGGCGCGTTCCGATCCCGACGGGTTGTTGGCCGTCCCGGTCGAGACGGTTGCGCGAAAGGGTGAGCCGGTGCGCCGGATCGCCGCGCTGGCGGCCGAGTACGAGGCGTTCGAGGTGCTCGTCGGCCTGCCGTTGAACCTGCGCGGGGAGGACACCGCCTCGACTGTCGATGCGCGCGACTTCGCGACCGCCCTCGCGGCGGCGCTGTCGATGCCGGTACGCCTCGTGGACGAGCGCCTGAGCACCGTGTCGGCGCACGGGGTGCTCCGGCAGGCGGGACGTTCCCAGCGGGATTCTCGTAGCATTGTGGATCAAGTCGCCGCTGTGGTCCTGCTGCAGCAGGCGCTCGACGTGGAGCGACAGTCCGGCGAGCCGGCCGGACCCGCCGTATCACCGGGACGGGAGCCCGCCTGACATGCCCGAGAACCAGCCCCCCGAGAGCGATCCCTTCGCCGACCTCTACGGTCGCCTTCCTGACCCTCGCACCGGTGCACGCGCCGAACGACCGGCAGACGACTCCACGACCGAGGGAGCCGCACCGCTGTCGCGCCGCGCCGCGCGTGAGGCCCGACGGAGCGAGACGGGGCCCGCCGATACGGCCTCGAGCACGTCCGCGCAACAACCCGCGCGCTTCGACGCCGCACGTCGCGAGCCTGACGCCGCCCCGACGGCACCCGCCGCCGCGCGGCCCGGCGCTGTCGAGAATGCGCGCCCCGCCGCGGCCCCGGCACCGCGCCCCGCCGACGCCATCCCCGCCGCAGCCCCGGCACCACGCCCCGCCGACGCCGACGTCGCTCGCACCGCACACGCCCCCGCCGCCCGCGAGGCCGTGCCGCCCACCGATCGTGCATCGCGCGCCGTCGACCAACCGGCTCCGGCTCCGGCCCCGCATGCCGCCGCCCGAAGCGACGGAGGCGTGCCGCCGCGCGACACGACCCGCACCGCCCGCGATGCCCACGCCGGCGACGATCGGCCCGGCCCGCGGCGCGCGGGCGCCGATGCCCGCGGCACGCGCACGGCCCCCGCGCCCCGCGAGCCCGAGCCTTCCCGCGAACGCGAACCCGCCCTTGTCGGCGTCGGTGCGACGGCAGCCGCCGCCTCGTCCGCGCCGCGCGCCGCGGCATCCGGCTCCCTCGAAGACCTCTTCACCGGGCAGACCACGACGCACGAGATCGGTCAGACGGTCACCCCGGCGCCGCGGCGACGCCGCCGGGTCGGCGGGTGGATCGCACTCGTCGTCGTCCTGCTGCTGGTCGGCGGGATCGCGGGAGGCGGTCTGGCCCTGTGGAACACCTACGGCGATCGGATCCAGGCGTTCCTCGGCAACAGCGAGCCCCTCGACTACGAGGCCGGTCAGGCGACGGGCGAGGCGCGCATCACCATCGTCTCGGGGGACACCGGAGCCTCGGTGTCGCCCAAGCTGTTCGAAGCCGGCGTCACCAAGGCCTCCAACTCGCTCTACCAGTACATGGTCGACAACGCCGTGGGCTTCACCTTCCAGCCCGGTGTGTACAAGCTTCAGCAGCAGATGACGTCGGAGGCCGTGCTCGCGGCGCTGCGCGACCCCGCGAACCGGCTCAACTACAGCGTCCAGCTGCGCGAGGGACTGACGCTGAAGCAGTCGCTCGACGTCATCTCGGAGCAGATCGGCATCCCGCGCGCCGATCTCGACGCCGCCACGGCCGACCCGTCGCAGTACGGCGTCCCGGCCTCGACACTCGAAGGCTGGATCTTCCCGGCGACGTACGACTTCGACGAGGGCGTCACGGCGCAGCAGGTGATCGAGCGCATGGTGCAGCGCACCGTCCAGTCGCTCGACGCGGCCGGCGTCCCCGAGGCCGATCGTGAGCGCATCCTCATCATCGCCTCGATCATCGAGCGCGAGGCGCGCAGCTCCGAGGACTTCTACAGGGTCTCGCGCGTGATCGAGAACCGCCTCCAACCCGACAACTCCGAGACGTTCGGCCTGCTGCAGATGGACTCCACCGCGCAGTACGGCGCGGGAGAACTGGATGCCGGATCCTCGTCGTCGTCCGAGAACGCGCTGACCAGCGACAACCCGTGGAACACCTACATCCGCCCCGGCCTTCCCATCGGTCCGATCGCCAACCCCGGCGATCTCGCGATCGATGCGGCGATGAAACCGGTCGAGGGCAGCTGGTACTACTTCACGACGGTCAACCTGGCCACCGGCGAGACGGTGTTCTCGACCACGTACGCGGACCAGCTCAAGGCCGTGGAGCAGTTCCGGGCGTGGTGCCGCGAGAACCCCGACGGCGGATGCTGATCGGCTCCACCCGCCTGGCCGTCTGGGGCGACCCGATCGCGCACTCGCGGTCGCCCCAGCTGCACGCCGCGGCGTACGGCGTCCTGGGCCTGGACTGGGAGTACGACCGGCGCCGGGTTGACGACACGCGGTTCGCCGCCGAGATCCGAGGCCTGGATGCCGCCTGGCGCGGCCTGTCGCTCACGATGCCCCTCAAGCACGTCGCCGCCGCCCGCGCCGCGACCGTGGACGACGACGCCCGACTGACCGGCGCGGTCAACACCTACCTTCTAACGGAGGGCGGTCCGCACGGCTTCAACACTGACGTGGGCGGACTCGCGCGCGCCCTCGACGAGGTCGGCGTGCACCGCCCCGCGCGCGTACGCGTGCTGGGTGCGGGCGCCACGGCGACCTCGGCCGTCGTCTCGGCGGTGCGCGCGGGCGCGGGCGAGATCGAGGTGCGCGCGCGTCGTCCCGAGGCCGCCGCCGCGCTCACCGCTCTCGGACCCGCCCTCGGCGTGGACGTGCGGGTGGCGCCGCTCGACGCCCCCCACCCCGTCACCGTCGACGCGACGATCGCGGCCCTTCCCGGAGGGACCGATCCGGGCGCGACCGCCGGGATGCTGGCATCCGCTTCGGGTCCGCTCGTCGACGTCGTGTACGGCGCATGGCCGACCCCGCTCGCCGTCGCCTGGGCGGACGCGGGCGTGGCCGCCCACGACGGGCTCCGGATGCTGCTGCACCAGGCGCTGCTGCAGGTGCGCGTGTTCGTGAACGAGGAACCCTCGGCGCCGCTCGCACGGGAGGCCGAGGTCCTGGCCGCGATGCGCGCCGCGCTCATGGGAGACTAGGTCCATGCTTCGCGTCCTCACCGCCGGCGAGTCCCACGGCCCCGAACTGATCGCCCTCATGGAGGGGATGCCGGCCGGCGTCCCCGTCTCTTCGGCCCAGATCCGCGCCGAACTCGCGCGCCGTCGACTCGGTTACGGTCGCGGTTCGCGCATGAAGTTCGAAGAGGACGAACTGACCCTGTCGACCGGCATCGTGCACGGCTACACGATCGGCAGCCCCATCGCCCTGCGCATCGGGAACACCGAGTGGCCCAAGTGGACCGAGGTGATGAGCCCCGAGCCCGTGGAGCTGTCCGACCGCTCCCGCGGACGCGGCGCCGCGCTCACCCGGCCCCGCCCCGGACACGCCGACCTGGTCGGCATGCAGAAGTACGGCTTCGACGAGGCCCGCCCGATCCTCGAGCGCGCGTCGGCCCGCGAGACCGCCGCTCGCGTGGCCCTCGGCGCGATCGCGCGTTCGTTCCTGAACGAACTCGGCATCCGTCTGGTCAGCCACACCCTGTCGATCGGTCCGGTCCGCGTGCCCGACGACGCCCAGCTGCCCACGCCCGACGACGTCGAACGCCTCGACGCCGACCCGCTGCGGTGCTTCCACGACGAGACGAGCGGCGCCATGGTCGCCGAGGTCGACGACGCCAAGAGGGCCGGCGACACGCTCGGCGGCATCGTCGAGGTGCTCGCGTACGGTCTGCCGCCGGGGCTCGGCTCGCACGTGCAGTGGGACCGGCGTCTCGACGCCCGCCTCGCGCAGGCGCTCATGAGCATCCAGGCGATCAAGGGCGTCGAGGTCGGCGACGGCTTCCTCACCACCACCCGCCGCGGCTCGCAGGCGCACGACGAGCTCTTCGCCACGGCCGACGGCATCACGCGCTCGTCCGACCGCGCCGGGGGGACCGAGGGCGGGATGTCGACCGGGACGGTGCTGCGCGTGCGCGCGGGTATGAAGCCGATCGCGACGATCCCGAAGGCGCTGCGCACCGTCGACGTCGCGACGGGCGACACCGCCGCCGCGCATCACCAGCGCTCCGACGTGTGCGCGGTTCCGGCATCCGGTGTCGTCGCCGAGGCCATGGTCGCGGTCACCCTCGCGGATGCCGTGCTCGAGAAGTTCGGCGGCGACAACGTCGCCGAGACGCGCCGCAACCTCGAGACCTACCTCGCGAACCTGCCCGCGACGCTGCGGTCGACCGACGCGTCGGACGCCGCGCTCCTCGCGCATGACCTCGCCTGAGCGGGTGCCGAGCGACGCCGCCGCCCCCGACGCTGTTCCCGAGCACCCCGGGGCCGGCGCAGCCGAGCGGGCCGCGATCGTGCTCATCGGGCCGATGGGAGCGGGCAAGACGAGCGTCGGACGCCGTGTGGCGCGCGCGCTGGGCGCGTCGTTCAGCGACACCGACAAGATCGTCGTGCGCGATCACGGTCCGATCCGCGATCTCTTCCTCGCCCACGGCGAAGCGCACTTCCGTGCTCTCGAGAGGGATGCCGTCGTCGAGGCGCTCGCCCGCGGCGGCGTCGTCGCCCTCGGCGGGGGAGCGGTGCTCGACCCGTCGACGCGCGACCGCCTGGCCGCCCACCACGTGGTGCTGTTGACCGTCGCGCCGAACGTCGTGGCATCCCGGATCCACGGCGAGGATCGTCCTCTGCTGGGCGGGGAGGACCCCGCCGAACGCTGGCGGCGTATCTACGAAGAGCGGCGCCCCCTCTACGAGGCGACCGCCGACATCGCCTTCGACACGTCGTCGGGACCCCTGTCCCGCGTCGTCGACGACATCGTGACCTGGGCGCACAGCGTCGAGGTCGAGGAGACACCATGAGCGACACCACCACCATCAGCGTCGCCGGCGACCCCGGCTACGACATCACCGTCGGCCGCAGCCTGCTCGCCACCCTGGGCGAGAAGCTCCCGGCCGCAGCGCAGAAAGTGCTGGTCGTGCACCCGCCGACGCTCGCGAAGCAGGCCGAGGCTGTGCGTGCCCAGCTCATGGGCGACCGACAGGTGCTGCTGGCCGAGATTCCCGACGCCGAGCAGGGTAAGCGCGTCGAGGTCGCGGCCTTCTGCTGGCAGGTCATGGGTCAGGCCGACTTCACCCGCACCGATGTCGTCATCGGCTTCGGTGGGGGAGCGGTCACCGACCTCGCCGGGTTCGTCGCCGCCACGTGGCTGCGCGGGGTCGCCCTCGTGCAGGTGCCCACCACGGTCTTGGGAATGGTGGATGCCGCTGTCGGCGGCAAGACCGGCATCAACACCGCCGAGGGCAAGAACCTCGTCGGGGCCTTCTGGCCGCCGGTCGCCGTGGTGTGCGACCTCGACCTGCTCGACACGCTGTCGAAGAACGAGGCGACCGCGGGCTTCGCCGAGGTGGTCAAGGCCGGCTTCATCTGGCATCCCGAGATCCTCGATCTGATTGAAGCCGACCCGACCGGGATCGTCGATCCGCGCGGCGACGCGTTCCGCCGCTGCGTCGAACTCGCGATCGACATGAAGGCGCGCGTCGTCGGAGAGGACCTGCGCGAGGCGGGTCTTCGCGAGGTGCTCAACTACGGCCACACGCTCGGCCACGCGATCGAGCACGCCGAGCGGTATCGCTGGCGCCACGGCGCGGCGATCTCGGTCGGCATGGTCTTCGCGGCCGAGCTGTCGCGGCTCGCGGGACGACTCTCCGACGACGTCGCCCAGCGGCACCGCACGGTTCTGGAATCGCTCGGATTGCCCACGACCTACCGTGCGGGGGCGTTCCAGACGCTCAAAGCCACGATGCAGCGCGACAAGAAGAGTCGCGGCAGCATGCTGCGCTTCATCGTGCTGGACGACCTCGCGCGTCCCACCGTTCTGCAGGCGCCGGATGAGTCGCTGCTGTTCGCGGCGTACCAGGAGGTCGGTGCGTGATCCGGGGCGCCTCGTGAGCGAGGATCGTGCCTCGGACGTGACCGTGCGCCGCGTGCGCGCGGGGGAGGGCGCCCGGGTCCGCGAGCTGCGGCTTCGCGCGGTGAGCGACCCGGCGGCATCCATCGCCTTCCTCACCTCATTCGAGCAGGAGCGCGATCGCGACCCGGAATTCTGGGACGAACGAGCCGCGGGCGGCGCGACCGGCGACACGGCGGCCATGTTCGTCGCCGAGCACGGCGACGCGTGGGTCGGCACCGTGACCGTGCTCGTCCGCCGCGCGGGCGCCATCGACCACACCGGGCGCCGGCTGAGCGACGCGCGCGCGGACGTCGTGGGTGTGTGGGTGGACCCCGCCGTGCGCGGCACCGGGACCATCGACGCCCTGCTGGACGTCGCCGCCCGCTGGACCCGCGACCGGGGCTTCGAGGTGCTCGCCCTGGACGTCCACGTCGACAACGCGCGAGCCCGAGCTGCGTACCGCCGCGCCGGGTTCGTCCCGACCGGCGAGGAATTCACCGGTCCGATCGGGCCGGAGCTCGCGATGAGCCGTTCGCTGCGCACGCTCTGACGCGGAACGGGGGTTCGTTCCGCACCCGTGCCCGGCACCCCGGCACGGCGCCGAAGCTCGGACCATTGCGCCGGACTCGGACGATCTCCGCGCCGTCATCCGAGTTCTGCGTGCATCGGCGAGTTTCACGACCGCCCCGACACCCCTGCCACCCACCCGCACGCCCGCATCTTCGCCGCCCGCGGCCATCACCGCCCGCAGTCGTGCCCGCGGGCAGAAGCGGGCGCACTCTGATGCCGTGACCCGGCGCACGCGAAAGCCCCGCCTCCGGCGAGAGGCGGGGCTTTCGCCTGGTTCAGACCGCGACGGGCACGCGGCGATCGGCGGCGAGGCCGAGCTGTTCGGTGGGCACGTCCCGGGTCTCGCGAGCGGTCAGCGCGCTCACCGAGGCGATGACGGCGATCACCGCGGTGAAGACGCTGATCACGACCCACCCGCCGGCCGATCCTCCGCCGAGGGCGGCGACGATGCTCGGGGCGAAGCCCGCCATGAGGAAGCCGAGCTGCGTACCGATCGCCATGCCCGAGAAGCGGACCCGTGTGCTGAACATCTCGCCGTAGAACGAGGGCCACACGGCGTTAGCGGCGGCGTAGCCGCACGAGAACGTCAGCACCGCGAGGGCGAAGGTGACGAGGTCGTTGCCGGCCCCCATCGACAACATATAAAAGGGCATGAACACCGCCGACGACAGCGCGCCATAGATGAACACGGGCTTGCGACCGATGCGGTCGGCGAGTCGGCCGAACAGCGGCTGCGTGAACAGAGCGACGACGTTGGCGACGACCACGAGCCACAGAGTCAGGCTCGCGTCGAGGCCCTGCTCTTTGCCGTACGCGATGGCGAGGGTGCCGAAGACCGTCGAGACGGCGGCGATGAAGGCGCAGCAGATGACGCGGAGCACGTCGCGCCAGTGGTTCTTCAGCAGGGGGACGAGCGGCATCCGCGCGATCTGACCGGTCGCCTTCGCCTGCTCGAACTCCGGCGTCTCGTGCAGACTGCGGCGGATGAAGAACGCCACCACGACCACGGCGGCGCTGAGCCAGAAGGGCACGCGCCATCCCCACGAGAACTTGATCTCGTCGGGCAGCGCCACGACGGGGATGAAGATGAGCGCCGCGAGGATCTGACCGCCCTGCGTGCCGGTGAGCGTCCACGACGTGAAGAACGAGCGACGTCCGTCGGGCGCGTGCTCGAGGGTGAGCGACGAGGCGCCGGCCTGCTCTCCCGCCGCGGACAGGCCCTGCGCGAGCCGGCACAGCACGAGCAGGGCCGGGGCGAACCAGCCGATCTGCGCGAAGCCGGGGAGGCAGCCGATGAGGAACGTCGACAGCCCCATCAGAAGAAGCGTGAACATCAGCACCTTCTGACGACCGATGCGGTCGCCGAAGTGGCCGAGGATGACAGCGCCGACCGGGCGGGCGATGTACGCGAAGCCGAAAGTCGCGAACGACATCACGAGGGCGGCCTGATCGCCCGACGGGAAGAAGACCGTCGGGAAGATGAGGGCCGCAGCCGAGCCGAACAGGAAGAAGTCGTAGTACTCCACGGCACTGCCCATGAAGCTGGCGGTGGCCGCCTTCACGGGAGTCTTCCGCGTCGTTGCGGTGGTGGTCATGGGACGGTTGCTCCTTAGCGGGCGAGGGCCGGTCCGACGCGCAGGTCGCCGGCGGTGTCTGACGAGACGAGGTCGAGGAAGTGGACGGTCATGCGATCGGGATCGGGTCGCGTCCCGGTGATCAGCGCGAACGCGTCGACGGCCTGGTGGACCGCCATGCGTCCGCCGCTCAGGGTGCGGCATCCGCGCTCGCGCGCGGCGACGAGGAGTTCGGTGTCGAGGGGCCGGTAGACGATGTCGGAGACCCACAGTTCGGGACGCAGGAGCGCGGCGTCGAGGGGGAGTCCCGGGTGTTCGGCCATGCCGACCGGCGTGCAGTGCACGAGTCCGTCGGCCGTCGCGAGCACCGCGGCGAGATCTGCCGGCCGGGCCGTGTCGACGACGGAGAGCGGATGCCGTGCGCCCAGATCGTCGGCCAGTGTTCCGGCGCGCGCGGGGTCGAGATCGACGATGCTCAACCGCTCGGTGCCCAGGCGCAGCAGGGCGTCGGCCACGGCGGAGCCCGCGCCGCCGGCGCCGAGCTGGACGACGTGGCGGGTTGCGGCATCCGGGAGTCCATCGGTGAAGGCGGCGGCGAAGCCGGTCGTGTCGGTGTTGTAGCCGATGCGCCCGGCGGGGGTGAAGAGCACGGTGTTGACCGCTCGGAGAGCCGCGGCGACCGGATCGATGCGGTCGAGATGGGCGAGCACGCTCTGCTTGCAGGGGTGCGTGACATTCACCGCGTCGTAGCCGAGTCGCTCCGCCCACGTGAGCACCTCGCCGATGCGGGCGGGATCGACGCCGAGTGCGGTGAGGTCGATCGGCCGGTAGACGTAGGTCAGCCCGAGGGCACGCGCCTCGGCCATGTGCAGGGGAGGCGTCAACGAGGGCAGCACACCCGTGCCGATGAGACCCACGAGGTAGGGATGCGAATCGGTCACGGTACTCCTTCGTCTCCGCGGTTCCGGTTTATGTACTAACCGGTACGTTCAGAGGAAACCACGCTCGGGTCGCGCTGTCAACGACGAAATCCGGGATGCCGGGGCAGCAACCGCGACGCCGACGCCCCGCCTTCCATCCGACCCGCATGCCCGCCGACCCCGCCCGGACGGGGACCGGTCGAGTGTCCAAGACGCTCCGCATCCCTCACACCGAGACGGCATGTCGTGGACACTCGACCCCGCGGACCGCGGGGGGAGGGGAGGGGGGAGGGGGGGAGGGGGCGCGGTCGGAATGGCGCTCAATGGGTGAAGCTCGCGCGGCGCCCGACGAAGGCGCCTCACGCGCGATCAGCGCGCGGCGGCCGTCAACCACCCGACGACCACGTCGCCGATCACGGCGCGCAGGTGCGAGCGGCGGTCGGGGGAGGAGAGGTCGACGTCGAACAGGTGCCCGAAGGTGTACCGGTTGGCGACCTGGAACACGCAGTACGAGCTGATGACGAGGTGCACGTCGATGGCATCCACGTCCGCGCGGAACAGGCCCGCCGTGCGACCGCGCTCGAGGATCTCGTCGAGAAGCCCCTTCGCGGGTTGCGACATCGTGCGCAGCCCCTCGATCTGACGGATGAACGCCCCTCGGTGGATGTTCTCGATCGCCACGAGGCGGATGAAGGCGTCGTGACCGACGTGGTGGTCGTAGGTGAGCTCAGCAAGGGCGCGGATGGCATCCACCGGATCGGCGTGGTCGACGTCGATCGCGCGCTCAGCCTCGCGGATGCCGCGATACGCCTCTTCGAGAACGGCCCTGTACAGCCCCTCTTTGCCCCCGAAGTAGTAGTAGATCATCCGCTTCGTCGTGCGGGTGCGCGCGGCGATCTCGTCGACCCGGGCACCCGAGAAGCCGTCTTCGGCGAACACCTCGGTGGCCACGGCCAGCAGCTCGGAGCGCGTGCGTTCGGCGTCTCGACGTGCCTCGGCCATAGGCCCAACCTACTGGACGCCGGGATGGACCCCGTTTGTACTAACTGGTACATTCAGCCGCCATGAGGACCTCGATGGCGACCGTCTGCATCAGCGGCACCCTGGCCGACAAACTCCACGCCTGCGCCGAGGCGGGGTTCGACGGCGTCGAGATCTTCGAGCCCGACCTGCTCGCCGCCCCCGAGAGCCCCGAAGAGATCGCCGCCCTCGCGGCGCGCCTGGGGCTCACTCTCGACCTGTACCAGCCGATGCGCGACGTCGAGGGCGTCGACGAAGAGGCCTTCGCCGCCGTGCTGCGCCGCGCCGAGGCGAAGTTCCGCCTCATGAACCGCCTCGGCATCGACCTCGTGCTGTGCTGCAGCAACGTCGCCACCGCCACGATCGACGACGACGCGGTGTCCGCCGACCAGCTGCGGCGCCTCGGCGACCTGGCCCAGGGGTTCGGCATCCGCATCGCCTTCGAGGCCCTCGCGTGGGGGAAGTACGTCGACGACTACCGCCGCGCGTGGCGCATCGTCGAGCGCGCGGCTCACCCCGCGGTGGGCGTGTGCCTGGACTCGTTCCACATCCTGTCGCGGGGGCACGACCCGGCCGCGATCGCAGACATCCCGGGCGAGAAGATCTTCTTCGTCCAGCTCGCCGACGCGCCCCGCCTGAGCATGGACGTGCTGTCGTGGAGCCGCCATCACCGCCTGTTCCCGGGCGAGGGCGACTTCGACCTGGCGGCCTTCACGGCGCGGATCGTGGATGCCGGGTACACCGGGCCCTGGTCACTGGAGGTCTTCAACGACACCTTCCGTCAGACCGACCCCCGGCGCACCGCGCGACACGCGCGCCGCTCGCTGCGCTGGCTCGAGGACGCCGTATCCCGCGCCCTCGGAACGGCCCCGGACGACCTGCGCATGCTGCCGGATTCCGCCGCGCCCTCGGGTGTGGACTTCGTCGAGATCAAGGCCGAGGACAGCTCGGCGGTCGAGGAGCTGCTCGGCCAGCTCGGCTTCACCCCACGCGGCCGCCATCGCACCAAGCCCGTGACGCTGTGGACGGCGGGCGCCGCGCGCGTCGTGCTCAACGAGCAGCACGCCCGGGGGTGGCACCCTCGCCTGGCCGCCATCGGTCTGGAGGTCGACGACGCCGAGGCCGTCGACCTGCGCATGCAAGAGCTGCGCGTGCCCCGCGCCTACCGCCGCACCTACGCCGCCGAAGAGCGCCTCGACGGGGCGGTCGCACCCGACGGCACCGAGGTCTACTGGGCGCAGGCCGCCGACGAGGGCGAACCGGCCTGGGTCGTGGAGTTCGAGCACGGCGAACCCGAGATCGCGACGAGCGTGCTCGGGGTCGACCACGTCAGCCTCTCGCAGCCCTGGCAGGCGATCGAGGAGGCCACGCTGTTCTACACCGCCGGTTTCGCACTGCGCGTCGACAGCAGCACCGAGGTGCCCGGTCCCCAGGGCCTGGTCGCGAGCCGGGTGCTGGGCTCGCCGGGCGGTGAGGTGCGCCTGCCATTGAACGTCGCACCCCCGATCCTCGCGGGGGAGCGGGCGGGCGCGGCCCTGCCGCAGCACGTCGCCTTCCGCTGCGACGACGTGCGGGCGCTCGCGCGCGACGCCCGCGCGCGCGGCTTCGTGCCCCTGTCGATGCCCGCGAACTACTACGACGACATCGCCGCCCGGTTCGATCTGCCGGCCGACGCCGTCGACGAACTGCGCGAGCTGCACCTCGGATACGACCAGGATGCCGCCGGCACCTACCTGCACTTCTACACGCGCACGATCGGCGAGGTGTTCCTCGAGTTCGTCGAGCGCGTGGGCTCGTACGCCGGGTACGGCGCGGGCACCGCCCCCGTGCGCCTCAGCGCGCAGGGACGGCGCTGATAGCGTGCGGGACATGACCACGCCCCGCCGACTGCTGCTCGTGAACGGCCCCAACCTCAACCTGCTGGGCACCCGCCAGCCCGAGATCTACGGGCGCGACACCCTGGCCGACGTCGAGCGCGTCACGGCCGAGGCCGCCCACCGCCACGGTCTCGAGGTGCGCGCGATCCAGAGCAATCACGAGGGCGTGCTCATCGACGCCATCCACGCCGCCCGTCTCGACTGCGCCGGCATCGTGATCAACGCCGGGGGACTCACGCACACCTCGGTCGCGCTGCGGGACGCCCTGGCATCCGTCGATCTGCCGGTGGCCGAGGTGCACATTTCGAACATCAAGGAACGCGAGGCGTTCCGGCACTTCTCGTACATCGAGGACGTCGCGGTCGTGCACGTCATCGGCGAGGGAGTTCCCGGGTACGCCCGCGCCGTCGACCTGCTCGTCGAGGTCGTCTCGGGCCGCGCCGACGGCTGATGGCGCGGATCGCGTAGACTCAGACGTCGGGCTCTCGCCCCACTTCGACTCACGAAACGGAATATCGGCACTCATGGCATCCACCGCAGACATCAAGAACGGCGTCGTCCTGAACATCGACGGTCAGCTCTGGAGCGTCGTGGAGTTCCAGCACGTCAAGCCCGGCAAGGGCGGCGCGTTCGTCCGCACCAAGCTCAAGAACGTCATGAGCGGCAAGGTCGTCGACAAGACCTTCAACGCCGGCGCCAAGATCGAGACCGAGAACGTCGACCGCCGCGACTTCACGTACCTCTACAACGACGGTGAGGGCTTCGTCTTCATGGACGTCGCCGACTACGACCAGCTCACCGTCGGTGCCGCCACCGTCGGCGACGCCGCCAACTTCCTGCTCGAGAACCAGCAGGTGCAGATCGCGCTGAACAACGGCAACCCCCTCTACATCGAGATGCCGCCGTCCGTCGTGCTCGAGGTCACCTACACCGAGCCCGGCCTGCAGGGCGACCGCTCGTCGGCCGGCACCAAGCCCGCCACCGTCGAGACCGGCTACGAGATGCAGGTTCCCCTGTTCCTCGAGACCGGCACCAAGATCAAGGTCGACACTCGCACCGGCGAGTACCTCGGCCGCATCAGCTGATCTTGAGCGCCCGCACCAAAGCGCGAAAGCGCGCCCTCGACATCCTCTTCCAGGCCGACGTCCGCGGCGAAGAACTCGCGATCATGCTGGCCACCGAGGCCACGCGCGCGGCATCCGAGCCCGACCGCCAGGCCTCGTGGCTGTACGCCCGCGACATCGTCGACGGTGTCATCGACAACCGCGACGCGATCGACGAGCAGATCACCACGTTCGCCAAGGACTGGTCGCTGCAGCGCATGCCCGCGGTCGACCGTGCGCTGCTGCGCATCGGCGCGTGGGAGATCCTCTACAACGACGAGGTCCCCACCGCGGTCGCGATCGACGAGGCCGTCGAGCTGGCGAAGGAGTTCTCGACCGACGACTCCGGCTCGTTCGTCCACGGCGTGCTGGCACGGATCGCGCGCTCGTCCTGATCCTGATCGACATGCCCCGACGCGGTCCCGACTTCTCGTCGGCGGCCGCGTCGTCGCGTGTGCGGGGTGCCTTCGGGGGGATGCCGGAATGCCCGGTCGCGTGGTGAGGCCGCGCGCCTCGTCGACTGGCCGGGGGAGACCGACATGCCCGACCGTGTGACGACGCCCGATCCCGCGGTGTCCGGGGTCTCGGGCAGGATGCAGTCGTGACGTCCTGGCGCGACCTGGTCGCGGGCACCACCGCCCGCGCGTACGACGCGCTCGCCCTCGGCATCGAGCTCCGGCAGCGCGACGCCTACGACCCCGCTCGGTGGGGGACCCGCGCGGTCGTCGCCGTCACCCCCCGCTCGCTCGCCCGGCGGCAGGACGACCTGCAGCTGGTCGCCCGCCCGCTCGTCCAGGGCGCGCGCGAGGCCTGGATCAAGGCCGATGCCACGTGGGACGCCGTCCGCCGCTCGACGGGACGGTTCGACCCGGCGCACGCGCGGTGGTTCGCGGAGCTCCACGCGATCGCGCAGGCGCTGCGCACCACGGGGGCGTTCACGGCGTCGGGCGACACGCTCGCCCTCGACACGATCGACGCGCCCCTGCTCTGGCCGCACCTGGCCGCGGCGCGGGGGCTCGGCATCCCTCTCGTCCCGATGCATCCGCAGCAGAGCGTCCGCCTCGCCCGTGAAGCGAGCGCGCGTCTGGCGGTCGAGCGGGCGCCGGGTGCCGGCCTGCGCCTGTCGGCCGCGGTGCGCGTCGACGGCGACCCCGTGGATGCCGCGCACGCCCGGGCGATCGGGTCGTCGGGGCTGTTCGCCTACGCCCTCGACGTCGACCCCGTCCCGATCGTGCTCGCGCCCGTCGACCTGCCCGACCCCCTGCCGAGCGTGCTCGGAGCCGGGGTCGACATCCCCGCGGCCGACGCCGAGGAGTTCCTCGCCGAGGCGTACCCCGCCCTCGCGCGGCGCCTTCCCCTGGTCGTCGGACCCGGGGTGCCGCCGCCGCCGCCGACGCGGCCGGTGCTGGCGGTCGAGGTGGCGTACGACGGCGATCAGGTGAGCTATAGCCTCGCGTGGGCGTACCCGGGCGGCGAACGCATCGAATGGCCGGGTGCGCAGACCGGCACGCCGGACGAGTCCGCCGCCCGGGCCGAGGTCGCCGCGCGGGTCGAGACGGCCTGGACTGCGGCATCCGATCTTGCGCTCACCCCCGCCGCGACCCTGCGCGACGCCGACGCGGCGGTGTTCGTCACTCGCGTGCTGCCGGCGATCGACGCGCTCGACGAGGTGCGGGTGCGCACGACCGGCACGCCCCCGCCGTTCCGGGAACTGCGGGGCGACCCGTCGCTGCGGATCACCGCGGTCGAATCTGCCGACCGGGATTGGTTCGACCTGGGCATCGTCGTCACGATCGACGGACGCAGGATCCCGTTCAGCACGCTGTTCTCGGCGCTGTCGCGCGGACGGACGCGCATCAAGCTGTCGGACGGCGCGTGGTTCTCTCTCGCCCACCCCGCCCTGCAGCGCCTGCGCGACCTGCTCGACGAAGCGGCCACCCTCGACGAGTGGCAGACCGGACCGCGACTGCCCCGGACGCACCTGGCGCTGTGGGCCGAGTTCGAAGACCTCGCCGACGAGTCCGACGCCGCGGTCGAATGGCGGGGATTGGCCCGAGCCCTGGCCGATGTCACCACTGTCCCCGCGGTGCCGACGCCGGCCGGATTCCTCGCCCAGCTGCGGCCCTACCAGCGCGAGGGTCTGTCGTGGCTCGCGCTGCTGCACGGCCACCGCCTCGGCGGCATCCTCGCCGACGACATGGGCCTCGGCAAGACCCTGCAGCTGCTCGCCCTCATCACGCACACACGGACCCTGCCCGATCCACGACCGTGGCTCGTGGTCGCACCGACCTCGGTGCTGCCCACGTGGCGCGACGAAGCCGCCCGATTCGCCCCCGGGCTCCGCATCGGCGTCGTCGAGGCGACGTCCGTCCGGCGACGGCAGACGATCGACGACATCGCCGCTCAGGTCGACGTCGTCGTCGCCTCGTACGGCGTCGTCCGCACGGACGCCGACGAGTTCGCCGTCCCGCACTGGTCGGGGGTCGTGCTCGACGAGGCGCAGTTCGTGAAGAACCCCGCGACGCGCGCGCACCGCGCCATCGCCGCCCTGCGCACCGACGCCGTGTTCGCCGCGACGGGGACGCCCGTCGAGAACGGCCTCGACGACCTGTGGGCCCTGCTGTCGCTGACGGCTCCAGGGCTCTTCCCGTCGATCCGGCGATTCCGCGAGGACTACACCCGGGCGGTCGAGCAGCTCCCCACCGATCAGCCGACCGCGCTGTCGGCCGCCGCGGCGAGCGCCCACCGCGAGAAGACGCTGGACCGTCTGCGCCGCCGCGTGCGCCCGTTCCTGCTGCGCCGTACGAAGGACGTCGTGGCATCCGATCTTCCGGCCAAGCAGGAGCAGCAGATCACGGTCGCCCTCTCGCCCGCTCATCAGGAGCTCTACGACCGGGTCCTGCAGCGGGAGCGGCAGAAGGTGCTGGGTCTGCTCGACGACCTGGACCGCCAGCGTTTCATCGTGTTCCGCTCCCTCACCCTCCTGCGCATGCTGGCGCTCGCCCCGGGACTGGTCGACGAGCGCGACGCGCACCTGGGTTCAGCCAAGCTCGACGAGCTGCTGGAGCGTCTGGTCGAGGTGGCGGCCGAGGGGCACCGCGCCCTCGTATTCAGCCAGTTCACGTCGTTCCTCGACCTGGCCGCCGAGAGACTGGATGCCGTGGGGCTCGCCTTCTCACACCTCGACGGCAGCACCGCGCGGCGCGGTGAGGTGGTGGAGGAGTTCCGCGAGGGTGAGGCTCCCGTGTTCCTCATCAGTCTGAAGGCCGGCGGTTTCGGTCTGACCCTCGTGGAGGCCGACTACGTCTTCCTGCTCGATCCGTGGTGGAACC
This sequence comes from Microbacterium sp. NPDC090007, assembly GCF_044748345.1. Classification (NCBI taxonomy): domain Bacteria; kingdom Bacillati; phylum Actinomycetota; class Actinomycetes; order Micrococcales; family Microbacteriaceae; genus Microbacterium; species Microbacterium sp. NPDC090007. Next base: position 175,052 of record NZ_JBIVFV010000003.1, on the reverse strand, counting down.
CCGCGGCGGAGTCGCAGGCGATCGACCGCACGCATCGCATCGGTCAGACCAAGAGCGTGTTCGTCTACCGCCTCATCGCGGCGGGCACCGTCGAAGAGAAGGTGCGCGCCCTGCAGCAGCGCAAGGCCGCGCTGTTCGACGCGGTCATCGACGACGACGACGCGTTCGCGGCGTCGCTCGAGGCAGACGACATCCGGGCGCTGCTGGGGGAGTGACACCCGGCGGGCGGATAGTCTCGCACTCCCGGTCGACGAACGATCGACCGAGGAGGCGGGAGACGACATGACGAGCACCGAACCCGGTTACCACCGACCCGCTTTTCCGCTCTTCGAGGCGGTGTTCTCCGACGAGGTGTCGGAACCGCGGCGGTGGCTCAGCGGGTGGAACGGTCCGATCACCGCACCCGCCACCGATGTGACGCTGGCGGCGCGAGGCGAGGGGACCGCAGCGCTCGTGACCTCGTCCCCGTGGGCCGGCGTCGACGAGGCCCGGGTGTCCGGGTTCCTGTCGCTGTTCGCGTTCCGCGTCCCGGGGCTCCCGGACTCCACCGCCGAGCTCGTCCGGCTCGCCGAGGATGACGGGCGATGGGATGCCGGCACCCTCGACGTCGACGGTCGCGCGCTTCCGGCCCTGACCACGACCGTCGGAAGGGTGACGATCGCGTGCTGCGTGAATCCGACGGCCGGGGTCGGCGCGGCCGTCGCCGCGATGGGTGCGGTGGCCCTGCGTCGACTGGTCCCGGTTCGGGGCGCCGCCTACCCGGCCGATCCCTTCGTCGCCCATCGTTACGCCGACCTCCCCCCGGTCGACGACATCGTCGGGTGACCGCAAAGGGGCTCGATCTTCAGACGAGGCCGCTGATCGCCTCGCCTGCCGCATCGATCACGTGGTCGGCGGCGTTCACGAGCGTGCGCACGCTCCTCAGCGTGAGTTCCGCATCGAGGACCTGAGCGAAGCCCTCTCCGAGGTGTCCGAATCCGGTCCGCGCCGTCTCGCCGAGTTCGTCGTACCCGATCCGCAGCGTCGCCAACCACTCGCGCTCCAGCCCGAAGATCACGGCGTAGGGCAGCAGCCGCTCGTTGAGGACGAAACGCGTGACGTCGTCTCCCGCCGAGACCGCTGCCCCGGTGGGTGACTGCAGCACCCGGAGGCGGTCAACCTCGGCCAGGCGAAGGTACTGACGAATGCCGTCGAGGTGCTCTCGACGGGACTCCGCCGCCCGTGCGACCCCCGGAGCGCGACCGGCGGGGACGATGACCGCCGCGGCGACGAACAGCGCGAGGGCGAGGACACCGGAGATGACGACGGCCGGAGGCGGGGACGCCAGCAGCGAGAACGCGATGAGCACCGCGGCGGTCCCGGCGATCGCCGTCCCGCGGGAAATGCCTCGGCCGGGGCGACGCGAGGTGAGGATCCCTTCGCGCTGCAACCGTCGGTACCGGGTCGCGAGGAGCTCACGGACGCGCACGGCGGTTCGGCGTCGGTCTGAAGAGAGCCTCCGGGAGAAGCCACTGGGGGTGTCCCCTCCGCACACCACGTGGAGAAGCAGTCTCTCGTCGTCGTCCAGCTCGACACCGTCGCGGATCTGCACCGCATAGTTCTCCCGGCCTTCGTCACCCTCGCGGAGCAGGTGCACGCGGCCGCGGACGACGAGATCGACCAACCCCGCGGTGACCCCGCGCCTCTCGCGTCCGGCGAGGATAGCGTCGTCGATGACGTCCGCTCCGGGTGCCGCCGTGTACTGCACCACGAGCGAGCGGGGGAGTCTTCCCGCCGTCACCCTCTGCACCACGGCGAGTACGCCGAGCACCAGCGCCACGGTGAGCAGGGTGAGCATGGCGACCATGGCGTCATCGTATGGCCGGCGGCATCCATCCCCCCGACACCCCCGCGCTCCCCGAACCCTTCCAGGCGGTCCCGCGTAGACTCGTCAGGTTCCGTCCACGACACAGGAGCGACATGAAGATCACCGGCCTCGGCCACGCGGGCATGTTCATCGAGACGCGGGGCGGCAGCATCCTCTGCGACCCCGTCATCGGTCCGAGCTTCTTCGGCTCGTGGTTCCCGTTCCCCGACAACCGCGCCCTCGACTGGGAGCGCTTCGGCAAGGCGGACTTCCTCTACATCTCGCACCGTCACCGCGACCACTTCGACCTCGCGCTGCTGGAGCGTTTCGTCCCCAAGGACATCGCGGTGCTCCTCCCCGAGTACCCGACCGACGATCTCGAGCAGGACCTCGTGGCGGCCGGTTACACCAACCTCGTGCGCACTGAGGCGGGGGTGCCGTTGCAGTTCGGCGAGCTGAAGCTCATGGTGACGCCGCTGCGCGCCCCGTCGGACGGACCCATCGGCGACTCGTCGCTGTCGCTCGACGACGGCACGGCATCCATCCTCAATCAGAACGACTCGCACCCCCTCGACCTCGAGAAGCTCTTCGACTTCGGCAAGCCCGATGCGTACTTCACCCAGGTCTCGGGAGCGATCTGGTGGCCCATGGTCTACGACCTGCCCCAGGATGCCAAGCAGAACTTCGCCCAGCTCAAGCGCGACGCGCAGAACAAGCGTGCGATGTACTACATCGACAAGGTCGACGCCGAGCACGTGTTCCCGATGGCGGGACCACCGATGTTCCTGCGCGAGGAGCTGTTCCGTTACAACGGCACTGGTCTCGAGAACGATTCGATCTTCACGGATCAGCGCGAGTTCCTTGCCCACATGCGTGAGCAGCGTCCTGACCAGAAGGGTTACCTGTTCCTTCCCGGGACCGAGGTCGACGTGCAGGGTTCGGACGTCGAGGTGACGCAGACCCTGTACACGGATGCCGAGATCGAGCGCGTCTTCGGCGACAAGTGGAACTACCTCGCCGAGCAGCGCGACAGTCGCCAGGACGAGATCCGGGCCGAGGTCGCCACTCGCGCCGAGGTGATCCCGCCCGCCGAGATGCTCGCCGCGCTCAAGGAATGGTGGGAGCCGCTGCTGCGTCGCGCCCGCACGATCCGCAACGGGGTCGGGGGAGTGGTGCGCTTCCGCATCGGCGAGCTCGACATGGTCGTGGACTTCCCGAAGGCGAAGCTGCGCGAGTACGCGGGAGAGGAGTGCATCTACTGGTACACGATCCCCGCCGACCTGGTGTCGACGAACATCCGTGTTCACGAGATCGACTGGTCGAACTCGATCTTCCTGTCGATGCAATTCGAGGTCGGCCGCTCGGGCAAGTTCAACGAGTTCCTCACGACGTTCCTGAAGTGCCTGTCGCGCGACCGCATCGAATACGTCGAGAACTGGTACGCCGAGCAGTCCGATCAGACCGAGGATGCCGAGATCGACGGCTGGACCGTTCAGCGTCGCTGCCCGCACCTTCGCGCCGACCTCACCAAAACCGGCAAGATCGAGAACGGCGTGCTGACCTGCTCACTGCACGACTGGAAGTGGGACCTCGAGACGGGTCGGTGCCTGACGACGACGGGTCACCCGATCCGCTCCACGCCGATCCGCACCACGGCCAGCGGCGAGCGCGCCGCCGAGCGCGAAGCAGCTGAACGCGAGGCAGCAGAGGTCTCCGCGGGCTGATCCGTGCCGGGCTTTCATCACGTGGAGGTCTGGGGCGCCGATCTGACCGTCGCGCGGGCCGAGTGGGGCCGTTGCTCAGCGCCGTCGGTTTCGAGCGGACCGGGGCGTGGGCTGAGGGTGAGACGTGGGAAGTGGCTGACGGGCCGTACGTGAGGTTGACGACGTCGCCGAATCTGTCAGAGCCCGTTCACGACCGTCGCGCTCCGGGTGCGAATCATCTCGCGTTCATCGGCGGCTCGCGTCTGGAAGTGGATGCGATGATGGCGGCGGCGCCCGCGCACGGGTGGCGGCCGCTGTACGAGGAACGCTATCCGTTCGCCGGTGGCGCCTCGCACTCCGCCGGGTGGCTCGAGAACTCCGCGGGGTTCAAAGCGGAGGTCGTGGCGGACGCGGAGTAGCCCGGCCGCGCGGATCTCGGTGACAGAGAACGTTCGCCGCGCTCATCACCGCGCGTCCCATCACGCCGCTTGGAAGCGACGCGGGGATCTCGACCGCAGAAGCATGGGCGCGCGCACCTCACCCGTGCGCTGATTGGGTGGCGCGTGCAACCAGTACGAATCCCGCCCGGTCGCGGGATCCCGCTGTCGCACGATCCGCTCGCCGCGGTTGTGGAGGCCCAGATGGTGGTTGCGGCAGAGGGCCACGCCGTCGTCGACGTCTGTCCTGCCGCGGTCCGCTGCCCAGTGGTCGATGTGATGCATCTCGCACTGCGAGACGGGGGCGCGGCATCCGACACCGATGCACCCGCCGTCCCGCACCGCGATCGCGATCCGCTGAGCGCGGGTGAAGAGCCGCTGGTGTCGCCCCACATCGAGCGGCCGCCCCGCGTCGTCGAGCGAGACGGCCACGGTGCCGGCGTCGCACACATAGCTCTCGACGACGCCGCGCGGCAGGGCTTCGCCGCCGTCCTCGAGGTGCCCGCCCCCGTGCACCACACTCCCGGCGCCCGTCCGAGCACCACTGCCCGCCACCGGCACCGCTCCCGCCGTGGCCCCGGTGCCCGCCCGAGCAGCACCGCCCGTCCAAGCTCCACCGTCCGCCCTCGGCACCGTCCCCGCCGCCGCCTCGACCACAATCCGCACGCCCGGCTGCCGGTCGCCGAACGCCTGCGCCGGATCGGCAGCGGCGCCGGTGCGCAGGACGGCGATCAGCGTGTCATAGGCGATCTGCTCACCCGATCGGTCGTCGCCGGCATCGGCGACGCGCGCGTCGGTGTCGACGAACCGCGGTCCCCGCCTCGGCCGCAGTGCCGCCTGAAGGATCGCGTCGACCCAGGCCGCCGCGTCGTCGTCGAAGACGAAACGTCCGTGACGCTGTCCGTGCTCGTCGATCCACGATCGATAGGACCGCGCGGCGAACCGTTCCTCGAAACGGAGGGTCACCCCGACCGGATCGAGCCGATCACGGGCGACGCGCGCGGACGCCCGCAGTTCTTCGACGACCACGTGGGGCGCCTCGGCAATCAGCTTCTCGACGGCCACCGCCCACGCCCGCGGGAGGAAGTCGGCGTCCATCTCGGGATACCGCTCCACCGGCGGCGCGCCCAATCCGACGAGGACGGCCTGAAACTGCGCCTGGCCGATGGCTCCCGCGCGCAGAGCGTGCCGGAGCGCGTCACGCCACGGCTCCGCAGGAGCGGGCCCACCCACCGATGCACGCTCACGCGGCTCTGTCGAGTCGCCCACCAGTTCACCCCCGGTCCTGACCGCGCGTGTGACCTCGACGCGCGTCTGCCCGGTCAAGGTCTGCAGCAGTTCGGTCGCGGTGCGGTGACCCCGGCGCTGGGCGAGGCCGGCGACACCGAGCTCTCGCGCGGACCGCGCGTCGATGGCCCGCGCCGCCCGCGCCACGAGCACGTCCAGGGCGTTCCGCGTCGCCGCGAGCTCGCTCATCACCCGCAGGATCTCATCGTCGTGGAGGGCCTCGACCGCGCGCCCCGCGACGAGCCCGTCGAGCCGCGCGACGGCCGCGCACAGGCGGGGGAGCGGCTCGACGTCATCCATAGAACAAAGATACGAATAACGCTCGACAAAGACCCGTCTGAGGCTCTCACCCCACCCCCGCCCGTGCGGATTTTCACCCGCCCACCCGTGACTCCCGACGCGCACCCGCCTCCTCCGCTAGAATCGTCCGAGAACCACAGCAACCTTTAACCCCGTCCCGTGAGGCGGAGAAGGGAGCAGCGGATGAATACGCGCACCGTCATGCACGATGCCGATATCGCCCGCGCTTTGACGCGCATCTCGCACGAGATCCTGGAGTCCAACAAGGGACCGGAAGGACTCGTCCTCCTCGGCATCCCGACCCGCGGCGTCACGCTCGCGAACCGCATCGCCCCGATGATCGGCGACTTCGGCGGCGCACAGGTCCCGGTCGGCGCGCTCGACGTGACGATGTACCGCGACGACCTGCACCGCAACCCGACGCGAGCCCCGCGGCGCACCGAGATCCCCGTCGGCGGCGTCGACGGCAAGACCGTCGTCCTGGTCGACGATGTGCTGTTCTCGGGCCGCAGCATCCGCGCCGCCCTCGACGCCCTGCAGGACATCGGGCGTCCCGCCGCGGTGCGCCTGGCGACGCTCATCGACCGGGGCCACCGCGAACTCCCGATCCGCCCCGACTTCGTGGGCAAGAACCTGCCGAGCGCGCGCGACGAGCGCGTCAACGTCCGCCTCGCCGAGGTCGACGGCGTCGAAGAGGTGACGATCGAGTCATGAGGCACCTGCTCGACACCCAGCACCTCTCGCGCGCCGACGCCCTCGAGATCCTCGACGTCGCCGAGGACATGGCCGACACCCAGCGCCGCGAGGTCAAGAAGCTCCCGACGCTGCGCGGCAAGACCGTCGTCAACCTCTTCTTCGAGGACTCCACGCGCACCCGCATCTCGTTCGAGGCCGCCGCCAAGCGCCTCTCGGCCGACGTCATCAACTTCTCGGCCAAGGGCTCCAGCGTCAGCAAGGGCGAATCGCTGCAGGACACCGCCCAGACGCTGCAGGCGATGGGGGCGGATGCCGTCGTCATCCGCCACGGCGCGTCCGGCGCTCCGCGGACCCTCGCCACCTCGGGCTGGATCAGCGCGGGCGTGGTCAACGCCGGCGACGGCACGCACGAGCACCCCACGCAGGCACTGCTCGACGCGTTCACGATCCGCAAGCGCCTGCACGGTGACGCCAGTCGCGGCCGCGACCTCGACGGCATCCGGGTCACGATCGTCGGCGACGTGCTGCATTCCCGCGTCGCCCGCTCGAACGTGTGGCTGCTGCACACGCTCGGAGCGCACGTCACGCTGGTGGCTCCGCCGACCCTGGTGCCGCAGGACGTCAGCGGCTGGCCGGTCGAGGTCGAGTACGACCTGGATCGCGCGATCGCCGCCGCTCCCGACGCCCTCATGATGCTCCGTATACAGCTCGAGCGCATGTCGGCGGCGTATTTCCCGACTGAACGGGAGTATTCCCGGCGATACGGCCTCGACGCGCGACGTTTGCAAGCCCTTCCGGGCGGTAGCATCGTTCTACACCCCGGTCCGATGAACCGGGGCCTGGAGATCTCCGCCGACGCCGCCGATTCGCCTCGCTCGACGGTGCTCGAGCAGGTCACGAACGGCGTCTCCGTGCGGATGGCCGTGCTGTACCTGCTGCTGGCGGGCGAGCGGCCCGACACCGAGAAAGAGGACCTCCGATGAGCCACGCCACCCCCCAGACCCTTCTGGTGCGCGGCGCGCGCATCGAGGGCCAGGATGCCACCGACCTGCTCGTGCGCGACGGTCTGATCGCCGAAACGGGCTCGGGACTGTCGCCCGCGGGTGCCACCGTCGTCGACGCCGACGGGCTCATCGCCCTTCCGGGCCTGGTCGACCTGCACGTCCACCTGCGCGAGCCCGGATACGAGGCCTCCGAGACGATCCTCACCGGTTCGCGCGCCGCCGCCGCCGGCGGATTCACCACCGTCTTCGCCATGCCCAACACCTCCCCGGTCGCCGACACCGCGGGCGTCGTCGAGCAGGAGCTCGCTCTGGGCGAGTCCGCCGGCTATGTTCACGTGCAGCCGATCGGGGCCGTGACCGTGGGGCAGAAGGGCGAGCGTCTCGCCGAGCTCGGCGCCATGGCCGACTCCCGCGCGCGGGTGCGCGTCTTCAGCGACGACGGCTTCTGCGTCTTCGACCCGCTGATCATGCGGCGGGCCTTGGAGTACGTGAAGGCGTTCGACGGAGTCATCGCCCAGCACGCGCAGGACCCGCGCCTGACCGAGGGCGCGCAGATGAACGAGGGCGCCGTCTCGGCCGAGCTGGGCCTGACCGGCTGGCCGGCCGTCGCCGAGGAGTCGATCATCGCGCGCGACGTGCTGCTGGCCGAGCACGTCGGCTCGCGCCTGCACGTCTGCCACCTCAGCACCGCGGGCTCGGTGGACATCATCCGCTGGGCCAAGAAGCGCGGCGTGAACGTCACCGCCGAGGTGACGCCCCACCACCTGCTGCTGACCGACGAGCTGGTGCGCGACTACGACGCACGGTTCAAGGTCAACCCGCCGCTGCGCCGCGAAGAGGACGTCCTGGCCGTGCGCGAGGGCCTCGCCGACGGCACGATCGACATCGTCGCCACCGACCACGCCCCGCACCCCGCCGAGGCCAAAGCCTGCGAGTGGGCGGCCGCCGCCAACGGCATGGTCGGTCTCGAGAGCGCGGTGCGCGTGGTGCACCAGGCGATGGTCGAGACGGGTCTGATGACCTGGACCGACGTGGCGCGCGTGATGTCGGCGGCGCCCGCCCGCATCGGCCGGCTCGACGGTCACGGAACGCCCGTCGCGGCCGGACAGCCGGCGACCTTCACCCTGTACGACCCGCGCCCCGCGCGGACGTTCGGCCTCGACGACCTGCGCGGTCGCAGCACCAACTCGCCCTACCTCGGCCGGGACCTCCCGGGCGAGGTGCGCTGGACCGTGCGCGCCGGCATCCCCACCGTCGCCGACGGCGCCGTGCTCGAGGCTCCCGGAGCGCTCGCGTGACCCGCGAGGGCGCTCTGCTGGTCATGGCCGGCATCGCCGTCCTGGGGCTCGCGTTGCTCGCGTGGGCGTGGGCGCGACGAACGCGGCGCGATGCGCGCTACTCCGTCCCGGTGGGGGAGCTGCCCGCGGACGCCGTCGAGACGGCGGTGTTCCCGGGGCTCTACGTCGCCACGACCCGGCACGACGAGCCGCTCGAGCGTCTCGCGATCAAGGGTCTGGGCTTCCGCTCCCGCGTCGACGTCACGGTCACCTCGGCCGGCGTCGCCCTCGACCTTCCGGGCCAGCCCCGCATCGCGCTCACCCGCGACCGCCTGGTGGATGCCGTGCAGGCCACCGTCGCGATCGACCGCGTGGTCGAGCGAGACGGTCTGACACGCGTCAGCTGGCGCATCGACGACGACACGATCGTCGACACCTACCTCCGTCCTCAGGAGGCCTCGGCCAAAGCACTCGCCGACGCCATCCGTCCCCTCACCTCGACAGGAAGCGACGCATGACCGCCCTGATCCCTTCCGCGCTCTCGGCGCGAGAACCGGCCGTCCTCGTGCTCGAAGACGGCACCCGCTACACCGGTCGCGCCTACGGTGCGCGCGGCGAGACCCTCGGCGAGGTCGTCTTCGCCACCGGCATGACCGGCTACCAGGAGACGATCACCGACCCCTCGTACGCCGGCCAGATCGTGCTGCAGACCGCCCCCCACATCGGCAACACCGGTGTGAACGACGAAGACCCCGAGTCGCGCCGCATCTGGGTCGCCGGCTACGTCGTGCGCGACCCCTCGCGCATGGTGTCCAACTGGCGGGCGGACCGTTCACTGGACGACGCGCTCGTCGAGGACGGCATCGTGGGCATCTCGGGTATCGACACCCGCGCCGTCACCCGCCGCATCCGCTCCGAGGGCAGCATGCGCGGCGGCGTGTTCTCGGGCGAGGCGGCGCGCCTGGATGCCGCGGAGCAGCTGCGTCGCGTGCGCGAGGCCCCGGGTATGGCGGGCCGTAACCTGTCGGCCGAGGTCTCGGTCAGCGAGGTCGAGGTGACCCCCGCGACGGCGGAGCGCATCGGCAACCTCGCCGTGCTCGACCTCGGCGTCAAGCAGTCCACGATCGTCAACCTCGCCGCCCGCGGCTTCGACGTGCACGTGTTCCCGCAGTCCGCGACGATCGACGACATCCGCGCGATCGACCCGGTCGCCGCGTTCTATTCCAACGGCCCCGGCGACCCCGCCGCCTCCGACCAGCACGTCGAGCTGCTGCGCGCGGTGCTGGGCGACGGCCTGCCGTTCTTCGGCATCTGCTTCGGCAACCAGCTGCTGGGCCGCGCGCTCGGCTTCGGGACCTACAAGCTGCCCTTCGGTCACCGCGGCATCAATCAGCCCGTGCTCGACAAGACCACCGGCCGCGTCGAGATCACCTCGCAGAACCACGGCTTCGCCGTCGAGGCGCCGCTGGACCGGATCGTCGACAGCCCGGCCGGCTTCGGCCGCGTCGAGGTCAGCCACATCGGACTCAACGACAACGTGGTGGAGGGTCTGCGCGCCCTCGACATCCCCGCGTTCAGCGTTCAGTACCACCCCGAGGCGGCCTCCGGCCCGCACGACGCCAACTACCTGTTCGACCGCTTCCGCGAGATGGTTCTCGCGACGATGGAGACCCAGAAGAATGCCTAAGCGCGACGACATCCGCTCCGTCCTCGTCATCGGCTCCGGCCCGATCGTCATCGGTCAGGCCTGCGAGTTCGACTACTCCGGCACCCAGGCGTGCCGCGTCCTGCGCGAAGAGGGCGTGCGCGTCATCCTCGTCAACTCCAACCCGGCGACGATCATGACCGACCCCGACTTCGCCGACGCGACCTACATCGAGCCGATCACCCCCGAGGTGATCGAGTCGATCATCGCCAAAGAGAAGCCGGATGCCGTCCTGCCCACCCTGGGTGGACAGACGGCGCTGAACGCGGCGATCCAGCTGCACAAGCGCGGCATCCTCGACAAGTACGACGTCGAGCTCATCGGCGCCGACTTCGACGCGATCAACCGCGGCGAGGATCGTCAGATCTTCAAGGAGCTCGTGCTCGAGGCGGGCGCCGACGTGGCGGCATCCGTCATCTGCCACTCCATGGACGAGCTGCTCGCCGGAGCCGAGAAGCTCGGCTACCCGCTGGTCGTCCGCCCGTCCTTCACCATGGGCGGGCTCGGATCGGGCTTCGCGTACGACGAGGCGGACCTCCGCCGCATCGGCGGGGCGGGCCTGCACGACTCGCCCACCAACGAGGTCCTGCTCGAGGAGTCGATCCTCGGGTGGAAGGAGTACGAGCTCGAGCTCATGCGCGACACCGCCGATAACACGGTGGTCGTCTGCTCGATCGAGAACGTCGACCCCGTCGGCGTGCACACGGGCGACTCGATCACGGTCGCGCCCGCGCTGACGCTGACCGACCGCGAGTACCAGAAGCTCCGCGACATCGGCATCGACATCATCCGCGCCGTCGGCGTCGACACCGGTGGGTGCAACATCCAGTTCGCCGTCGACCCGAAGACCGGCCGCATCATCGTGATCGAGATGAACCCGCGTGTGTCGCGCTCGAGCGCGCTGGCATCCAAGGCCACCGGCTTCCCGATCGCCAAGATCGCCGCGAAGCTCGCGATCGGCTACCGCCTGGACGAGATCCCGAACGACATCACCAAGGTCACCCCGGCGAGCTTCGAGCCCACGCTCGACTACGTCGTGGTGAAGGTTCCCCGCTTCAACTTCGAGAAGTTCCCGGCCGCCGACACCACCCTCACCACCACCATGAAGTCGGTGGGGGAGGCGATGGCGATCGGCCGCAACTACACCACGGCCCTGCAGAAGGCGCTGCGCTCGCTCGAGAAGCGCGGGTCGAGCTTCCACTGGGGTGAGGAGTCGCGTTCGGTCGACGAGCTGCTCGAGGTGGCGAAGACCCCGACCGACGGCCGCATCGTCGTGCTGCAGCAGGCGCTGCGCAAGGGCGCCACCCCCGAGCAGGCGTTCGACGCCACGGCGATCGACCCCTGGTTCATCGACCAGATGGTGCTGATCAACGAGGTCGCGGCCTTCATCGCGCAGGCCGACGAGCTGGATGCCGACACCCTCCGCGTCGCGAAGGAGCACGGCTTCAGCGACGTGCAGATCGCCGAGCTCCGCGGTCTCGACGAGGCCGAGGTACGTGAGGCGCGCCACGCGCTCGACGTGCGCCCGGTGTACAAGACCGTCGACACGTGCGCGGGGGAGTTCCCGGCCCTCACGCCCTACCACTACTCGTCGTACGACGCCGAGACCGAGGTCACCCCCTCCGACCGCACGAAGGTCGTCATCATCGGCTCGGGCCCGAACCGCATCGGCCAGGGCGTCGAGTTCGACTACTCGTGCGTGCACGCGTCCTTCGCGCTGTCGGACGCCGGCTTCGAGACCGTCATGGTCAACTGCAACCCCGAGACCGTCTCGACCGACTACGACACCAGCGACCGCCTCTACTTCGAACCGCTGACGCTCGAGGACGTCCTCGAGGTGCTGCACGCCGAGTCGCAGTCGGGAACCATCCTCGGCGTCGTGTGCCAGCTCGGCGGTCAGACGCCGCTGGGCCTGGCCAAGGGCATCGAGGCCGCGGGATACACCATCCTCGGCACCAGCCCCGCAGCGATCGACCTCGCCGAGGAGCGCGAGCTGTTCTCGCGCCTGCTCGACGACGCCGGCCTGGTGGCTCCCCGCAACGGCACCGCGATCGACGTCGAGGGCGCCGTGACCGTCGCCGAGGAGATCGGCTACCCCGTCCTGGTGCGTCCCAGCTTCGTCCTCGGCGGTCGCGGCATGGAGATCGTCTACTCGACCGAGGCGTTGCGCGACTACTTCGTCCGCGTCGCCGACCAGGCGATCATCGGACCGGGCCTGCCGCTTCTCGTGGACCGCTTCCTCGACGACGCGATCGAGCTCGACGTCGACGCGCTGTACGACGGCACCGACCTGTACATCGGCGGCGTCATGGAGCACCTCGAAGAGGCCGGCATCCACTCCGGCGACTCCTCGTGCACCCTGCCGCCGATCTCGCTCGGCCGCACCGAGGTCGACCGCGTGCGCGAGGCGACCCTCGCGATCGCCAAGGGCGTCGGGGTCCGGGGCCTCCTGAACGTGCAGTTCGCGATCTCGGCGGGCGTGCTCTACGTCATCGAGGCCAATCCCCGTGCCAGCCGCACCGTCCCGTTCGTGTCCAAGGCCCTCGGCATCCCCCTCGCCAAGGCCGCCAGCCGCATCATGGCCGGCAGCTCGATCGCCGACCTGATCGGCGAGGGTCTCCTGCCCGCGCAGGACGGCTCGCGCGTGCCGCTCGACGCTCCCGTCGCGGTGAAAGAGGCCGTGCTGCCGTTCAAGCGGTTCCGCACCGCCGACGGGCACACCGTCGACAGCGTTCTCGGACCCGAGATGCGCTCGACCGGCGAGGTCATGGGCATCGACCGCGACTTCCCGACCGCGTTCGCCAAATCGCAGGAGGCCGCGTACGGCGGCATGCCGACCTCGGGCACGGTGTTCATCTCGGTCGCCGACGCCGACAAGCGCGCCGTGATCCTGCCCGCCCACCGTCTGCAGGAGCTCGGTTTCTCGCTCATGGCGACCGAGGGCACGGCCGAGATCCTTGCGCGCAACGGCATCCGGGTCAAGGTCGTCGAGAAATACTCCGAGACGCACGCCTCCGGCGAACAGAACGTCGTCGACCTGATCAACGCCGGCGAGATCGACATGATCGTCAACACCCCCTCGGGCGGCACGGCACGTGCCGACGGGTACGAGATCCGCGCCGCCGCGGTGGCCGCCGACAAGGCGCTGTTCACCACGATGGCCGTCCTCGGCGCCGCCGTGAGCGCCCTGGGTGCGATGAAGGACGGCTTCGCCGTCCGCAGCCTCCAGGAGCACGCGACCGATCGCGCGGGACGCCGGTGAACGAGACGTTCGGCCAGCGGCTCGCCGCCGCCCTCGACCTGCACGGCGCGCTGTGCGTCGGCATCGACCCCCACGCCGCGCTGCTGTCGGCGTGGGGGCTGGATGCCACGGCATCCGGTGCCCGTGATTTCGGGCTGCGGGTGGTCGAGGCCGCCCGCGGCCGGGTCGGCGTGGTCAAGCCGCAGGTGGCGTTCTACGAGCGCTACGGATCGACGGGCTTCGCCGCCCTCGAGGACGTCATGGCCGCCGCCCGCGCGGCGGGACTGCTCGTCATCGCCGACGCCAAGCGCGGCGACATCGGCACGACCATGGAGGGCTACGCGCAGGCCTGGGTCGCGCCCGGTTCGCCTCTCGAGGCGGATGCCGTCACCCTGTCGCCCTACATGGGCGCCGACTCGCTGCGCGACACCCTCGGGCTCGCCGTGCACCACGGCAAGGGCGCGTTCGTGCTGACCGCGACGAGCAACCCCGAGGCGCGGGCGCTGCAGAGCGCCATCGTGGACGACGCCCTCGCGGTGGGCGACCACGAACACGTCGCCGCTCGCGTGGCGCACGACGTCAACCAGGCCAACATCGGCGCCCCCGGGGCGCTCGGTCCGATCGGCGTCGTGGTCGGCGCGACCGTCGACCGCTCGGCGTTCGGGTTGGGCGACATGGCCCTGGCGGGCATGCCGATCCTCGCCCCCGGCTTCGGCGCGCAGGGGGCCGCGCCCGCCGACCTGCGCCGGTTGTTCGGCTACGTGGCATCCGCCGTCGTCGCGAACGAGAGCCGCAGCATCCTCGCGGTCGGACCCCACCGTCTCGCCGCCCGCATCGACGAGCGCGCCGCGCTCTACCGGGAGTCCTCGAATGGCTGAATCCCGTCGTCCACCCGAGGTCGACCGCGCCGCCGCCTCGCGACGCGCCGTCGAGGCTCGTCGAGAGCGCGCCGCGCTCAAACGCGACGTGTCGACCCGCGTGATCTCTCCGCAGGAGCTGCTGCGCCGGGGTCTCGCCGACCCGCAATCGGCCGCGGGCGCGATGCGCGTGACCGAATTCCTCACGGCGATCCCCGCGATCGGCGAGAGCAAGCGCGACCGCATCCTCGCCGCACTCGGCATCTCGCCCGTGAAACGTCTCGGGGGGCTCGGCACCCGTCAGCGCGACGCGCTGCGCACCTACCTCGACTCGCGCTGGCCCGAGCCGGGTCCGCGCGCGGGGCGCAGTCGTCTGATCGTCCTCGCCGGTCCCACGGCCGTGGGCAAGGGGACGGTCGCCGCCCACATCAAGCAGAACTACCCCGAGATCCACCTGTCGGTGTCGGCGACCACGCGTGCCGCGCGCCCCGGAGAGGTCGACGGAGAGCACTACTACTTCGTCGACGACGCCGAGTTCGACCGTCTGATCGCCGCGGGGGAGCTGCTGGAGTGGGCCGTGGTGCACAATCGGCACCGCTACGGCACGCCCCGCGAGCCCATCGAGCGCGTGCTCGCGGCCGGCGGGACGGCGCTTCTCGAGATCGACCTGCAGGGTGCCCGTCAGGTGCGCACGGCCGACCCCTCGGCGACTCTGGTGTTCCTGCTCCCGCCGAGCTGGGACGAACTCGTCGACCGTCTGGTCGGACGAGGGACCGAGGATGCCGAGGAGCGCGCGCGACGCCTGCGCACCGCCCGCGTCGAGCTCGCCGCGCAGAACGAGTTCGACTACCGCGTCGTGAACGAGGACGTGGCCTCCGCCGCGCGCGACGTGGTCGCTCTGGCCTCCGCGCAGCACTGACCCGGCGGCCCCGAAGGCCACCACCCCCGCGGCGCGGCCACGTCTCCCGTTCGGGGCGCGTTCCGTGCACCGGGGTGTCCGTCAACCGCCCCGGTGCACGGCGGACGCCCCGAAACCCCCGCCAGACCCACCCGACGCCCCTCGGCACAGCCCGGGCCGGCGTCGGCTAGAATGGGAGGATGCTTCGGCGCTCGTCGCGCCGCATCCACCCCATCCGCCGAACCAGGAGGTTCCCCATGGCCGGACGTGACAAGGGCATCATCGACCCGCCCATCGACGCGCTGCTCGACAAGGTCGACTCCAAGTACCAGCTCGTGATCTACGCGTCCAAGCGCGCGCGACAGATCAACGACTACTACTCCGACCTGCACGAGGGAAACCTCTTCGACAACGTCGGCCCGCTGGTCGACTCCACGGTCGAGGACAAGCCCCTCACGATCGCGCTGCACGAGATCCACGAAGACAAGCTGCGCCTGCGCGCCGCGGAGTGATCCACAGCCGCGCACTCTCGTGATCTGTTCACAGATGTGACGATGCCCCGGGCGGCTCACCGCCACCCGGGGCATACTCGTGTCCGTCCCCGCCCTCGAAGCCCCGGAGTCGTCTTGACCGACCTGCGCCTGTTCACGTCCGAGTCCGTCACCGAAGGACACCCCGACAAGATCTGCGATCAGATCTCCGACAGCATCCTCGACGCTATCCTCACCGAGGACCCCTCCGGTCGTGTCGCCGTCGAAACCCTCGTCACGACCGGACTCGTCCACGTGGCCGGCGAGGTGTCCACGAGCGCCTACGTCGAGATCCCCGCGATCGTGCGCGACGTGGTGACGAGCATCGGGTACACCTCGAGCGACACCGGCTTCGACGGTGATTCCTGCGGGGTGAGCGTGTCGATCGGCGCGCAGTCCTCCGACATCGCCGCCGGGGTCAACAAGGCGTTCGAACAGCGCGAGCGCGGCTCGGTCGACCCCCGCGACCTGCAGGGCGCCGGCGACCAGGGCATCATGTTCGGTTTCGCCACGAACGAGACTCCGCAGCTCATGCCGATGGCCGCGTGGACCGCGCACCGTATCGCCGAGCGGCTGGCATCCGTGAGAAAGAGCGGGCAGCTCGCCTTCCTCCGACCCGACGGCAAGACCCAGGTCACGCTCGGGTACGACGGCCTCGTCCCGCGTTCGGTGGATTCGGTCGTGCTGTCGACCCAGCACCACCCCGACATCTCGCAAGAAGACCTCCGCGCCGAGGTGCAGGCCGCCGTCATCGATCCGGTGCTCGCCGAGACCGGTCTCGAGCTGCCCGACGTGAAGTACTACATCAACCCGGCCGGTCCCTTCGTCATCGGCGGGCCCAAGGGCGATGCGGGGCTCACCGGGCGCAAGATCATCATCGACACCTACGGGGGAGCATCGCGCCACGGCGGCGGCGCCTTCAGCGGCAAGGACCCGTCCAAGGTCGACCGCTCCGCGGCCTACGCGATGCGATGGGTGGCCAAGAACGCGGTGGCGGCGGGACTCGCCGACCGTCTCGAGGTGCAGATCGCGTACGCGATCGGCAAGGCCAATCCCGTCGGCCTGTACGTCGAGTCGTTCGGCACCGCCCACGTCGCCGACGACGTCATCGTCCGCGCGATCCGCGAGGTGTTCGACCTGCGCCCCGCGGCCATCGTCGAACAGCTCGACCTGCTGCGCCCGATCTACGCGCAGACCGCCACGTACGGCCACTTCGGCCGCGAGCTCGCGGACTTCACTTGGGAGCGCACCGACCGCGTCGACGAGCTGCGCACGGCCGCCGGGCTCTGACCGTGGGTGGGGGAGTGCGCCCCGCTCGCGGCCCCGCCGCGCCCGGCCGGATGAGCGTTCCCGCGTGAGCGAGCGTCGCGTCGCGCGCGTGCAGCTCGAGTCGCCCGTCCCGCAGCTCGACCGGCTGTTCGACTACGTCGTCCCGCACCCCCTCGTCGCCGACGTCGCCCCCGGCGTCCGCGTCAAGGTGCCACTGCGCTCAGCGGGGCGCATGATGGACGCCTTCGTCGTCGAGGTCGTCGCCGACGACGGCACCGAGCGCCCCCTGTCGGCCGTCGAGGCCGTGATCTCACCCCTGCCGGTGCTGCCCGAGTTCCTGTACACGCTGGCGCGCCGCGTGGCCGACCGGGCGGCGGGCTCGGTGAGCGACATCCTGCGCCTCGCCGTGCCCAAGCGGATGGTGCGCGCGGAGAAGGCGTGGGCCGCGGCCCCCGCACCCGCGACGCCCGAGGTCGTTCCCGCCGCGCGGGAGCGGGCGGTAGCGACCCTGGCGGATTACCCGGGGCTCGCCGCCGCCCTCGACGCGGGTGAGCGCGTGGCCGTCGACGCACCTCCGCGTCCGCACGCCGAACTGCCGCGGGGCGCGTGGGCCGATCTGCTCGCGGCCGCGGCGGTCCACACGCTCGCCCGCGGGCGCAGCGCCGTGCTCGTCGTCCCCGACTACCGCGATCAGGCCCAGCTGCTCGCCGCCCTCGCCGAACTCGTCGCACCCGAGGCCGTGGTGCGCGACGACGCGGACCAGTCGGGGCCGGCACGTTACGCGCAGTACCTGCGGACCCTCGCGCCCGTCCCGTGCATCGTCGTCGGACGCCGCTCGGGCGTCTACGCCCCGGCGCACGACACGGGCCTGGTCGCGATCTGGGACGACGGCGATTCCCTGCTCTCGGAACCGCTGGCCCCGGGCGTGCACGCGCGGGACGCGGCCCTGGTCCGCCAGGAGCTGGAGCACTCGACGCTGCTGTTCGCCGGGCACACCCGCACGAGCGACGTGCAGCGGCTCGTCGACGTGGGCTACGTCCGCGAGATCACCCAGGCGCGCCGTCCGAGCCCGCGCGTCGTGCTGAGCGCCACGCGAGAGGGGGAGCAGCGGCAGTCCCGCGTGCCGTCCTCGGCGTTCGCGGCCGCCCGCGAAGCCCTGCAGCACGGACCGGTCCTCGTGCAGGTCGCGCGTCCCGGGTACGCGCCCTCGCTCGTGTGCGCGGACTGCCGTCGACCCGCTCGCTGCCCGCACTGCGCCGGACCCCTTCGCGCTGCCCGGCCCGGCGCGGTGCCCGTGTGCTCCTGGTGCGGGCGCAGCGCCCACGCGTGGGCCTGCGGTCACTGCGGCTCGGCCAAACTGCGCATGGCCTCCTCGGGCAGCGAGCGCACCGCCGACGAGCTCGGTCGGGCTTTCCCCCACACCCGGGTGATCGTGGCCGACGGGGCGCACCCCGTCGCCGAGGTCGACGCGTCACCCGCACTCGTGATCGCCACGCGCGGAGCCGAGCCCCTCGCCCGAGGCGGGTATCGCGCCGTCATCCTTCTCGACGGGGACCGGATGCTGCAGAGCGAGGCGCTGCGCATCGGCGAGCACTGTCTGCGCTGGTGGTCGAATGCGGCCGCCCTCGCCGCCCCGGGCGCCCCCGTCCACCTGGTGGGGGTCGCGGGACCGGTGGCCCGGGCACTGGCGACGTGGACCCAACCGTCGTACGCGCGCGCCGAGCTCGCCGACCGCGTCCCGCTGCGGATGCCGCCGGCCGTGCGCGTGGCGAGCGTCGACGGACACGCCCGAAGCGTCGACACCCTCCTGACCTTGTTGCGCGAGAGCGTGCCCGACCTGGACGCCCTCGCCGTCCTCGGTCCGGTCGACACCTCGAGCGATGCCGACATCCCCACCTCGCGCGCCCTGGTGCGGTTCGACTACGCGCACGGGCGCGTCGTCGCCGAGGCGCTGCGCGCCGGTGTCATCGCGGACGCCCTGCGCGCCCGGAAATCGCACAAGGATCGCGGCCCCCGCCCCCGCAGTACGCTCAGAGTCCGTCTCGACATCCCCGAGCCCGACCTCTGAGCGGGCGCGCACCCGCCGCCCATCCCGCACGATCCCGAGCCTGAGGAGAACCATGCGCCTCGTCTTCGCCGGCACACCCGCCGTCGCCGTCCCCTCCCTCCGGCACCTGGCCGCGGGTCGACACGAGATCGCCGCCGTGGTCACGCGCGGCGATGCGCCGCTCGGGCGCAAGCGCGTGCTCACGCCGTCACCGGTCGCACAGGCGGGGGAGGAGCTCGGCATCCCGGTCGTCAAGACGGACCGACTCGACGCCGAGGCCACCGCGCGCATCGCCGAGCTCGAACCGGCTCTCGGCGTCATCGTGGCCTACGGCGGTCTCGTGCGGGAGCCGTTGCTGTCGACCCCGACGCACGGGTGGATCAACCTGCACTTCTCGCTGCTGCCGAAGTGGCGGGGCGCCGCCCCCGTCCAGCGCGCGCTGATCGCGGGCGACACGGTCACGGGCGCCAGCGTGTTCCAGCTGGTCGCGGCCCTCGACGCCGGCGACGTCTTCGCCGAGGAGCGGTACGAGATCCCCGCGGGCGCGACGTCGACCGAGGTGCTCGAGGCCCTCGCCGACCTGGGCGCACCGCTGCTCGCGCGCGTCGTCGACGCGATCGCCGACGGCACCGCCCGGGCCACGCCGCAGTCCGGCGAACCCACGCTCGCCCCCAAGCTCACCCTCGACGACGGCGCCCTGGATCTGACCCGGGATGCCGCGTCCCTCCTGCATCGCATCGCCGGGGTCACTCCCGAACCCGGAGCGCACACGACCTTCGACGGCGCGCGGTTCAAGGTGCTGCGCGCCTCGGCGTCCGAGGCCCCGCCCGTTCCCCCCGGCCGGGTCGTGGCATTCGGACGAGACGTCGTGGTGGGCACCGGGACGACGCCGCTGCGGCTCGAGAGCGTGCAGCCCGCGGGGAAGGCGGCGATGAGCGCGGGAGACTGGTTCCGGGGCCTTCGCACCGACGAACCGGAGCTCGGTTCATGAGCGTGCAGGGAGCGCGCTCGGCCGCGTACGAGGTGCTGCGGGCGGTCTCGGCCGACGAGGCCTACGCCAATCTCCTGCTGCCGCACGCGATCGCGCGGATGGGATTGGATGCCAAGGATGCCGGGCTCGCGACCGAGCTGACCTACGGCACGCTGCGTCGCCGTGGCACCTACGACGCGATCATCGCCGCCGCGGCCGACCGCACCGTCGACCGGATCGATCCGGCCGTGCTCGACGCGCTGCGCCTGGGCGTGCACCAGCTGCTGTCGACGCGGGTGGCCTCGCACGCGGCGGTCAACGAGTCCGTCGAGCTCGCGCGTCGGCACGGGGGCGGGCGGGGCGCCGCGGGATTCGCGAACGCGGTGCTGCGCCGCGTCTCACGCGACAACCCCGGCCACTGGATGGAGCGCATCACGGCCGGTGCGCGCAGCGATGACGAGCGGATCGGTCTGGCCACCTCCCATCCCGTGTGGATCGTGCGGGCCCTTCGCCGGGCACTGACCGCCGAGGGACGCGGCGAGGAGCTCGCCGGACTCCTCGAGGCCGACAACGTCGCCCCGCGGGTCGCGATGATCGCCCTGCCGGGACTGGCCGAGGTCCCCGACGAGGCGACCCCCGCCCGGTTCGCCCCCGGCGCCTTCACCACCCGCGGCGGCGACCCCGAGGGTCTCATCCGCGCAACCGAGGGCCGGATCCGCGTGCAGGACGAGGGCTCGCAGTTGGCCGCCCTCGCGCTCAGTCGCGCCCTGCCGGTGCGGGAGGGCGAGCGTTGGCTCGACCTGTGCGCCGGGCCCGGCGGCAAAACCGCGCTGCTCGCGGCCGAAGCCCTGGCCCACGGCGCACGGCTGGACGCCAACGAGATCGCTCCGGCCCGCGCCGGACTGGTGCGCCAGGCCGTGGCATCCGTCCCCCTCGAGATCGAGGTGAGCGAAGAGGACGGGCGCGAGCGCGCGGCCCGTGCGGCGGGACTCTACGACCGGATCCTCGTCGACGCGCCGTGCACCGGGATCGGAGCCCTGCGCCGCCGGCCCGAGGCGCGGTGGCGCAAGACGCCGGCCGACGTCCCGGACCTCACCGCCCTGCAGCTCGAGCTGGTGCTCGCGGCGTTCGACGCCCTGGCCCCGGGAGGCGTGGTCGCCTACGTCACGTGTTCGCCCCATCTTGCCGAGACCAGCGGAGTGCTCGCCGAGGTCAAGCGCGAGCGGGGCGACGCCTGCGAAGAGCTCGACGCCCGAGCGGTGGTGCGGGCGATCGCGGTCGACGAGATCGACCTTCCCGACCAGGTCGACGGCTCGCTGCGCGCGCAGCTGTGGCCGCACCGGCACGGCACCGACGCGATGTCGATCGCCCTGCTGCGCAAGCGCTGATCCGGCGGCGGTGGGCGCGGCCACCCCCCGCGCCCATAATGGTCGGGTGCCTACCGACGCCCCGCGCATCAACCCGAGCATCCTGGCCGCCGACTTCGTGAACATGCAGGCCGAGCTCGCCCGCATCGCGGGGGCCGACTTCGTCCACGTCGACGTGATGGACAACCACTTCGTCCCCAACCTCACCTTCGGCCCGCAGATGGTCGGTCGCATCCAGGAGACCAGCCCGGTGCCGCTGGACGTGCACCTGATGATCGACGACCCCGATCGGTGGGCTCCTGAATACGCCGAACGGGGTGCGGCATCCGTCACCTTCCACCTCGAGGCCGCGGCCTCGCCCGTCGCGCTGGCACGTCGCCTGCGGGCGATCGGCGCGCGCGCGGGCGTCGCCGTCAAACCCGGCACCCCGGTGGAGAACCTGTTCGACTCGCTCGACGAGTTCGATCAGATCCTGGTCATGACGGTCGAGCCCGGCTTCGGCGGGCAGTCCTTCATGCCCGAGACGATGCCCAAGCTGCGCTCTCTCGCCGACGAGGCGAAGCGCCGCGGCTCGCGCGTGTGGCTGCAGGTGGACGGCGGCATCGGGGAATCCACCATCGCCCAGGCCGCCGAGGCGGGGGCGGACACCTTCGTCGCCGGCTCCGCGGTGTTCGGTGCCGACGACCCCGATCGCGCGATCGCGTCGCTGCGCGCCTCCGCCGCGCGTCACCGCCACTGACACCCCTCCCCGATAAACGCCGTTCCTCGCGAGAAACGCCGCGTCGCAGCGTGTCTCGCGACGAACGGCGTTTATCGAGGGCAGATACGTGACGCGCCGGATCCGCACCCTCCGGAGCAGCGCGGCGGGCGCGGCACCCCGAGCTCCCGCGGACAGCCCCACCCCCGCCGACCCGATACCCTGGAGGGGTGAAGACATTCGACGACCTGTTCGCGGAACTCAGCGCCAAGGCCGTCGAGCGACCCGAGGGGTCCGGCACCGTCGCGCAGCTCGACGCGGGCGTGCACGCGATCGGCAAGAAGATCGTCGAAGAGGCCGCCGAGGTGTGGATGGCCGCCGAGTACGAGTCCGACGAGGCCGCGGCCGAAGAGATCTCGCAGCTGTTGTATCACCTGCAGACCCTCATGCTCGCGAAGGGCTTGTCGCTCGAAGACGTCTACCGACATCTCTGAGCCGACCACCCGCCCCGAAGGCCCGCCGCCGCCCGTGCGGCGCGCCGCCAGCCGCCCACAGCTCACCCCACACGAAAGCCCCGTCATGCTGCGAATCGCCGTGCCGAACAAGGGGTCGCTCGCCGAGACCGCCGCCGAGATGCTCTCGGAGGCCGGGTACACCGGACGTCGCGACTCGAAAGACCTGTACACCGTCGACCCCGTGAACGAGGTGGAGTTCTTCTACCTGCGTCCCCGTGACATCGCGACCTACGTCGGCTCGGGGGCCCTCGACGTCGGCATCACCGGCCGCGACCTGCTGCTCGACGCCCGCATGCCCGGCGCGCGCGAGGTCGAGTCGCTCGGCTTCGCCGGCTCCACCTTCCGCTTCGCCGGTCGTCCCGGCCGCTTCACCGACATCGCCGACCTCGAGGGCCTGCGCGTCGCGACGGCCTACCCGGGCCTGGTCGACGCGTTCCTCGACGAGCGCGGCATCGCCGTCGACATCGTCCCCCTCGACGGCGCGGTGGAATCCGCCGTGCAGCTCGGAGTGGCGGATGCCGTGGCCGACGTCGTGTCGACGGGGACGACCCTGCGCCAGGCGGGTCTCGAGATCTTCGGCCCGGTGCTCCTCGAGAGCGACGCGGTGCTGATCGCCGGGCCGCAGGAGGCCGAGGGCACCGAGACGCTGCTGCGCCGTCTGCGCGGCGTCCTGGCCGCGCGCAAGTACGTCCTGATCGACTACGACCTGCCCGCCGCACTGGTGGAGCGGGCCGTCGCGGTCGCCCCGGGACTGGAGTCGCCGACGATCTCGCCGCTGCGCGACCCCGAGTGGGTCGCCGTGCGGGTCATGAGCCCCCGTCGCGACGTCAACCAGGTCATGGACGCCCTCTACGCGATCGGCGCGCGCGCGATCCTGGTCACCGAGATCCTCGCCGCGAGGCTCTGATGACCCTCGCACGTCGCGTCATCCCCTGCCTCGACGTGGCCGCGGGCCGCGTCGTCAAGGGTGTGAACTTCCTCGACCTGCGCGACATGGGCGACCCGGTCGAGCTGGCCCAACTGTATTTCGCGCAGGGCGCCGACGAGGTCACCTTCCTCGACGTCACCGCCACGGTCGACGAGCGGTCCACGACCTACGACGTCGTCCGTCGCACGGCCGAGCAGGTCTTCATCCCGCTCACCGTCGGCGGGGGCGTGCGCTCGAGCGACGACGTCGCGCGCCTGCTCGCCGTCGGCGCCGACAAGATCGGCGTGAACTCGGCCGCGATCGCCCGCCCCGAGCTGATCGACGAGATCGCCGACCGCTTCGGCGCGCAGGTGATCGTTCTCTCGCTCGACGTCAAGCGGGCGGCATCCACCCCCTCGGGTTTCGTGGTGACCACCCACGGCGGCCGCACCGAGACCACGCTCGACGCCCTCGCCTGGGCGCGCGAAGCGGTCGAGCGCGGAGCGGGGGAGCTCCTGGTCAACTCCATCGACGCCGACGGCACCAGGCAGGGTTTCGACCTCGAGCTGGTCCGCCTCATGCGCCAGGTGGCCGCCGTGCCCGTGATCGCCTCCGGCGGCGCCGGGTCGCTGGAGCACTTCGCCCCGGCGGTGCAGGCCGGCGCCGACGCCGTGCTGGCGGCATCCGTCTTCCACTCCGGTCAGCTCACCGTGGGACAGGTCAAGGACGCGATGGCCGTCGAAGGGATCGAGGTGCGCCGATGAGCGTCGACCGCGTGAAGTACGACGCCGACGGCCTGGTGGCCGCGGTGATCCAGCAGTTCGACTCGCGCGAGGTGCTGATGGTGGGGTGGATGGATGCCGAGGCCCTGAACCGCACGCTCACCACCGGGCGCGTGACGTTCTGGTCGCGCTCGCGCCAGGAGTACTGGCGCAAGGGCGACACGTCGGGCCACATCCAGCTCGTCAAGGGCGCACGCCTGGACTGCGACGGCGACACGCTGCTGATCGAGGTCGACCAGATCGGTGCCGCGTGCCACACCGGAGACCACACGTGCTTCGACGCCGACGACCTTCACCCCGTGGTGGGGGAGCGCTGATGCGACGCGCGCGCTCGACCGCGGTGCTCGCGATGCTCCTCGCCGGAGCCGTCGGGGTCATCGCGTCGACGCAGACGTGGATCGACGTCACGCTCGACGACGGAGCCCAGCAGACCCTCGCCGTCCCGGGCGCCGAAGCGCTCCCGGTGCTCACCCCGCTCAGCCTGGCGGCACTCGCGCTGGGGGCCGCGCTGTCGATCGTCGGGCCGGTGCTGCGCTACGTCTTCGGCGCGTTGGGGGCCGTCATCGCCGCACTGGTGGGTGTCGGCGCCGTCCAGCTGCTCGTCGCGCCACCGATCTCGGCGACGGCCGCGACGATCACCGACGCGACCGGCATCTCGGGGACGGATGCCGTCGCCTCCCTCGTCACCGACCTGTCGCTGACGCCGTGGCCCACGCTGACGCTCCTCGCCCAGGTGGTGCTGGCCGCGGCATCCGTCTTCACCCTCGTGACCGCCCGACGGTGGGCCTCGGGCGCGAGCCGGAAGTACCGCACCGCCGCCGAGGCGGGCGCCGAGACCGGTCGTCCGCACGACGCGATCGACTCGTGGGACGATCTCTCGCGTGGCGACGACCCCACCGCCTGAGCCCCACCGCCTGAGCCCCGCCGCCCCACCCCCTCGCGACAAACGCCGATCCTTCCGAGACACGCCGCGACACCGCGTGTCTCGGAAGAAACCGCGTTCCTCGCCGGCGCCTCGACCGCGACACGACCCCACCGCCGAGGCCGACCTCGCGACATCGAGACGTCGGCGGGAGAGCCGCCGCACGCTTGGATAGACTGGTCGCGACGCTTTCCCCCGCGCTCGCGCGCGACTGTTAGGAGCCCCATGAGCAACCCCATCGGCGATCCCGGCCACGGACACTCGCCCGCCGCCTGGACGGCCGTGATCATCATGCTCGTCGCCTTCACGCTCGGCACGCTGTTCTTCTGGCTCGACATGCCGGTGCTCGTGTGGGCGTCGGTGGGTCTGCTCGTGGTCGGTGCGCTCGTCGGCTTCATCATGACGAAGGCCGGTTACGGCGCGAACGGCGCGAAGTCCAACCCGAAGGCGCACTGACCGTGCTGGCCGATCTGACGGCCGGAGCGGTAGAGGACGCCGCGCAGCGTCGAGAGACGCGTTCGCTCGCCGACGTCGAGCGCGACGCCCTCGCGCAGACGCCCGCGCGCGACGCGTTGGCGATGCTCGCCCCCGCCGACCGGGTCAAGATCATCGCCGAGGTCAAGCGCGCCAGCCCCTCGCGCGGTGATCTCGCGGCCATCCCCGACCCCGCGCGTCAGGCACGCCTGTACGAGGAGGGCGGGGCGTCGGCGATCTCGGTGCTCACCGAGCAGCGCAAGTTCAAGGGCAGCCTCGCCGATCTCGAAGCGGTCCGCGCCGCGGTCAGCGTCCCGGTGCTGCGAAAGGACTTCATCGCCACGCCGTACCAGGTGCTCGAGGCCCGCGCCTCGGGGGCCGACCTGGTGCTGCTCATCGTGGCGGCGCTCGAGCAGAAGACGCTCGCCGAGCTGTACACGCTCGTCACCGAGCTGGGCATGACGGCTCTGGTCGAGACGCACTCGGCCGACGAGCTCGACCGCGCGTCGCAGCTGGGCGCGAAGCTCATCGGCGTCAACGCGCGCAACCTCTCGACCTTCGAACTCGACCGCGACCTGTTCGGGTCGCTGGCCGACCGATTCCCTGCGGACGCGATCAAGATCGCCGAGTCCGCCGTCCTCGCCCCCGCCGATGTCGCCCATTACCGCGCCGCGGGCGCGGACGTGGTGCTCGTGGGCGAGGCCCTGGTGACCGGAGACCCGGTCGCCACCCTTCGCGCGTTCCTTCAGGAGACGTCATGACCACCCTGCCCACGCAGAAGCTGCGCGACCAGAAGGGGCCGTTCTTCGGCGACTTCGGCGGCCGCTACATGCCCGAGTCGCTCATCGCGGCGATCGACGAGCTGACCGAGGTCTACGAGTCGGCCATGGCGGACCCGGAATTCCACACCGAGCTGCGCGCGCTCCTGCACGACTACGCCGGTCGCCCGTCCGTGCTCACCGAGGTGCCGCGCTTCGCCGCGCACGCGGGAGGCGCCCGCATCTTCCTCAAGCGCGAGGACCTCAACCACACCGGCTCGCACAAGATCAACAACGTGCTCGGCCAGGCGCTGCTCACCAAACGCCTCGGCAAGACGCGCGTGATCGCCGAGACCGGCGCCGGTCAGCACGGTGTCGCGACGGCGACGGCCGCTGCGCTGTTCGGTCTGGACTGCGTCATCTACATGGGCGAGGTCGACACCGAGCGTCAAGCGCTGAACGTCGCCCGCATGCGTCTGCTGGGCGCCGAGGTCGTGCCCGTCACGACGGGCTCGCGCACCCTCAAGGACGCCATCAACGAGGCCTACCGCGACTGGGTCGCCTCGGTCGAGACGACCAACTACATCTTCGGCACCGCCGCGGGGCCGCACCCGTTCCCCGCCATGGTCCGCGACTTCCAGAAGGTCATCGGCGAAGAGACCCGCGCCGAGTTCCTCGACCGGCTGGGCCGCCTGCCCGACGCCGTGTTCGCGTGCGTCGGCGGCGGATCGAACGCGATCGGCATGTTCGACGCGTTCCTCGACGACGAGGGTGTCGCCCTGTATGGCGTCGAGGCGGCCGGCGACGGGGTCGACACCCCGAAGCACGCGGCCTCGATCGGACGGGGCCGCCCCGGCGTGCTGCACGGCGCCCGCACCTACGTGCTGCAGGACGACGACGGTCAGACCACCGAGTCGCACTCGATCTCGGCCGGCCTCGACTACCCGGGCGTCGGGCCGGAGCACGCGTGGCTCGCCGACATCGGTCGCGCGCAGTACATCCCCGCCACCGACGACGAGGCGATGCAGGCCCTGCGTCTCCTCTCGCGCACCGAGGGCATCATCCCGGCCATCGAGTCCGCCCACGCCCTCGCCGGAGCCCTGCGCGTGGGGCGCGAGCTGGGTCCGGATGCCGTCATCGCGATCAACCTGTCGGGTCGTGGCGACAAGGACATGGACACCGCCGCCCGCTACTTCGACCTCTACGACGCCGCGCACGCGCCCGACGCACCCGAGGGTGCCGCTCAGACGCGTGCCGCCGAGGCCGTGGCATCCGCCCCCGGCTCTCCCGTCGAGGTCACCCCGGCCCCCGATGCCGCCAGCGGCGCGGGAGTCGAGCTGTGACCTCCCGCGTCTCGGCGGCCATCGACGCCGCCCACGCCGAGGGCCGTGGTGCCTTCGTCGGCTACCTCCCCGCGGGTTACCCCGACGTCGCCACGAGCATCGAGGCGGCGGTGGCCCTGGCCGAGGCGGGTGCCGACGTCATCGAGCTCGGGCCTCCCTACAGCGATCCCGTGATGGACGGCCTCGTCATCCAAGAGGCGACGCAGACGGCGCTGGCCAACGGTTTCCGCATGCGCGACCTGTTCGCGATCATCCGCGAGGTCACCGCGCGCACCGAGGTACCGGTGCTCGTCATGACGTACTGGAACCTCGTCGAGCAGTACGGCGTCGACCGCTACGCCGACGATCTCGTCGCGGCCGGGGGAGCGGGGCTCATCACCCCCGACATCACCCCGGACGCCGGCGCGTCGTGGATCGCCGCGAGCGAGCGTACGGGCCTGGACCGGGTCTTCCTGGCCGCGCCGACCTCGTCGGACGAGCGGTTGAAGATGATCGTCGATGCGTCCACCGGCTTCGTGTACACGGTGTCGACGATGGGCATCACCGGGGAACGGGCCGAACTGGATGCCGCCGCCCGCCACCTCGTCGAGCGCCTGCGCTCGTTCGGAGCCGAGAACGCGTGCGTGGGGATCGGCATCTCGAACGCCGCGCAGGTGGCCGGCGTCGTCGAGTACGCCGACGGTGCGATCGTCGGCACGGCGCTGGTGAAAGCCCTGCGCGACGGCGGCGTGGAGGCGCTCTCCTCGCTCGCGAAGGAGCTGTCCGCGGGCGCTGCGAAGCGCGCCTAGACTCGTCTGCATGACGTTCGCCCTCACGAGCGCCGCCTCCGGCGTGCTCGCCAGCATCCCGAGCCCGACGATCTCCTTCGTCGATCTCGGTCCGCTCCGCATCCACTTCTATGCTCTGTGCATCGTCGCGGGCATCATCGTCGCGATGTTCCTCACGAACGCGCGTCTGACGCGTCGCGGCGCCGAGAAGTGGGTCGTCATCGACATCTGCCTGCTGGCGATCCCGCTGGCGATCGTGGTGGCGCGCATCTACCACGTCGTCACCCACCTGGGCTTCTACTTCGGGCCGGGGTCGAACCCGTGGAACATCTTCGAGCCGGGATCGGTCTGGGCCATCTGGGAGGGCGGCATCGCCATCTACGGCGCCCTCATCGGCGGCGCGATCGGCGCCTGGCTCGGTTGCAAGTGGACCGGCATCCGCTTCTGGACCTTCGCCGACGCGCTCGCCCCCGGCCTGATCATCGCGCAGGCCATGGGCCGCCTCGGCAACTGGTTCAACCAGGAGCTCTTCGGCCAGCCCACCGACCTGCCGTGGGGCCTCGAGATCGCCGCGGGCAACCCGGCCATTCCGGTCGGTCTGCCCGCCGGCACGCTCTTCCACCCCACCTTCGCGTACGAGGTCATCTGGAACCTGCTCGGCGCCGCGGTGATCCTCTACGTGGGCCGGCGTTTCACCCTGCAGTGGGGCAAGCAGTTCGCGATCTACCTGGTCTGGTACAGCGCCGGCCGCATCGTGTGGGAGTCGATCCGCGTCGACCCGAGCGACATCATCCTGGGCCTGCGGACCAACGTCTGGGCGGCGATCTTCGGTGTGATCCTCGGCATCGTCATCTTCATCGTGCAGTCGCGTCGCCACCTGGGCCTCGAACCCTCGCCCTACGTGCCCGGGCGCGAGTCCACGGCTCCGGGGGCTGTAGACTCAGGCGACCCCTCTGACTTCGTCGACGTGAGCGAGCCGCCCGCGACGAGCGACACCGTCGGCACCAGCGCCACAAGCAGCCCCGCCACGAACTAACACTCTGGGCCGACGTCGTCCCATTCGAAGCATCAACGTGAGGACGGTTGATATGGCCTCCAGCCTGCGTTCCGACACCGTCGGAGGCGCGTTCCCCGCCCGACAGGGAATGTACGACCCGTCGTTCGAGAAGGACGCCTGTGGCCTCGCCATGGTCGCGACTCTCCGCGGCGAAGCCGGTCACGACATCATTGATCTGGCGCTGACGGCGCTGCGCAACCTCGAGCACCGCGGCGCCATCGGCTCGGATGCGGGCACCGGAGACGGTGCCGGCATCCTGACCCAGATGCCCGACGCGTTCCTGCGCGCCGTCGTCGACTTCGACCTGCCGCCGGTGGGGGAGTACGCGGCGGGCATGATCTTCCTGCCGATCGGTCACGACGAGCGCGCGGCCATGAAGGCGGGCATCGAGGCACTCGCCCGCCACGAGAACCTCGAGGTCCTGGGGTGGCGCGAGGTTCCGGTCGACACCGAGCACCTCGGCAAGCTCGCCTTCGACGCGCGACCCGCGTTCGAGCAGCTGTTCGTTTCGCGTCCCGCGGTGGGCGATCAGCCGGCCCTGGCGGGGATTGCCCTCGACCGGCGCGTCTACCGCCTGCGCAAGCGGGCGCGCCACGAGCTGGAGGCGTACTTCGTGTCGCTCTCCAGCCGCACACTCGGCTACAAGGGCATGGTCACGACCCTGCAGCTCGAGCCGTTCTACCCCGACCTGTCCGACGAGCGCTTCGCGTCCGAACTGGCCGTCGTCCACTCGCGCTACTCCACGAACACCTTCCCCTCGTGGCCCCTCGCGCAGCCGCTGCGCATGCTCGCGCACAACGGCGAGATCAACACCGTCAAGGGCAACCGCAACTGGATGCGGGCGCGTCAGTCGCAGCTGGAGTCCGAGCTGATCGGCGACGTGCGCCCGCTGCTGCCGATCTGCACCGAGGGCGCGAGCGACTCCGCCTCGTTCGACGAGGTCCTGGAGCTGCTCACCCTGACCGGGCGCAGCCTGCCGCACGCGATCATGATGATGGTCCCCGAGGCGTACGAGAAGCAGGCCACGATCGACCCCGACCTGCGCGCGTTCTACGAGTACCACTCGATGCAGATGGAGCCGTGGGACGGCCCGGCGGCGCTCATCTTCACCGACGGCACCCTGGTGGGGGCGACCCTCGACCGCAACGGTCTGCGCCCCGGGCGCTGGACCGAGACGACGGACGGCCTCGTGGTGATCGGCTCCGAGACCGGCGTCCTCGACTTCGCCCCCGAGCGCATCAAGCGTCGCGGACGTCTGCAGCCCGGCCGCATGTTCCTGGTCGACACGGCCGCGCGCCGCATCGTCGAAGACGAAGAGATCAAGGCCGAGCTCGCCGCGCTCCAGCCCTGGGGCGAGTGGGTCGACAACGGCCGCGTCAAGCTCAGCGAGCTCCCCGAGCGCGAGCACATCGTGCATCCGATCGCCTCGATCACGCGTCGTCAGCGCACCTTCGGCTACACCGAAGAAGAGGTCCGCATCCTGCTCACGCCCATGGGACAGGGCGGCACCGAGCCGTTGGGTGCCATGGGCAGCGACGCGCCCGTCGCGGTGCTGAGCGATCGCCCGCGCCTGCTGTTCGACTACTTCTCGCAGCAGTTCGCCCAGGTCACCAACCCCCCGCTGGACTCGATCCGCGAAGAGGTCGTCACCTCTCTCTCGCTGGGGCTCGGCCCCGAGCGCAACCTGCTGGACTGGGGCCCCGACCACACCCGCACGGTGACCCTGGACTTCCCCGTCATCGACAACGACGAGCTCGCCAAGATCCAGCACATCGACACCGCCCTGCGGGGACGCTCGTCGGTTACGGTGCGCGGGCTGTACCGCGTCGAGGCCGGTCACAAGGGTCTGCAGAAGCGGCTCACCCAGATGTGCAACGAGGTCGACCAGGCCATCGAGGACGGCGCCGAGTTCATCGTGCTCAGCGACCGCGACAGCAATAAGGACCTCGCGCCCATCCCGTCCCTGCTCATGCTCGCCGCGGTCCACCACCACCTCATCCGCAAAGAGACGCGCATGAAGGTCGGTCTCGTCGTCGAAGCCGGCGACGTGCGCGAGGTGCACCACGTGGCGACGCTGATCGGTTACGGCGCCTCGGCGGTCAACCCGTACCTGGCGATGGAGACCGTCGAGTACCTCGTCCGAGCCGGATTCATCACCGACGTCACCCCTGAGAAGGCCGTCAAGAACCTGATCTACGCGCTGGGCAAGGGCGTGCTGAAGATCATGTCGAAGATGGGCATCTCGACCGTGTCGTCGTACGCCGGGGCGCAGGTGTTCGAAACCGTCGGCCTCTCGCGCGACTTCGTCGAGGCGTACTTCACCGGCACCGAGTCCAAGCTCGGCGGGGTGGGACTCGATGTGATCGCCGCCGAGAACGCGGCGCGTCACGAGTACGCGTATCCCCAGGATGCCGCGGCCCGGGCGCACGAGCGCCTGTGGACGGGTGGCGAGTACCAGTGGCGCCGCGACGGCGCCCCCCATCTGTTCAACCCCGACACCGTGTTCCGTCTGCAGCACGCCACGCGCGCCCGTCGTTACGACATCTTCCGCGAGTACACGCAGCTGATCGATGACCAGGCGCACGAGCTCAAGACGCTGCGCGGCCTGTTCGACCTGCGCACCGGTACGCGTCCGGCCGTGCCGATCGACGAGGTCGAGCCCGTCTCGGCGATCGTCAAGCGCTTCTCCACCGGCGCGATGAGCTACGGCTCGATCTCGAAAGAGGCGCACGAGGTGCTCGCGGTGGCGATGAACCGCATCGGCGGCAAGAGCAACACCGGCGAGGGCGGAGAAGACGTCGACCGCCTGCTCGACCCCGAGCGTCGCAGCGCGATCAAGCAGGTGGCATCCGGTCGATTCGGCGTGACGAGCCTGTACCTGACCGAGGCCGACGACATCCAGATCAAGCTCGCCCAGGGCGCCAAGCCCGGCGAGGGCGGTCAGCTGCCCCCGACGAAGGTCTACCCGTGGGTGGCGCGCACGCGTCACGCGACCGCCGGGGTGGGGCTCATCTCCCCGCCGCCTCACCACGACATCTACTCGATCGAAGACCTCAAGCAGCTGATCTTCGACCTCAAGCGCGCCAATCCCTCCGCGCGCATCCACACCAAGCTCGTGAGCCAGTCGGGCATCGGCGCGGTCGCCGCGGGCGTCGCCAAGGCGCTGAGCGACGTCATCCTGGTCTCGGGTCAGGACGGCGGCACGGGCGCGAGCCCGATGAACTCGCTCAAGCACGCGGGCACGCCGTGGGAGCTCGGCCTGGCCGAGACACAGCAGACGCTCATGCTCAACGGCATGCGCGACCGCGTCGTGGTGCAGGTCGACGGGCAGATGAAGACCGGGCGCGACGTCGTCATCGGGGCTCTGCTGGGCGCCGAGGAGTTCGGCTTCGCCACCGCGCCGCTCGTGGTGTCGGGCTGCATCATGATGCGCGTCTGCCACCTCGACACCTGCCCCGTCGGCGTGGCCACGCAGAACCCCGTCCTGCGCGAGCGCTTCACCGGCAAGGCCGAGTACATCGTCAACTTCATGGAGTTCATCGCGCAGGAGGTGCGCGAGTACCTCGCCGCCCTCGGCTACCGTTCGATCGACGAGATCGTCGGCCGCACCGAGCTGCTCGACGCGAACGAGGCGATCCAGCACTGGAAGGCGCGCGGACTCAACCTCGCGCCGATCCTCGAGGGCCCCCGATTCGCGGACGACGAGCCCCGTCGTCACGGCCGCGCCCAGGACCACGAGCTCGAGGACCACTTCGACGTGCAGCTCATCGAGCGGGCGCAGGACGTCATCGCGCACGGCGGTCAGCTCACCATCGACCTGCCGATCCGCAACACCGCCCGCGCGGTCGGGACCATGCTGGGTCACCACGTGACCAAGGCGCACGGCGAGCACGGCCTGCCCGAGAACTCGATCGACGTGCGCCTGACGGGCTCCGCCGGACAGTCGTTCGGTGCGTTCATGCCCGCGGGCATCACGCTGCGCCTCGAGGGCGACTCCAACGACTACGTCGGCAAGGGCCTGTCGGGCGGCACGATCGTCGTGCGCCCTCCGCGCGGCTCCACGTTCGCGGCCGACGAGAACGTCATCGCGGGCAACGTCATCGGCTACGGCGCCACCCAGGGGCAGATGTTCCTCAACGGCGTGGTGGGCGAGCGCTTCCTCGTGCGCAACTCGGGCGCGACCGCGGTGGTCGAGGGGGTGGGCGACCACGCGCTGGAGTACATGACCGGCGGTCTCGCCGTGATTCTCGGCTCCACCGGCCGCAACCTCGGCGCCGGCATGTCCGGCGGCCAGGCGTACGTGTACCGGCTCGACCGCGACAAGGTGAACCGCGAGGCCATGGCATCCGGTGAGCTGGTTCTGGGCGCCCTCGGATCGGGGGATGCCGAGATCCTCCGCGACCTGCTCGCCAAGCACGTCGCAGAGACCGATTCCACGCTCGCACGTCGTCTTCTGGACGACTTCGACGCCGAGGTGGACAACTTCGTCCGGGTGCTGCCGCGCGACTACGCCGCCGTGCTGCAGACCCGCCAGGAGGCGGTCACCGAGGGGCTGGACCCCGACGGCGACGTCGTCTGGAAGCGCATTCTGGAGGTGACGGGTGGCTGACCCGAAAGGCTTTCTCAAGACCACGGAGCGCGAGCTCCCCAAGCGTCGACCGGTGCCCGTGCGCATCATGGACTGGAAAGAGGTCTACGAACCGGGCGACTCGGCCGTCATCAAGCGCCAGGCCGGCCGGTGCATGGACTGCGGCATCCCGTTCTGTCACAAGGGCTGCCCGCTGGGCAACCTGATCCCCGAGTGGAACGACCTCACCTGGCGCGGTGAGGGACGGGCGGCGATCGAGCGGCTGCACGCGACGAACAACTTCCCCGAGTTCACCGGTCGCCTCTGCCCCGCGCCGTGCGAGAGCTCGTGCGTCCTCGGCATCAACCAGCCGGCCGTGACGATCAAGCAGGTCGAGGTCTCGATCATCGACGAGGCGTTCGGCAACGGATGGGTCGAGCCCGAGCCGCCCGAGCGGCTGACGGGCAAGACCGTCGCCGTGGTCGGATCCGGCCCCGCCGGCCTCGCGGCCGCCCAGCAGCTCACGCGCGCCGGGCACACGGTCGCCGTCTTCGAGCGCGACGACCGCATCGGCGGACTGCTGCGCTACGGCATCCCGGACTTCAAGATGGAGAAGCGACACCTCGAGCTGCGCCTGCGGCAGATGCAGGCCGAGGGCACGCGCTTCCGCGCGGGGGTCGAGATCGGCAAGGACGTGTCGTGGAGCGACCTGCGGGCGCGCTACGACGCCGTCGTGGTCGCCACCGGGTCGACCGTCCCGCGCGACCTGGCGATCCCGGGCCGCGACCTGGACGGCGTGCACTACGCCATGGAGTACCTCATCGAGGGCAACAAGGCCGTCGCGGGCGACCAGGTGCCCCACCAGATCACCGCCGAGGGCAAGCACGTCGTCGTCATCGGCGGCGGCGACACCGGCGCGGACTGCATCGGCACGGCCCACCGCCAGGGTGCGCTGAGCGTGACCAACCTCGCCATCGGCAAGCAGCCGCCCAGCGAGCGTCCCGCCGAGCAGCCGTGGCCGATGATGCCGAACCTGTTCGAGATGGCATCCGCGCACGAAGAGGGCGGCGAGCGGTCGTTCCTGGCCTCGACCGTGGAGTTCCTCGGCAACGCCGCGGGCGAGGTGCGCGCCCTGCGGGTCGCCGAGACCGAGTACGTCGACGGCCGCCGCGTGCCCAAGAGCGGCACGGAGCGCGAGATCCCCGCCGACCTGGTGCTCATCGCGATGGGATTCACGGGGCCCGAGCGCGACCTTCTCGAGCAGCAGCTCGGCACGCAGTTCACGGGGCGCGGCAACGTCGAGCGCGACGCCACCTACGCCACGACCACCCCGGGGGTGTTCGTCGCCGGCGACGCCGGTCGCGGCCAGTCCCTCATCGTGTGGGCCATCGCCGAGGGCCGCGCGGCCGCGGCCGAGGTCGACACGTTCCTCATGGGCGAGACGGTGCTGCCCGCACCGGTGCGCCCGACCGATGTCGCCATCGGCCTCCTGCCCGCCTAAGCTGGCAAGGGCCGATCGGCCACTTCCCGAAAATCCTCACGGAGCTTGAAAACGGATGAGACGCGCCAAGATCGTCGCAACACTCGGGCCCGCAACGTCGTCGTATGAGATGGTTCGCGCCATCATCGACGCCGGAGTGGACGTCGCCCGCCTGAACCTGAGCCACGGAGACTACTCCGTGCACGACGCCAACTTCGCCAACGTGCGCAAGGCCGCCGAGGACGCCGGTCGCCCGGTCGCCGCTCTGGTCGACCTGCAGGGTCCGAAGATCCGTCTCGGCAAGTTCGAGAACGGCCCCCACGACCTGCTGCCGGGCGACATCTTCAAGATCACCGTCGAGGACATCCTCGGCACGAAGGACATCGTCGGCACCACGTTCAAGGGCCTGCCCCAGGACGTCCGCCCCGGCGACTTCCTGCTGATCGACGACGGCAAGGTGCGCGTCGAGGTCGTCGAGACCGACGGCACCGTCGTGACCACCCGCGTCGTCGTGGGCGGCCCGGTCTCGAACAACAAGGGCATCAACCTGCCCGGTGTGGCCGTGAACGTCCCCGCACTCAGCGACAAGGACGAGTCCGACCTGCGCTGGGGCCTCAAGGCCGGCGCCGACCTCATCGCCCTGTCGTTCGTGCGCGACGCCAAGGACATCGAGCGCGTCCACGAGATCATGGCCGAAGAGGGGCGCTACGTCCCCGTCATCGCCAAGATCGAGAAGCCGCAGGCCGTCGACAACCTCGAAGAGATCATCGACGCCTTCGACGGCATCATGGTCGCCCGCGGCGACCTGGGCGTCGAGCTGCCGCTCGAGGCCGTGCCGATCGTGCAGAAGCGCGCCGTCGAGCTCGCCCGCCGCATGGCGAAGCCCGTCATCGTCGCGACGCAGATGCTCGAGTCGATGATCACCAACCCCGTGCCCACCCGCGCCGAGACCAGCGACGTCGCCAACGCCGTCCTCGACGGCGCGGACGCGGTCATGCTCTCGGGCGAGACCAGCGTGGGCACGTACCCCGTCGTGGTCGTCGAGACCATGGCGCGCATCGTGGAGTCCACCGAGGAGCACGGCCTGGAGCGCATCGC
Source organism: Microbacterium sp. NPDC090007 (assembly GCF_044748345.1). Lineage (NCBI taxonomy): Bacteria > Bacillati > Actinomycetota > Actinomycetes > Micrococcales > Microbacteriaceae > Microbacterium > Microbacterium sp. NPDC090007. The sequence continues at coordinate 138,251 of NZ_JBIVFV010000003.1, read as the reverse complement.
GCCCCTCACCAACAAGCCGCGCACGCAGGGCGGGGCGATCACCCTGGCCGCCGTCGAAGTGGCCGACTTCGTCGAGGCCAAGTACCTGTGCGTCTTCACCGAGTCGGGTGACTCCGCGCGTCGCATGTCGCGCCTGCGCTCCACGATCCCCATGATCGCGTTCACGCCCGAGCCCGGCATCCGCCGTCGTCTGGCCCTGACGTGGGGGGTGCGCTCGACCCTGGTCGAGCACGTCTCGCACACCGACAAGATGTTCCTGCAGGTCGACGACTACCTGCTCGCCAACGACCTGGCCAAGGTCGGCGACAAGGTCGTGGTCATCTCCGGTTCCCCTCCCGGAATCGCGGGCTCGACCAACGACCTGCGCGTGCACCGCGTGGGCGATGCCGTGCAGGGCGCCGCGCCCGGGTACCAGGAGGTCTGACACGATCGCGACGCGCGCCGACCCGATCGGCGCGCGTCGTGTCGCGTTCCCGCCCGGTACATTGGGAACGCAGCACCTGCCGGTGTGGCGGAATGGCAGACGCGGGGCACTCAAAATGCTCTGTCGAAAGACGTGTGGGTTCGAGTCCCACCACCGGTACGCCCTATCGCATCCCCGTTCTCCCCGGGGACGCGCGAATCCACGTCCTAGGATGGTCCCGTGACTGATCAAGAAGCCGCTCCGGCCACCGCGCCCACTGCTCCGCGCCGCGTCGTCGTCGCGGAGGACGAGTCGCTCATCCGCCTCGACATCGTCGAGATCCTCCGCGACAACGGTTTCGACGTCGTGGGCGAGGCCGGCGACGGCGAGACCGCGGTGCAGTTGGCCACCGAGCTGCGCCCCGACCTGGTGATCATGGATGTCAAGATGCCGCAGCTCGACGGCATCAGCGCCGCCGAGAAGCTGAGCAAGAACCACATCGCGCCCGTCGTGCTGCTCACCGCCTTCAGCCAGAAAGAGCTCGTCGAGCGCGCGAGCGAGGCCGGCGCCCTGGCGTACGTGGTCAAGCCCTTCACGCCCAACGACCTGCTGCCCGCGATCGAGATCGCCCTCGCCCGCTACGAGCAGATCATCACGCTCGAGGCCGAGGTCGCCGACATGGTCGAGCGCTTCGAGACCCGCAAGCTCGTCGACCGCGCCAAGGGGCTGCTGAACGAGAAGATGGGGCTGAGCGAGCCCGAGGCCTTCCGCTGGATCCAGAAGGCGTCGATGGACCGCCGCCTGACCATGCAGGACGTCGCCAAGGCGATCATCGAGCAGCTGGCCCCCAAGAAGGGCTGAGCGCGACCTTTCGTGAGATGGATGCCACCGCGGTGGCATCCATTTCTCGTTGGCGCCCGGCCCCCTCGACACGCGCGGGGCTCCACGTCGCGGGGTGACGGAGTCCGTCGAAGCCACCGGCCCCTCGACACGCGCGAGTCACACGTCCCGGGGTGACGGAGCCCGTCGAAGCCACCGGCCCCTCGACACGCTCGGGGAGCCCGCGCCGCACCGCCCGACAGGCCCGGACCGAGCCGACCTCGGGCGACCCCGCGAGCGGCGGGGCGTCAGGCCGCGGGGGCGTCCTTGATCATGTTGGTGATGCGGATCGTCGAGCATCGTCGACCCTGCTCGTCGGTGACGGCGATCTCGTGCACGGTGAGGGATCGGCCGAGGTGGATCGGGGTGCAGACCCCCGTCACGATGCCCGAGGTCGCCGAACGCGTGTGCGTGGCGTTGATGTCGATGCCCACCGCGAGCCGGCCCGAACCGGCGTACAGGTTCGCCGCCATCGAGCCGAGCGATTCGCCGAGCACCACGTAGGCACCGCCGTGCAGAAGACCCACGGGTTGCGTGTTGCCCTCGACGGGCATGGTCGCGACGCTGCGCTCGACCGAGAACTCGACCCACTCGATGCCCATCTTCTCGGCCAGGGCGCCCATTCCGCGCTCGCGCGCCCAGTCGAGACCGTCGGTGGTGCCGGGGGTCGTGGAGCTCATCGTCGCCTTCGTCGTCGCGGGGCGGCACGGGCTCGTGGAGTCCGGCCGGGGGGAGTGTCCGTGGTTCTCGTTACGCTGGGGGAGTGACGGATGCCGAAAAGCCTACTCTCCTCGTCGTCGACGGCCACTCGTTGGCGTACCGGGCGTTCTACGCGCTGCCGGTCGACAACTTCTCGACGAAGGACGGCCAGCACACCAATGGGATCTACGGGTTCCTCTCGATGTTCGTCAACCTCGTGAAGGCCGAGAAGCCGACCCACCTGGCGGTGGCGTTCGACACGTCGCGGCAGTCGTTCCGCACGCGTGAATACACCGAGTACAAGGCCAACCGCAGCGAGTCTCCCGCCGAGTTCAAGGGGCAGATCCCCCTGCTGCAGGAGTGCCTGGTGGCCATGGGCGTCCCGGTGTTGAAGAAAGAGGACTTCGAGGCCGACGACATCCTGGCCACCCTCGCCACCCAGGGCGAGCAGCAGGGCTTCACGGTGCTGGTCTGCTCCGGTGACCGCGACACGATCCAGCTGGTCACCGACGACGTCACACTGCTCTACCCCAACGTGCAGGGCGTGTCGCAGCTGAAGCGCTACGACACGGACGCCGTGATCGAGAAGTACGGCCTGCCGCCGGCCCAGTACCCCGAGATCGCCGCGCTCGTGGGCGAGACGAGCGACAACCTGCCGGGCGTTCCCAAGGTGGGCGAGAAGACCGCGGTCAAGTGGCTCACGCAGTGGGGGTCCCTCGAGGCCCTGCTCGACAACGCCGACAAGATCACCGGCGTCGTCGGCAACAACCTGCGCGAGCACATCGACGGTGTGCGTCGCAACCGCGCGCTCAACCGTCTGCTGCGCGACGTCGAGCTCGAGGTCGGTCCGGGCGACCTGAAGATCAACCCGCTCGACGCCCAGGCCGTGCGCGACATCTTCGCGCGTCTCGAGTTCCGCACGCTCCTTCCCCGGGTGTTCGACGCGCTCGGCGGTGAGGACGGCGTCGTCGAAGAGGCCCGGCCGACCGCCAGCGCACCCGCCGCGGTCCGACTCGACGCCGACGCCCTGGCGGCGTGGGTCGCCGACGCGGACGGCGAGGTGGGCGTCACGGTCAGCCTGTCGGGTGCGACCCCCACGGCGATCGGTCTCGCCACCGCCGACACCGCGGTCGAGGCCGAGTGGACGCCCGCAGTGGCTGAGGCGCTGGCCGGGTGGCTGGCATCCGCTGCCCCCAAGGTGTTCGCCGACGCCAAACCCCAGATCAAGGCGCTCGCGCGCGAGGGTCTGAGGGTGGCCGGTGTGGCCTTCGACGTGATCCTCGCCGGATGGCTCGTGCGCCCGAGCTTCCCCGACAAGACGCTCGGCGACCTGGTCGAACGCTTCCTCGACGAGAAGCTGCCCGTCGCCGACCCCACGCAGCTCGTGCCCGAGACCGAGGGCGCGACCCCCGCGCAGCTGTCCTGGTTCGCCCGGCGCGTCGCCGAGGCGCAGCGCGCCGAGATGCCCGAGAAGGTGGCATCGGTGCTCGACGACATCGAGCTGCCGACGCTCACGGCCCTGGCCGATATGGAGCTGGCCGGCGTCGCCGTCTCGCACGAGAAGCTGTCGGGCTTCTCGGCCGAGCTCGGCGCGCGCGCGGACGCCCTCGCCCGAGACGCCTACGCGGCGATCGGGCACGAGGTGAACCTGGGCTCGCCCAAGCAGCTGCAAGAAGTGCTGTTCGACGAACTGCAGCTCCCCAAGACCCGCAAGACCAAGAGCGGTTACACCACGGATGCCGCGGCCCTCGCCGACCTGCAGGAGAGCACCGACCACCCGTTCCTCGACCTGCTGCTGCGCCACCGCGAGGCGACCAAGCTCAAACAGATCATCGACGCCCTCGACACGGCGGCCGGTTCCGACGGACGCATACACACCACGTACGTGCAGACCGGCAGCCAGACCGGGCGCCTGTCGAGCACCGACCCCAACCTGCAGAACATCCCCATCCGCACCGAAGAGAGCCGTCGCATCCGCGCGGCGTTCGAGGTGGGCGAGGGGTACGAGACGCTCCTGACCGCCGACTACTCGCAGATCGAGATGCGCATCATGGCGCATCTGTCGGGCGACCCGGGACTCATCGAGGCCTTCAACTCGGGCGAGGATCTGCACCGCTTCGTCGGCGCACGCGTCTTCGGCGTCGACCCGCAGGACGTCACCCCCGCGATGCGCACCAAGGTCAAGGCGATGTCGTACGGGCTGGTCTACGGCCTGTCGGCGTTCGGTCTGTCCAAGCAGCTGCGCATCGAGCAGTCCGAGGCGAAGAAGCTGATGCTCGAGTACTTCGCGCGATTCGGCGCCGTGCGGGACTACCTGCGCGGCTCGGTCGAGCAGGCGCGGCAGGACGGCTACACCGAGACGATCTTCGGTCGGCGGCGCCCGTTCCCCGATCTCACGAGCATGAACCGCGTGCTGCGCGAGAACGCCGAGCGCGCCGCGCTGAACGCCCCGATCCAGGGCAGCGCCGCCGACATCATGAAGGTCGCCCTGTTCCGCATCCGCGACGAGCTGTCCGCCTCCGACCTGCGCTCGCGCGTCCTGCTGCAGATCCACGACGAACTGGTCGTCGAGGTGGCGGCGGGGGAGTGGGATGCCGTGGAGCGGATCGTCCGCGCGCGCATGGCCGACGCTGCCGACCTCTCGGTCCCCCTCGACGTGCAGATCGGACGCGGCGGCGACTGGGACGAAGCGGGGCACTGACGGCCGCCGTCGCCGCGCCCTGACGCCGAGCCCCGGGGAGCGGCATCCGCGCCGGCCCGACGCCGAGGCCGGGGAGCGGCATCCGCGCCGGTCCGACGCCGAGCCCCGGGGAGCGGCATCCGCGCCGGTCCGACGCCGAGTCCCCGGGAGCGGAATCCGTGCCCGCCCGACGTGGAACCCCGGGGCGCGGCATCCGCGCCCGCCCGACCGCCTCGTGCTCGACGTGCTGTCACGCCGGAGACCGGCATCCGGAACCGCCCGCGGGGGACGTGCGCGGGCGTCCCGCCTTCCCTAGGCTCGGAGGATGACTGACTCATCCCGCACCCCCACGCCGATCGACACGATCGCCGACGCGTGGGTGGACACCCTGGCCGAGCGCGAGCCGACGCTGGCGACGTATATCGGCCGGTTCGAGCACAACGGTCGTTTCGGCGACTACAGCCCCGAGGGCGCCGACGCCCTGATCGGCGACGCCCGATCCACCAGGGCCGCGCTCGAGGCCGCCGAGCCGGTCGACGAGATCGACACCGTCACCCAGATGGACCTCGTCCGCGAGCTCGACCTCATGATCGAACAGCACGAGGCCCAGACCCACCTGCGCGACCTCAACGTCATCGCCTCCCCGGCGCAGGACATCCGCTCCACCTTCGACCTCATGCCCACCTCGACGGTGGCGGACTGGGCGACGATCGCCGAGCGCATGAAGGCACTGCCCGGGGCCATCGACGGCTACGTCCAGACACTGCGACGCGGCATCGCCGAGGGCGTCGTCCCCGCCCGCCGCCAGGTGAGCGAGGTGGTCACGCAGATCGCCCGCTACACCTCGGACACGGGCTTCTTCGCCGAGTTCGTCGGCGACGCCGCGCCCGACGAGGGGCAGTTGCCGGCATCCCTCGCGCGCGATCTCGCCGAGAACTCCAACGCCGCCCGTCTCGCGTACGACGGACTCGCCGCCTTCCTGTCGGGCGAGCTCGCCCCCGCCGCGGGCGACGTCGACGCCGTCGGTCGCGAGATGTACGCACTGCACTCGCGTCGGTTCCTCGGCGCCGAGATCGACCTCGACGAGACGTACGAGTGGGGTGTGGAAGAACTCGCCCGCATGGTCGCCGAGCAGGAGGCGATCGCGAACGAGATCCTTCCGGGCGCGAGCGTCGAAGAGGCCGTGGCGTTCCTCGAGAAGGACGAGTCGCGCAAGCTGCGCGGCACCGAGGCCCTGCGGGAGTGGATGCAGCGCACCAGCGACAGGGCCGTCGAAGAGCTCGGCCGCACCCACTTCGACATCGCCGAGCCGATCCGTCGCCTCGAGTGCATGATCGCGCCGACGAACGAGGGCGGCATCTACTACACCGGCCCCACCGACGACTTCTCGCGCCCGGGTCGCATGTGGTGGTCGGTGCCCGAGGGCGTGGACACCTTCGACACCTGGCGCGAGCTGACGACGGTGTACCACGAGGGCGTTCCGGGGCATCACCTGCAGATCGCCCAGGCCGTCCACAACCGCGCGGAGCTCAACTCGTGGCGTCGCCTGCTCGCGGGTACCAGCGGCCACGCCGAGGGCTGGGCGCTGTACGCCGAGAGGCTCATGGAGCAGCTCGGCTATCTCGACGACCCGGCGGACCGCCTGGGCATGCTCGACGGCCAGCGCATGCGCGCGGCCCGCGTCGTGCTCGACATCGGCGTGCACCTGCAGAAGCCGCGTCTGGACGGCAGCGGAACGTGGGATCACGACTACGCCCTCGCCTTCATGCTGAAGAACGTCAACATGAGCGAGGAGTTCGTCCGATTCGAGGTGAACCGCTACCTCGGCTGGCCGGGGCAGGCGCCGTCGTACAAGGTCGGTCAGCGCATCTGGGAGCAGGTTCGCGCCGAGGAGCAGGAGCGTCGGGGCGCGGACTTCTCGATGAAGCGGTTCCACACGCGCGCGCTGGACATCGGCGGGGTCGGGCTCGACACGCTGCGCGCGGCACTGGCATCCGCCTGACCTCTCCGAGGGGCGTCGCTGCGGCGGCGCCCCTCGGCGATGCGGGGGAATACCCCGGGCTCGCGTAAAGTTCATTCATCCGAATGCAAGGAGACCCCATGGACGTTCGCACCCTCGAGCTCGGCCTCGACACCTTCGGAGACATCTCGCGCGGCCCCGACGGCTCGATGCTGAGCGATGCCCAGACCATCCGCAACGTCGTCGATCAGGCGGTGCTCGCCGACCAGGTCGGTCTGTCGTTCTTCGGCGTGGGCGAGCATCACCGCAAGGACTTCGCGGTGACCAGCCCCGAGATCGTGCTCGCCGCGGCCGCCGCGCGCACGAAGGACATCCACCTCGGCACCGCCGTCACGGTGCTCTCGAGCGATGACCCCGTTCGCGTCTACGAGCGTTTCGCCACGCTCGACGCCGTCTCGAACGGTCGCGCCGAGGTCATCCTCGGGCGCGGGTCGTTCATCGAGTCGTTCCCGTTGTTCGGCTACGACCTGAGCGACTACGAACAGCTCTTCGAGGAGAAGCTCGAACTGTTCTCGCTGCTGCTGGACGAGAAGCCGGTGACGTGGTCCGGCCGCACCCGCGCCGCCCTGACCGACGCCGACGTCTACCCCAAGACCGAGAACGGCCTGAAGGCCTGGGTCGGTGTGGGCGGCTCGCCCGAATCGGTCGTGCGCACCGCGCGCTACGGCTATGGTCTCGTGCTCGCCATCATCGGCGGCTCCGCGGCCCGCTTCCGTCCCTACGCCGACCTGTACCGCCGCTCGCTCGCCGAGCTCGGCAAGGCGCAGATGCCCATCTCGGTGCACTCGCCCGGCCACGTCGCCGCGACCGACGAGCAGGCGTGGGAAGAAGCGTTCGAGGGCGTCGCCGAGCTCAATAACACGATCGGGCGGGAGCGCGGCTGGCCCGAGTACAACCGCATGCGCTTCCAGCACGATGTGGGTCCCGAGGGGTCGATGTACGTCGGTTCGCCCGAGACGGTGGCCCGGAAGATCGCCGCGACCATGCGGGCGCTCGGCAACACGCGCTTCCAGATGAAGATCGCGAGCGGGTCGATCTCGCACGACCGACTGCTGTCGAGCATCGAGCTGTACGGAACGAAGGTGCGCCCCCTCGTCGAGGAGATGCTCGCCGAGACGCCCGCCGCGGTCGACGCCGCCGGCATCCGGTGACCACGACCACCGACACCGTCCGGGTGTCCGACCGCCTCGACGCCCTGCCGTTCACCCGCCGCCACGGCAAGATCCTCGGCGGATCGGGGATCGGCTGGGCCCTGGACGCCATGGACGTCGGACTCGTGTCGTTCGTCATCGCCGCCCTCAGCGTGCAGTGGCAGCTGGCTCCCGCCGAGGCATCCTGGATCGCCTCCGCGGGATTCGCGGGCATGGCCATCGGCGCGAGCGTGGGCGGGCTGTTGGCCGACCGGTTCGGCCGCCGGCACGTGTTCGCCCTGACGCTGCTGATCTACGGCCTGGCGACCGGGGCGAGTGCGCTCGTGGGTGGCCTCGCGGCCCTGCTCGTGCTGCGGTTCGTCGTCGGCCTCGGGCTCGGCGCCGAACTGCCGGTCGCCTCGACCTACGTCAGCGAATTCGCCCCCGCCCGTATGCGGGGGCGCGTCATCGTGTTCCTCGAGGCGTTCTGGGCGGTGGGGTGGACTGCCGCGGCGGTGATCGGGTACCTCGTGGTGCCCTCGTCGCCGGATGGATGGCGGTGGGCCTTCGCGATCGGAGCCATCCCCGCGGTGTACGCGCTGGTGGTGCGGTGGGCATTGCCCGAGTCGCCGCGGTGGCTCGCGTCGCGCGGGCGCAACGCCGAAGCCGCCGCGATCGTCCGCGACCTCGAGGCCGCCGCCGGGCGCGTGTCGCTGGAGCCGTCGATCGAGGGGGCCGTGGCATCCGCCCCCTCTGGACGACCGCGGATCGCGGCGCTCTGGGCTCCGGCGCTGCGGGCGCGCACCGTGAGCCTGTGGGTGCTGTGGTTCTGCGTGAACTTCTCGTACTACGGGGCCTTCATCTGGATCCCCACGATCCTGGTGAGCCAGGGCTACGACCTCGTGCGCTCGTTCGCGTTCACACTCATCATCACCCTCGCCCAGTTGCCGGGGTACGCCGTCGCCGCGTGGCTGATCGAGGCGTGGGGGCGACGGGCGACGCTGGCGACGTTCCTCGCCGGCTCGGCCGTGTCGGCGGTGCTGTTCGGCACGGCGTCGGGTGAGGCGGGGGTGATCGCGGCGGGGATGGCGCTGTCGTTCTTCAACCTCGGCGCCTGGGGTGCGCTGTACGCCGCGACGCCGGAGGCGTACCCGACCGCACTGCGGGCGACGGGGGCGGGCTGGGCAGCGGGCGTCGGACGCATCGCGTCGATCCTCGCCCCGCTCGCGGTGCCGCCGCTGCTCGGGCTCGGGGGAGCACCGCTGCTCTTCGTGGTGTTCGCCGCGTTCTTCGCCGTGGCGGTCGTGGCGGCGCTGTTCCTGCGGGAGCAGCGCGGCAGGTCGTTGACCTAGCACCTCTATCTGCGCGCGTAGGCTCGAGCCATGGCATCCGTGCGCTACGTCGCGATCGGCGACTCGTTCACCGAGGGAGTCGGCGACGAGCTTCCCGACGGCACCGTCCGAGGCTGGGCCGATCTGGCGGCGCAGGGATGGGCGGATGCCGCGGGCGAGCCGATCGAGTACGCCAATCTCGCGATCCGCGGCAAGCTCATCCATCCGATCGTGCAGGAACAGCTCGAGCCCGCGCTCGCCCTGAAGCCGACGCACCTGTCGTTCAACGGCGGCGGAAACGACATGCTGCGCCCGCGCACGGGCATCGACCGCATCGTCGACCTGTTCGATCACGTCGTGCGCCGCTGCGACGAGGAGGGCGTGCAGCTGATCGTCCTCTCGGGCGCGAACCCGTCGGCGGGGCTTCCGCTCGGAGGGCTCATCGAAGCGCGCGGCGATCGTCTGTCGCACGCGGTCGAGAAGCGCCTGGAGGCCCGCCCCGACGTTCTCACCGCCTACAACTGGTTCGACCGGGAGCTGGCGGGCGGGGAGTTCTGGTCGGTGGATCGCCTGCACATGAACACCCGGGGACACCACCGCGTCGCCGCTCGCGTGATCGAGTCCGTCGGTCTCACCCCGCCCGCGCCGTGGTGGCGCCTGCGCGAGATCCCCGAGACCGAACGCCTGAAGGGCACCGCGTACTACCGCGAGCACGTGGGCCCGTGGGTGCGTCGACGCCTCAGCCGCACCTCGTCCGGCGACGGCCGCGCGGCGAAGTTCGGCGGCGGGTGGGTCGAGCTGACCCCGCACGCCTGAGTCCCCTCGGCACGGACGGACAGGGCGGATGCCGGGCGAGCAGGGGTGGCGGGAGGTACCGGCCGCGGGCGGGTCGGTGTCGGTGTCGACCGTGCAGCCCGTCGCGGTGGTGCGGCGTCCGGGTCGACCGCCGGTGGTGGCATCCTGGCCCGATCTCGACCTCGGCCTGCGCGCCGCCGACTTCTCGCTGCACGGCACCCGCACGGGAGCGTGGGTGGTGTACTCGCCGCGGGAGGCGGAGGTCGAGGACGGGCTCGCGCCGGGGTGGCGTGCGGCCGTCCACATCGGCGCGGAGGGCCGGGTGTCGGCGTGCGTCCGCCTGGAGGCGGCGGTCGTGGCGGGCGCGACGCATCACGGACTGTGGACGCGCCGTGCCCCCGCGCACGCCGATCAGGGGGATTCCACCGCCCCGGCCGAGGATGACGTGCGCGTCGTGCGTCCGGACGGGACCGTCCACGAGATGCACGTCGATCGGCGCCTCGCGTGGGCGTTCGAGGCCGACGGCCGCGTGCACGTCGCGGTGCACACGGGTCCGCCCCGGCTCGTCGAGCAGCCCATGCGCGGCTTCCGCGCGCGGACACCGGACGGGGCGCGGGTGGACACGTCCGGTCCGGGACGCCGCTCGGTTTCCCGGTCGTGGACGCAGCCGACCGCCGCTGTCCCGGTGACCGAGGGCGCGCTTCCCGCCGTCTGGCGGACGCACGAGCAGCAACTCGAGCCGATCGACGACGCGCGGATGATCGCCGTCATGAAAACGGTCGTTCCCCGCTCGCGCGCGGGTGGCCCGGACGACCCGGCCGTGTCATGGAACCCGGTGGAAATGCCCGTCGACGTGCGAGAGGCCTGCGTGACCGCCGTCGTGCAGGAGTTCGCCTTCCTCGCGTCGTTCTGGACGCATCCGTCGGGGCTGACGGCGTCGCTGTCGCCGGGGATGAGCGATCCTCGCGTCGACGTGCGCGGCGAGTGGCCCGATACCCGGGTCGAAGTGACGTTCCGGCACCCGCTCTTCGCCGAGGGTCGCGTCCGGCGAACGCTCCGCGTCTTCGACACCGCGGGTCGGTACGTGCCGCCGGCATACGCCGCGGTGCATCTGTTCGAGGACCTCGCGACACGGGTCCCCGCCGCGCCGTCGGACGGGGTCGACGGCATCCTCGACATCTGAAGACGCGCCGAGGCTCAGCCCGGCACGCACTCCGCGGACAGCGAGAAGTGCAGCAGACCGTCGATGCTCGAGCGGTCCCGTGCCGACAGGAGGACGACCCCGTTCGAACGCAGATCCTCCTGGATCGCCCGGTCGGACGCGTATCCGGCGGCGTCGAAGGCGGCGAGGATCGCGGCGTACGAGGCCGCGTTGTCCGCGGTCGCGAGCGACAGGGCCAGCCCCGTGCTGCCGTCGCACGGCAGGTCGCCGGCGCTCGGCACCGCGACCGGAGCACCGGCGGCATCGGTGATCGGTCCGACGGCCGCGTTCAGAGCGGTCGCCGCCATCGTCGCGACCTCGGCCCGCGTATCGCGCGCGGGTTCTTGCGCGGGCCCCTCACCCGTCTCCGTCGACGGCGGAACCGGGATGTTCGCCGGCGGGACCGGTGCGGCACCCACTTCTCGGCCCCCGGGCACGCCGCACGTCGCGTCAGCGGCATCCACGATGCGGGGGAGGACCGCGTCCGGCTCGCCATCCGCCGTCAACCGCTCGCGGTCGTTGTCGAAGGTGTGCCAGACCTCGACCACCTGATCGTCGTCGACCGCGATGTACGAACCCATCCGGAACGGGGTGTGCCCGTCGTGCGTCGCCAGCGACGCGACCTCTTCGGCGACGAGCCCGTCGGGGCGCAGCACGCGAACGGATGCCGAGAACAGAAAAGCACGCTCCGCGACGACGTAGCCGGTGCGGCATCCGTCCGCCACCAGGGGCGTCACGGTTCCCCCCGCCGACAGCAGTGCCGCGAACAGCGCCCCCAGGACCGCCACGGTCGCACCGAGCCGCAGGGGGACGAACAGCGCCAGCCACCATCCAGGCGCCCGAACGGCGAGGACCAGCACGAGGATCGACACCGAGGCCGCGACCACGCTCGCGACCGCGAGCGCGACGGCATCCCATCCGCCGACCAGGACCTCGCGCGTCCCGGCGGTCTGCAAGGGGACCACGTACACGAGCCCTAGGATGCCGAGCGAGACCGTCAGTACCGCGACCGCGGCGAGCAGCACCCGGGGGCGGGTGACGTGCGGCGTCGAGCGGGCCGGCGCGGCGGCGAGGTCATCGGTCACCTCGTCACACTGGCAGTCGCACCTGAGCAAGACCCACACACCGTACGCATGGTTCGCGGGAGCACAATGGGCCCATGACCCTCGCGCTCGTCACCGGAACCTCCAGCGGCATCGGCCTGCACACGGCCCTCGGACTCGCCCGGCGGGGGGTGACGGTCATCGCGACGGTGCGCAACGCCACTCGCGCCGACGCTCTGCGCGCGGCAGCCGACGAGGCCGGGGTCGACCTGGACATCCGGTCGCTCGAGGTGACGGATGCCACGGCGGCGGCCGCTCTGATCGCCGACGTCGGCCCGATCGACATCCTCGTCAACAACGCCGGCCGTGGCGCGGTGGGCACGCTGGAGCAGCTCAGCGACGCCGACCTGCAGGAGCAGCTCGAGACGAACTACCTCTCGGTCGCCCGCTTGACCCGCCTCGTGCTTCCGGGCATGCGGGAGCGGGGGAGCGGGCGCATCGTCACCGTGACGAGCGTCGGGGGCGCCGTCGGCCAGCCGTTCGCCGACGCGTATTGCGCGGCGAAGTTCGCCGTCGAGGGGCTGATGCAGTCCCTCGCCCCGGTGGTCGCGCCGTTCGGTGTCGACATCGCGATCGTCGAGCCCGCGGCCGTCGCGTCGTCGTTCACCGATTCGGTGCACCGCGCGCCCGCGGGCCCGTATGCGGTGCAGCAGCAGGCCTACTTGGATCGGACGGCGACCTCGTTCGCGTCGGCGCAGTCGGCGCAGGATGCCGCGGCCACCGTGATCCAGGCGGCGATCACCGCCGAGCCGAGGTTCCGGTGGCAGACGTCCGAGGCCGCGGTCCGCTTCGCGGGGCTCTCGCTGAGCGATCTGGACGGATCGCGCGTGCTGGGCGTGACGTCGGGGTGGGTGAAGCCGGGGGAGTGACCGGCCGGACGGGCGGCGGCGTGTCAGCGCCCGTTGACCCCTCCTCCCGGAACGGCTTCGGAGATGATCGCGCGATGCAGTCGTTCGGTGGCGACCTTGAGCGTCTTCGCCCACCCGATGACGGTGCCGCGATGCTCGACCCGATAGCGGGGCCCGGCTTCGGTGCGACGCAGCTCGATGGTGCCGGCGATCACGTGACGCGCGTCGCGCATGACCCAGTGCGCGGGCGGTTCTTCACGCGCGAGGAGCTGGGGATGCCAGCGGGGGCCTTCGACGTCCATACCCCTCAGTATCGAACACATGTTCGAAACGCGCAATCCTTCGCGTGCCCAACGAGGCGGCGCGTCACCGCCGGTCCCGATCGCGCGTCGGACCCGCGCATCACCGCCGATTCCGGCTGCGGGTCGCACCAGGGCGGCCGGGCCGGAGTGCCACGCCGCAGATGAGCAGCGAGAACGGACCGATCACGCCGATCACCACGGCGAGGAGGATGTTGCCGGTGAGCCGGCCGACGAACACGGCGGTCGGGACGTCGACGACCAGAATCCCGACGACGATGAGGATGACGCCGACTCTTCCCACGTCAGAAGTGTCCCAGGGTGGCGGGAGAGCGTCTACCGGGCGGCGCGTCCACCACAAGCTGACATAATGTGCATTATCGGCTAGCGAGCTACCCGGGTTCGCTCCAGGTCCGCGCCGCACGACTCGACACTCAGCGAGCTCATCAAACCTGCCGCGGTCACCATCGCCGAGGAAGCAATCGCCGAGTGACGCGGGCAGGTCGGCTCCGCCGGATAGACGTGGGCGCACGAACGCCCGCACTCGTGGGAGCCGACAGCTCCGGGCGCAGACCATCCGCCGGTTGCCCTGGCCGTCTCGTTCGATACACTCGAAATGTGCATTTGTACTTCCTGTGACGACTGAGTAGGACCTGCTGCGCTCGTTGAGTCATCCGAGCCTGCGGCGGCCACCCAGCCTCGACCCCCACGGGTCCACCGTCATTCTGCGCACCCTCGCACGCCTCTTACCGTGCGGTGCGTCGTTTCCGAAGGATACGAATGCTCTCCCTCAGCACCCATTCACCAGCGCGCCATCGCGCGCAGCTCATCGCTTGCGACGTCTCCTTGACGCGCGGAGCCACCCCCGTCCTCACGCACGTCGACCTCACGGTGACGCCCACCTCGCGCGTAGCGATCGTGGGCGAGAACGGCCGGGGGAAGTCGACGCTCCTGCACGTCCTCAGCGGCGCTCTGACCCCGGACAGCGGAACAGTGCAGCGGCTCGGAACCCTCGGTATAGCCGAACAAGAGATGCCGACCGGCGGCAACCGCACAGTGGGCCAGGCGGTCGCGGAGGCGATCGCGCAGCCGCTCGCCGCCGTCACGGCCCTCGACGCGGCCGCGGAGTCACTCGCGGCAGGCGTCGCCGGCGCCGAAGAACGTTACGCAGCCGCATTGGAGCACGCGGAAATCCTCGATGCGTGGGATGCCGAACGGAGGGTGCAGATCGCGATGGAAGGGCTCGACGCCGAAACGGAGTTCTCCCGCCGCCTGGACGACCTCTCCGTCGGGCAGCGTTATCGAGTGCGTCTGGCGTGCCTGCTCGGTGGCGACGACGATTTCCTGCTGCTCGACGAACCCACGAACCACCTCGATCGAAGCGGCCTCGAGTTTCTATCCGCGAAACTGCGGTCCCGAAACGGCGGCGTCGTGGTCGTGACGCACGATCGCGCGCTGCTCTCCGACGTCGCGGAATCGATCGTCGACCTCGACCCGACTGCCGATGGCCGTGTGCGCATATACGGAAACGGGTACGCCGGGTACCGGGAGGGCCGACGCGCGGAGCGCGAACGGTGGGAGCAAGAGTTCGAGCGACAGCAGAGTGAGCACGCGCGACTGCAGGACAGCCTCAGCTCGGCGCAGAACCGCCTCGTTGCAGGCTGGCGGCCCGAGAAGGGCACGAACAAGCACGGGCGGGCCACGCGGGCCGGCGGGCTGGTGCAGAGCGTGCACCGACGTCAGGACCAGCTCGAAGCGTATGCAGTGACCGTTCCTGAGCCGCCGCAGGTCTTCCGCTTCCCTGATCTTGCGACTCGAAGGGGCGCAGTGCTGTTGAGTGTGGACGAGGTGACCGTGGCCGGCAGGCTGCCCCACCCGGTGACGTTCTCGCTGTCTCACCGCGGGCGTCTGGTCGTGACCGGACCCAACGGGGCCGGAAAGTCCACGCTGTTGAGCGTCGCAGCGGGTGATCTCGACACCGACACCGGCGTCGTTCGACGTCCTCAGAATGTCCGGCTGGGGTTCCTCCGTCAAGAGACGGCGCTGCCGTCGGATTGCCGCGCGAGCGAGGTGTACGCGACTCACGTCGACGCACTCCAATCATCCGGCACCATCCCGCCCGGTGAGGTGGTCGGGCTATCGCAGCTCGGGCTCCTCCGCGCGCGCGAATCGAGCAGGCGGATAGGTGAACTGTCGATGGGTCAGCGACGACGCCTCGACCTTGCCATGGTGCTCGCAGCCAAGCCGCACGTGCTCCTGCTCGATGAACCGACCAACCATCTCTCCATTGCACTCGTCGACGAGCTGACCGACGCGCTCGACGCCACGCACGCTGCCGTGATCGTGTCCACTCACGACAGGCAGCTCCTGCGCGATGTCGATGCGTGGCCCGTATTGCGACTGGCAGCAACGACCGAGAGCGAGACGCTGGCATGAGCCGCAACACTCGCCACCGCTTCGTCGCGGTCGGCCGCCACGGGATCCGTCGCGATGATCCGGGCCGCTCCGAGGGCCCACTTCTCGGCGAACCCCCAAGCCGCGTCGGAGGCGGCCGCGTTGCACCGCTACGCTCGAACCGATGACTCCCCCGTGCGCCCCCTCGCGAAAGCTCGGCGCGTGAGCGGGATCTTCACCGGTTTCGCCGTCGTCGGCCTCGCCGTCGTGGTCGGCTATGTCATCGCCCGCATCGACCTGCTGGGTCCCCACGCACGGCACGTCCTCAGTCGGCTCACCTTCTACGTGTTGTCACCGTTCCTGCTGTTCACCGTCCTCGCCGAGGCGGACGTGGCGACGCTCTTCTCGGCACTGCTGCCCGTGTCGATGATCACCGCCGCGGTCATCATCGGCGCATATGCGTTGGTCTCGGGGCTGATCCTGCGGCGCCCGGTCGGCGAAACGGTCATCGGCGCATTGTCGGCCGGGCAGGTCAACAGCAACAACATCGGCATCCCGATCTCTCTGTACATGCTGGGCAACGCGGCGTTCTCGGCCCCCGTGATCCTGTTCCAGCTGCTGGTGCTCATGCCCGTCGCGTTGACGATCCTGGATGCCGCGACCTCGGGATCGCGCAACATCGGGCGCATCCTGCTGCAGACGGCGAAGAACCCCATGCTGATCGGGTCGGCGCTCGGGGTGGCCGTCGCTCTGCTCGACGTCGACCTTCCGCCGATCGTCTTCGACCCGCTCCTGCTGATCGCCGGAGCCTGCGTGCCGGTGCTGCTGATGTCCTACGGCATGTCGCTGTACGGCCAGCGCGTCCTCACCGAGCCGGGCCGTCGCCTCGACGTCGTGATCGCATCGGTGCTGAAGCTGTTGGTCATGCCGGCGCTCGCCTTCGGGATCTCGACGCTCTTCGCGCTGCCGGCGGATCAGGTGTTCGTCGTCGTCGTGCTGGCGGCGCTGCCGACCGCGCAGAACGTGTTCAATTTCGCTCAGCGGTACGGCGTGGGCGAGATCCTCTCGCGCGACGTGGTCTTCATCTCGACCGTGGGGTGCCTGCCCGTGCTCTTCGCGGTGGCGCTGATCGTGCCCCACTCCCCCGCGTGACGCATCGCCGCGGTGTGTCTGCGGACGCCTCGGGTTCGGGTCTAGGGTGAGGGCTGTTCCCAGCGATCACACAGAAAGGCTCGCCATGTCGTCCTCGTCCACGACGAACCCCGCCGTCGGAGCCCTGCGCACCGCGCTCGGCATCAGCGGGGCCCTCTCGCTCGTCATCGGTCTGCTCATCCTGATCTGGCCCGGCCGCACCGCTCAGGTCGCTGTCGGCATCATCGCCGTCTACGTCATCATCGCGGGGCTGGTCAACATCGGCATCGGCCTGTTCTGGCGTTCCGGCTGGGCCCGCATCGGTCACATCGTCCTCGGCGTCCTCTTCATCGTCGCCGGGATCTTCTCGTTCGCGAACCTCCCCGCCACCGCCGCGTGGCTCGGTGTGTTCATCGGCACACTCGTCGGCATCCTGTGGATCATCGAGGGCGTGGTCTCGCTCACCACCGTCGGCCACGGATCGAAGGCCCGCGCCTGGACGATCTTCTTCGCGATCGTCAGTATCGTCGCCGGCGTCGTCCTGCTGTTCTCGCCGCTCCTGGGGGCGGTGACGCTGTTCCTGCTGATCGGCTTCTCGCTGATCGTGCTCGGCGTCTTCCAGATCGTGCGGGCGATCCAGTTCGGCAAAGCGGCGTGACCGCGGCGGAAGAGGGGCCGGATGCCGTGGCATCCGGCCCCTCTTCTCGTCACCCGGTCGGCAGGTACCGCGCCCACCAGTCGAGCACCGCGTCGAAGCGCTGCACCCGATGCTGGGGGCGGCCCGCACGGGTGAGCTCGTGGTCCTCACCGGGGAAGATGAGCATCTCGGCGTCGACGCCGTTGCGTTTGAGCGCCGAGTAGTAGCGCGTCGCCTGCTCGAGCGGACAGCGGAAGTCCAGCTCGGAGTGCAGCACGAGCGTGGGCGTCCGGACCCGGTCGACCACGGCCATCGGGCTCTGCGCGGCCGCGCGCGCGGGATCGGTGCCGACGTACTCGTCGCCGAAGAACGAGCCGATGTCGCTCGTGCCCGAGAAGGTCAGCGGGTCGAGGAAGCCGCGTTCCACGATCGCGCCCGCGAAGCGATGGTCGTGCGCGATCACCCACGCCGTCAGGTACCCACCGTACGACCCGCCCATCACGCCCGCCCGCGCCCCGTCGAGGCGGGGGTCGGCGTCGACGACGCCGTCGAAGAAGTCCATGACGTCGAAGAAGTCGAGCGTCCCCATGCGGTGTCGGATCGCCCGCCCGTGCGCGCGACCGTATCCCGCGCTGCCGCGGGGATTGGCGTAGACCACCGCGTAACCGGCATCCACGAGCACCTGGGTCTCGTCGAAGAGGTGCACCCCGTACGAGGCGTAGGGACCGCCGTGGATCTGGAGGATCACCGGGAAGGGACCCTCGCCGGCGGGCGCGGCGACCCACCCGTGCACGGGAGAGCCGTCTCGCCCCGCCACCTCGCGCTCGACCGGGACGACGATCCCCCGCGCGCGGGCGGCCGCACCGAACGCGGTCAGCGCCCGCACCTCCCGGCCCTCCACCAGCACCAGTTCGCCGAAGGACTCGGGAGAGGCGACGGATGCCACGACCCGCCCCTTCGCCGCGGCGTGCCCGCCGACCTCGAGGTCGCCGCCCAGCACCTCGCTCACGGACCCGTCGCGCGTGACGCTCAGCAACCGGACCCGACCGCGGGTGCGGTCCTGCACGAGGGCCTTGTCGCCGTCGAACGACACGTGACTGCCGACCTCGCCCAGATCGATGGTCTCGGGGTCGGTGAGGGGACGAGGGATGCCGTCCTCCACGATGGACAGCGCCACTCCCGGGGCGACGAAATCGATGCCGCCGTCCCCCACGTCGTGCGCCAGCACGAAGACGGCGCCGTCCGGGGCGACCTCCACCTCGGCGATCGACAGGTTCGCCGACGCACCGAGGATCTCGCGCTGCGCGGCCCCGTCGACGCCGATCGCGATCACGCGGTCCCTCAGATCGCGGCGGTCGGCCTCGACGACGTCGGGGACGCTGAGGATCTCGGTGCCGTCCGCGCTCCACGTCACGCCGCTCCAGCTCGCACCCTCGGCGGTGAGCCGGGTCGGCTCCGCCGGAACGACCCGCTCCTCCCCGGCCTCGGCAGCGGGTGCGGGCGGGTAGAACGGCTCGGCGTCCATCGCGGGCGCGGTCACCACGAACACGTGGGCGGGGCGGTCGAGGAAGCCCGCTCCGTTCGCGTGCCAACGGATGCCGGTGATGCGTCGCGGCGGCTCGGCTGCGGCATCCCGCCCCTCCACCGTGCCGTAGCGACCGGGCTCGGGCACGCGGGCCGCGAACGCCAGCCGCGTTCCGTCGGGCGACCACGAGTGCTGCGTCACTCCCCCGGGCTGGTCGCTCACCGGAACGGGCTCACCGCCGGCCGCGGCGACGACGAACAGCTGCGTACGACCCTTCGCGTCCTCGCGGAGGAAGGCGATGGTCGCGTCGTCGGGAGACAGCCGGGGCGCGCGATCGGCGACCCCCCGGGTCAGGCGACGCGGCCGACCGGTCGGCAGGTCTACCCGCCACAGCTGGCCCACCGCGCGATCGGCGCCGAGGTCCGGCCGCGACGACGCGAAGACCGCGAACGCCGCGTCGGACGAGATCGTGGGCCGACCGACCCCGATCAGAGCCTCGATGTCGGTCGGCCGCATGCTCACTCGCCTCCGAACGAACCCGTGTCCCCGACGAGGCGCGTGTTGTCGGCCGGAACCGGCTCGACCGCCGCGCGCGCCACCTCGGCGGCGAACTCGGCGACGTTGTACAGCTTGCCGGCGTCTTCACGGCGGGCGGAGATGGCGCCCGGGTTGGCGCGCTCGAGCAGGGTCGCCGTGATGGTGCCCTCGATCATGTCGCCCGAGACGACGGTGAAGCCGACGCCGCGCTCGGTGAGAGCGGGGATCTTCTCGCGCAGGGCGTCTTCGCCCGCGCGCTTGGACAGCGCGACCGGCTCGTACTCGGGCATGGTCGGGGTGGTGCGGATGAAGTGCGCCTGGTGGCTGGTGACGAAGACCACGCGGGCGTCGTCCTTCAGCAGGGGCAGGGCCGTGTCGAGGACGTTGACCTGCGCGTCGCGGTTGAGCAGCAGCGCGTAGTCCTCGGCCATGCCCGACTCCATGCCGCCCGAGGCGTTGAGCACGAGGATGTCGAGACCGCCGAAGGTGCGCTCGACCTCGTCGAACATCGCCTTCACCGACTCGGGATCGGTCAGGTCGGCGCCGACGACGAGCGCCTCGACGCCCAGCTCGCGCAGCTGGGTCGCGAGCTTCTCGGCCCGTGGCGCCTTGTTGCGGAAGTTGATGACGACGTTCGCGCCGGCCTCGGCGAAGTATCGGACGGTGTCGGCGCCGATACCGCGCGACGAGCCGGTCACGAGGGCGGTCTTGCCGCTGAGCGAGCCGGACGGGAGGGTCTGGGACACGGGGTTCTCCTGACGATTCGGGGATCGGATGCCGCCGGCCGATCCGGGCGCACACGACAAGGCTCCAGCCTAGCGATCAGGCGGCCCGCGCCCCCCGAGGCCGCAGGCTGTGGGCTCGTCGAGATTCGGCCCGCACCCCACGACCCGGTGCTACGTTCGGGCTCAGGAGGTGCGACATGGACGTTCTCTCCACCATCGGCGCATGGGCCTGGATCGCCTGGCTCGCGCTGATCCTGGTCTTCCTGGTCGTCGAGATGCTCACGGGCGAGCTGACGTTCCTCATGCTCGCCGTCGGCGGGCTCGTCGGTCTGGGCGCGGGCCTTCTCGGCGCCCCGCTCTGGGTACAGATCATCGTCGCCGCCCTCGCCGCGGTCGCGCTGCTGATGTTCCTGCGGCCACCGCTGCTGCGACGCCTGCACGCGGGCGCGGACACCCGCCCTTTCAACGTCGAGGCGCTCCTGGGGCTGGAGGGTCTGACCCTCACGCGGGTGTCCCCCTCCGTGGCGGGACAGGTCAAGCTCTCGAACGGCGACGTGTGGACCGCGACCACCGACTCCGGCATCCGACTCGACCCCGCCACGCGCATCGAGGTCGTCCGCATCGACGGGGCCACCGCCGTCGTCCGCGCGCGCGAGCAGTGAGGACCCTCATGACCATCGAGAACGTCATCCCCGTCACGATCGGCTGGGTCCTGGCCGCGGTCGTGGCCGTCTTCGTCGTCGTCGTGCTGTTCCGGGCGATCCGGATCATCCCGCAGGCCCGAGCGGGGGTCGTGGAGCGGCTCGGCCGCTACCACAAGACCCTCTCGCCCGGTCTGAACCTGGTCGTCCCCCTCGTCGACCGCGTGCGCCCCCTGCTCGACATGCGCGAGCAGGTCGTGTCGTTCCCGCCGCAGCCGGTGATCACCGAGGACAACCTCGTCGTGTCCATCGACACCGTCGTGTACTTCCAGGTCACCGACGCCCGCGCCGCGACCTACGAGATCGCCAATTACCTGGGCGCCGTCGAGCAGCTGACCACCACGACGCTGCGCAACGTCGTCGGCGGGCTCAACCTCGAACAGGCGCTCACCAGCCGCGACAACATCAACGGCCAGCTGCGCGTGGTTTTGGATGAGGCCACGGGAAAATGGGGCATCCGGGTCGGCCGCGTCGAGCTCAAGGCGATCGATCCGCCCGTGTCGATCCAGGACTCGATGGAGAAGCAGATGAGAGCCGAACGCGACCGCCGCGCCGCGATCCTGACGGCCGAGGGCTCGAAGCAGTCGCAGATCCTCGAGGCCGAGGGGCGTCGGCAGGCCGCGATCCTCGAGGCGGAGGGCGACAAGCAGGCCGCGGTCCTGCGCGCCCAGGGCGAGGCCGAGGCCATCCACTCGGTCTTCTCGGCCATCCACGAGGGCCGTCCCGACGACAAACTGCTGGCGTACCAGTACCTGCAGACCCTGCCGAAGATCAGTGACAGCGCGTCGAGCAAGCTGTGGATCATCCCGAGCGAGTTCACCGAGGCGCTCAAGGGCATCTCCGGCGCCTTCGCCTCGCACGGGATGCTGCCGCCGGACGGCGCGACGACTCCGCCCCTGAGCGGCGACGCCCGCGTCGGCGACGACAGCGCCGGCGGCACGATCCCCCCGACGCCGCGATGACCCGGCATCCCTACCTTTCCCCCGACACCCCGCGCGTGCTCGCGCATCGGGGTCTGGTGACTCCGGATGCCGCCGCCCAGGGCGTCGCCGAGAACTCGTTCGCCGCGGTGGCCGAGGCGCACGCCGCCGGCGTCTCGTACGTCGAATCGGACTGCCATCTGACCGCCGACGGCGTGGTGGTGCTGTTCCACGACGACGACCTGCAGCGCGTCGCGGGGGATCCCCGCCGCATCGCCGACGTGCGGCTGCACGAGCTCGAGGAGCTGATGTCGGAGCGGGGCGGGCTCGTGACCCTCGCCCAGGCCCTGGACGCCTTTCCGGACGTGCGATTCAACCTCGACGTCAAAGCCGACGCCGCCGCCGAGGGCGTCGGTCGCCTGGTCGCCCCGCACGCCGAACGGGTGCTCGTGACGAGCTTCTCCGACGCGCGTCGGCGGGCCGCCCTGTCGGCGGCGGCTACGGCCGGGGCGGACGTCCGCCCCGCCACCTCCCCCGGCTCGGCGACGGTCGCCCGCCTCGTCGCCCTGCTGGCGCTGCGGCAGGTCCGACGCATGCGGGCGATGCTCGACGATCTCGATGCGCTCCAGCTCCCGGAGCGGCAGGGCCCCCTGCGGGTGGTGACGCGCGGGCTTCTGCGGGCCGCGCACGACGCCGGTGTCGAGGTGCACGTGTGGACCGTGAACGCCGAGCACGACATGCGACGCCTGCTCGATCTGGGCGTCGACGGGCTCGTCACCGACCGCGCCGATGTGGCACTCTCCGTGGTGAACGGCGGGCGAACGACGGCTGACTGAGCATCGTCTGTGAAAGGCGCCCAGACGCGCACGGTTCGAATAAAGCGCACAGGTGCGGACGTTATACATGGGGACCGACGAGAGGACCACACAATGGCAGACCGCAGTCTCCGCGGCATCCGACTCGGCGCCCAAAGCCTCCAGAGCGAAGACGGCGTCGTGTTCCACGACCGTGCACAACACACCTACAACTGCAGCACCTGTGGACGCGACACCGTCCTGACCTTCGCTGCGGACGCCGAGGTCCCCGAGGCCTGGGAGTGCCGCACGTGCGGTGCCGAGGCCCTGCTGCGCATCGGCGACGGCACGGCGACCGTCGACCACTCCGGCGACAAGGCCGCCCGCACGCACTGGGACATGCTGCTCGAGCGTCGCACCCTCCCCGAGCTCGAGGAACTGCTTGAGGAGCGTCTCGCCTTCGTGCGCGCGCGTCGCGGCGCCGGGAACGAGAAACTCAGCGCCTGATCGACATTCCGTCGAAAACCTGGACGCCGGCCCCCACGGGCCGGCGTCTTCGTCGTTCGGGGCCGCGGGACGCCGCGCCGCGGCCGGACGCCCGCCCCGTGACCGCGGTCAACGCGCCGCGCGCCGGCGCACCCCGACGACCGCGCCCAGGGCGAGCAGCCCGAGCAGGCTCCCCCCGCCGAGCGCGACCTTGATCGCCGGCCCCAGAACGACCGCGGGGGTCAGTCCCGTCCGCAACGGCACATCGGTCAGCAGATGACCGGCGGTGTCGATGGGCAGCGCGTCGAGGGTCGACCCGTCCGGGGCGATCACCTGACTCGTCCCCACCGTCGACAGGTTGACGACCGCGCGGCCCGTCTCGATCGCGCGCATCTGGGCGAACGCGAGCTGCTGCAGGTTCTCGTCGGTCCCGCGGAAGTCGGCGTTGTTCGTCTGGAACATGTACACCTCGGCGCCCGCGTGGGCGCCGTCCCACACGACATCGTCGTAGATCACGTCGAAGCAGATGGCCAGGCCCACGCCGACGCCGTTCACATCGATCAGCGGAGGAGCCGTTCCGGGGGTGTACTCGCGACCGATCAGTCCGATGAGGTCGGGGGCGAGCGGCTCCCAGAACGACCGGTCGGGGACGTACTCGCCGAAAGGCACGGGGTGCCGCTTGTCGTAGGTGCTGCCCACCTGCCCGTCGGCGGTCCACAGCAGCGACGAGTTGAACAGCTCGTCGCCGCGCTCGGTCACCGCCGAGACCAGCAGGGGCGCATCGACCCGACGCGAGAGCTCCTCGAGCACCGCCGAGGTCGACGCGTTCGCGGTGGGGTCGGAGTCGACACCCCCCTCGGGCCAGAGCAGCACATCCATCCGCTGACCGAAGAGCGGGGCGGATGCCGCCAGCTGCGCGTTCAGCACGGCCCCACGCGCCTTCTGGTCGAAGTAGCCGGCGGGACCGTTGCCCTGTACCGCGCCCACGCGGAGCGACCCGGCGTCCGCTGTGGGGAATTGCGGGACGACCAGCAGCACGACCAGCAGGACCACGGCGGGGATCCCCCCCGCCGGGCGGCGCACCGCGCCGCCACGGACGACCTCGACCACCAGCGCGCACACGAGCACCACGAGGAACGACAGCCCCGACATCCCGACCCAGGACGCGACCTCGGCGAACGGCCCGTTGACCTGGGACACACCGATGCGCCCCCAGGGGAACCCGCCGTACGGCCATGACCCCACGATCTGCTCCCGCAGTGTCCACAGCCCGGCGACGAGAGCCGGCAGCAGCACCAGGCGTCCCATCCGTCCCGGCGCCACGCGCGGCATCCACCGGTAGGCGAGGGCGAGGGGAGCGGCCAGGACCGCCGTCAGCAGGGACTCGAGGATCGACAGCGCGGCCCAGGGCACCGGTCCGAGATAGCGGGCGGTGAAGAGCAGGTTGACCGAGAAGAACGCCAGCCCGAAGAGCAGTCCGATCAGCATCGCCGACCAGAAGCGCCGCCCCACCAGCACGGCGAGGGCGAGGATCGTGGCGGGGAACGCCATCGGCCACCACGCCAACGCGGGGTACGCGGTCACCATCAGCAGGCCGGCGACGACCGACAGGGGCGCTGCGAACGCCAATCGCAGCAGCGGTCGCGGCCCGCCGACCGCGGGCGCGCGGTCCTCGGCGCGGGTCACGGCATCGCTCATGCAGACGTGTACGCGACGATGCCGCGACGCACGGTGTCCAGGGCCGTGCGTGCGGTCTTGGCCAGCTTCGGCTCGGCGACGAGCGAGATCTGATCCAGGAGGTCGATGGTCTGCTTCGCCCAGCGCACGAAGTCTCCCGCCGCCATGTCGGCGAGCGTCAGCACGGTGTCCAGCGGCAGGCCGCGCGCCCACGCGTGCATCGCGGGAGCGAGCCCCGGAGCGGGTGCCTCGGAGCCGGGCAGGCGGTGGTCGCGCTCGAGGTCGTCAAGCTCCTGCCAGAGCCCTTGCGTGGCATCCAGCGCCCCCCGGAAGGGACCGCGCGGCAGCCCCCGCTCCCCCGGCCCGGCTTCGTCGCGCCGGGGCTCGTACACGAGGCAGCACGCCAGGGCCGCGAGCGACGGGGCGTCCAGGCCCTCCCACAGCCCCTGCCGCAGCGACTCGGCCACGAGCAGGTCGCGCTCGCCGTAGATGCGCCGCATCGTGCGACCGGCACGCGTGAGCACGGTGGCGCCGTCGTCCTCGATCGCGACGTACTCCAGCGTCGCGAGCACCTCGACGACCCGGTCGAACACACGCGCCACCGTTCCGGTGCGCTGGTCGATCTGGTGGCGGGTCTTGTCGGTGGTGCGCTTGAGCTTCCAGTACCGCTCCGCCCAGCGCGCGTGCGCCTCGCGCTCGGGGCAGTTGTGGCAGGGATGCCGCTGCATCCGCTTGCGCAGGGACTGGATCTGCGCCTGGCGCTCATCGCGCAGGCGACGGGGCGCGGTCGCGTCGCGCCGGTTGAGCTTCTCGAGGTCGCTGAGCTCGCGGCGGATCGTGGAGTACTCGCGGAAGTCGCCCCGATCGCACGTCATCGCCTGCTCGTACCCGGCGAGGGAGTCCTCGGCATCCTTCACCTGTCGGGCGAGACCGACCACCGAGCGGTCGGCCTGGAACTGCGCGAACGAGGATTCGAGGATCTCGCGTGCACGACCGCGACCGAACTGATCGATGAGGTTGACGGCCATGTTGTACGTCGGCCGGAAGCTCGAATTCAACGGGTACGTGCGGCGCGAGGCGAGGGCGGCCACCGACTGCGGGTCGAGGCCCTCGGTGAACTGCACCACCGCGTGGCCCTCGACGTCGATCCCGCGGCGACCGGCGCGGCCCGTCAGCTGCGTGTACTCCCCCGACGTGATCGCGACGCGGGCCTCGCCGTTGAACTTCTCGAGCTTTTCGAGCATCACGGTGCGCGCGGGCATGTTGATGCCCAGCGCCAGGGTCTCGGTGGCGAAGACGACCTTGACCAGCTTGCGCCGGAACAGCTCCTCGACGACCTCTTTGAACGCCGGCAGCAGACCCGCGTGGTGCGCGGCGACACCGCGCTCGAGGTTGTCGCGCCACTCCCAGAAGTGCAGGATCGCGAGATCCTCGTCCTTCAGCGTGAAGGTCATCTCGTCGACGATCTGGCGGATCTCGTCGCGCTCCTCCGCCGAGGTCAGGCGCACGTTCGCGCGGCGCAGCTGCTGGACCGCCGCGTCGCAACCGGCGCGACTGAAGATGAAGAAGATGGCGGGCAGCAGGTGGTTGCGCTGCAGCAGCTCCACGACCTCGGGGCGGTCGATGCGCTCGATGCGCGGCCCGTGCGAGGCGCGGAGGGGCTTGTGACCGCCGCGACGCTGGTGCGCGTGGCGCGGGCCCCCGGCGTGGCGCTGCGAACGGTATTCCTGGGCGCGACGGTTGTTGTCGTACCCGCCGGCGTGACCGCCGCGGATGCGCAGGAGCTCTTGGTTGACCTGCGCCGTGGCGACCCCGGCCCGATCGTCGAAGAGGGGCAGGAGGTCGCCGCGGACGAGCACGTGCTGCTCGAGGGGCACCGGCCGGGTCTCGGACACGATCACCTCGGTGTCGCCGCGCACGGTGTCCAACCAGTCGCCGAACTCCTCGGCGTTCGACACGGTCGCCGACAGCGACACCAGCTTCACCGACGGCGGGAGGTGGATGATGACCTCCTCCCACACCGCCCCGCGGAAGCGGTCGGCGAGGTAGTGCACCTCGTCCATCACCACGAAACGCAGGCCCCGCAACGCCGGCGAGTCGGCGTACAACATGTTGCGGAGCACCTCGGTGGTCATCACCACGATGCGCGCCGAGGCGTTGATGTTCGTGTCACCGGTGAGCAGACCGACCGCGTCGTCGCCGTAGATCTCTTGCAGCTCGTGGAACTTCTGGTTCGACAGCGCCTTGATCGGTGTGGTGTAGAACGCCTTGTCACCCGGTTCGAGCATCGCCAGGTGGATCGCGAACTCTCCCACGATGGTCTTCCCCGCACCGGTGGGGGCGGCCACCAGCACGCTGCGCCCGTCCTCGAGGGCCTGGCATCCGGCGATCTGGAAGTCGTCGAGCTCGAAGCGCTGCATCTCGGCGAAGTCCGCCGTGTGCGGATGGGACGTTCGCGCGCGGGCGCGGGCGAACCGCTCCGCAGGACTCGGCGAACTCACGCGATGGGTCCCGAGGGCATCTCCGAAGCGGCCGCGTGACGGGCGCGGCGACGGTCGAACAGCATCGACACCCCGGCCGCGGCGAAGAACAGCACCACCAGGATGCCGGCGAGCATCACCATGCTGACGATGTCGGCCGCGGGGGTGGCGAGGGCGGCGAACACCGTCGCGATGAGGATGGCCACGCGCCAGCCCTTCAGGATCGCCGTTCCGCTCATGACGCCCGCGACGTTCAGGGCGACCAGGAAGACCGGCAGCACGAACGACACGCCCACGACGATGAGCAGCTTGAAGACGAAGTCGTAATAGTCGGTGGCGTTGTAGAAGTTGACGCCGCCGTCGGGGGTGAACCCCCACATGAGCTCGATCACGTGCGGGACGATCAGCAGGCCGACCCAGCATCCGATGAAGAACAGCGGCACCGCGGATGCCACGAACCCGACCGTGTAACGGATCTCTTTACGGGTGAGACCGGGCATGATGAACGCCCAGATCTGCCAGAGCCAGACCGGCGCCGACAGGAAGATGCCGATCGAGAAGGCGATGCGCATGCGCAGATCGAACGCCGAGGTCACCGACGTGAAGTTGAGCGCCGAGAAATCGTCGCCGCGGCGGGCGGCGATCTCGCGGATCGGTCCGGTGATCAGATGGATGATCGGGTCGGTGATGACGAACGCGATGACCATGCCCACCACGAGCGCCAACGCCGCGATCATCAGACGCTTGCGCAGTTCGACGAGGTGCGCGCCGATGGACATGCGCTTGTCGCGCCGCGGCCCCTCGGGCACGTCGATGCGCGGCGGCCCTGCCGTCGCCACGGGTCAGACGGTGGGGTCGGTCGACCTGCGCGGTTCGGGCGCAGCGGTCGAGGCGGTGCCGGGCTCGGTCGCGCGGGACGACTCGGACGCCTGCGCGGCGGCCTCGTCGTCGCGCTTCATCTCTTTCATCTCGCTCTTGAACACGCGAGCGGACTGCCCCATGCTCTTGGCGAGCGCGGGGAGCTTCGCGGCCCCGAACAGCAGCAGGATGACCGCGAGGACGACCAGAAGGTGCCATCCGGTGAGGTTGCCGAGCATGAGGACTCCTCGTCGTTGTCGGGAGCCTTCAGTCTAACCCTCGCGCCCCCGTGCTGCTCCGGCGCGCTCGGGAGCGGGCGGATTGTCAGCCGACGTCGAGATACTGCGCGAGTCCCGCCGATGCCCACGCGGCCGCCGCGCGACGCGCGCCGGCCGGCTCGAGCAATTCGACCTCTCCACCGCGTCGGGCGGCCAGACGTTTCAGGCTCTGCTCGTCGGCGAGGCGCAGGGATGCCACGGCCCGGCCGTCACCGGCGTCCTCGACCTCGGCTCGCTCGAGATAGTCCGACAGCAGCGGGGCGACCGCGCGGGGGAAACGGAAGCGCGCGACGACCTCGTCGTCGCTCGGTGCGAACAGCTCCGGCACCTCGTCGGTGCCGTGAACGGCGGCGATGCCGGTCACCGCCGCATCGCTCACGCGATCGAGGTGGAAGGTGCGCACGGCCTGGCGCAGATGGTCCCACCCCTGCAGGTACCACTGGTCGTCGGCGATGTGCACCTTGATCGGATCGACCGTGCGGGTTGCCGGCGCCGCGCCGGGTGCGCGGTAGGTGAAGGTGACCGCGACGCGTTCACGCAGGGCGCGGTCGACGATGTCACGCACCCCGTCGACCGGGCCGGGGGCGACGATCACGGCCGGCGGGGCCGCGGCGGCTCCGCGCGCGAGCTTCTCGAGCAGGCCGGTCACCAGCGGGCTGTCGCCGAAACGCGGCAGACTGCGCGCGAGCTGAAGCCCCGCCAGCAGCGCCGCCGCCTCGCGCGCGGTCAGGCGCGGGGAGCGTTCGAGTCCGACGGTGTTGGTGATGGCGATGACGTCGTCGCGGTCGAGCAGATCCCAGTCGATGTCGAACAGATCATGCGGAAGCTGCCAGTAGCCGCGTTCCCCCGGCAGGCCGATGACCGTGAGGCGTTCGACCATCGCACGCATCTCGTCGGGGGCCACGTCGAAGTCGGCAGCGGCCTCGGTCACCGCGACCTCGCCCTTGCCGAGCAGGTAGGGCACGAGCTGCAGCAGCAGAGCCGCGCGGTCGAGGGCGGCCACGGGACGGTCGGGGACCGCGGGACGATCCGCGCTCATGCGCCACCCCCGTGGACGGCGACGGTGGCCCTCAATCGGCGCACGACCTCGTCGCGCAGATCGTCGGGGGCGACCACCCGCACCTCGGGTCCGTAAGAGGCCAGTTCGTCGGCGAAGACGTGCAGGTCGACGTACGGAACGAGGATGCCCTGCGGCGCCTGCTGCGCGCGACGCGCGAGGCGCAGCGCCGCCTCGGTGCCGGGGTGCACCTCGAGCAGGGCCCGCTGGCGTTCGGCGAGGGCTCTCAGACCGGCCAGCGCACGATCCCCGGCGCCCTCGCGCAGAGCGGGGTCGAACTTCTCACGACGCAGGGCGACGTCCCCGACGATGCGCGAGAGCAGGAAAGTGCGTTCGGCATCCATGTTCAGATCGAACCCGAACACGTGCCATCGCGCCTCGTACTCCACCAGCGCGAGGGGGCGCACGCGCCGCTCGCGCGGCTGGGCCTCACCCGGGCGCAGGTACACGAAGGTCACGACACGGCATTCCTCGATCGCACGCTGCAGCGCGGCGAAAGAGGCGTCGCGGACGCGGATGCGCGGGGCGTACCCGATGATCGGCTCATCGACGGCGATGCCGAGGGCCCGGATCTTGCGCAGGCCGCTGCGGGCGTCGGCCGAGAGCGATCCGCTGCCCCAGACGCCACCGGCGACGTTGAGCAGCGCGATCTCGGCCGGGCTGAACGAGATGTCGTCGGGCAGGGCGTACTCGGCGGTGGGGACGCGGTACCGCGCCTCCCGCAGATCGTCGGGGTCGGACCGGTTGCCGATCGTCTCGATGGGAACGCCCAGGCCACGCAGGTTCTCTTTGTCGCGCTCGAACATCTTCTCGAGGGCGTCCTTCGAGGCCCCCGCCTCGAGCTGCTCGCGGTAGCCCGTGACGGACGACAGGATCGTGTCCTTGGTCAGACCCTGATCGGTCGCCATGAGGGCGACGACGAGGTTCACCAGGCGCTCCTCGGGAGCGCTTCGGGACGCGGTGGCGGGCACCCGCCCATCCTAGGCCGGGCAGGCCCCGCCGCCGACGGGCGCACCGACGCCCGGCGGACCCGGACTCAGCCGACGACGCCGAGGATGTCGACGACGTACACGAGGGCCGTGTCCGCGGGCGCCTGCAGGGCCTGCTGGTCGGCCTCGGTCTGGTCGGCGGGGACGACCACGAGCACCTGCGAGCCCACCGTCTGTCCCTCGATCGCCGAGGCGAGCGCGGGCGGCAGGGCAGAGACCGTCGCCTGGCCGGGCGAGCCGTTGGTCCACGTCGAGGCGAAGGTCGTGCTCGCCCCCCACGCCAGGCCCTGCACGTGGATCACGACGGAGGAGTCGGCGTCGACGACCTCGCCGCCGCCCTTCTTGATGGTCTGGGTGCGCTGCACGGTGGGCGCATCGCCGGCCGGGATGACGACGCCCGGCTGGCCGTCGGGCGCGCGGACGACCGACGGCATGCCCGAGTCGGCGTTGTACTGGTCGGCACCGTTCGCGGCGGGGAGGAAGACCTTGCGCACGTCGAAGACGAACACCGCCCCGTCGCCCTCGTCCACACCGAGCGCCTGCGCTCCCTGGGCGCCGAGGTCGGAGCCGGGGATGGCCACGGCCACGCGCGAGCCCTCGGCGACGCAGGTCAGCAGCGGCGCGATCGAGGGGATCGCCTGGGTGAGACGCGGCAGGGGCGTCGCGGTCTGATCGTCCGTGTACGGCGTCGCCACCAGCTGCGCGCCGGTGGTGGCGTCGAGCACGGTGACGTCGACGAGAGCCAGTTGCTTCTCGCTCGTGATGCGCGGACCGTCGCCCGCGATGAGGGTCTCGGTACCGGCCTGCTGGGGCACGAACGGCGACCGCAGCGACACCGAGGGGGCCGCGCCGAAGTCACCGCTCGCGTCGACCACCGAGGCGATCGCCCCGTCGGTGGGGGTCGGGCACGACGAGGCGGCGGATGCCGAGCACCCGACGAGGCCCATTCCGGCCAGAGCGGTCACGGCAACGAGAGCGGGGAGTCTGCGCACCGGAACAGTTTAGGTGCACTCGCTGTGCTCTCCCGCCGCGTCGCTCAGGACGTCGGCGCCGCGTCCTCGCGCGTCGGCGCGGCGTCGTCCCGCGCCCGCGACGCATCGTCCTGCATCGGCGCTCCGGCCACGGACTGTCGCACGCCCTCGGCCGACTTCTGCGCCTCGCGCACGCGCTTGCGCAAGTTCTTGTCGGTGATCTCGCGATCGCCCACGGCGCCCGGGGTCCACAGCTCCACGTCCTCGTCGCCGTAGCTCGACTTCGACGCGCGACGCTTGACCTCGGGCGGGATCGCCCCCGG
Organism: Microbacterium sp. NPDC090007; assembly: GCF_044748345.1. Lineage (NCBI taxonomy): Bacteria > Bacillati > Actinomycetota > Actinomycetes > Micrococcales > Microbacteriaceae > Microbacterium > Microbacterium sp. NPDC090007. The sequence goes on along the minus strand of NZ_JBIVFV010000003.1, from coordinate 106,380 downwards.
CGCGAGGCGCCGCGCGGTGATCAGGAAGCCCGTGTGCGCGACCATGCGGTGGTCGGGGCGCACCGCGAGCCCCTCGACGTGCCACCCGCGCACCATCGTCTCGCTGGCATCCGGTTCGGTGAACAGGCCCGTCGCGCGGATGTACTCGGCGACGCGGCTCAGCTGCGTGGCGGTGGCGATGTAGCAGAGCACGACCCCGCCCGGTGTCAGGGCGTCGGCGACGGCGTCGATGCACTCCCACGGAGCCAGCATGTCGAGCACGACACGGTCGACGGATGCCGGGGCCACGGCATCCGGAAGGCTCTCGACGAGATCCCCCACGACGACCTCCCACGTCGCCGGGTGCTCGCCGTGGAAGGTCTCGACGTTGGCGCGGGCGACGTCGGCGAACTCCTCGCGGCGCTCGAAGGACAGCAGGCGACCCCCGGGCCCGATCGCGCGCAGCAACCACAGCGACAGCGCCCCTGAGCCGACACCGGCTTCGACGACCGTCGCGCCGGGGAAGACATCGGCCTGGGCGAGGATCTGCGCGGCGTCCTTGGGGTAGACGATCGCGGCTCCGCGGGGCATCGACATGACGAAGTCGCGCAGCAGCGGTCGCACCGCCAGGTAGTCGTGGCCGGAGCTGTTGGTCACGACGCTGCCGTCGGGCTGGTCCACGAGAAGGGAGTGCTTGAGCACGCCGTTGTGGGTGTGCAGCTCTCCGGCCTCGCGCAGCGTGATCGTGTGCATGCGACCCTTGGGGCCGGTCAGTTGGACGCGGTCTCCGATGCGGAAGGGGCCGCTCAGGTGGGGGGTCTCGCTCATCGGGTGGCCTGTGTCTCATCGGTGCGGGCGGTGGTGTGCGCGGCGTGCAGTGCGCGCAGGTCTGCGGTGGTCCGTCCCTCGAGGCTGGGCCACAGGGCGTGGGCGCCCACCCCGTCGAGGGAGACCATGAGCGGGACGCCCAGCGAGACGGCGCCGCTGGAGAGTGCCGATCGCAGTCCGTTGGGGCTGTCCTCGATCGCGACGGTGTCGCGGATGTCGACGCCGAGCTCGCGAGCCGCCTGCAGATACGGGTCGGGATGCGGCTTGGGCTTGTCGACGTCGTCGCCCGCGACGACGAGGTCGAACGCGGGGAAGTCGATCAGGTCGGCGATCGAGAGGGCCATGCGCCGCATCGACATCGTCACCAGGGCCGTCTTGACGCCGTGGGACCGCAGGTCGGCGAGCAGTTCGCGCGCGCCGGGGCGGAACGGCACACCCGTCGAGGCGAGCTGACGCAACACCTCGTCGGTCAGATGCGCGATGATCTCGTCGACACCCCAGGGCACCCCGGCGTTCTGCAGCAGTCGCGCGGAGTCTTCGAGGGCGAGGCCCACCATCCCCAGCGCCTGCTCGTGCGACCACGTCCCGCCGAAGCGCTCGACCAACGGCACCTCCGCAGCCATCCAGTACGGCTCGGTGTCGACGAGAGTGCCGTCCATGTCCCACAGGACGGCGGCGGGAGAGGGAGAAGTCATCGTTCCATCCTATTCGCGGGCGTCGTCGCGCCCCGGCGCCGCCCGTCCCCCGCCCTCCGACCACGGGTTCTCGCGTGCGCCTATCCTGGAAGTCAGCCCCGACGGGGCAGAGGAGGTTGCGTGGACGCACTGGGTCGCCGGATCATCGTCGCCGCATTCGACGGCTGGAACGACGCCGGAGAAGCCGCATCGGCGGCCGCGTCCCTGCTGCGCGCCGACGTGGAGTACGAAGTCGTCCACACGGTCGATCCCGAGCTCTACTTCGACTACCAGTACACACGCCCCCAGGTGGGAGTGGATGCCGAGGGCCGCCGCACCCTGACCTGGCCCGAGGCGCGACTCCTGCGCCCCGTCGTCCGCAGCGACGACGCCGAGATCTGGCTGCTCGTCGGCGTCGAACCCGCGCGCGCATGGCAGGCCTTCGCGGCGGAGTTCATCGACGTCGCTCTCCGGGAGGACGTCAGCGGGTTCGTGGCCCTGGGATCGATGATGTCCGACGTTCCCCACACGCGCCCGATCTCGGTGTTCGCCGGCAGCGACAACGACGCCGTCCGGCAGTCCCTCGGACTCGAGCGCAGCCTGTACGAGGGGCCCGTCGGCATCCTGAGCGCGATCGGCTACGCGGCCGAGCAGGTCGGCATCCCCACCGCGAGCTTGTGGGCCAGCGTCCCGCACTACGTCGCCGGTCACACCCCCTCGCCCAAGGCCACCCTCGCCCTGCTGGACAGACTCGAGACGGTCACCGGCATCGCGATGCCCCGCGGAGACCTCGACGCCGAGGCACGCCAATGGGAGGCGTCGATCGACGCGGCGGCGGCCGACGACGAGGAGATGAGCGACTACATCCGCCAGCTCGAGCAGACCCGCGACACGTGGGACTCGCCCGAGGCGTCCGGGGACGCCATCGCCCAGGAGTTCGAGCGGTACCTGCGCCGCGGCGGCGACGGCCCCGCCAAGCCCGGTCGCGACGACCCGCCGCGGCGCTGAGGTCGTCGGGGTCCCGGTCCGTCCGCCGGACCCGGGGCTCTTCGCTGGGCCAGGGGCTCTTCGCTGGGCCCGGGGCCCTTCGCTGGGCCCGGGGCCCTTCGTCGGGCCCGGGGCGACACGATGGCGCCGCCCCCGCGGGGACGGTGCCGTCGTGGCATCCGTGATTCAGCTGGCGATGACCGTCGACTCCGCGGGGACCACGCCCGTCAGCAGCAGCACGATGATCACGACGCCCAGGACGACGCGGTAGATCACGAACGGCAGGAAGCTGCCGCGCTTGAGGTACTGCATGAGGAACGCGATCACGAGATAGCCGACCACGAACGCGATGACGGTCGCGATCGCCGTCTCGCCGAGCGTGAAGGGTCCGGTGCCCTCGTCGAAGCTCGTGTACAGCTCGAACAGACCGCTCGCGAACACGGCCGGCACCGCGAGCAGGAACGAGTACTCCGCGGCCGCGGTGCGCTTGTACCCCAGCGCGCGCCCCAGCGTGGTCGTCGCACCCGAGCGCGAGACCCCCGGCACCAGGGCCAGCGCCTGCGCGAAACCGTACGCGACACCGTGCGGGTAGGTCAGGTCGTCGAGCTCGCGCTTTCGGGCACCGTAGTGGTCGGCGAATCCGAGCAGGATGCCGAAGACGATCAGCACGATCGCAGTGATCCAGAGGCTGCGGAAGTTGTCGCGGATCAGGCTCTGCAGCAGGACGCCGAGGAGCGCGATGGGGATCGTGCCGATGATGACGAGCCAGCCCATCCGGGCATCGGGGTCGTTGCGCGCCACCTTCCCGCTGAGCGAGAGGAACCAGCGCGAGATCACGCGGGCGATCTTCTTGCGGAAGTAGATCAGCACCGCCAGCTCGGTGCCGATCTGGGTAATGGCGGTGAACGTCGCTCCCGGGTCGGTCTGCGACGGCAGGAACTCGCCCACGATGCGCAGGTGGGCGCTGGAGGAGATCGGGAGGAATTCGGTGAGGCCCTGAACGAGCCCGAGGATGATGACCTCGAAGATGTGCATACGGTCCTTCAGTACGTCCGGAGGAGGTCGGCGAGAACACGTCGACCGAACTCGAGCGCGTCGACGGGGACGCGCTCGTCGACACCGTGGAACATCCCGGTGAAGTCGAGATCGGCGGGGAGTCGCAACGGCGCGAATCCGTAACCGGAGATTCCGAGGGTGGAGAGGGCCTTGTTGTCGGTGCCGCCACCCATCAGGTACGGCACCACGGGAACGCCGGGGTCGTGTCGGTCCAGCTGCGCGATCATCGCGTCGACGAGGTCGCCCGAGAAGGGCACCTCGAGGCCGATGTCCTGGTGGACGATCTCGATCTCGACATCGTCGCCGACGATGCGGCGGATGTCGGCGAGCGCAGCTTGCTCGGTGCCCGGTAGCACGCGCACGTCGATCAGCGCCTCGGCCCGGTCGGGGATCACGTTGTGCTTGTAGCCCGCGGTGAGCCCGGTGGGATTGGTGGTCGTGCGCAGGGTGGAACGGATGAAGCTGGATGCCGCGCCGGTGCGCAGGGCGAGGGCGTCGGGATCGCCCGCATCATCGCCCGTGATCTCGGCGAGTCCCGCCAGCAGCTTCGATGTGGTGTCGGTGAGGCGTATGGGCCATTCGGTGCGCCCGAGAGCGGCGACGGCGTGCGCGAGACGCGTCACGGCGTTGTCGGGATGCAGGCCACTGCCGTGGCCCGCGCGACCGCGCGCGACCAGCTTGATCCAGATCAGCGCCTTCTCGCCCACCTGCAGCAGGTACGCACGGCGGTCGCCGACCGCGATCGAGTAGCCCCCGACCTCGCTGATCGCCTTGGTGGCGCCGGCGAACCACTCCGGCCGGTCCGTCACGACCCGCGCCGAGCCGTCGACACCGCCGTTCTCCTCGTCGGCGAAGAACGTCACGATCACGTCGCGCTCGGGCTGCTCCCCTGCGCGCAGCACGTCGGCCACGGCCGTGAGGATCATGGCATCCATGTCCTTCATGTCGACCGCTCCGCGGCCCCACAGGACGCCGTCGCGGATCTCGCCCGCGAAAGGATCGACGCTCCAGTCCTCGGCGACGGCCGGGACGACGTCGAGGTGCCCGTGCAGGATGAGCGCCGGCTTGTCGCGGTCGCGACCGGGCACCCGCGCGCACACGTTCGTGCGGCGTGCGACGGGCTCGTAATACGCGGTGTCGAGGCCGAGCTGTTCGAGGTAGGCGCCCACGTACTCCGCGGCCTCGCGTTCGCCGTTCGCGCGCCCCCCGCCGTAGTTCGAGGTGTCGAAACGGATGAGGTCGGATGCGATGCGGGCGACCTCGGGGACGTCGGTTTCGCGCTCGGGCATGCGCACTACGGTACCTTCACGCACCGCGCTCCCCCGCCGCGTGTCGTCTCGCGTCGCCGCGGTCCGGACGCGGGACGCGCCCGGGGTGCTCCGCCGGTTCGAGGCGGCGCCGGGAGCGTGGTAATGTCGTTCCTCGTTGCGAAAGCAGCGAAACACCCAGATGCGCGGGTGGCGGAATAGGTAGACGCGCTAGCTTGAGGTGCTAGTGCCCTTTAACGGGCGTGGGGGTTCAAGTCCCCCCTCGCGCACAGAACGAGAAAGACCCCCGGGTTTCGACCCGGGGGTCTTTCTCGTCTCGTCCGGAAGCACGAGACGGCGAACCCGTGCGGGCGGCGCCTGCTGACCGGCGGCGCCCGCTGCGGACCGGCGGCGAGTGCTGACCGGCGGCGCCCGCTGCGGCAGCTCGGCACGGGCCCGCGGGTCGTGACCGCGCCGAAACACCGACGTGACACGGTCGGCCTAGCGTCGAAGCGTCCCCGTCAGAACGGATCGCCCGATGGCTCGCTTCCACGTCCCCACGATCGACATCTCCGCCTGGGTCGGCCCCGGCTCACCCGACGCCCGCGCGGCCGTCGTCGCCGCCGTGGACCACGCGTGCCGCACCGTCGGCTTCCTGCAGGTGGTGGGACACGGCATCCCGGATGCCGTCATCGGCGACCTCGAAGCGGGGCTCGACGCCTTCTTCGCGCTGCCGCTGGCCGAGAAGAAGCGGTTCGTGCGGCCCGCGGGCGAGAACCGCGGATACAGCCCGCCCCGGAGCGAGTCCCTGAGCTACAGCCTGGGGGTGGACCCCGTGACGCGCATGAACGACTTCTTCGAGGCGTTCAACGTGGGCACGTCGTGGCGCGAGTACCCGGGTACCGCCGCGACGGCCGAGGACTACGCCGAGAACGTCTGGCCGACCGAGGTCGACGCCTTCGGTCCGGCCGTGCGCGCGTACTTCGACGAGGCGCGGCGGGTGGCGCAGACGCTCACCCGCATCTTCGCGGCCGCGCTGCGCGTGCCCGACGACTTCTTCGACGACCTCACGGATCACTCGATCGACGTGCTGCGCATGAACAACTACGCCCTGCCGCCCGGGTCGATCGAACTCGGCGCGGAACTGACCGGGATGGGCGAGCACACCGACTTCGGCCTGGTGACGGTGCTCTGGGCCGACCGCGTCGCCGGCCTGCAGGTGCTCGCTGCGGACGGATCGTGGAACGACGTGTCGCCCGCCGAGGGGGCGCTGCTGGTGAACCTGGGCGACGTGGCCGCGCGGCTGACGAACGACAAGTGGCTGTCGACCCTGCACCGTGTGAAGCCGCCCGTGATCGACGGCACGATCGAGCGGCGACGCTCGGCGGCGTTCTTCCACGACGGTAACGCGGATGCCGTGATCCGACCGCTGCCGGGATTCGTGACGGCCGAGGCCCCCGCGCTGTACGAGCCGGTCACCGTCCGCGCGCACATCGCCGCCAAACTCGCGGGCTCGCGCGCCGGCCGGCGCAACGACGACGCGGTGCGCGAGGCCGCGCGGGTCGTCGCAGCGAGTCGCGGCTGAGCCGAGGGACCGAACGAGGACGACCCGACACGGGCCGGGAGCGCCACGGGGTCCGCGTGCCGGCACCGGCCGGGAGCGCCACGGGGTCCGCGTGCCGGCACCGGCTCGACGCGACGGCGCCGCCCTGCGTCAGAGACGGCCCCGTGCGCGCGTCGGACATCAGGCGGCGGACACCCCGAACAGCAGTCCCAGCACGTAGGTCACCGCGGCCGCGCCGAAGCCGATCGCGAGCTGGCGCAGACCGCGCCGGAGGGGCGAGGTGCCCGAGAGCAGTCCCACCATCGCGCCGGTCGCCATCAGGGCGGCGCCCACGAGCCCGAGGGCGAGAGCCACCGCGCCGAGACCGGAGAGGCCGAAGATCCACGGCAGCACCGGGATGATCGCGCCCGAGGCGAAGAAGAGGAAGCTCGACACGGCCGCGCCCCACGCGCTGCCGACGACCTCGTGCGAGGACTCCCCCGGAGCCGCCGCGGCCGGGGCCGTACCGGCCTGCGCGGCCACGACCACCTCGCGGGCCTTCTCGAGCGCCGCGTCGGCGTCCATCCCGCGGGTGCGGTAGACGAGCGCGAGCTCGTTGGCATCCAGGTCCAGGTGGGGCAGGGCGGAATCGGCGAAATCGCTCTCCTCGGTCGCCTCGAGCAGCTCGCGCTGGGAGCGCACCGAGACGAACTCCCCCGCCCCCATCGACAGGGCGCCCGCGAGCAGACCCGCGACCCCGCTGAACAGGACGAAGCTGGGGGCGACGCCGGTCGCGCCGACGCCCATCACTAGAGCCAGGTTGGAGACGAGACCGTCGTTCGCGCCGAACACCGCGGCACGGAAGGTGCCGGACAGGCGTCGGCGACCGCGGGCGGCCAGACCGCGCACGACCTCGTGGTGCACGCGCTCGTCGGCGGCCATGGCCGCGGTGGCGTACGGCTCGTCGGCGTAGGGCGAGCGCGCTTCGGCGTTCTGCGCGAGCGCGAGCACGAAGATCGAGCCGAAGCGGCGGGCCATCCACGCCAGCAGGCGCGTGCCGAGGCCGGGCGCAGGCAGGCGCTCCGGTGTGTCGCCGAGCAGATCGATCCAGTGCTGTTCGTGGCGACCCTCGGCCTCGGCCAGAGCGAGCAGGATGTCGCGCTCTTCACCGGTGCGGCGCGAGGCGAGTTCGCGGTACACGCGCGCCTCGGCGCGTTCGTCGACGAGGTACCGCGCCCAGCGACGACGGTCGCGGACGCTGGGTGTGGCGAGGTTCGTCACGGGTCTCCTTCTGGTCGTCCCCCACCGTAAGAGGTCGCTCGCCGCCCCTCGGGCGCGCCGTCGATACTGACAGCTTTTCGGGCCTCCGAACCTCGTGATGACGCGGATGCCGCCGACTCCGTGCCAGCATTTCGGCCCCGCGAAAGCGGTCGCGCGGGTCCGGCCGCGCGGGTCCGGCCGCGCGGGTCCGGCCGCGCGGGTCCGGCCGCGCGGGTCCGGCCGCGCGGTCCCGTTGGCGTCGAAACTGCATGGCGCTGACATCTCGGTTGCAGGATGTCGCCGAGTTGTCAGCGCGATGCAGTCTCGCGAGAACAGGGGGCGGCGGGGCGGGGCGGCGGAGCCGGCGCGCCGGGGCGGCGGGGCGGGGCGGCGGAGCCGGCGCGCCGGGGCCGGTCAGGAGCGCACGCGTTTGCGCAGCAGGTCGATCCGGGCCTGCAGCTGCGCGACGGTCGCGTGCGACACGGCCGGTCCGCCACATAGGCGCCGCAGCTCGGCGTGAACGAGACCGTGCGGCTCGCCGGTCTGACGGGCGTAGAGACCCACCATCGTGTTCAGCAGCTGACGCTGTTCCTTGAGCGTGCGGTGCAGCGGCCCCGGCAGACCGCCCTCGTCGACGCTGGGGGGTTCGACGCCGTTCTCCTTCTCGCCCGCCTCGCGGGTCGAGCGGTGGCGCGATTGCCGCGTCGCGCGCGACATCAGCACCTCATGCACCTGCTCGGGTTCGAGAAGGCCCGGGATGCCGAGGAACTCCTCCTCCTCGATGGTCCCCGGCACGGCAAGCTGGCCGAATTCCTGCCCGTCGAACAGCACGCGGTCGAAGTGCGCGAGGGAGCCGAGCGCCTGGTACTCGAACTCCTGCTCGAGCGCATCGGATGCCTTGTCCTCGCGCTCGGCGGCATCCATCATGTCTTCTTCGGCGTTCCACTGGTCTTCGGCGTCGCTGTCGCGGTCGAGGGCGTGGTCGCGCTGCGCCTCCATCTCGCCGGCGAGGGCGAGCAGCTGCGGGACGTTGGGGAGGAAGACGCTGGCGGTCTCGCCGCGACGTCGGGCGCGGACGAAGCGGCCGATGGCCTGGGCGAAGAACAGCGGCGTCGAGGCGCTCGTGGCGTACACGCCGACGGCCAGGCGCGGGACGTCGACGCCCTCGGACACCATGCGGACGGCGACCATCCAGCGGGTCGTCCCCTTCGAGAACGTCTCGATGCGTCCCGACGCCTCGGCCTCGTCCGAGAGCACGACGGTGACCTTTTCACCGCTGATGTCCTCGAGGATGGCGGCGTAGGCGCGCGCGGCGGTCTGATCGGTCGCGATGACCAGGCCCCCGGCATCCGGGACCGTCTCGCGCACCTCGTTCAGACGGCGATCGGCGGAGCGCAGCACCGCCGGGATCCAGTCGCCGTTCGGGTCCAGGGCGGTGCGCCAGGCCTGCGAGGTGATGTCCTTGGTGTTGTCCTGGCCGAGCTGCGCCTCCATCTCTTCGCCCGCCTTGGTGCGCCAGCGCATCTGACCGGCGTAGACGAGGAAGAAGACCGGGCGGACGACCCCGTCGTCCAGCGCGCGCCGGTAGCCGTAGGCATAGTCGGTGCGCGAGAGGCGGATGCCCTTGGCGTTGGGGTGGTACTCCACGAACGGGATGGGCGCGGTGTCGCTGCGGAACGGCGTCCCCGACAGCAGCAGACGGCGGGTCGCGCGCCCGTAGGCCTCGCGCAGGGCATCGCCCCAGCTGAGGGCGTCACCACCGTGGTGCACCTCGTCGAGGATCACCAGGGTCCTGGCATCCATCGTCAATCGCTGGTGCACCTCGGCCTTCACCGCGACCTGGGCGTAGGTGACGGCCACGCCGTGGTACTGCCGAGAGGGAGTGGCGTGGCGGTTGGAGAAGAAAGGATCGAGACGGATGCCGACTCGCGCGGCCGCTTCGGCCCACTGCGTCTTGAGGTGCTCGGTGGGGGCCACGACGACGATGCGGTCGACCACGCGTCGACGCATGAGTTCAGAGGCGAGACGGAGGGCGAACGTGGTCTTTCCGGCGCCGGGGGTGGCCGCGGCGAGGAAGTCGCGGGGACCCTTTCCGACGCCGTCGGGCCCATCGGAGCCGAAATACTGGTCGAGCGCCTCGGCCTGCCATGCGCGCAGGCGCTGCGCGGTTCCCCACGGCGCGCGCTGCGGGAACGACGGCGAGAGGTGCTCGGCGGCGAAGGAACCGAAGTGCGGCTCGGAGCCGTCGACGGCGCCGTCGAGGTCGAGGACGGGAACGGCGCCGGGAGCGGGCTCGTCGGCGACGGGTGCGGTGGCGTGGGACGGGTCGGACGGGTTGTGGCGCGCCGGATCGGGAACGGTGGAGGCGGGGGCGACGGAGGCTGTTCGGGATGCCGCGGTGGTGGCATCCGTCGCGGCGGCCGTCTTGGAGCGCGACGGTGTCGGGCCGGGACTCGCGACCGGACCGGGACTCGCCACCGGACCCGGACTCGCCACCGGACCAGGGCTCGCGATCAAGCCGGGACTCGCCACCGGACCGGGACTCGCCACCGGACCGGGACTCGCCACCGGACCGGGGCTCGCCACCGGACCGGGGCTCGCGATGCGGGCGAGCGGCGATGAGCCGTTCGCGGCGTCGACGTGAGGAGGGTTCGAGGTGCGGGCTTCTTCTTCCAGCATCGAACCTCCTCCCCTCGCGAGCGCGAACATCCACGATAGGCGGTTCCGCCACCGCGCGAGGTCGTGCTGTGAGCTGATCCGCGCCCTCATCGGCCAGAAACGCGATTCCTCTTCAGAAACGCCGGGACGCGGCGTTTCTCGAAAGAAGCTGCGTGTGCCGAGGCCGCCGGCGATGTTCCTCAGCGCGAATCGCGTGTGCCGGAGCCGCCGGGCGCGTTCCTCGTCACGCAGAGCGTTCTTCATCACAGGTCGCGTTCCTCGCCACGGGTCGCGTTCCTCGCCGCGAACTGCGTTCCTCGCCACGGGCGCGTTCCTCACCGCGAACTGCGTTCCTCGCCACGGGCGCGTTCCTCGAAGACGGCTCCCGCGTTCGGTGCACGCGGCGACGCGCAGTGGGGGGCGCACGCGGCAGCGTGCCCGCGGATGGGGCCACACGGCAGCGCACACGGCAGCGCACCCGGCAGCGCACCCGCGGGCAGTGCGCCCCCGAAGGGCGGCCCGCGGCGGGCGAATGGCATCCGCGTCTCTTGCCGTGTCGGAGGCCGGGGTTAGCCTGGGGGTGGAGGTATCGATGACTCTCGAACCGCGCTCGCCCCGCACCCCGTCCTCGGCCGACAACCCCGGTCCGCACCCCTGGCGCCGCTTCGTCGCGCTGGGCGATTCGTTCACCGAGGGGATCGGCGATCCCCTGCCCGACGGCGGTCACCGCGGCTGGGCCGACCGCGTCGCCGAGGTGCTCGCCGGCCAGGTCGACGACTTCGCCTACGCCAACCTGGCCGTGCGCGGCAAGCTCATCGCGCAGATCGTCGACCATCAGATCGATCCGGCGTTGGCCCTCAAGCCCGATCTGATCACGTTCTCGGCCGGCGGCAACGACGTCATCCGGCCGGGGAGCGATCCGGACGCGGTGGCCCAGCAGTTCGAGGACGCGGTCAGGCGTCTGGTGCGCGACGGCGCGACGCTGGTGGTCTTCACGGGCGTCGACACCGACTTCACCCCGGTGTTCCGCAACATCCGTGGCAAGGTCGCGATCTACAACGAGAACATCCGCGCGATCGCCGACCGCTACGACTGCGTCGTCGCCGACCAATGGAGCCTCAAAGAGGTGCAGGACATGCGCTTCTTCGACGACGACCGCCTGCACTACAACGCCCTGGGCCATCACGAGGTCGCCCGCATGGTGCTGCGCGCGCTGAACGTACCCAACGACCTGCAGGCGATGCGACCCGAGGCCCTGACCGCGACGACGTGGCGGGCCGCGCGCGAGAAGGACTTCGTCTGGGCGCGTGAGTACCTCGTGCCCTGGGTGCTGCGGCGCCTGCGCCACCAGTCGTCGGGCGATCACGTGCGGGCGAAGCGTCCGGATCCCCTGCCCGTGGTGACCCTCGCTCCCGGAGTGGATGCCACGGGCTCGCGCGAGCCGCAGGCGTGAGGCCGATGGAACCCGGCGCGACCCTGCCGCACGCCGTCCTCGCGCTGCTCGACGCGGTCGACGCCGAGACCCTGCTGCGGGACGCCGAGGGACTCGCCGAGGGACTGGCCGACGCGGGGTGGACGCCCGAGGTCGAAAGCGAACACTTCCGCGTCGACGGATGGGACGTGGTCTCTTCCGATCGGGCACCGGGATTGTCCGTCTTCGCCGACGGCGATCAGCGCGACGTCCGCGGCGCCGCGCTGGCGGTCGCCGCAGCCCTCGCGGCCCGTTCCGGCGAATGGACCTTCTGCACCGAAGGCCCCGACTGGTCGGCCTGGAGCGTGGAGGACCCCCGATGGCAGAGCCTCGACATCGATTAGCTCCTGTGGTCGGCGCGAGGTGTCACCGTGTCGCTCTTCACGGCTCCCGCAACGCCCGCCGGGCCGGATGAACTACCCGCGCACGTGCAGCTCGCCATGTCGCGAGACGACACGCCGTCCGAGGGCCTTCCCCGCGATGACGCACGAGATCGCCGCGTGGCCGCCGAGGGATCGGTCGTCGAACGCTGGTACCTCGCCGGTGCCGAGGGCCTCGCCGACGACGTGCTCGCCCTCCTCGAAGCCGATCCCGACGGCCGGGTCTGCGCGGCCGCCTGTTCCGAGAGGCTGATGCGCGAGCGGTTCCGGCTCGACTGAAGCCCTCCGGCCTCGCCCGACGTGGTGCGCGCCGCCGAGCCCGCCGGAGCCCTCCCCACTCCAGAGGATCCCGTCCGAGCCGTCGCAACCGTCAGCGCGCCGTGCGCCCCAGCTCCCACAGTGCGACCGCGCTCGCCGCGGCCACGTTGAGCGAGTCGACTCCCCCGGCCATCGGGATCGTCACGACCGTGTCCGCCGCGGCGAGGGCGTGACGGCTGAGCCCGTCACCCTCCGACCCCATCAGCAACGCGACCCGCTCGTGCCCGACGGCGGAGAACGCGTCCAGGGTCACGGCGTCCTCCGACAGCGCCAGGGCCGCCAGGTGGAACCCGGCCTCGTGCAGAAGGGCTGCGGCATCCCCCCACTCGGGAAGACGCGTCCACGGCACCTGGAACACCGTGCCCATGCTCACGCGGACGCTGCGGCGGTACAGCGGGTCAGCGCAGCGCGGGGTGACGAGCACGGCGTCGGCGCCCAGGGCAGCGGCCGAGCGGAAGGCGGCGCCGACGTTCGTGTGATCGACGATGTCCTCGAGCACGACGATCAGACGGGCGTCGCGGACGACGTCGGCGACGGATGCCGGTGCGGGGCGATGCATGGAGGCCAGCAGCCCGCGGTGCACGGTGTACCCCGTGACATGCTCGGCGATCTCGGCCGGCACGACGTACACATCGACCTCCTCGCCCACGAGCGCGAGCGCGTCGGCGAGGAACTTCTGCTGGACGAGCACCGAGCGCGGACGGTGGCCGGCGCCGAGGGCCCGGTCGAGCACCTTCGCCGACTCGGCGATGTAGAGCCCGCCCTCGGGTTCGGTGACGCGGCGCAGCGACACGTCGGTGAGGTCGCGATAGTCGGCGAGGCGCGGGTCGTCGGCGGAATCGAGCGAGATGACGGGCATCGTCCCATCGTGCCAGCCGCGCGCACGCTCCCGCCCTGCCACCGCGCCCCCGCGCCGCACCCCGCCCCCCGCGCCCAACGCCCCCCGCGCCGAACGCCCATCACCCAACACCCAACGCCCAACGCCCAACGCCCAACGCCCAACGCCCAACGCCCCGCGCCCCGCGCCCAACGCGAGTGTCCACGACACGCCGCACCGGCCGACGCCCACCCGGCGTGTCCTGGACACTCAACAGTTCGCACCCCCGGCGTCCCCCGCGCCCCGCACCCCGCACCCCGCACCCAACGCGAGTGTCCACGACACGCCGCATCGGCCGACGCCCACTCGGCGTGTCCTGGACACTCAACAGGCCGAGCCCTCGGCGCCCCCGCACCCCGCACCCCGCACCCCGCACCCCGCACCCAACGCGAGTGTCCACGACACGCTGCACCGACCAGCGCCCACCCGGCGTGTCCTGGACACTCAACAGGTCGAGCCCCCGCGCCCCCGCGCTCACGCCACGTGCAGTGCCATTCCCCCGGCGATCACCAGGGCCCGCTCGGGCTGGCGCACGAGCGCGTCGAGAGGGTTCTCGGCATCCATCAGGACGATGTCGGCGCGGGCCCCTTCGACGAGGTCGTGCACCTCGCGACCCACCGACCACGCGGCCGCACTCGACGCGAGTCGGACCACGCGCAGCAGGTCGTCGTCGCGCACGAGACCTCCGGCGCGCGCGTACTGCCACGCGATGCCGAGGACGTCGCCGGTGCCGTAGGGGCTCCACAGGTCCCGGATGCCGTCGGTGCCCAGCCCCAGTGCCACCCCGGCCGCGTCGAGGTCGGCGAGGGGCAACTGCGCCCCGCCGAGGGGCGCGACCGTGGTCATGGTGACGCCGGCCTCGCCCATCGCGGCGAGCAGGTCGCGTCGGCGTGCGGCGTCGAGCTGGGCGACGGCGAAGCCGTGGGCGATGTTCACGCGCCCGGCGAGACCGTGCCGCTGCACGCGCTCGACGAGCAGCTCGATCTGGAAGGCGCCGAGCTCGGCCGGATCGTGCAGGTGGATGTCGATCCCCACGCCGGTCTCGGCGGCGAGCGCCGTGAGGGCGTCGATCTGCCCGACGGGGTCCCGATCGATGGATGCCGGGTCCAGCCCCCCGATCCACCCGACGCTCTCGCGCGCGGCGGCCGCGCGCAGCAGGTCGATCACGCCCGGGCGGCGCAGGACGCCGTCCTGGGGGAAGGCGACGATCTGGACGTCGAGCGCTCCGTCGTACGCGGCGGCCGCCTGCTCGACGGCCTCGATCCCGCGCAGGCCCACGCCGGTGTCGACGTCGACGTGGGTACGGATCGCCGTCGTCCCGTGCAGCACGAACTGCCGCAGCACGTCGGCGGAGCGCGGGACAGAGGGGATGCCGAGGGCGTCGCGCTGGTCGCGCTCGTGGCGGATGCGCCCCTCGACGCCGCCCGCTCCCCCGTAGGACTGCCACGGCAATCCCCACCACGACTTGTCGACATGCGCGTGCGCGTTGACGAGACCGGGCAGGGCGAGCAGTCCCCGTCCGTCGAACTCGCGGACACCGATGGGCGCGGTGCCGGCGGGGCGGACGGCCGCGATGCGACCGTCGGCGAGATCCATGTCGACCGGGTCGCCGCCCCAGGGGCGCACGCGGCGGAGGCAGGTGACTTCGAGCATGGCGGGAGACGAGACGGGGGGCATGTGCCCAGTATCGGCGGGTGAACGCGGAGGCCCGAGCTGCCGCGCTCGACGATCACCGATCCGGGCTCCCCCCGTCGCCACCCGCCCCGGAACGACACCGCCCCGCGCGACGATCGCCGATCCGGGCTCCCCCCGTCGCCACCCGCCCCGGAACGACACCGCCCCGCGCGACGATCGCCGATCCGGGCTGCCCCCGTCGCCACTTGCCCGGGCGCGACACCGACGCCCGGGTGCACACCGCCCGCACCGGCCTCAACCCCTCGAGAGCCGGTGTCGGCACCCCGCCCTAGACTCGTTGCGACGGAGGTGTGCATGACCGACACGACGGAGGATGCCGGGTTCTCGGCATCCATCGATCGGGCCGTCGAGGTGCTCGCGGGCCGACGCGTCGCGGTGCTGACCGGCGCGGGAGTGTCGACCGACTCCGGGATCCCCGACTATCGCGGCAAGGGCGCCCCCACCCGCACGCCGATGACGGCGCAGCAGTTCCTCGCCAGCGCCGAGGCACGACGCCGCTACTGGGTGGGCAGTCACCTGGGCTGGAAGGTGTTCGCCGCGGCCGAGCCGAACGACGGGCACCGGGCGCTCGCCGCCCTCGAGGCGGCGGGGGTCGCCAACGGCGTCGTGACCCAGAACGTCGACGGTCTGCACGTGCGCGCCGGGAGCGGGCGGGTCGTCGAGCTGCACGGCACCATGCGCCGCGTCGGCTGCCTGCAGTGCGGCCAGGTGTTCGACCGCCGCGATCTGGCCGAGCGCGTCGAGGCCGACAATCCGTGGATCAGCCTCCCCGAGAACGTCGAGCTCGGTCCCGACGGCGATGTCACCCCCGCCTCGGCGGACGGTTTCGTCGTGCCGATGTGCTCGGTGTGCGGGGGGACGCTCAAGCCCGACGTCGTGTTCTTCGGCGAGTACATCCCGGTCGAGAAGTTCCGCGAAGCCGAGCAGCTGGTCCACACCAGCGGCGCGCTGGTGGTGGCGGGCTCGTCGCTCGTGGTCAACAGCGGCATCCGCCTGGTCGAGCGGGCCCGGCGCAAGCGCCTGCCGGTCGTGATCGTCAACCGCGGTGCGACCCGGGCCGACCAGCGCGCGGCGGTGAAGATCGACGGGGGTACCACCGACGTTCTGCGGGCGTTCGCCGAGCGGTTACCGGGTCTGCTCTGACGACGGACGAGCCCTCCCGCCCGCGGGTTACGCTCGAACGGTGACGATCCTGACTCTTGTGCGACACGGTGAGACCGACTGGAACTCGGGGGGCCGCATCCAGGGCTCGACCGACATCCCCCTCAACGACACCGGTCGACTTCAGGCGCGCGACGTCGCCGAGAGGTTGGCGACCGAGTACGCCGGCCGCGAGGTCGTCGTGGTCTCGAGCGACCTCTCGCGCGCGGCCGAGACGGCGGACGTCATCGCGACGGCCCTCGGTACGACCGTGTCACGTCGTCACCCCGGCCTGCAGGAGCGGTCGTACGGCGACGCCGAGGGCATGGACGCCCCGACCTTCTCCGACATGTACGGTCCCTGGCACGCGGCCGACGTGCCGGGCGCCGAGGCGTGGCCGGTGGTGCGCGAGCGCGCGCTCGCCGCGATCGCCGAGGTGGTGTCGTCCACACCCGCCGACGTCGACGTGATCGCGGTCGCCCACGGCGCGCTGATCCGCGAGGTGATCATGTTCGCCACCGACGGGGAGTTCCCCCGCCCCGGCGAGCGGCTGCCGAACTGCTCCGTGACCACGTTCCGGCTCGACGGCGGCGCGTGGGAGCTGCTGGCCTACGCCGGCGTCGCGAGCTAGCCCCGCCACGCCTCCCACCCCGGGTTCCCGAGCCCGCCGAGAAGACCACGACCTCCGCGCACCCCGGGGACGTCGACCGGCGCAGCCTGCCATCCCGGGTCCCCGGGACCGCCCGAGAGACCGCGACCCGCGCGGGTCGCGGCGGCTTCGAGACCCGCAGCCCCTGCGCTCACCCCGCGCGTTCCACCACCGACCGCGCGTGCCGCAGGATCGGCTCGTCGATCATGCGTCCCTCGTGGCGGAACACCCCGCGCTCGCCCTCGGCCGCGGCCAGGACCCCCCGCGCCCACGCGAGCACCTCCGGCGTCGGCGCGTAGGCGGCACGGATCGTCTGCACCTGCCCGGGGTGGATGCACGCCGTCGCCGCGAACCCCGAGGCGGCGGCATCCCGAGCCTCCGCGGCGAGTCCGTCGAGGTCGCCGATGTCGACGTGCACCGCATCGACGGCCCCCTTGCCGAACGCCCCCGCGGCCAGCAGCACGCGCGCCCGCGCGAGCCGCGCGACGTCGCGGTACCCGCCGTCCTCACCCCGGCTGGAGGTTCCGCCCAGGCTCGCGACGAGATCCTCGGCGCCCCACATCAGCCCCACGACGTGCGGCACGGCCGCGAGCTGCTCGGCGTGCACCACCCCCCGCGCGGTCTCGCACAGCGCGATCACCTCGTACCCCTGGAGCAGGTCGAGGGATGCCGGATCCTCGGTCTTGGCGAGCATGACCGTGCGCACGCGCGTCCGGGCCAGCGCCGACAGATCGTGTGCGAAGTCCGGGGTCTCGACGCCGTTGACCCGCACGATGACCCGGTCGGGGTCGGGGTCGGCGCGGATGAGCGCGTCGCGGGCGGTGGCCTTGGCGTCCGCGGCGACGGCGTCCTCGAGGTCGAGGATCGCGGCATCCGCCCGTTCCAGGGCTTTCGTCAGACGCTCGGGTCGATCGCCCGGGACGAACAGGAGCGCGGGGCCGAGGTCGAAGCTCACGAGCGTCCCTCGCGCGACCACATCAGCACCGTGCGGGTGGCGGTGGCCACGACCTCGTCGTTCTGCGACCTTCCGGTGTGCGCCATCACGACGACCCCCTGACCGGGGCGGGATGCCGAGGGCCGCACCGAGACGATCTCGGTCTCGGCCGTGAGGGTGTCGCCGACGAACAGCGGGGCGGGGAAGCTCACGTCGGTGAGCCCGAGCTGCGCGACGAGCGTGCCCTGCGTGAGCTGCGCCACCGACAGCCCGACGAGGGTCGACAGGGTCCACATCGAGTTGACCAGCGGACGACCGAACGGTTGGGTCGCGGAGTACGCGGCATCCAGGTGCAGGGCCTGCGCGTTCATCGTGAGGGTGGTGAAGAGCACGTTGTCGGCGTCGGTGACCGTACGACCGGGCCGATGCGCGTACCTCTCGCCGACGACGAATTCCTCCAGATACAGGCCCCGCTGCTCGATCATGCGGCCACGGTACCGGTGAGTCCCAGCGCGCGCGAGATGACCATGAGCTGCACCTCGGTCGTGCCCTCGCCGATCTCGAGGATCTTCGAGTCGCGGTAGTGGCGGGCCACGGGGTATTCGTTGATGAAGCCGTTGCCGCCGAACACCTGCGTCGCGTCGCGGGCGTTGGCCATCGCGGCGTCGCTCGCCGTCATCTTGGCGACCGCGGCATCCACCGAGAAGGGCTTGCCGGCGTCGCACAGACGCGCGGCGTGCACCCACGCGAGGCGGGCGGTGTGCACGCGGGCGTGCATGCGCGCGAGCAGGAACTGCATGTTCTGCCGCGTCGACAGGCGCTCGCCGAAGACGGTGCGGCTGCGGGCGTAGTCGACGGCGGCTTCGAGGCAGCCCTCGGCGGCGCCGGTGGCGAGGGCGGCGATCGCGACGCGACCCTCGTCGAGGGTGCGCAGGAAGTTCTTGAAGCCGTGCCCGCGCTGACCGAGCAGATTCGCCTCGGGAACCCGCACGCCGTCGAAGGTGAGCGGGTGGGTGTCGCTGGCGTTCCAGCCGACCTTGTCGTACGCCGAGCCCACGGTGAACCCGGGGGTGCCGTTGGGGACGATGATCGTCGAGATCTCGGGGCGATCGCCCGTTCGTCCGGTCACCGCGGTGACGGTCACGAAGCGGGTGATGTCGGTGCCCGAGTTGGTGATGAACTGCTTGGTCCCGTCGATCACCCACTCGGCGCCTTCGAGACGCGCCGCGGTGCGCGTGGCGCCGGCGTCGCTGCCGGCCTCGGCTTCGGTCAACCCGAAGCCCGCGAGCGCGCGACCGGCGACCAGGTCCGGCAGGTACTGGGCCTTCTGCGCGTCGGTGCCGTAGCGGTGAATCGGCATCGCGCCCAGGCCCACGCCCGCCTCGAGGGTGATCGCCATCGACTGGTCGACCCGCGCGATCCCCTCGATCGCGACGCAGAGGCTGGCGTAATCGCCGCCCTGTCCGCCGACCTCCTCGGGGAACGGCAGGCCGAACAGTCCCAGATCGCCCATCTGCGCGACGAGGTCGAGAGGGAGTTCGTGGGCGCGGTCCGCCTCGTACGAACGGGGGGCGATGACCTCGTCGGCGAACTCGCGCACCATGGCGCTGAGTTCGCGTTCGTCCTCGGTGAATGCCGTCTGGCTGTCGATGCTCACGGGTGGGTCTCCTTGTGGGACGGAAGGGGGATGGATGCCGGGACACCGGCGGGATCGTCGGGCCCGGGGCTCACGGGGTCTCCACGGGGCCGTGCGCATCCTCCGCGATGCGCGTGTCCGCAGCCGGACGCGTCGCACCGGCGACGGAGGTTGTGCGCATCGCGGAGTTCGCGGGCACGGATCGGACGGACGCCGGGGCCGCGGACGCAGGCATGTTCGGAGCAGACGCGTCGGGAGCGGACGCGTCCGGGGCAGGTTCGTCCGGAGCCGCGGGTGTCACCGTCGCGACCACCGCGTCGCGAGCGACCTGCGCCCCCGCCGCCGTGCGGAGCCGGACGACCCCGGCATGCGGTGCCACGACCGTGTGCTCCATCTTCATCGCCTCGATGGTGACGAGGCGGGCGCCCGCATCGACGGTGTCGCCGTCGGCGACGTGCACCGCGACGACGCTCCCGGGCAGGGGGGCGACGAGGTCGGGGTCGACGGCCCCGGGCGCACGCCCGGCGGCGGTCCGGCGACGCTCGGCGGCCGCCCGTCGCGACACGACACGCAGGCGGTGCGCTTCGCCGTCGGCGTGCACCCAGTACTCGTCCGGCCCTGCGACGACCACACCGTCGCCCGAAGTCGACACGACCTCGTGCATCCGACCGGCGTCGTCCTCGAGGTGCACCGGACGCGCCGCCGCCGCTCCCCCGGCGCGCCAGGCCCCGACGCGACCCCACACCGAGCCCTCGGCGGGGCTCGCGGCATCCGTCCGCGCTCGTGCCGCCACGGCGGAAAGCGCGGCCGCCGAAGGCTCGGGGGTGACAGGGGTGCCGCGCCGGTCGAGCAGACCCGTGTCGAGCTCGCCCGCGCGGACGGCGGGGTCGGCGAGCAGGGCGCGCAGGTCGGCGATGTTCGTGTCGACGCCGAGGACGACCGTGCCGGCGAGGGCCGCGTCGAGACGGGCGAGGGCGCTGGCGCGGTCCGGTCCGTGGGCGATGATCTTCGCGATCATCGGGTCGTATGACGCACCGATGACGGTGCCGGTCTCGACGGCGCTGTCGACGCGGGCGGATCCCGGATGCCAGAGGCGCACGGTCCCGGTCGCGGGAAGGTAACCGCGCGACGGCGTCTCGGCGTACACGCGCGCCTCGATCGCGTGCCCGTCGAGGGCGATGTCGTCGAGCTCGAGGGCGAAGCCGGCGGCCACCCGCAGCTGCTGTTCGACGAGGTCGACACCCGTGACGAGCTCGGTGACCGGGTGCTCGACCTGCAGGCGCGTGTTCATCTCGATGAAGAACGGCTCGTCGATCCGGTCGCCCGCGACGAGGAACTCCACCGTGCCCGCGCCGAGGTACCCGACGCTGCGGGCGGCGGCGACGGCCGCCGCGGCCAGACGCGCCCGCGTGGCGGCGTCGACGACCGGCGAGGGAGCTTCTTCGATCACCTTCTGATGCCGCCGCTGCAGGGTGCATTCGCGCTCGCCGAGCGAGAGGGTCGTCCCGTGCGCGTCGGCCAGCACCTGCACCTCGATGTGGCGCGGGCGCTCCAGCAGCCGTTCGAGCAGCAGGGTGTCGTCGCCGAAGGCCGCGGCGGCGACCCGGCGGGCCGTGGCGAGGGCGTCGGCGAGGTCGTCGGGTCCGGTGGCCACCGTCATCCCTTTGCCGCCTCCGCCCGCCGAGGGTTTGACGAGAAGGGGATACCCGGCGCGGTCGGCGGCGGCGGCGATCTCGGCGTCCGACAGACCCGCGGCCGAGAACCCCGGCACGGTCGGCACGCCGTGGGCGGCGACGTGCTGTTTCGCGCGGATCTTGTCGCCCATCACCTCGAGCGCGCCCACGCCCGGGCCCACGAACACGATCCCGGCCACCGCGCACGCGCGGGCGAACCCCGCGTTCTCGCTGAGGAATCCGTAGCCGGGGTGCACGGCATCCGCCCCCGTCGACACCGCGGCGGCGACCACCGCGTCGACGTCGAGGTAGGACGGCACCCGCACGGCCTGATCGGCGTCGCGCACGTGGGGGGCGTCGGCGTCCACGTCGGTGTACACCGCCACGGAACGGATTCCGAGTCGGCGCAGGGTGCGGCACACCCGACGCGCGATCTCGCCGCGGTTGGCGACCAGGACGGTCGAGAACAGGCGGGGCGGTGCGCTCTGCGGAGCCGTCGTGTCGTCGATCGCCTCCGCGCCCGGGTCGATCGCAGAATGGGCGGTCGTGGCCGCTGCGTCGGACGTCTTCGTCATGGCGGTCACATCCGGAAGAGGCCGAAGCCCCGGTCGGCCAGCGGCACCCTGCTGACGACGTCGAGCGCGAGCCCGAGCATCGTGCGGGTGTCGGCGGGGTCGATCACGCCGTCGTCCCAGAGGCGGGCGGTGGCGTAGTACGGGTCGCCCTGTTCGTCGTAACGAGCGCGGATGGGTTCTTCGAACGCCCGTTGCTCGGCATCCGTCCACCCCTCGCCCCGCGCGGCGCGCTGGTCGCGCGTGACGGTGGACAGGACGGATGCCGCCTGCGCCCCGCCCATGACCGAGATGCGACTCGCGGGCCAGGTCCACAGGAATCGCGGGTCGTACGCGCGGCCGCACATGGCGTAGTTGCCGGCTCCGTACGAGCCCCCCACGAGGACGGTGAGCTTGGGCACACGGGTGGTGGCGACGGCGGTGACCATCTTGGCGCCGTCTTTGGCGATGCCGCCGGCCTCGGCATCCCTGCCCACCATGAAACCCGTGATGTTCTGGAGGAAGAGCAGAGGGATGCCGCGCTGATCGGCCAGCTCGATGAAGTGCGCGGCCTTCAGCGCCGATTCGCTGAAGAGGACGCCGTCGTTGGCGATGATGCCGACGGGGTGACCGTGGATGCGGGCGAACGTCGTGATGACGGTCTCGCCGTACAGCGCTTTGAATTCGTGCAGCGAGTCGGCGTCGACGAGGGTGTCGAGGACGGCGCGCATGTCGACGGGGCGCGTGACGTCGACGGGGACGATGTCGTACAGCTCCCGCGGGTCGCGCACCGGTTCGGCGGCCGGGTGCACCCGCCACACCGGGGCGGGGGTCGGCGGAAGGGTGTCGACGATGTCGCGGACGATCTCGAGGGCGTGCTCATCGTCGTCGGCGAGGTGGTCGACGACGCCGGAGCGGCGGGCGTGCAGGTCGCCCCCACCGAGCTGTTCGGCGGTGACGTCCTCGCCGATCGCCGCCTTGACCAGAGGGGGTCCGCCGAGGAAGACGGTGCCCTGGCCTCGCACGATGACGCTCTCATCGCTCATCGCCGGGACGTACGCCCCTCCCGCGGTGCACGAGCCCAGGACGGCGGCGATCTGCGGCACGCCGGCGGCCGAGAGCTGCGCCTGATTGCGGAAGATGCGACCGAAGTGGTCGCGGTCGGGGAAGACCTCGTCCTGCATCGGCAGGAAGGCGCCGCCGGAGTCGACGAGGTAGACGCACGGGAGGCGGTTCTCGAGAGCGATCTCCTGCGCACGCAGGTGCTTCTTCACGGTGAGGGGGAAGTACGCGCCGCCCTTCACCGTGGCGTCGTTGGCGAGGACCATCACGTGGCGGCCGTGCACGAGGCCGATACCGGCGACGACACCTGCGCCGGGGGCACCGCCGTCGTAGAGGCCGTGGGCGGCCAGCGGCGCGACCTCGAGGAACGGGCTGCCCTCGTCGAGCAGCCGGTCGATGCGATCGCGGGCGAGGAGCTTGCCGCGCGCCGTGTGACGTGCTCGGGCGGTGTCGGAACCCCCGCGCGCGGCGCGGGCGAGGGTGTCGCGCAGGTTCGCGGCGAGGTCGCGCTGGGTGGAGGCGCCCGGGGCGGACGTACCCGGGGCGGACGTACCCGGGGCGGACGTGCCCGGCGTGGACGTGCCCGGCGTGGACGTACCCGGGGCGGACGTGCCCGGCGTGGACGTGCCCGGGGTGCTGTCGGTGACCGGTGCTGTGCTCATGGCGGCTCCGTCTCGGTGCCGCATCGTCGACGGCACCGTCGTGTCCCTCGGGTCGTTCCGCGAGACGGGGGTTTCAGTTAATGTTGGCTAACTGAGATCCCAGGCTAGCCCGAGCGGATGCCGATGACAAGAGTTTCCGAGGACCCCCTCGACCCGCCTTCGGCGGACGTCGACGGACCGATCGACGCGCCCGGCCGCTCCGCCGGCACCGCTCGCGACCGGGCCAAGGCCGACCGCCGCGCGGCTCTGCTCGCCGCCGCAGCCCGGCTCTTCGCCGAACGCGGCTTCGACGGCGTGACCCTCGGCGACATCGGCGAAGCCGCGGGAGTCAGCGGACCGGCGGTCTACCGCCACGTCGCCGGCAAGCAGGCGCTGCTCGGCGCGATCCTGGTCGACGTCAGCGAGCGACTGCTCGAGGGCGGGCGCCGGGTCGCAACCCCGCCTGGCGAGAGCACGACCGCGGACATCCCGTCCGACGCACCGCCCCCGACCACCCCGCCGCCGCGGGTCGCCGAATCCCCCCGCGGTCGTGCACACACGGCATCCGTCCATCACCGTCCTGCGGACCGCGGCGACGACACGCCGCCTCCCGAGGCCGCGCACCCGCGTGCCGGGGTCGACGTCCGCACGACGACGCCGTCGACCGCCGCGCTCCGCGCTCTCGTCGAGTTCCACGTCGCGTTCGCGCTCGCCGAGGCCGACGTGATCCGTGTGCAGGACCACGACCTCGACCGCCTCTCCCCCGGCGACCGCCGCACGGTGCGCGACCTGCAGAACGCGTACGTCTCCGTGTGGACCGACGCGCTGGCCGCCGCGTATCCGGATGCCGAGACCCCGGCCGAACGGCGCGTGCGCGCCCTCGCCTGCTTCGGGCTCATCAACTCCACACCGCACAGCGCGCGCGGCGTCCCCGCGTCGCGCATCCGCCCGACCCTCACGCGGATGGCGCTCGCCGCGCTGACGGCCTGATCCCCCGCTTCTCCCGCCCACCCGGGTGGCCCCGACCCACCCTCCGGCCGAGCGTCCAGACCCCCGACACCCCGCCCGACCACCCCGAAACCCGGGGGCACCCCACCCGGCCCAGCGTCCACCCCCCCCCCCGGACGCCCCCGACACCCCGCCCGACCACCCCGAAACCCGGGGGCACCCCACCCGGCCCAGCGTCCACCCCCCGGACACCTCCGACACCTCGCCCGCGCGTCCCGGACGCCCGCCCACGTGGGAGGTGCCGAGGGCGACCACTCCCCCGGCACCCGGCCCACCTCCCCGCCGCCACGAGACGGCGGGAACCCCTCACCGCAGCAGCATCGCCCGTCCGGGTTCGCGCAGCACGCCCGCGACGTCCGTGAGGAACCGCGCCGCCTCGGCTCCATCGACCAGCCGGTGGTCGAACGAGAGGCTGAGGGTCAGCACGTCGCGCAGGGCGATCTCGCCGTGGTGCTCCCACGGGGTGCGGCGCAGCGCGCCGACGGCGAGGATCCCGGCCTCGCCCGGGTTGAGGATCGGGGTTCCGGCATCCACACCGAAAACCCCGACGTTGGTGATCGAGAACGTCCCGCCGGTCATGGCGGCCGGCGCGGTGCGTCCGGCGCGCGCGGTGGCGGCGAGGTCGGCGATCGCGTCGGCCAGGTCGACCAGGTCGAGGCGGTCGGCGTCGGCGATCACGGGCACCACCAGTCCGCGATCGGTCGCGGCGGCGATGCCGAGCCCGACGTAGTGGTGCTCGACGATTTCACCCGCCGCCTCATCCCACTTGGCGTTCAACGCGGGCGTGCGCCCGAGCGCCAGACACACCGCCTTCGCGACGATCGCGAGCAGCCCGATGCGGTGCCCGTCGAGCGCCCGATCCGTCTTGAGGGATGCCAGCAGCTCGGTCGTCGCGGTGACGTCGAGCGTGAGGAAGGTCGTCGCGTGCGGTGCGGTGAAGGCGCTCTGCACCATCGCCGCGGCCGTGTGCTTGCGCACCCCCCGGATGGGGGTGCGCGTGACGCGCGGATCGGACGAGGCCGGGGGGACCGTCGACGTCGAGAAGGACGGATCGGATGCCATGGCCCCGCCCGTGAGCGGACGCTCCTCGCCCGGACGGGTCGGCGCCGACCCGGCCGTGCGGTTCGACCCCGTCGACGCGGGCGTGCGGGCGGCGAACTCCTCGACGTGCGCGCGGGTCACCGTCTCTCCCGGATGAGCGGCGGCGACGAGCACGAGGTCGACGCCCAGGTCCTTGGCGAGCTTGCGCACGGGAGGGGTGGACCGCGGGCGTTCCAGCGGCAGGTCGATCGGTCCCGTGCGGACGATGTCGTGGGGCGCGGCTTCCCGCACCGCGGTGTCGACGTCGACCGGAACGGTCGCGGACCCGCCGCGCGCACGGCGTCGGGGCCGGGCGCCGGTGGACGGAGCGGCACCGTACCCGACGAGATTGGGCGTCGCGCGAGCGGACTCGGCCGTCGAGCCCGGCACCGTCGCGCGACCGGGCGTAGCAGTCTCGCCGGCCATCGTCGCGCGGACGGACTCGGCCGTCCCGCCCGCCGTCGTGCGGACGTCGCCCGCGACACGCCGGTCACCCGTCGCGGCACCCGGCGCGGCCACCCCCGACTCCGCAGGACGGCTCATCCCCGACTCCGCAGGCCGGCCCGCGGCCGCCTCCGTAGGACGGCCCGCCCCTGCGCCCGGGCTCGCGGCATCCGCCCCCTCGACCGTGAACGACACCAGCGGCGAACCGACCGCCACGACGTCGCCCGCCGCGGCGTGCAGGCCCTGCACGGTCCCCGCGTAGGGCGAGGGGATTTCGACGATGGCCTTCGCCGTCTCGACCTCGGCGATCGTCTGGTTCAGCGTGACGTCGTCGCCCTCGGCGACCAGCCACTGCACGATCTCGGCCTCGGGCAGACCCTCGCCCAGGTCGGGGAGGCGGAACTCGGCGATCACGACAGCACCCCCTCGCCGCGCTCGAGCACGCGGTCCACGGCGTGCAGGATCCGGTCGAGGTCGGGCACGTGATGCTTCTCCAGCTTCGACGGCGGGTACGGGATGTCGTGCCCGGTGACGCGTTGCGGCGGCGCCTCGAGGTACTCGAAGCACTGCTCGGTGATGCCGGCGACCAGCTCCGCCCCCACCCCCGCCTCGCGCGCGGCCTCGTGGGTGACGACGACACGGCCGGTCTTTCGGACCGAGGCGGCGACGGTGTTCATGTCGATCGGCGACAGCGAGCGCAGGTCGATGACCTCGAGCGAGATCGCGTCGTCCTCGGCGGCGAGCGCGGCGTCCATCGCGGTGCGCACCTGGGCCCCGTAGGTCACGATCGTGGCGTCGGTGCCCTCGCGGGCCACGCGTGCGAGGTGCAGGGGCGCGGCGTCGGCCAGGTCGGCATCCAGATCGACCTCGCCCTTGGAGTGGTACAGGCGCTTGGGTTCGAAGAAGATGACCGGATCATCGGATGCCACGGCCTGACGCAGCATGACGTAGGCGTCCTGCGGGTTCGACGCCGCGACGACCCGCAGTCCCGCCGTGTGCACGAAGTACGCCTCGGGCGACTCGGAGTGGTGCTCGGCGGCCCCCACGCCGCCGGCCCAGGGGATGCGGATGACCAGCGGCATGCGGATCCGCCCGTTGCTGCGGTAGTGCAGCTTGGCGACCTGGCAGACGATCTGGTCGAACGCGGGGTAGACGAAGCCGTCGAACTGGATCTCGACGACCGGACGGTAGCCGCGCAGGGCGAGACCGACCGCGGTACCGACGATGCCGGCCTCGGCGAGCGGGGTGTCGACGACGCGCTGGGCGCCGAAGCGCTCCTGCAGTCCGTCGGTGACCCGGAAGACGCCGCCGAGCTTGCCGATGTCCTCACCCATGAGCAGGACTTTCTCGTCGTCCTGCAGGGTGCGGGAGAGTGCGGCGTTGATCGCCGCGCCCATCGTGAGCGCGGTCATCGCGTGCCCTCCTGCTCGAAGCCGGCGAGGTAGTCCAGGTAGTCGGCCTTCTGCTGCGCGAGTGCGGCGTGCGGCTCGGCGTAGACGTGGTCGAACATCGTCCCGGGGGCGCGGGTGGTGGCGCCGATGCACGCGGCGCGCACCTCGGCCGCGAGCGTATCGGCGGCACGGGCGACCTCGTCCATTCCCGAGTCGTCGAGCATCCCCTCGGCGCGCAGGTACGCCTCGAGGCGGGCGATGGGATCGCGCTGCGCCCAGGCCTCGACCTCGGCGGCATCGCGGTAGCGGGTGGGATCGTCGCTGGTGGTGTGCGGGCCCATGCGGTAGGTCACCGCCTCGATGAACGAGGGCCCCTCTCCGCGCCGAGCCCGGTCGAGGGCCCAGCGCATGGCGGCGACGCAGACGAGCGGGTCGTTGCCGTCGATGCGCAGGCTCGGGATGCCGAAGCCCGGCGCACGGCCCGCGATGGGGTACTTCGCCTGCACGGTGACGGGCTCGCTGATGGCCCACTGGTTGTTCGAGCAGACGAAGACGACCGGGGCGCGGAAGGACGACGCGAACACCAGCGCCTCGTTGACGTCGCCCTGGCTGGTGGCGCCGTCGCCGTAGTAAGCGACGGCGACATCGGTGGAGCCGTCGCGCTGGGCGCCCATCGCCCACCCGGTCGCGTGCAGGGACTGCGCGCCGATGATGATCTGGGGCGGGGCGGCGTTGATCGTGGTGTGGTCGTACGCGGAGTGCTCCTCGCCGCGCCAGGCGAGCACGTAGTCGGCGGGCTTCGCGCCACGACCGAGCAGAACGCCGTGCTCGCGGTAGCTGGGGAAGACGAAGTCACCGGGGGCGAGGGCGTGAGCGGTGCCCACCTGGACGGCCTCCTGGCCGCGGCACGGCGCCCAGAGCGCGAGTTGGCCCTGGCGCTGCAGGGCGACGCCCTCGGCATCCAGTCGGCGGGTCAGGACCATGTCGCGGTGCAGGGCGCGCAGTTCGTGGGGGGACAGGTCGGCGATCCACGGGTCGAGCTCGGCGTCGGGCACGCGGGAGCCGTCGACGTCGAGCAGACGGATCACGTCGTCGTCGATCGCGGGCGTCGCGGCGACGTGTTCGTCGTCGGGTCCGCCCGTCGCGGGGCCTCGGGTCTGGGTGTACGTCATCGTCATCCCTCCAGGTGCGGCCCGGAGCTCCTCGTGAGAGCCCGGGCGGTCCGGGTGCCGGCAACGGCGCCGACGAGGCCGACCGTACGCTCGGGCAGCACCCCGCTCAAGACCTCGTCGTCATATTGAGCACAGTGCCCATTGTGCGGGGTAGCCGCACTGCTAATGTTTCGCAGCATGAGCAAGCTCGACACGGTCGACCTCGACCTGCTGCGCGCCCTGTCCGCCGATCCGCGCGCCACCGTCGTCGCGCTCGCCGAGAAGCTCGGCCTGTCGCGCAACACCGTGCAGGCGCGCATGAGCAGGCTCGAGCGCGGCGGGGTGTTCCTGTCGTTCGAGCGGACGCTGTCGGCCGAGGCGCTGGGGTTTCCGATCGAGGCGTTCCTGCAGGTGACGGTGCGGCAGGCCGAGTTGCCCGCGATCCGCGACGAGCTGGCGAAGGTGCCCGAGGTGCTCCAGGCCCATGGGCTGAGCGGCCAGGTCGACCTGCTCGTGCGGGTGGCGTGCCGCGACACCCAGCACCTGTTCGACACCGACGCGCGCATCCTCGCCATCGAGGGCGTCGAGCGCACCGAGACGTCGTTGGTGATGGGCGAGGTCATCGGCTATCGCGTCGATCCGCTGATGCGTCTCGCGCGCGAGCAGGCCTGACCCGCACCCCGCCGGCGCGTCCGACCTCACCCATCAAGGTCCCTGAGTCCGTCGACGAGACCGTCCCCCGCCCGCGCCCTTCGAGCCGTCACACCGAGGTCGCTGGGCCCGTCGACGAGCCCGTACCCCGCCCGCGCCCGTCCACCCGTCACAGCAAGGTCCCCGAGCTCGTACCCCGCCCCCGCCCGTCCACCCGTCACACCGAGGTCGCTGAGCCCGTCGAAGGAGCCGTCCCCCGCGCGCCCTACGGCGCCGGCACCACCGGGATGCTCGCCGTGTCATCCTTCGGCTCGGCGGGGCTCGCGGCATCCAGGCGCACCAGCACGACCCCCACGAGGATGAGTGCGCCGCCGACGAACTGGATCGGCGCGGGCGCTTCGCCGAGCAGCAACCAGGCGAATCCGAGCGCGAACAGCACCTCGCTCAGTCCCACGAACGACGCCAGTCTCGCGCCGATGCGCGGCACCGCGATCACCCCGAGCGCATAGCCGAGGGTCGTCGCCACCGCTCCCACCCAGAGCAGGGGCAGGATGCCGGGAACCTCGAGCCCCGCGAGCGAGACGGTGATCGAGGGTGCGGCGAAGGGCAGCACGCCGACCCCCACGAGTGCGGCCATCAGCACCGTCCCGACCAGCAGTCCGCCGGCGGCGAGGGCGAGAGGGGGGAGGTCGTCGCCCGTGCGTCCGGCGATGACGAAGTACGCGGCCGCGCAGACCGCCGCGCACAGCGCGAAGATCGTGCCCAGCAGGTCGAAGCGGGCGCCGCTGATGTCGACGACGAGCACGAGTCCGGCCATGGCGACGACCGAGCCGATGAGGACGGCCCTCGACGGCGCCCGGCGGGTGCGCACCCACACGGCGATGACGATGAGCACCGGCGCGATGTACTGGATGAGCAGGGCGACGGCCACCGGCATCCGCTGCATCGCGGCGAAGTAGAACACCTGGCATCCGGCCACCGCGGTGAGACCGAAGGCGAGGATGAGGAGGCCGTGCCGCTTCACGAACCCGCGCTGACGACGCAGGGCCGTCACCAGCGCCGGCGAGAGCAACAGCGCAGCGACGCCCATCCGCACGAGCAGGACGGCGCCGAGCGACCACCCGCCGTCCAGGAGCGGCTTGACGAACGGCCCGCTGGACGAGAACGCCAGGGCCGAGGCGACGGCGATGAGGAGCCCCGTGACGGCGCCGGAGCCGTGGCGGACGGGACGGGGAAGGGTGACGGACGACGTGGTCATGCGGGCCTGCTGTCAGGAGTGAAGTGCGTTTACACTCGTGACAGTACGACCTGGGAATGTCAGGAGTCAACATGGTCTTCATTCGTGACACCGAGCTGGTGCTCCGCGCGACGGTGGAGCTCGTCAACACGCTGCCGAACACCGACTCCCAGCGGGTCGACACGCTGACCACGATGGCCGCGCTCGACGACTTCGCCCAGCGGCACACCTACACCGGTTCCCGCGTCCGCGACGATCGCGAGCTCGCCGCCGTGCGCGGCATCCGCTCCCGCATCCAGCGGCTCTGGAGGGTCGACCGCGACGACGCGGTCCCCCTGGTCAACGCGATGCTGCGCGACGGGCGGGCGCTGCCGCAGCTGGTGCGGCACGACGAGTTCGACTGGCACATCCACGCGTCCGAGGCGTCGGATCATCTTGCGCAGCGCATGCTGGTCGAGACGGCGATGGCGTTCGTCGACGTCATCCGCGCCGACGAGTACGGACGCATCCGCGTGTGCGACGCCGACGACTGCGACGGGGTCTATGTCGACTTTTCGAAGAACGGCTCGAAGCGGTACTGCGACTCGGGAAACTGCGGCAACCGCATGAACGTCAACGCGTACCGCCGACGAAAGGCCGAAGCGCCGGTCTGACGGACGCCTGCAGTGACGCTCTGAGGGCAATGCTCCGCTGGAATGCCGTGGGGGCGTCCGGTACCGCGTCGCGCCCCCGGGTCATGGATGCCACGGCCTGCCGGGGCCGAGATCGGCTCCCCCGTGGGACGGGCTCGACCGCACGGCGCCGCGGGAGCGTCATGCGCCCGCGACGAACCCCCGGATCGCGGCGGCCGCGGCCCGTGGCGTCTCGTAGTGGATGAGGTGCCCGACCTCGGGGATCTCGACCAGCGCGGCATCCGGGAACAGCGTCGCGAGGTGACGTTCGGCCTCGATCGGGGTGATGTCGTCTTTTTCAGCGGCGATGAGCAATGTCGGCTGGGTGATCCGCGGGGCGAATTCGCGCACGTCGTGGGTGACGCTCGTCACGAACGCCTCGTGCAGCACGTCGCGGTCGGCGAAGCGCGAGAAGTACTCGTCGTGCTGCTCGTGCACGAAGCGACGCAGCTCGGGATCACGGGTCTTGGCCATGGCGTTGCTCATCACCCGCACGATGAGGCCGTTGCGCAGCAGCCCCTCGCCCAGCGCGCGGGGCAGTTTGGCGCCGGCCAGGTAGTAGAACACCGCGAGGCGGGTCAGGATGCCGCGGGGCCCCTCGAGGGCGGGGGCGCCGATCGGGTTGACGAGGATCAGCCGGGGCACCTCGAGCCCGCCCGCCACCGCGGCCGACGCCACGATCGACCCGAACGAATGGCCGAGCACGACCGCCCCGGGGGCGACCTGCTCGACGAAGTCACGCAGCCACCGCGCGTAGGTGTCGAGGTCGTGGGGGCGGCCGATGAGCGGCGCCGTCTCGCCGAAGCCGGGCAGGTCGGGTGAGATGACGCGGATGCCGGACAGGTGCGCCACCACCGGATCGAGGCCGTGGTGCTCGCCGCGGAAGCCGTGCACGGCGACGATCGTGGTGTCGGCGTCGTCATCGCCGTAGACCCAGTAGGCCGTCGTTGCGCCGAGGACTCCCGCCTCGCGCCGGACGACGGGGATCGCGGCGAGGAGCGGGGCGTAGGGGTTCGGCATCCATCGAGTCTACGAGGGGGCCACCGACATCGCCCGCCGTAGCCCCCGGTCGGCAGCACCCTCCCCGCCGGGCGGCGGAGCCGTCCCGCTCCCGCCCGCCCGCGGCATCCCACCCCCTGTGTCCTGCGCGCCTCGACGGCGATGTCGGGGCTGCGTCCTACCGTGGGCGCATGACCACGTGGCAGGCCGAGCCGCTCCCCCTCTTCCAGACGCCCGAGTGGGCGCGCCTCGTCGGCGTGTTCGATCTCGAGACGACCGGTGTCGATGTCGAGAACGACCGCATCGTCTCGGCGCACGTGGGGGTACTCGACGTCGACGGTCAGGTCGTCGACGCGCGCGATTGGCTCGCCGATCCCGGGGTCGCGATCCCGGCGGGGGCTGCGGCGATCCACGGCATCACCACCGAACGCGCTCGCGCCGAGGGAGCGCCCGCGCCGCGTGTCGTCGCCGAGGTCGTCGAGGCGCTGACGGCGTTGTTCGCCGCCGGCATCCCGGTCGTCGCGTACAACGCGCCGTTCGATTTCTCGATGCTCAAGAACGAGGCCGTCCGGCACGGGGTCGCGCCCATCCACGCGCCCTCACCGGTGATCGACCCCCTCGTCGTCGACAAGACGTTCGACCGCTACCGGCGCGGCAAGCGCACGCTGGCCGTCGTCGCCGAGCACTACGCCGTTCCCCTCGAGTCCGCGCACGAGGCCTGCGCCGACGCGGTCGCGGCGGGTCGTCTGGCCCTCGCCCTCGCCGAGAGGTTCGGTCCCTGGATGCCGTCCACCCTCGACGAGCTGCACACGCGTCAGATCGCGTGGGCACGGGCGCAGGCGGCGAGTCTGACCGAGTACTTCGTCCAGATCGGTCGGTTGGATGCCGGGGCTCCCCCGGTCGACGGAGCGTGGCCGATCCGCTGACCGGCGCCGGGCAGGGTGTGGTGCCGGGCGTGCGTGGCGGCGGGCGTGCGTGACGCAGGTCGTGCGTGGCGCCGGGCGCGCGTGACGCCGGGCGCGCGTGGCGGCGGGCGTGCGTGACGCAGGTCGTGCGTGGCGCCGGGCGCGCGTGACGCCGGGCGCGCGTGGCGCCGGGCATGCGTGACGCCGGGCGTGCGTGGCGCCGGGCGTGCGTGGTGCCGGGCGCGCGTGGCGCCGGCTCACACCTCAGGACGTCCCCCGCACCCCGACCCCACTACATCCAGGCGCCACAGCCTCCAGGCGCCGCAGCCTCCACACCCCACAGCCTCCACACCCCACAGCATCCACGCCCCACAGCGTTCATGCCCCACAGCGTTCATGCCCCACAGCATCCGCACCCCGCAGCCTCCAGGGCCGCACAGCATTCACGCCACAGCGTTCATGCCCCACAGCATCCGCACCCCGCAGCCTCCAGGGCCGCACAGCATTCACGCCCCACAGCATTCACGCCCCACAGCATTCACGCCCCACAGCATCCAGGCCCCACAGCATCCAGGCCCCACAGCCTCGAGGCCCCACCGCACCCGCATGCCACAGCCTCCACGGCCGCACACCTCCGGGCGTCCGCATGCGCCCACACCCCGCGCCCTCCACCGCCACACACCTTCCGGCGCCCCGCCACGGCATCCACACCAGATCGCCCCACACCGCTGCACGCCCCACGGCCTCCGCCGTCAACCCCTTCCGCGCGTCCTCGACCCGCGCTGTGCCGGCCGCCAGCGCCCGACGGGCCGATGTCGGAGGTCCGCGATATCTTTCCCGCATGACCTCCCCCGCACGCTCCGCCACCCGGCCGTCGCCGGTGTTCCGCGTGTGCGATGGAGCAGCGTGGCCCAGCGACGACGAGCTCGATACGGAGGCCACGTGGGCCGCCCTCCGCGAGAGTGCAGACGTCGACTGGTACAGCGATTTCGACCCCGACGACGCCGTTCCTTCTCGCGTCGTGAGTTTCCCGGCATCTGACGAGTGGATCGATGCCGACGACGGCGACGCACCGACGACCGTTCTCGCTCCGACGGTGTCCGACCTCGATGCGCGACTCGGTCACCTTGAGATCGTCGCGGCAGAGCGGCAGCGGGCAACGGCGGAGGAGTACCGCTTGATCGCCGCGATCCTCGCGCGCGCGGCGGCCGATCCGACCCCGTGGGTCGGTCCCGACCCCACGAAAGACCCCGCCTGGAGCGACTCCCGCCGCCGCACCGCGGCCGCCGTGCGTCGAGACCGCGTCGATATCGCGCAGCGGGCGGCCGTGGCCGAGATCGCCGTGCGCCTGCGCGTATCCGAGCAGACGGTCCGCCTGCGAGCGACCCGTGCCGAGATGTTGCAGGACCGATGCCCGCAGATGTGGCGCGCTTTCGCGGACGGTCGCGTGTCCGAACGACACGCGATCGAGACCGCCCGCCTCGCGGGCTCGCTCCCCGGGGTCGGAGAGATGGCGGATCCCGAAGACGCTGCCGCCGCGGCGCCCACCGACGCAACCCTCCCCGGCTCAGCTCACGCCGACACCGCGCCTTCCGGGATCCACCCCGCCGACGCGACGCGTTCCGAACCCGCCGACGCCGACGCCGACGCCGACGCCGACACCGACACCGACACGGACACCGACACCGACACCGACACCGACACCGATACCGATACCGATACCGACACCGACACCGACACCGAGCGTGATGACCCTGCCACCGCCGTGTGGAGGGCGTTCGATTCCGCCGTCCGAGAGCGTGCAGCCGAACTGGTCCCCGCCAAGTTCGCGGTCGCGGCACGGGCGATCCGCGAGCGCGTGCATGCCGAGTCGCTCGAGCGACGTCATCGACGGGCGGCCGAGGACCGAGGGGTCTGGATGACAGCCGAATTGGACGGCATGGCGTCCCTCAACGCGTTATTGCCCGCGGATCGTGCTCGGGGGATGATGGCCCGCATCGACCGCATCGCCCGCCATCTGCGGGTCGCGCCCGACGAAGACCGCACGCTGGCGCAGCTGCGAGCCGACACGCTCTCCGACCTCGTGGTCTCCCCCGCGTCGGGCCCGACCGATTTCGACGCGCACGGCGACGCGGCCACCGACGGCACGCTCGACGCGAGCATCAGCGCCCTCGCGAGGAGCGCCGGCACGAGCAACGCGGCCGAGTCCGTCATCCGTCCCGGCACCGACGGCTGGCCCGAATCGGACGCCGCCACCACCCGAGACTTCTCCGCCGCCCGCACGGCATCCTCGAACCGCCCGTTCCCGCGAGCCTCTTCACCCACCGTCATCGTGACGATCCCCGTCCTGACGCTTCTCGGTCACGGCACCGAGCCACCGACCCTCGACGGCTACGGTCCGATCGATCTCGACACCGCGCGTCGGCTCGCGGGCGAGGCGACTTCATGGATTCGCCTTCTCACTCACCCCATCGACGGCGCCCCTCTCACCCTCGATCGCAAGACTTACCGCGTCCCCGTGGCCCTCCGCCGGTGGCTCGGAGTGACCTCCCCGACCTGCGTCTTCCCCGGCTGCGGTCGCGCGGCAGCCGACTGCGATCTCGACCACCGCGACGCGTGGGCCGACGGCGGTGCGACCGACGAAGACAACCTCGATCCGAAGTGTCGGCACCATCACCGGTTGAAACACGAATCCCGGTGGATGCCGTCATCCACCCCCGACGCGGGACTCACATGGACGTCACCCCTCGGCGGCTCCTACGGCGCCGATCCGCCCCCGTTCTGACGCGGAGCCGTCCGCCCCGGCCGCACGCCCGACAGCACGCACCCCGTCCTGACCGGCGTGCCCGCCATTCCACCCCTCCGACCGACCCATGGCGCACGCGCGAGCCGGTTCTCATGCCGTCCCCACCGAGTGGGTGAGCCCGCCATCCGCACCGCACCACCCTCGCGCCCCGCCAAGCGCGCACCGCACCACCCCCAACCCTGGACTTCGCCGCACGCACGAGAAAGCCCCCCGTCCCGAAGGACGAGGGGCTGTCGACGCGTGATCGCTGCGGATCAACGACCGCCGAAGTTCTTGAAGCGCTGGTTGAACTTCTCGACGCGACCGGCCGAGTCCATGATGCGCTGCTTACCCGTGTAGAAGGGGTGCGAGGCGGACGAGATCTCCACGTCGATGACGGGGTACTCCACGCCGTCCAGCTCGATCGTCTTGTCGCTCGACACGGTCGAACGGGTGAGGAAGGTGTCGCCCGAACCGAGGTCGCGGAACACGACGGCCTTGTACGTGGGGTGGATGTCAGTCTGCATGGGAGGTCCTTTGAGAAGTGGTGCCCTGGATTCTGCCAGGACGTCAAAGTCTGCGGCGCCGGAGGCACCAACAGGAGAGTCTACCAGGCCCGGACCCCCGCCATCGCCGAGGGGCGAGCCTCACGCCCGCACGCGCCCACGCCACCCGGTCCGCAGCAGAGCTTCACGCCTGCAAGCCACCCCGGTCCCGTAGCCGAGCCTCACGCCTGCGCGCCACCCCGGTCCCGTAGCCGAGCCTCACGCCCGCACACCACCCCGGTCCCGCAGCCGAGCCTGACGCCCGCACGCGCCCACGTCATCCGCGCACCGCCGGCCGCAAGTCCTTCTGCGCGGACTCAGTCCGCCCGGACTCAGACCGCCCGGGCCGCGTACCGACCGCCGTCGCGCGTCAGGTTGATCTCGAGCCCGAACGTCGCCGAGAGGTTCTCGGCCGTCAGCGCCTCGTCGAGGGGGCCGGATGCCACGACCTCACCGTCACGCAGCAGCAGCACGTGCGTGAACCCGACGGGGATCTCCTCGACGTGATGGGTCACCATCACCATGGCCGGCGTCGTGGGGGCCTGCGCGTACCCGGACAGCAGGGCGAGCAGCTCTTCGCGGGCGCCGAGGTCGAGACTCGCCGTCGGCTCGTCGAGCAGCAGCAGCTCGGGGTCGGTCATGACCGCGCGGGCGATCTGGACGCGCTTCTGCTCGCCGTCACTGAGGGTGCCGAAAGTGCGGTCGGCGAGGTGATCGAGCTTCCACTCCGCCAGGACGCGCAGCGCACGACGCTCGTCGATGTCGTCGTAGTCCTCACGCCAACGACCCAGGACCGAGAACGCGGCGGTCAACACGACGTCGAGCACGGTCTCCTCGGGAGGCACACGCCGCGCCATGGCCGACGAGGCGAAGCCGATGCGCGGGCGCAGCTCGAACACGTCGGTGCGACCGAGCCGCTCACCGAGGATCGTCACGGCACCCGAGGTGGGGTGCAGCAGCGTGTCGGCCAGTTGTAGCACCGTCGTCTTGCCGGCCCCGTTGGGACCCAGGACGACCCAGCGCTGGTCGTCGGTGACGGTCCAATCCACGTGGGACACGATGTCCCGGGCGTTCCGGCGGACGACGACGTCGGAGAATTCGAGCACCTGGGGCATGCGTCCAGCCTAACGGCCGAGACCGACGCCCCCGCTGCGACGCGGCGGGTTCGGCCGCGCGACGACGAGGGCCCTCGGGCCACGGATGCCACCCGCCCACCGCGGCGCCAGTCCCGCCCCACCGCAGGGCCAACCCCGCCCCGGCTCCGCGGCGTCAGCCCAGCCCAACCCCGCCCCGGCTCCACGCAGCACCAGCCCCGCCCCGGGTCCGCGGCGCCAGACCCGCCCCACCGCAGCGCCAGACCCGCCCCACCGCAGCGCCAGACCCGCCCCGGGTCCGCGGCGCCAGCCGCGCCCCGGCTCTCCAGCGTCGGCAGCCCCGCCGCGGCTCCCCGGCCGCAGCCCCGCCCCGGCTCCCCGCAGCGCCAGACCCGCCCCGGCTCCCCGGCCGCAGACCCGCCCCGGCTTCCCGGCCGCAGACCCGCCGCGGCTCCCCGGCCGCAGACCCGCCCCGGCTCCCCGGCCGCAGCCCCGCCCCGGCTCCCCGGCCGCAGACCCGCCCCGGCTCCCCGGCCGCAGCCCCGCCGCGACTCCCGCCGCGGCGCCTACTTCGCCGCCACCTCCGCGTAGAGCGCGGCCGTCTGCTCGGCGATCGCCGCCCAGCTGAAGTCCTCGATCGCACGCCGACGCCCCGCCTCACCGTAGGCGCGGGCGCGGTCGGCATCCTGCACGACCTCGGTGAGGACGC
Organism: Microbacterium sp. NPDC090007; assembly: GCF_044748345.1. Taxonomy (NCBI): domain Bacteria; kingdom Bacillati; phylum Actinomycetota; class Actinomycetes; order Micrococcales; family Microbacteriaceae; genus Microbacterium; species Microbacterium sp. NPDC090007. The sequence goes on along the minus strand of NZ_JBIVFV010000003.1, from coordinate 68,451 downwards.
GAGCCAGATCGTCGACGAAACGGTCGGGATCCACAGGGGTCCCGGTGCCGTCCTGGACCTGCTCGATGGGCACGAGCCGACCGGTCACCCCGTCGACGACGACCTCGGGGATACCGCCGGTCGCCGTGCCGACCACGGCCGCACCGCACGCCATCGCCTCGAGGTTCACGATCCCGAGAGGCTCGTACACCGACGGGCAGACGAAGGTCGTGGCCGCGGTCAAGATGGTGCACAGCTCTTCGCGCGGCAGCAGGCGTTCGATCCAGACGACCCCGTCGCGCGTCGCCTGCAGTCCGCGGACGAGCTCCTGCACCTCCGCCATGATCTGCGGGGTGTCGGGCGCGCCGGCGCACAGCACCAACTGCACCTCGGGCGGCAGCTGCTCGGCCGCGCGCAACAGATACGGCAGACCCTTCTGCCGCGTGATGCGCCCGACGAACACGACCGACGGCCGCGCCGGATCGATCCCGACCGAGGCGAGGAAGTCGTCGTTCGTCACGGGATGCCACGCGGCGGTGTCGATGCCGTTGTAGATCACGCGCACGGCGGCGGGGTCCAACGACGGGTAGCTGCGCAGGATGTCCTGGCGCATGCCCTCGCTGACCGCGACGACCGCGGCGGCGCCCTCGTAGGCGGTCTTCTCGATGTAGCTGGACACGGCGTACCCGCCGCCGAGCTGTTCCGCTTTCCAGGGCCGCAGGGGCTCCAGGCTGTGGGCGGTGACGACGTGCGGGATTCCGTGGAGAAGGGATGCCAGGTGGCCCGCGAAGTTGGCGTACCAGGTGTGCGAGTGCACCACGTCGGCACCCGCGACGTCGGAGACGATCTCGAGATCGGTGCCGAGGGTCTGGATCGCCCCGTTGGCGCCGGACAGTTCGGCGGGCACGCCGTACGAGGTGGTGTCGGGCGCGTCGCGCTCCGCCCCGAAGGCGCGGACCTGCACCTCGGTACCGGCGGCGCGCAGCGCCGCGACGAGCTCGGTGGCGTGGACTCCGGCTCCCCCGTAGATCTCCGGCGGGTACTCCTTGGTCACGATGTCGACGCGCATGAGACGAACCGTAGTACAGCGCGGGACGCGCCGGAGACGTGTTCCCGCATCTGCGCGCGCCCCCTAGTGTGGTGCCATGCCTGCAGCGCCGAAGGTCTTCGGAATCATCCTCGCCGGCGGCGAGGGAAAGCGACTCATGCCCCTGACGGCGGATCGCGCCAAACCCGCCGTCCCCTTCGGCGGTCAGTACCGCCTCATCGACTTCGCCATCTCGAATCTCATCAATTCGGGCCTGCGCCAGCTCGTCGTGCTCACGCAGTACAAGTCGCACAGCCTCGACCGCCACATCTCGCAGACCTGGCGCATGTCGCCGATGCTGGGCTCGTACGTGACGTCCGTCCCGGCCCAGCAGCGGTTGGGCAAGCGATGGTTCTCGGGCTCGGCCGACGCGATCCTGCAGTCCATGAACCTCATCCGCGACGAGAAGCCCGACATCGTCGTGGTGATCGGTGCCGATCACGTGTACCGCATGGACTTCAAGCAGATGCTCGACGCGCACATCGCCTCCGACGCGAAGGCGACGATCGCCGGCATCCGTCAGCCCATCGCGCTGGCGAACCAGTTCGGCGTCATCGACACCGACCCCTCGGACCCCACGAAGATCCGCGAGTTCCTCGAGAAGCCGCAGAGCCCCGAGGGCCTGGCGGACTCGCCGCACGAGGTGCTCGCCTCGATGGGCAACTACATCTTCGACGCCGACGCCCTCGTCGACGCCGTCACCCACGATGGCGAACTGCCCACCTCGGCGCACGACATGGGCGGCGACATCGTGCCCTACTTCGTCGATCGGGGCGAGGCGGCCGTCTACGACTTCCAGCGCAACGACGTGCCCGGTTCGACGCCGCGCGACCGCTCGTACTGGCGAGACGTCGGCACCATCGAGTCGTTCTACGACGCGCACATGGACCTGATCTCGACCCTGCCGATCTTCAACCTGTACAACGACGATTGGCCGATCTTCTCGCAGACCTTCAACGCCCCGCCGGCGAAGTTCGTCCGCGACTCGGTCGGCCGCATCGGCAACGCCATCGACTCGATCGTGTCGCTCGGTTCGGTGCTGTCGGGAACCCACCTCGAGCGCAGCGTCGTGGGCCCGTGGGCCCTCGCCGGCGGCGGGTCGACGATCACCGACTCGGTGCTCTTCGACAGCGTGCAGGTCGGTGCGGGCGCCCGCATCCACCGCGCCATCCTCGACAAGAACGTCGTGCTCGAGCCGGGTGCCACCATCGGCGTCGACCGCGAACGCGACATCGCACGCGGCTTCACGGTGACCGAGACGGGCATCACCGTCGTCGGCAAGGACGTGCACGTCCACGCGTAGAACAAGAGAGGGGCTCCGGATGCCGTGAACCCCGCGTACCCGAAGGGGCGGTGACCGTGGTGGTCACCGCCCCTTCGGCATCCGGGTCCGAGGTCAGACGCCCACGCGCTGGAACGCGTCGCGGGAGATGCCCTTCTCGAGCACGGCCTTCGACCACTCCCGTGCGCTGTGCAGGCTGTGGTCGCGGTAGTTGCCGCAGCTGAAGGCGTCGGTGCCCGGGACGTCGTCCCACGTGATGTCCTCGGCGATCGCGCGCAGCGAGTCGGTGACGGCGTCGACGAGGGCGGCGACCTCGGGCTCACCCCACATGATGACGTGGAAGCCGGTGCGGCAGCCGAACGGCGAGATGTCGATGAGACCGTCGATGCGGTCGCGCACGAGGCTGGCGAGAAGATGCTCGATCGTGTGCAGGCCCGCCGTGGGGATCTCGCCCTCGTTCGGCTGGACCAGACGCAGATCGAAGTTCGAGATGACGTCGCCGCGTGGACCGGACTCCGTGCCGATGAGGCGCACGTAGGGCGCGAGGACGGCGGTGTGATCGAGGGTGAAGCTTTCGACGTCGGCCATGGCGGAGGTCCCTTTCTGCAGAGGCGGCGGTACGACAAAGCCTACGGCGCGCCGGCGGACGAAGTCCTCGCGCGACGGCCCCGGCGCGAGGCCCGTCGGTCGTCCCGCGCGGCAGCACCCGCGCGCCGGCCCGGGCCCGCGCTCACCGGCGACCGGCGTCGGCTTCCCCGCCGACCCGCGCCGCCTTCCCCGCCACGCCACCTCCCACACCGCCCCGGCCCACGCTCACCGGCGGCCGACGCCGTCCTCGGGCGGAGCACCCGCACCGCAGCCGCTAGGGTCGAGGCCGTGCCCGCTCGCTTCCTCGTCGTCCTCGACGCCGACTCGACTCTCATCCGCAACGAGGTCATCGAACTCCTCGCCGACGAAGCCGGTCGCGGCGCTGAGGTCGCCACCGCGACCGAAGCCGCCATGCGCGGCGAGGTGGACTTCGCGACCAGCCTCCGCTCTCGCGTCAGAGCACTTGCGGGTGTCCCCGTCGAGGCGTTCTCCCGCGCCGTCGCGCGCATCGAACCCACCCCGGGGGTGCGCGAGCTGATCGCAGCCGTCCACGAACGCGGGGGAATCGTCGGCGTGGTCTCGGGTGGCTTCCACGAGGTGCTCGACGTGGTCGCCCCGGACCTCGGCGTCGACGTCTGGCGCGCGAACCGGCTCGCGGTCGCGGACGGCGTGCTGGCCGGTGCGGTCGACGGCGAGATCGTGGATGCCGCGGCCAAGGCCGAGACGCTCGGGCGCTGGGCAGCGCAGCACGACGTGCCCGCGGCCCTCACCTTCGCGATCGGCGACGGCGCCAACGACCTCGAGATGATGGCGGCCGCCGGATTGGGAATCGCCTTCAACGCCAAGCCCGCGGTGCGCCAACGCGCCGATCTCGTGATCGGCGACGTCGACCTCGCCCAGGTCATCGCCCTGCTGCCGCGATGATCGCACGCCGGTGCGGTGGGGTCCGGCCGGTAACGCCGGGTCCGGCCGATAACACCGGGTCCGGCCGATAACACCGGGTCCGGCCGATAACACCGGGTCCGGCCGGTAAAACCGGGTTCCGACCGGTGACACCGGGTCCGGCCGGTATTACCGGGTACGGCCGGTAACACAGCGTCCCGCCGGCAACACGGGGTCCCGCCGGTAACACGGGGTCCCGCCGATAACACGGGGTCCCGCCGGCAACACCGGGTCCGGCCGGTAACACGGGGTCCCGCCGGTAACACGGGGTCCCGCCGGTAACACGGGGTCCCGCCGGTAACACGGGGTCCCGCCGGTTACACGGGGTCCCGCCGGTTACACGGGGTCCCGCCGGTTACACGGGGTCCCGCCGCGCCGTGCCGTTCCGCCCGACGCGGCGGGGTCTGGCCGATGTCGGAGGTCCGTTCTACGCTGCCCGCATGGACGTCATCCTCGTACCCGGTCTCTGGCTCGACGCGTCGTCATGGGACGCCGTCATCTCCTCCCTCACCGCCGCCGGGCACCGGCCGCGCCCGCTGACGCTCCCCGGTCCGGCCGTGGGTGACCTGGTGATCGACGACTGGGTCGATGCCGTCGTGGGCGAGATCGACCGCCTCGGTACCGAGGTCGTGCTGGTCGGTCACTCGGGCGGGGGCAACGTCGTATGGGGTGCCGCCGACCGTCGGCCCGACCGCGTCGCGCGCGTCGTGCTGGTCGACAGCGCCGTCCCCCCGGCGGGGGCCACCATCTCGGAGTTCCCGGTCGACGAGGGTGTCGTGCACTTCCCCGGGTGGGACTTCTTCGACGACGACGACGTGTCCGACATCGACGCAGACACCCGGCAGCGCACGGCGCGGCAGATGGTCGACGTGCCGGGGCGGGTGCCCACCTCGCCGCTGACCCTCACCGACGAGCGTCGCTACGGCATCCCGGTCACCATCTTGTCGGGACGCCTCGACGCCGAGACGCTCCCCCGAGCGCTCGCGGACTGGGGAGCCTTCGCTCGGGAGTTCGACCGACTGCGCGACGTGGAGGTCGAGCATCTCGACTCGGGCCACTGGCCGCAGTTCTCGCAACCCGAGCGCTTCGCGGCGCGGCTCACCGCGGCGGTGCGGTGAGATCGGTGGGCGACGTCCGGGTCAGTGCCCCATGCCCAGACCACCGTCGACGGGGATGACCGCGCCCGAGATGTAGGCGGCGTCGTCTCCGGCGAGCCACGTCACGACGCCGGCGACCTCGTCGGCCGAAGCGAATCGACCGGCCGGGATGTTCTTCTTGTACTCGGCCTGGGTGTCGGCCGGGAGCTCGGCGGTCATATCCGTCTCGATGAAGCCCGGCGCCACGACATTCGCGGTGATCCCGCGGCCGCCGAGTTCACGGGTGAGCGATCGGGCGAAGCCGACGAGAGCGCTCTTGGACGCGGCGTAGTTGATCTGTCCGGCCGAACCGTAGAGCCCCACGACGCTCGAAATCAGGATGACGCGTCCCCACCGCGCCTTGAGCATCCCCTTCGACGCGCGCTTGACCACACGGAAAGCACCACCCAAGTTCGTATTCACCACGCTGTCGAAGTCGTCCTCGCTCATGCGCAGAAGCAGCGTGTCCTTCGTCACCCCGGCGTTGGCGACGACCACCGCGATCGGGCCGAGCTCGGCCTCGACCTGCGAGAACGCGGCATCGACCGTGGCGGCGTCGGTGACGTCGGCGCGGACGGTGAGCGTGCCCTCGGGGCCTTCCCCGGAGCGGGCGGTGACCGCGACCTTCCACCCCTCGGCCACGAACCGCTCGGCGATGGCTCGACCGATCCCCCGGTTTCCTCCGGTGACGACGACGACGCGGTCCTGAGACATTGTGAGACTCCTGTGCGGGCGGGGACGGAACCGCCCCAGCCTACCGACGGCGCGACGAACGCACCGCGATCCCCGCCCCGATCGCGCCGAGACGTCGGGGCGGGTGTGCGCCGCCGGGGCTCGCCCGTTTCGAGGTCTCGGACCTGACTCCGCCCCTCTCGAGATGCACGCTCGCAGGTTTGACAAGGATCGATCGGCGCTGGAACGTTGTAAGGGAGCACGACGAAAGGGGCTCCCGTGAGCGACGACCGCACGACCGACCCGTCTCAGCCCACCCCCCAGGCCGACACATCGGGCACGGAAGCCGAGACGCCGATTTCGTCCCGCGGGTCCATCCCGGACACGGCGCCCGGGACACCCGCCGCGCCTGCGCCCACGGACCGCGTCTCGGACGCCCCCGCCCCGCCCACGCACCCCGTCGCGGACGCCCCCGCCCCGCCCACGCACCCCGTCGCGGACGCCCCCGCCCCGCCCACGCACCCCGTCGCGGACGCCCCCGCCCCGCCATCCGGGTACGGTGCACCCGCGCACGGGACTCCCATATATGGCGCACCCGCGAACGGCGCATCCGCCTCCGGTGCACCCACCTACGGGACCCCCGCGTACGGGACCCCCGCGTACGGCGCACCCGCCTCCGGTGCACCCACCTATGGGGCCCCCGCGTACGGCGCACCCGCCTTCGGGACCCCCGCGTCGGGCACGCCGGCGTTCGGCGGCGCTCCCGCATACGGGCACGCCGACGTGGCCGACACAGCGGGCGGGTACGGCTACGCGATGCCTGCGCGCATCAACACTCTCGCCATCGTGTCGTTGATCGCGTCGGTGGTCGGCGTCTTCGCCCTACCGGTCATCGGGCAGATCGTCGGCATCGTCACCGGCCACATGTCGCTGTCGCAGATCAAGGCGCGCGCCGAGAAGGGGCGCGGACTCGCGATCGCCGGACTCATCGTCGGCTACGTCACGATCGCCCTCGGCGTGCTGCTGCTGATCCTGTTCGTGGCCCTCCTCCAGGCGGCGATCGCCGGAAGCGGCACCGCTTACCGCATCTGACCCACCCGAGTTCCCCACCCCCGCCGCGGGTCGCGGGCGCTCGGTGTCGGCCCACGGTTGTCACGACATCGAGAAGTCGTCCCGCCGCCCGACCCTGCGCGCGCGCTGCGGGCGTACCCTGAGACCACTGTGAAGACAAACCGCGCCCAGTCCGCGACGTCGCTCCCCAAGGCCCCCCGGGAGGACGCCGACAGCCGCTTCGCCAAATACATGGTGATGATGGGGATCCGTATCGCGTGCTTCATCGCCATGGCCGTCGTCCAGCCCTACGGCTGGTACACCTTCGTCTTCGCCGCCGGAGCGATCTTCCTGCCGTATCTCGCCGTCATCGTGGCGAATGTAGGGCAGGATGCCGCCGAGACCACCGCCATCAACCCGGAGCGCGCGATCGAGTCCCCCCGCCCGGCTCCGGCCCCCTCCGCGACGTCCGACGACCCGCTCGTCATCCGCATCGCCGAGACCCCGCGGTTGGATCCTCCGCGCGACCCGCGCCCGTGACCGACCACGCCGCAGAGTGTTCGCGAGCGGGATGCCGCGACGCGGCCACCTGGGCGATCACCTGGCGGAATCCCCGCATCCACGCCGCCGATCGCCGCAAAGTGTGGGTCGCGTGCGACCAGCACGTGGCCTATCTGCGTGAATTCCTGCACGCCCGGGACTTCCCCGTCGAGGTCGGGGCTCTGGCGGGCGACCGCGCGTGAGCGCCCCGGGTGGGACACCGCTCCGGAGCGACGTACCCTGGAGAGCGTGGCTCAGGAGAACGACGTGAACGCGCGCGAGGTGCGCGTCAACGTCGCCGCCCCGGCATCCCCGCATCGCGAGATGCCTGCCGCGGGGCGCTGGGCGCTGTACATCGGCGTCGCGATCCTCTTCGCCGTCGCCTGCGGATTCCTCTCGCACTGGCAGTTCTCCCGCAACGCCGAACGCAGCGAACAGCTGCAGCTCGTCGCCGAGAACTACGACGCCGCCCCTGTCGCCCTCGGAGAGCTCCTGGCGCCCGGATCCGAGCTGGGCCCCGGCGACGAGTGGCGTCCCGTGCGCCTCGAAGGGCGCTACCTGCCCGACGAGCAGCTGCTCGTGCGCAACCGTGCGCACGGGGGCTCAGCCGCCTACGAGCAGCTCGTTCCCTTCCGCCTCGACGACGGCCGGACCCTGCTGGTCGATCGCGGCTGGCTCCCCCCGGGCAACCGCCAGGCCGCCCCCGACGACATCCCCGCCCCTCCGGCGGGCGACGTCGTCGTCGAGGTGCGTCTGCGCCCGGGCGAGGCGGCCCCCTCGTCGGGTCGCGGCGCCGATCCCGGGCAGGTGCCGACCATCAACCTGGGGCTCGTCGCCGAACAGACCGGGCCGATCGAGCCGGGAGCGTACGGCCTGATCATGTCCGAGACGCCGGCACCGGCATCCGCCCCCTTCACCGTCGACCCCCCGAGCGATGATCCGGGTCCGTACCTGTCGTATGCCGTGCAGTGGATCCTCTTCGCCGTCATGGGTTTCGGCTTCATCGGGTACGTCATCGTGAACGAACGGAAGCTGCGCGCCGAGGACGCCGAGGACGACGACGAGATCGGCGGCGCCTTCGTCCCCGCGCAGACGGATGACACCGGCCGACGCCGGGTCGATCCCGTGGCGCTCCACCGTGCCCGCAAACGCCCTCGCGACCGCGACTCCGACGACGAAGACGCCCTGCTCGACGCGCACTGACGATCAGGTCCGGCAGATCGGGTCCGGGAGGTCAGGGCCGGACGGTCAGGGCCGGACGGTCAGGGCAGGAAGGTCGCGGCCGGGAGGTCAGGGCCGGACGGTCGCGGCCGGAGGACCAGGTACTGACGATCGGGGCCGGAAGGCGAGGGCCGGAAGGTCGGGGCCGGACGGTCGGGGCGGGGCAGTCGGGGGCCGGGAGTCGAACCCGGGCGCTTGACCCGAGGTGATCGATCCAGGTCGACCTGGCGATCACGCCGACGCGATGAATCCGATCTGATCGACCCGACGCGATCGACCCGACGCGAACGGGCCGAGCCGTCACGCCAACGTGATCAGGTCCGCGTAGTCGCGGCCCCAGATGTCCTCGACGCCGTCGGGCAGGATGAGCACGCGCTCGGGGTTGAGCGCCTCGACGGCGCCCTCGTCGTGCGACACCAGGACGACCGCACCCTCGTAATGGGCGAGCGCGCCGAGGATCTCTTCGCGCGAGGCCGGATCGAGGTTGTTCGTGGGCTCGTCCAGCAGCAGCATGTTCGCCGACGACACCACGAGCGTCGCGAGCGACAGTCGGGTCTTCTCGCCGCCCGAGAGCACCCCGGCGGGCTTGAGCACGTCGTCGCCGACGAAAAGGAAGGAGCCCAGCACCTTGCGCGCCTCGGTCGCGGTGATGTGCGGGGCGGCGGACATCATGTTCTCGAGCACCGAACGCCCGACGTCGAGATTCTCGTGCTCCTGCGCGTAGTAGCCGATCTTGAGGCCGTGACCGGGCTCGAGCTGCCCCGTGTCGGGCTGGTCGACGCCGGCGAGGATGCGCAGCAGCGTCGTCTTTCCGGCACCGTTCAGGCCCAGGATGACGACGCGCGACCCTCGGTCGATCGCGAGGTCGACGTCGGTGAAGATCTCGAGCGACCCGTACGACTTCGACAGACCCGAGGCCATGAGCGGGGTCTTGCCGCACGGCGCGGGCTTGGGGAAACGCAGCTTCGCGACGCGCTCGTCCTGACGCACGTCATCCAGGCCCGAGAGCATCTTCTCGGCGCGCGCGACCATCTGGTGCGCGGCGGCGGCCTTCGAGGCCTTCGCCCCGAAACGCGCGGCCTGCAACTGCAGGGCCGTGGCCTTCTTCTCGACGTTGGCGCGCTCCTTCTTGCGGCGCTCCTCGTCGGCCACCCGCTGACGCAGGTAGTTCTTCCAGTTCATGTTGTAGACGTCGATGACCTGGCGGTTGGCATCCAGGTAGAAGACGCGGTTGACCGTCTCGCCCACCAGCTCCACGTCGTGCGAGATCACGATCAGGCCGCCCTTGTACCCCTTGAGGAACTCGCGCAGCCACACCACGCTGTCGGCGTCGAGGTGGTTGGTCGGCTCGTCGAGGATCATCGTCTGCGCGTCCGAGAACAGGATGCGCGCCAGCTCGATGCGACGCCGCTGACCGCCCGAGAGCGTCTTCAGCGGCTGGTCGAGGATGCGATCGGGCAGCGACAGGTTGTGGGCGATGGATGCCGCCTCGGCCTCGGCCGCGTATCCGCCCGCCGCTTCGAACTGCTCGGTGAGCCGGGCGTATTTCTTCATCGCCTTGGCTGCGACCGCGGCGTCGTCATCGCCCATCGCCAACGAGGCCTCGTGCATGCCGAGGGCGAGCGAGCCGAGCCCGCGGGCGTCGAGGATGCGCGTGCGGGCGAGCATCTCGGGGTCGCCCGAGCGGGGGTCCTGCGGCAGGTAGCCGAGCTCTCCGGAGCGGTCCACGCCACCGTTCGAGGGCAGCAGGTCGCCGGCGAGCACCTTGGTGAGAGTCGTCTTGCCGGCGCCGTTGCGCCCGACCAGGCCGATCTTGTCGCCGTCGGAGACGCGGAAGGCCACGTCGGACATGAGCACGCGGGCACCCACGCGGATCTCGAGGTCGTGCACGGCGAGCACAGCGAACGTCCGTTCAGTCGGGGAAGGGTGGGCGGCCGAGAAAGGCCAGCCACCCAGTATAAGCCGCGCCCCTGCGAACCCGCCGACAGCGCAATCGCGTCCGCCCGTCCGCGGCCGGTGCACCGCCGTCCGGGCACGCCGAAGATTCCGGATGCCATTGTCTCGGCGTCGAGACGAAGACCCGGGTGATCGGTGTCCGGGTTTGCGTTCTCACCCGGGGACTCACCTAAACTAAGCCTATCCTTACCTAACACGCAGGAGGCTCTTCGTGTCCCGATTCCGCGCCCTGACGGTACTCGCCGTCGGTTCCGCCCTCGTCCTGACCGGCTGCGCCGGCACCTCGGCCGCTCCCGGAGACGAGGCGGCGCAAGGCTCCGACGACGTCTTCCCCGTCACCGTCGACAGCGCTCTCGGACAGGCGGTCATCGAGAAGAAGCCCGAGCGCGTGGCCACCGTCGCGTGGTCGAACCAGGAGGTCCCCCTCGCTCTCGGCATCGTGCCGGTCGGTATGGCGAAGGCCACGTGGGGCGACGACGACGGAGACGGCATCCTCCCCTGGGTCGAAGACAAGCTGACCGAGCTCGGGGGCGAGACCCCCGTGCTGTTCGACGAGACCGACGGCATCGACTTCGAGGCCGTGGCCGACACGCAGCCCGACGTCATCCTCGCCGCGTACTCGGGGCTCACGCAGGAGGACTACGACACGCTGTCGAAGATCGCGCCCGTCGTCGCCTACCCCGAGGCCGCGTGGGGCACGACCCTCGACCAGATGATCCAGCTCAACTCCCGGGCCCTCGGCCTCGAGAGCGAGGGCGAGGCCCTCATCGAGCAGATCAAGACCGAGTCGCAGGAGGCCTTCGACGCCCACCCCGCTCTCGCCGAGGTCGCGCCGCTGTTCGCGTTCACCGACCCGACCGATCTCAGCACGATCACCTTCTACACCTCGCACGACCCCCGCGCGGGGTACCTGCACGAGTTCGGCATGCCCGAGCCCGAGCAGGTGACCACGACGTCGAGCGAGATCGACGCGTTCTACAGCGACATCTCCTCGGAGCAGGCCGACGTCTTCAGCGACGTGGGGCTCTGGATCACCTACGGCAACACCGACGGATCGACCGTCGCGCAGCTTCAGGCCGACCCGCTCCTGTCGAAGATCCCCGCCGTGGCCGCCGGCCGCGTGGCAGTGCTCGAAGACGGCACGCCCCTCGCGGCCTCGGCGAACCCCTCTCCCCTCTCGGTGAGCTGGGGTCTGTCGAAGTACCTCGACGTGCTGACCGCCGCCCTCGGCTGATCCCGCCCCCGACACCTCGAATCGCGCCCACCGTGAGCTCTCGCACCGCCGTCGCCGACGCCCCACCCGACACCGCTGATCTGCGGCGATCGACGGGCCGTCGACTCGGGTGGCTGCTGGCGCTCACGGTGGGCGTGATCGTCGTGTCCGCGGCATCCGTCGCCCTCGGCACCCGTGACGTCTCGATCGGCGAGATCCTCTCCGCGTTCTCGGGGGGCACGGGGGTCGGTGAAGCGGTGGTCGCCACGCGCATCCCGCGCACGGTGCTCGGTCTGCTCGTCGGAGCGGCCCTCGCGATGGCCGGGCTCACCATGCAGGCCGTCACCCGCAATCCCCTCGCCGACCCCGGCATCCTCGGCGTCTCCGCCGGGGCGTCGCTGGCCGTCGTCACCGGCATCGCGTTCTTCGGCCTGTCGAGCTCGCTCGGCTACATCGGATTCGCCGTCGTGGGTGCGGCCGTCGCCTCGGTGTTCGTCTACACGGTCGGCTCCCTCGGGCGCGGTGGCGCCACTCCCCTCAAGCTCGCCCTCGCCGGGGCGGCCACCACCGCCGCGTTCGGCTCGCTGTCGAGCGCGATCCTGCTGCCGCGCGTCGACCTTCTCGAGGTGTTCCGCTTCTGGCAGATCGGCGGCATCGGCGGGGCGACATGGGACCGTGTGCAGATCGTGCTGCCGGTGCTCGCCGCCGGAGCGCTCGTGTGCATCCTCTGCGCGCGGGGCATGAACTCCCTCGCCCTCGGCGACGACGTCGCGACCGGGCTCGGCGAGCACGTCGGGCGCACACGCCTCATCGCCTCCGCGGGGGCGGTCGTGCTCGTGGGCGCGGCCACCGCCGTCGCCGGCCCCATCGCATTCGTCGGCCTCGTCATCCCGCACATCTGCCGCCTGCTCATCGGGACCGATCATCGGTGGCTCGCGCCGTTCTCGGCTCTCGGAGGCGCGATCCTTCTCGTGGGAGCCGACGTCGTCGGTCGCCTCGTCGCGCGCCCCACCGAGATCGAGGTCGGCATCCTCACCGCCCTCATCGGCGCCCCCTTCTTCATCTGGATCGTCCGCCGGCAGAAGGTGCGTGAACTGTGAGCAGCGTCCTGCCGCGCCCGGCCTCGGTCGGTGCCCTCGCCCGCGGACGTCGATCCCGCAGCCGGCGCCGGATCGGCGTGACCACCGTGCTCGCCGTCGCCGTCGTCGTCGTCTTCGCGGTGACGCTCATGGTCGGCAACACCTTCTACACCCCCGACCAGGTGATCCGCGTCCTGCTGGGCCAGACGGTCCCGGGCGCCTCGTTCACCGTCGGCGAGCTGCGCCTGCCGCGCGCGAGCCTCGGCCTGCTGGCGGGACTCGCCTTCGGCATGGCCGGAGTCACGTTCCAGACGATGCTGCGCAATCCCCTCGCCTCCCCCGACATCATCGGCATCTCCTCCGGCGCGAGCGCGGCCGCCGTCATCGCGATCATCGGCTTCTCGCTGTCGGACGCCCTCGTCTCGGCCTTCGCCCTCGTCGGCGCCGTCGCCACCGCCGGCGCGATCTACCTGCTCTCCCGCAAGGGCGCCTTCACCGGCACGCGTCTCGTGCTCATCGGCATCGGTGTCGCCGCGATGCTCGACAGCGTCACGACCTACATGCTGAGCCGCGCCGCCAACTGGGACCTGCAGACCGCGATGCAGTGGCTCACGGGGAGCCTCAACAACGCCTCCTGGGGTCGAGTGATCCCCCTCGCCCTCGCGGCCGTGGTCATCGTCCCGCTCATGATCGGCAACACCCGCTCGCTCTCGGTCCTCCGCCTCGGCGACGACTCCGCCGCGGGTCTCGGCGTCCGCGTGGAACGCACGCGACTGCTCCTGATCGTCGGCGCCGTCGTGCTGCTGGCCGTGGCGACGGCCGGCGCCGGGCCGATCGCTTTCGTGGCCTTCATGGCCGGTCCGATCGCCGCTCGCCTCATCGGCCCCGGCGGATCCCTGCTCCTTCCGGCCGGGCTCGTCGGTGCCCTGTTGGTCATGCTGTCCGACCTCGTCGGCCAGTTCGCCTTCGACAACCGCTACCCGGTGGGGGTCGTCACGGGCGTGCTGGGCGCGCCGTATCTCATCTACCTGCTCATCAGGACCAACCGCTCCGGAGGCTCGCTATGACCGCGAACCGCACGCTGTCGGCCGAGGGTCTCACCCTCGCCTACGCCGACCGCATCATCGTCGACGACCTCGATCTCGTCCTCCCCGCCGGCCGGATGACCGCGATCGTCGGCGCGAACGGGTGCGGCAAGTCGACGCTGCTGCGCGCGCTCGCCCGCCTGCTCCCACCGAAGGCCGGTCGCGTGATCCTCGACGGCAAGGCGCTGCACGAGCGGCCCACGAAGGAGGTCGCTCGCATCCTGGGGCTGCTTCCGCAGAGCCCGATCGCTCCCGAGGGCATCGCCGTCGCCGACCTCGTCGGCCGCGGTCGCCACCCGCACCAGCGCGCCCTCGCCCGCTGGAGCGCCCGCGATTACGAGGTCGTGGCCGAGGCCCTCGCCGCCACGGGGATCAGCGACCTCGCCGACCGCCCGGTCGACGAGTTGTCGGGCGGACAGCGGCAGCGCGTGTGGATCGCCATGGCGCTCGCCCAAGAGACCGACATCCTCCTGCTCGACGAGCCGACCACCTTCCTCGACGTCGCCCACCAGGTCGATGTCCTCGACCTGCTCACCGACCTCAACCGCGACCGGGGGACGACCACCGTCATGGTGCTGCACGACATGAACATGGCGGCCCGCTACGCCGATCATCTCGTCGCCCTGCGCGACGGACGCGTCGTGGCCGCCGGCGACCCGAGCGCCGTCATGACCAGCGGGCTCATCGCCGAGGTGTTCGGGCTCGACGCCCTGGTCGTGCCCGACCCCGTGTCGGGAACCCCCCTCGTCCTTCCGCGCGGGCGTCACCACGTCAGCGCCCGCACGCCGTCCGTCGACACCACCCGGGAGCCCCACGATGTCGTCCCCTCTTGAGACCTCGCGGTTCTTCCGCGTCCGCGTCGCGCGCATCACCGATCTGACCCCGAGCTTCCGTCGCTTCACGTTCGTCGGCGATGACCTGCACGAATACGGCGACCCCGGTTTCGATCAGCGCGTGAAGGTCGTCTTCCCCACCGCCACGGCCGACCTCGACACGATGCCGACCGGCGGCGACTGGTGGACGGCGTGGCGGGGACTCCCCGACGACGCGCGCCCGCCGTTCCGCACGTACACGACCCGCGCGGTGCGTCGCGCCGAGCGGGAGGTCGACATCGACATGGTCGCCCATGAGGTGCTCGGCCCGGCATCGGCGTGGATCGAGAACGCGCGACTCGGCGACGAGGTGCTCATCTTCGCCCCCACGGTCGCCCTCACCGACGTCAGCTTCGGCGTCGACTTCGTCCCGCCCGCGCAGACCGGCGACTACCTTCTCGCGGGCGACGAAACCGCCGCGCCCGCGATCGCGGTCATCCTCGAGCAGCTCCCCCCGGAGGCCACCGGAACCGTCGTCCTCGAGGTCCCCACCCCCGAGGACTGCGCCTACCTCCCCCGGCATCCGGGATTCGATTTCCGTCTGGCCGCGCGGGCAGCGGGCGACCGCCACGCGCATCTCGTCACGGCCACACGCGACGCCGCGTTCGCGCTCACCCCGGACGGCCACGGCGACGAGGTCGAAGAGGTCGACATCGACGAGGGCATGCTGTGGGAGGTCCCGCGCACCGCCAAGGGCGGAGCCGCACTGAAGAAGGCGCCGCTGTACGCCTGGCTCGCCGGCGAGGCGTCCGCGATCAAGACCCTCCGTCGCCACCTCGTGACCGAGCGCGGCGTCGACCGCCGTGCCGTCGCGTTCATGGGCTACTGGCGCACAGGGCGAGCCGAGGTCTGATGACGGATGCCGTGACCCGGCGTCACCCCTCGGTCGCGCCCCGCGTCCGCTCGGCGCGCCGAGCGCTCATTCCCGTCGGGCCAGCGCACCGATGCGCGCGACCGCCTCGCGCAGCACCTCGGGGGCGCACCCGACGTTGATGCGCACGTGGCCGATACCCTGCTCGCCGAACAGGGGGCCGTGGTGCAGAGCCACCTTCGCCTCGCGGCGGATGTACGGCGACGGGTTGTCGCCCCACCCGTAGGCCGAGACGTCGACCCAGGCGAGGAAGCCCGCGTCGGGCAGACGGTACCGCGCGAGCGGCATGTGCTCGGCGAGCAGCTCGGCGAGCAGACGGCGGTTGTCATCGAGCGCGACGAGCAGCGACTCGAGCCACCCGTCGCTCTCGGCGGCGAACGCCGCACGGTTGGCGATGACGCCGAACAGGCCCGCGCGCCACTCGACCTCCCACGGCAGCGACCGCACCACCGCCGCCGTCTCCTCGGAACCCGTGACGATGACGGCGCACTTCAGCCCGGCGAGGTTGTAGGTCTTGCTCGCGCTCGTGACGGCGTAGCCGACCGCGGCAGCCTGAGGTGCGGCATCCAGGAACGGCGTGAACACCGCGGGCGCGTGCGTGAGAGGCGCGTGGATCTCATCGCTCACGACACTCGCCCCGTAGCGCTCGGCGAGACGGGCGAGCGCGGCGAGCGACGCGCGGGTGTGCACCGTGCCGGTCGGATTGTGCGGATTGCAGAGCAGGATCGCCCTGGCGCCCCCGGCGAAGGCGCTTTCGATCCCGGCCAGATCGAGGCTCCACGTCTCGCCGTCGTCGACCAGGGGCACCCGCTCGACGACGGCCCCGGCCTCTTCGACGGTGTCGTAGAACGGCGGGTACACCGGCGGCGTCACGATCACACGATCGCCGGGCGAGGTCACGGCCCGCAGCACCTCGACGACCCCCATCATCACGTCGCCCGTCCAGCGGATCCGCGACGGGTCGATCTTCCATCCCCACCGCCGCTCGGCGTACGCGGCGAAATCGACGTCGATACCGGGGCGCGGCGGGGTGTACCCGGTGTCGCCGATCTCGACGGCACGGTGCAGGGCCGTCGTGATCGCCGGCGCGAGCGGGAAGTCGGTCTCGGCGACGAACATGGGGATCACGTCGTCGTCGTACGAGCGCCATTTGGTGCTGGAGCGCTGACGCAGAAGGTCGAGAGGCAGGGCCTGCAACGGGGTGACGCTCATCCGGAAAGCCTAATCAGGGCACCGGATGCCGCGGAACCCGACCGTCAGAGGAGGACACACGCGCGCGGGCGAGCATTCATCGCGACGCACCACGCTCGCGCACCGCCCGGATCGCGGCATCCGCGAACCCGGAACGCCCACCCCCGAGAGGGTGGGCGTTCGAAGACTTCTCGCGGTCAGATCGCGAAACCGAGCGCGCGCATCATGTCGCGGCCGTCGTCCGTGATCCGTTCGGGACCCCACGGCGGCATCCACACCCAGTTGATGCGGAAGCGATCCACGACGTTGTCGAGGGCCTGGGCGGTCTGCTCTTCGAGGACGTCGGTCAGCGGGCAGCCGGCCGAGGTGAGGGTCATGTGGATGACGAGCGCGTCGTTCTCGTCGTCCCACGCGAGGTCGTAGATGAGGCCGAGGTCGACGACGTTGATCCCCAGTTCGGGGTCCATGACGTCCTTGAGGGCCTCGGTGACCTCGTCGTACTTCTCGGGAGCGAGGGTTGCGGTCATGTAACGATCCTACGCGTCGATCGGCGTTCCGGCCTCGAGGAAGCGGTCGTAACCCTCTTCTTCGAGTCGGTCGGCGAGCTCGGGGCCACCCTCTTCGACGATCCGGCCCTTGACGACGACGTGGACGAAGTCGGGGCGGATGTAGCGAAGGATGCGGGTGTAGTGCGTGATGAGCAGCACACCGAGGTCGGTCTGCTCCTTGGCGCGGTTCACGCCCTCGCTCACGATCTTGAGCGCGTCGACGTCGAGACCCGAGTCGGTCTCGTCGAGGACGGCGATCTTGGGCTTGAGCAGTTCGAGCTGCAGGATCTCGTGACGCTTCTTCTCGCCGCCCGAGAAGCCCTCGTTGACGTTGCGCGAGGCGAACTTGGCGTCCATGCGCAGGTTCTCCATGGCGCCCTTGACGTCCTTGGTCCAGCTGCGGATCGCGGGGGCCTCGCCGTCGATCGCCGTCTTGGCGGTGCGCAGGAAGTTGGTGACCGTGACGCCGGGGATCTCCACCGGGTACTGCATCGCGAGGAACAGCCCCGCACGCGCGCGCTCGTCGACGCTCATCTCGAGGACGTCCTCACCGTCGAGCGTGATGGAGCCGCTCGTGACGGTGTACTTGGGGTGACCGGCGATGGTGTACGCCAGGGTCGACTTGCCGGAGCCGTTGGGGCCCATGATGGCGTGGGTCTCACCGGTGCGCATGGTCAGCGTCACGCCGTTGAGGATCGGGGTCGTACCGTTCTCCGTCTCGACCGTCACGTGGAGGTCGCGGATCTCGAGGACAGACATGGGGTTCCTTACTTCAGAAGTCTTCAGGTCGTGGGCGCGGCTCAGGCCGTCGCCTTGGTGACGGAGGGATCGATGAGCACGTCGCCGGAGTCGATCACGACCTCGTACACGGGCACCGGCTCGTAGGCCGGGAGGTTCAGCGGACGGCCGGTGGTCAGCGAGAACGCCGAACCGTGCGCCCAGCACTCGAGCGTCTCGCCCTCGACGAAGCCGTCGGACAGCGAGATGTCTCCGTGCGTGCAGACGTCGCCGATCGCGTGGACCTCGCCGTTGCCGTCGAGCACGACGGCGATGGCGACACCGTCGATCTCGACGCGACGGGCTTCGTCCTGCACCAGTTCATCGAGAGCGCACACGCGGGTCGCGCTCACGCGGCGGCCCCTTCGGCCAGTTCGCGCTCGATGGCCGCGATGAGCTCGGTCTCGAGCTCGGGGATGCCGATGCGCTGCACGATCTCGCTGAGGAAGCCGAGCACGACCAGACGCCGCGCCTCGTCTTCCGCGATGCCGCGGGCCTGCAGGTAGAACAGCTGCTCGTCGTCGAAGCGACCCGTGGCGCTGGCGTGGCCGGCACCCTGGATGTCACCGGTCTCGATCTCGAGGTTCGGGATCGAGTCGGCGCGGGCGCCGTCGGTGAGCACGAGGTTGCGGTTGGCCTCGTACGAGTCGGTGCCGGTGGCGTCGGGTCCGATGAGGACGTCGCCGATCCAGACGCTGCGGGCGCTCTCGCCCTGCAGCGCGCCCTTGTAGAGCACGTCGCCGACGGTGTGCGGCCCCTTGTGGTGCAGGTAGACCTGCGACTCGAGGTGCTGACCGGCGTCCGAGAACGACAGACCGTACAGACGCCCCTCGGCGCCCGCGCCCGACAGCTCGACCGAGGGGTTCACGCGCACGACGCCACCGCCGAAGCTCACCACGATGTGCGTGAGCTTGGCGTCGCGGTCGACGCGGGCCTGGTGCGAGGAGGCGTGGAGCGCGTCGTCCTGCCAGTTCTGCACCGAGACGACCGTGAGGTCGGCGCCGTCGCGGACGATGATCTCGACATTCTGGACATGCTGGGCCGAGCCCTCGTGGCGGAGCACCACGGTGCCGCGCGAATGCCGCTGCGCCTCGATCACCACGTGCGCGTGGGCGAGGCCGCCCGTGCCGGTCAGTCGCACGACGATCGGTTCGTCCAGCTCGACGTCCGCGGGGATCCGCAGCAGCGGGGCCTCGCTCTCGTGCGTCCACGCCAGTGCCGCCGTCAGATCCTCGGGGCGGAAGTGTTCGCCGCGCGGCGCGTCGCCGGCCGCGAGACGCAGCTGCTCGACGGCGGCGGGCGCCTCGACGTCGACGGTCATGACACCGGTGGGACCGGCCTCGTCGACGAAGAGCGACGCGAGGCGGTCGATCGGGCTGAGCTTCCAGTTGACCTCACGTCCCGTGGGCACGCCGAAGTCGGCCGGGTCGAACGAGGTCGGGCGCTCCGAGCGCGTCTGCACCGGAACGACGGATGCCACGAGGGCGGCCGGGTCGATATGACCTTCGGCGGCTGCGGGGGCCTGATCAGAAGTGGGGCTCTGGGTCGCAGTCGTCATTTAGCCTACGGATCCTTCCATGCCCATTTCGATGAGCTTGTTGAGTTCGAGCGCGTACTCCATGGGCAGCTCGCGGGCGATCGGCTCGATGAAGCCGCGCACGATCATGGCCATGGCCTCGTCCTCGGGCAGGCCGCGCGACTGCAGGTAGAAGAGCTGCTCCTCGCTGACCTTCGAGACGGTGGCCTCGTGACCGAGCTGCACGTCGTCGACGCGGATGTCGATCGCGGGGTAGGTGTCGCTGCGCGAGATCGTGTCGACCAGGAGCGCGTCGCAGCGCACCGTGTTCGCGGAGTGGTGCGCATTGGCATCCACGCGCACCTCACCGCGGTAGCCCGCGCGGCCGCCGCCGCGGGCGATCGACTTCGAGACGATCGACGACTGCGTGTGGGGCGCCATGTGCACCATCTTGGCGCCGGCGTCCTGGTGCTGACCGGGACCGGCGAAGGCCACCGACAGGGTCTCGCCCTTGGCGTGCTCGCCCATCAGGTAGATCGAGGGGTACTTCATCGTCACCTTGGAGCCGATGTTGCCGTCGACCCATTCCATGGTGGCGCCCTCGTGGGCGACCGCGCGCTTGGTGACGAGGTTGTAGACGTTGTTCGACCAGTTCTGGATCGTCGTGTAGCGCACGCGGGCGTTCTTCTTCACGATGATCTCGACCACGGCCGAGTGCAGCGAGTCGCTCTTGTAGATCGGCGCGGTGCAGCCCTCGATGTAGTGCACGTAGCTGTCTTCGTCGGCGATGATCAGGGTCCGCTCGAACTGACCCATGTTCTCGGTGTTGATGCGGAAGTACGCCTGCAGAGGGATCTCGACGTGCACGCCCTTGGGGACGTAGACGAACGAGCCGCCCGACCACACCGCGGTGTTCAGCGCGGCGAACTTGTTGTCGCCCGCCGGGATGACGGTGCCGAAGTACTCCTCGAAGAACTCCGGGTGCTCGCGCAGGGCGGTGTCGGTGTCCATGAAGATGACGCCCTGCTGCTCGAGGTCCTCGCGGATCTGGTGGTAGACCACCTCGGACTCGTACTGCGCGGCGACACCGGCGACCAGACGCTGACGCTCGGCCTCGGGGATGCCGAGCTTCTCGTACGTGTTGCGGATCTCTTCGGGAAGGTCTTCCCAGGTCTGGGCCTGCTTCTCGGTCGAGCGGACGAAGTACTTGATGTTGTCGAAGTCGATCTCGGACAGGTCGGCGCCCCAGGTCGGCATCGGCTTCTTGCCGAACAGCTGGTAACCCTTGAGGCGGGTCTTCAGCATCCACTCGGGCTCGGACTTGAGCGCGGAGATGCCCCGCACCACTTCTTCGTTGATGCCGCGCTGCGCGATGGCGCCCGCCGCGTCGGTGTCGTGCCAGCCGAACTCGTATTGCCCCAGGCTTTCGAGCTCTGGTCGGTCGATGAGGACATCGGACATGGTGATCACTCTCCTTCTCGGGCCACAACGGTGTCATCCGCCCCGACATTCCGGACTCCGGTCGAAGTCCCAGGTTCGTCGCTGGTGGGCC
Source organism: Microbacterium sp. NPDC090007 (assembly GCF_044748345.1). Classification (NCBI taxonomy): domain Bacteria; kingdom Bacillati; phylum Actinomycetota; class Actinomycetes; order Micrococcales; family Microbacteriaceae; genus Microbacterium; species Microbacterium sp. NPDC090007. The sequence continues at coordinate 47,294 of NZ_JBIVFV010000003.1, read as the reverse complement.
CGCTCGAAGGCGCTGGCTGCGCGCCTAGACTGTCTCTCGTGCGGATCGCGTGAGCGCTGCACACGGACCCTTCGATTCTACAGGCAACACCCGATCCCGGCATGGCAGGCCCGCTCCCCCGAACGCCGGGAACGCCCCGACGCCAGGAAGCCGTACGCATGCCCTCCGCCCCGTCCTCCCCCACCTCCTCCCGCGGCCCCGCGGCGTTGCGCCGGATCGGTGCCTGGTTGCCCACGCGGGTCGACCGCCGGGTGCGGGTGTTCGCGTGGCTGTCGTTCGTGGCCGAGGTGCTCATCATCGGCACCGGTGGAGCGGTCCGTCTGACCGGCTCAGGGCTCGGGTGCCCCACGTGGCCCCGATGCACCCCCGACTCTCTGGTGAACACCCCCGAGATGGGCATCCACGGGATCATCGAGTTCGGCAACCGCACGCTGACCGGAGTCGTCGGCATCCTGGCCCTGGCCGTCGTCGTCCTGGTGTGGCGCATGCGTCACGAGCGCCGTGTGCTGTTCGTCCTCTCGCTCGTCGTGCTGGCGGGCATCGTCGCCCAGGCGCTCGTCGGGGGCGTCACCGTGCTCACCGGCCTCAACCCCTTCATCGTCGGCTTCCACTACGTCGCGTCGGTGTCGCTGGTGGCGGTCTGCGCCGCGTTCCTGGTGCGCATGTACCAGCCCGCCGGACCGCGCCGCCTGGCCGCACCCCGCTGGTTCGCCGGTCTCGTGCACGCGACGACCGCCGTGCTGGCCCTCACCATCGTCTTCGGTGTGCTGACCACCGGCGCCGGCCCGCACTCCGGGGACGACGCCTCGGTGCGCAACGGCTTCGACGCGCAGGTGCTCGAGCACGTGCACGCGTGGCCCGGCTACGCCCTGTTCGTCCTCACGCTGGCGGTCGTCGTGATCGCCTGGCGGCGGCATCTCGCCGTCCGCCGCTGGGCGACCACACTGCTGGCGGTCGAGCTGGTGCAGATCGCCGTCGGGCTCTACCAGGCGCGCAACGGGCTGCCCGAACTGGCCGTGGGCACGCACATGGTGCTCGCCGCCCTCGCCGCCGCCACCATGACCGTCGTGGTGCTCCGGCTGAAGGAGCCCGTCGGCATCGAGCGTCAGGATGCCGTCCGCGAGCGGGTCGCAGCGCGCGGCTGACGCTCGCCCGGCGCCGTCCGCGGGCGGGTCGCAGCGCGCGGCTGACGCTCGCCCGGCGCCGTCCGCGGGCGGGTCGCAGCGCGCGGCTGACGCTCGCCCGGCGCCGCGCGCGAGCGGGTCGCAGCGCGCGGCTGACGCTCGCCCGGCGCCGTGCGCGGGCGGGAGGCATCGACGCGGGCGGGGATCCGCGAGAACCCGCGGGCGCGGAGCAGGGTCCTCGGATAGCGAGGCGGGGGCCGCCCGCGCTGTCCCGGGAACCGCCCGCGCGGGCGAGACGCCTCCGGGGCGATCCGAGGCCCGTCGGCGGGAGCGGACGTCGTCACGGACACCCTTATACGCTCATAGCTCATTCATCGGCGACCCCTAGGCGGCGTCCGTGTGCGTGCGTCAGGCTGGGGTGTCCGGATGCCTCTGCGTCCGCAGACGTCCCGTCGTCCCCCACGGCGGGACCCCGTCCGGTTCATCGCCGGAAGATGAAGGAGTGATTCCATGCAGACCCGTCCCCGCCTGGTGACCAGCATCCCGTTCTGGGTGCTCGTCGTCGCCTCCGTGGCCGCCATCGCCGGAGGACTCGCGATCGTCCTGAACGGCATCACCGCGATGGAAGAGGTCCTCAACGACCCCAACGCGACCGTCGTGCAGGTCTACGTCGGCCAGTCCTGGGTCGTCGTGGGAGCCGCCGTCCTGGGTGCCGGTGCGATCGGCATCGCCCTGGTCCTCGCCCTCGCCGCCGCCACCGCACTCGTGCGTCGCCCGGACGTCGCGGTCGAGTCGATCGACTGGAACAGCGACGACGAATCCGCCCCCGAGGCATTCGGGGCCGCCCCGTACGCCGCGACGTCGACGGTCCCCGCCGCAGCCACGACCGCGACCCCCCTCGCGGTGGAAGATGCCGATATCGAGGTGCCATCGACGACGCCCGCTCCCCCGCAAGCCGCCGCTGAGCGCCACGACGAGCCCCGTCTCGACACGGGGGACGACGCCGCGCGTCGCTGACCCTCTCTCGCAAGAGCGCCCGCTCCCCTCGTCGGGGGCGGGCGCTCTTCGCGTCCCCGGCTCGGGTCCCCACCGCGGACCTGTCGCCGCGCTCCCGGGCCGCTTGATCGGCGCCGGAACGTCCCGCAACGCCCTCACCCGCGCCATCGGTCACCACCGAGACCCCGCGACGTGCGCTCGAGAGTTCATCGGCGGCGAAACGTCGCACAGCGCCCTCACCCCGCGCCATTCGGCGCCACCGAAACGTCGTGACTCCCGGGGCACGCGGGCGGGCGGGGTGCAGGGGCATCCCGATAACCCGGGCGGGAACACGAAGACGCCCACCCTTCGTGGGGCGGGCGTCATCGACGTCGATCAGAAGGGCAGCAGAGGGTCGACCGCGATCGCGACGAACAGCAGCGTCAGGTAGGTGATCGACGCGTGGAACACGCGCATCGGCCGCGGCTCGCCGCCCCGCACGGCGCGCGAGTAGAGGCGGTGGGACTCGTAGATGAACCATCCCCCGAACACCAGCGCCGACACCGAGTAGACCAGGCCCATGGGCGCGACCGGGATGAGCAGGAGCGAGCACGCGACGGTGGCCCACGCGTACAGGATGACCTGCAGGCCCACCTGCGAACCGCTGCGGGTCGCCCCGAGCATGGGGACGTCGACGCCGTCGTATTGCGCCGCGTACTTCATCGACAGCGGCCAGTAGTGCGGGGGCGTCCACAGGAACACCAGCAGGAACAGGATGAACGGCGCCCATGACAGCGAACCGGTCACGGCCGACCAGCCGATCAGCACCGGGAAGCACCCGGCGATGCCGCCCCAGACGATGTTCTGCTCGGTGCGACGCTTGAGGATCATCGTGTAGATGACGACGTAGAAGAAGATCGCGGCCGCCGACAGCGCGGCGGCGAGCGGGTTCGTGAACACCCAGAGCCACACCGTCGAGACGGCCGCGAGGGTCCACGCGAAGGTCAACGCCCCGCGCGGCGACACCTCGCCGGTGACGAGCGGACGGTTCTCGGTCCGCTGCATGTGCGCGTCGATGTCACGATCGAGGTACATGTTGAACGCCGCCGCCGAACCGGCGCTGAGCGAGCCGCCGACGACGGTGGCGAGGATGAGCCAGAGGTTCGGAAGACCGTCCTGGGCGAGGATCATCACCGGAACGGTGGTCACCAGCAGCAGCTCGAGGACGCGGGGCTTCGTCAGCGCGACGTAGGCCCGGAGGGTGCGTCCGACGGAGCGGCGATCGGTCGTCGCAATGACGTGCGACGTCGTCGAGATGTCCATCGTCCCCCGGGGTAGCGCGTATATATCCCTCCGATTCTATGCCATCCCCACCACACCCCCGGCCGCCTGTCGACCCCCGTCACGATCGGCAACGGCAACGGTCGATCTCGCTATGCTGGCGAAGAACGCGCGCCCCGCGCCGACACCCCACCCCCCTCCCACTCCTACGGTGGTGAGCGCGGACGTCGGATCGTGAACCGGGCGCAGGATCGAGAAAGGCACCGTGTTGTCGGACTTCGAATGGGACGAGATCGATCGGCGCGCGGTGGACACCGCACGCATCCTGGCGGCTGACGCCGTCGAGAAGGTGGGCAACGGCCACCCCGGGACCGCCATGTCGCTGGCCCCCGCCGCGTACCTGCTGTACCAGCGCGTGCTGCGCCACGACCCGGCGGACACGCACTGGCCCGGGCGCGACCGCTTCATCCTCTCGGTCGGTCACTCCTCGCTCACCCAGTACGTGCAGCTCTACCTCGGTGGCTTCGGTCTCGAGAAGAAGGACCTCGAGGCGTTGCGCACGTGGGGCTCGCTGACCCCCGGCCACCCCGAGTTCGGTCACACCGACGGTGTCGAGATCACCACCGGTCCGCTGGGCCAGGGACTGGCGTCGTCGGTCGGCTTCGCATACGCGGCCCGCTACGAGCGCGGCCTGTTCGACCCCGAGACCCCCGCCGGCGAGAGCCCCTTCGACCACTACGTCTACGTCATCGCCGGCGACGGCGACCTTCAGGAGGGCGTGACCAGCGAGGCGTCCTCGCTGGCCGGGCACCAGGAGCTGGGCAACCTCATCGCGATCTACGACTCGAACCAGATCTCGATCGAGGACGACACCAACGTCGCCTTCACCGAGGACGTGCAGAAGCGGTACGAGTCGTACGGCTGGCACGTGCAGACGGTGGACTGGAAGAAGACCGGTGAGTACGTCGAGGACGTCGCCGAGCTGCACGCGGCGATCGAGGCCGCGAAGGGCGAGACGGCCAAGCCCTCGCTCATCATCCTGAAGACGATCATCGGCTGGCCCTCGCCCGGAAAGCAGAACTCCGGCAAGATCCACGGCTCGGCCCTCGGCGCCGACGAGCTGAAGGCGACGAAAGAGGTCCTCGGCTTCGACCCCGAGCAGCACTTCGCGGTCGCCGACGACGTCCTCGCGCACACCCGCGGCCTCGTCGAGCGCGGCGAGGCCGAGAAGGCCGCGTGGCAGCAGAAGTTCGACGCGTGGGCGGCCGCGCACCCCGGGCGCAAGCAGCTGTGGGACCGCATGCAGGCCCGCGAGCTGCCCGCGGACATCGCCGACGCCCTCCCCGCCTTCGAGGCCGGCAAGGACGTCTCGACCCGCGCCGCCAGCGGCACCGTCATCAACGCCCTGGCCGCGGAGCTCCCCGAGCTGTGGGGCGGTTCGGCCGACCTCGCCGAGTCCAACCTGACCACGATCAAGGATGCCAAGAGCTTCATCCCCACGTCGTGGTCGACGCACGAGTGGTCGGGCGACCCCTACGGTCGCGTGCTGCACTTCGGTATCCGCGAGCACGCCATGGGCGCGATCCTCAACGGCATCGTGCTGCACGGGCCCACCCGCCCGTTCGGCGGGACGTTCTTGATCTTCAGCGACTACATGCGCCCCCCGGTGCGTCTGGCCGCGCTGATGGACATCCCGACCATCTTCGTCTGGACGCACGACTCCGTCGCCCTGGGCGAGGACGGTCCCACGCACCAGCCGATCGAGCAGCTCGCGACGCTGCGCGCGATCCCCAACTTCGCGCTCGTGCGTCCCGCCGACGCGAACGAGACCTCGGTGGTGTGGCTCGAGATGCTGCGCCGCACGGCGGGTCCCGCCGGTATCGCGCTGACCCGCCAGAACATCCCCGTCTTCGCCCGCGGCGCGGGTGCGGCATCCGGTGACGAGTTTGCGTCCGCCGAAGGCGCGGTCAAGGGCGCCTACGTCCTCGCCGAGGCGAAGAACGGCGAGCCGGACGTCATCCTCATCGCCACCGGCTCCGAGGTACAGCTGGCCGTCGAGGCGCGCGAGACCCTGGCGGCCGAGGGCGTGCACGCCCGCGTCGTCTCGGCTCCGTCGCTGGAGTGGTTCGCCGAGCAGGACGAGGCGTACCGCGAGTCGGTGCTGCCGGCGGCGGTGAAGGCGCGCGTCTCGGTCGAGGCCGGCTCCGCGCTCAGCTGGCACGGCATCGTCGGCGACGCCGGACGCTCGGTCGCGATCGAGCACTTCGGTGCCTCGGCCGACTACAAGACCCTGTTCCAGAAGTTCGGCATCACGGCCGAGGCCGTCGTCGAGGCCGCGCGCGAGTCGCTCGCCGCGGCGAAGAAGTAATCGAAGGGGAACGACAATCATGAGCACTCCCACCGCAGACCTCAGCGCCCAGGGCGTCAGCATCTGGCTCGACGACCTGTCGCGCCAGCGCATCCAGTCCGGCAACCTCGCCGAGCTCATCGAGTCCCGCAACGTCTCGGGCGTCACCACCAACCCGACGATCTTCGCCGGCGCCCTGTCCCAGGGCGAGGCGTACGAGGGCCAGGTCCAGGAACTCGCCGCGCGGGACGCCTCGGTCGACGAGGCGATCTTCTCGATCACCACCGACGATGTGCGCGACGCGTGCGACATCTTCCTGCCCGTGTTCGAGGCGACCGACGGCGTGGACGGCCGCGTGTCGATCGAGGTCTCCCCCGACCTCGCACACGACACCGAGGGCACGATCGCCCAGGCCAAGGACCTCTCGGCACGCGTGGACCGCAAGAACGTCCTCATCAAGATCCCCGCGACCAAGGCGGGCCTGCCCGCCATCACCGAGGTCATCGGTGCGGGCATCTCGGTCAACGTCACGCTGATCTTCAGCCTGGAGCGCTACGAAGAGGTCATCGACGCCTACCTCGCCGGTGTCGAGAAGGCGCACGCCGCCGGTCACGACATCTCGACCCTGCAGTCGGTCGCGTCGTTCTTCGTGTCGCGCGTCGACACCGAGATCGACAAGCGCCTCGCGGCGATCGGGACCGACGAGGCCGCAGCCCTCAAGGGCAAGGCCGGCATCGCGAACGCGCGCCTGGCGTACGAGCTCTACGAGAAGAAGTTCTCCGAGGACCGCGCCACGAAGCTCCTGGATGCCGGTGCCACCGTCCAGCGTCCGCTGTGGGCCTCGACCGGGGTCAAGGACCCGGCGCTGCCCGACACGCTCTACGTGACCGAACTCGTCGCCCCCGGCACCGTCAACACGATGCCCGAGAAGACGCTCGAGGCCACCTTCGACCACGGCGTGATCAGCGGTGACACCGTCACCGGCGCCTACCCCGAGGCGCACGAGGTCTTCGACCGTCTCGCCGCGGCCGGCGTCGACGTCGCCGATGCCACGCAGGTGCTCGAGGACGAGGGCGTCGAGAAGTTCATCGCCTCGTGGCACGAGCTGCAGGACACCGTCCGGACCGCGCTGCAGGCCGGAAGCGCCCAGGCGGCGAAGTGAGTTTCGCCGTCAAGGCCACGGGCCGGGCCGCGGCGATCGTCGACGCGGAGCTGCCGGCGCTGACCGGTTCGCTCGTGGCGTCGGGGATCACGGCCGGCGACGCGAGTCTGTGGGGTTCCGCCGCCGAGGACGAGGCGTCCCGCCGGCTCGGGTGGGTGCGGGCGGTCTCCGTCTCGCGCCCGCTCGTCCCCGAGATCACAGCCCTGCGCGACGCTCTCGTCGCGCAGGGCGTGACCCGCGTCGTGCTCGCGGGCATGGGTGGTTCCTCGCTCGCCCCCGAGGTCATCGCCCGGTCCGCCGGAGTCCCGCTCGTCATCCTGGACTCCACCGCCCCGGCCCAGGTGCTCGCCGCGATCGACGGCGACGCCGAGTCGGGCGGGCTCGACAAGACGGTCCTCGTCGTCTCGAGCAAGTCCGGATCGACGATCGAGACCGACTCCGCCCTCCGCGCGTTCGAGGCGGCGTTCCGCGATCTCGGCATCGACCCCGCGGCCCGGATCGTCGTCGTCACCGACCCCGGCTCCCCCCTCGAGCAGGCGGCTCGCACCGCCGGGTACCGCGTCTTCCTGGCCGACCCCGAGGTCGGCGGGCGCTACTCGGCGCTCACCGCCTTCGGACTCGTGCCCGCGGGACTCGCCGGCGTCGACATCGACGACCTTCTCGACGAAGCGGATGCCACCCTCCTCGAGGTCGCGATCGATGCACCCGAGAACCCGGCGCTCGTCCTGGCCGCCGCCATCGCGGGCGGCGGCGCGCACCGCCGCGACAAGCTGGGTCTGGTCACCGACGGTACCCACCTGATCGGTCTGCCCGACTGGATCGAGCAGCTCGTGGCCGAATCCACCGGCAAAGAGGGGACCGGCATCCTGCCCGTCGTCCTGCTCCCGGTCTCGCCCGAGCTCGAATCGACGCCGACCGACCTGCAGGTCGTGCGGTTCGTCGATGACGCCAAGGCCTTCCACCTCTTCGAGCACCACACCGACGAGGTGCTGGTGAGCGGGTCGCTCGGCGCGCAGTTCGTGGTGTGGGAGTACGCCACGGCCATCGCGGGACGCATGCTCGGCATCAACCCCTTCGATCAGCCCGATGTCGAGTCGGCCAAGCAGGCCGCCCGCGGTCTGTTGGATTCCCGCCCGGCTGCGACCGCGCCCGCGCTCGTGCTCGACGGCGTCGAGGTGCGCGTGTCCGATCCCTCCCTCGCTGCGGGCGGGACGCTGGCATCCGTTCTGGACGCCCTCTGGGCACGTGTGCCCGCGGACGGGTACGTCGCCATCCAGGCGTACGTGGACCGCGGGGATCTGTCGCAGCTGTCCGGGCTGCGCGAGCTCGTGGCCGCCGACTCCGGTCGACCCACCACCTTCGGCTGGGGACCCCGGTTCCTGCACTCGACCGGGCAGTACCACAAGGGAGGACCCGACACCGGCGTCTTCCTCCAGATCCTCGAGCGCACCGACGTCGACCTCGAGATCCCGGGGCGACCGTTCACGTTCGCCCAACTCATCCAGGCACAGGCCGCGGGAGACGCGAGCGTGCTGGCGGAGGGCCACGGCCGTCCCGTCGTCACGCTGACGCTGACCGACCCGCAGGTCGAGGTGCTCTCACTCTTCGAGGCGGCACAGTAAGCATGGTCGTAGAGATCACACCGGGTCACAACCCCCTGCGCGACCCCGAGGATCGCCGACTGAGCCGGATCGCGGGGCCCAGCGCCCTCGTCATCTTCGGCGTCACCGGAGACCTTTCGCGCAAGAAGCTCATGCCGGCCGTCTACGACCTCGCCAACCGCGGACTGCTTCCCCCGGGGTTCGCCCTGGTCGGCTTCGCACGCCGCGACTGGGAGGACCAGGACTTCGCGGAGGTCGTGTACGAGTCGGTCAAGAAGTACGCGCGCACCGAGTTCCGCGAAGAGACGTGGAAGGAACTTCTCGAGGGCATCCGCTTCGTGCAGGGCGAATTCGACGACCCCGAAGCGTTCCGGCGTCTGCGTCAGACCGTCGACAAGCTCGACACCGAGCGCGGCACGATGGGCAACCACGCCTACTACCTGTCGATCCCGCCCAAGGCCTTCCCCGTCGTGACGGCTCAGCTGAAGGAATCCGGCTTGGTCGGCGATCAGGCCGATGGCGTCGACGGATGGCGACGCGTCGTCATCGAGAAGCCCTTCGGCCATGACCTGGCCTCGGCGCGCGAGCTGAACGAGTCGGTCGAGAGCGCGTTCCCCGCCGACTCGATCTTCCGCATCGACCATTACCTCGGTAAAGAGACGGTGCAGAACATCCTCGCGCTGCGCTTCGCGAACGAGCTGTACGAGCCCATCTGGAACCGCAACTACGTCGACCACGTCCAGATCACCATGGCCGAGGACATCGGCGTCGGCGGTCGCGCGGGCTACTACGACGGCATCGGTGCGGCGCGCGACGTCATCCAGAACCATCTGCTGCAGCTCCTGGCCCTGACGGCGATGGAAGAGCCCATCAGCTTCAACGCCGCGGATCTGCGTGCCGAGAAGGAGAAGGTGCTCGCCGCGGTGCGCGTGCCCGAGAACCTCGCCGAAGCGACGGCGCGCGGGCAGTACGCCGGCGGCTGGCAGGGTGGCGAGAAGGTGCTCGGCTTCCTCGAGGAAGACGGCATGAACCCCGAGTCGGTCACCGAGACGTACGCGGCGATCAAGCTCGAGATCAATACGCGCCGCTGGTCGGGCGTGCCGTTCTACGTGCGCAGCGGAAAGCGCCTGGGTCGCCGTGTGACCGAGGTCGCCGTGGTGTTCAAGCGCGCGCCGCAGCAGCTGTTCTCGCGCAGCCAGACGCAGGAGCTCGGGCAGAACGCGCTCGTCATCCGCGTGCAGCCCGACGAGGGCGTGACGATCCGCTTCGGTTCCAAGGTGCCCGGCGACGGCACGCAGGTGCGCGACGTGACGATGGACTTCGGGTACGGCCACGCCTTCACCGAAGCCAGCCCCGAGGCGTACGAGCGCCTCATCCTCGACGTGCTGCTCGGCGACCCGCCGCTGTTCCCTCGGCACGAGGAGGTCGAGCTCAGCTGGAAGATCCTCGACCCGATCGAGGAATACTGGGCCGCCCAGGGCGGCCCGCTCGAACAGTATTCGCCCGGGTCGTGGGGGCCGGCATCCGCCGACGAACTCCTCGCCCGCGACGGCCGCACCTGGAGGCGCCCGTGATCATCGATCTGCCCGACACGACCGTCAGCGCGATCTCGAAGAAGCTCGTCAGCGTCCGCGAAGAGGGCGGCGCCGTCGCCCTCGGCCGTGTCCTGACGCTCATCATCGTCACGCACCACGGTGCCGAAGAAGAGGTCATCGAAGCGGCCAACGACGCCTCGCGCGAGCATCCCATGCGCGTCATCGCCGTGCTGCTCGGCGACGACGGCGAACAGCCGCGGCTCGACGCGCAGATCCGCGTGGGCGGCGACGCCGGCGCGAGCGAGGTTGTCGTCCTCCGGGCGCACGGCGCCGCGGGGTCCAACGCCGAGAGCCTGGTCACGGGACTGCTGCTCCCCGACGCCCCGGTCGTCGCTTGGTGGCCCGCCGACGCCCCCGTCGATCCCTCGCGTTCCGAGATCGGTCGAATCGCGCAGCGCCGCATCACCGACGCCTCATCGCAGCCGGATCCGGCCGCCTGGGTCGCGCAGCTCGGTGAGAACTACTCCCCCGGCGACACCGACTTCGCGTGGACGCGCGTCACCCGCTGGCGCGAGCAGCTCGCCGCGGTGCTGGATCAGCCCCCGTTCGAGCCGGTCACGGCGATCGAGGTGCGCGGCGCCGCGGACTCGCCCTCGACCGCGCTCCTGGCCGCGTGGCTGGGGATGAAGCTCGACGCCCCCGTCGACTACGCCTACCTGCCCGCCGACGAGTGGGCCAGCGGCATCAAGTCGGTGCGCCTCACCCGCCCGAGCGGCGACACGCTCCTGGAGCGCCCCGAGGCCGGGGTGGCGGTGCTCACCCAACCCGGTCAGCCCACGCACGATCTGGCCTTCCCGCGCCGGACGCTTCGCGAGTGCCTCGCCGAGGAGTTGCGCCGACTCGACCCCGACCTGCTCTACGGTCGTGTGATCACCGACGGCCACGACCTTCTGCTCGCGGCGGGCGCCAAGGAGGACTCGTGACCGAGAACGGCTCCGTCAAGCAGGTGATCATCAAGCCGGATGCCGACACTCTGGCGTCCTACGTCGCGACGCGTTTCATGAACCGCATCGTCAAGCGCGTGGCCGAGGGCAAGCGCATGCACGTGTGCCTCACGGGCGGGACGATGGGCGGTGCCGTCCTGCGGACCGCCGCGCAGGATGACCGCATCCCCGACATCGACTGGTCCCTCGTGCACTTCTGGTTCGGCGACGAGCGCTTCGTTCCGCGCGACAGCGACGACCGCAATGAGAAGCAGGCGCGCGAGGCGTTCCTCGACCACCTCGACATCCCCGCCGCCAACATCCACACGGCCGCCTCGAGCGAGGACGGCCTCGACCTCGATGCCGCGGCCACGGCCTACGCGGACGAGCTCGCCCAGTTCGCACCGTCGGACCGCGGCGACGCGGGTCCGTGGCCCTCGTTCGACATCTGCTTCCTGGGTGTCGGACCCGACGCGCACATCGCCTCGCTCTTCCCCGACCGCCCCGAGATCTCGGTGACCGACCGCGCGGTCGTGGCCGTGCGCGAATCGCCGAAGCCGCCGAGCGAGCGGGTCTCGCTGACGCGCCCGGTGATCAACGCGTCCAAGCGGGTGTGGATGGTCATCGCCGGCGCCGACAAGGCCGCCGCGCTGGGCCTCGCCCTCGCCGGGGCCAGCTACCAGAGCGTTCCGGCGGCCGGGGCCAAGGGACGCCGGCGCACGGCGTTCTTCGTCGACGAGGTCGCCGCCGACCAGGTGCCACCCCAGCTGATCGACCGCGAGTACTGAGCGAGGTCCCTCTCGCGAAGGACCGGATGCCGACGGCATCCGGTCCTTCGTCATTTCGAGTGCCGAGGCCCTTGTCATCTCACGACGCGGCGCCTAGCTTCGTTGTGGGGGGCATCCTGGTCCGGTTCGATGAGAGACCTTCGATCCGGCCGACGCAGTTGGGAGCGTTCGGATGCCATTTATCGGTCGTGTTCGCGAGTTGTTGCTCGTCGAAAACTCGATCGGCGCGCGGGTGGGATCCGCGTGCCTTCTCGTCGGCGAGCCCGGAATCGGCAAGTCGGCACTGGCACACGAGGTCGCCCGCGTCTACGACGCGGCGGTCGTCGTCGCGAGTCCGAACGAGCGCATGTGGCCGTATTCGGGCATCTCGGCGCTGTCCGCTGCGCTGGGCGGCGGGCGCGGAGCCGCGCTCGACAGCGTCCTGGCCCGCGGTCGCGACTGGCCCGAGCACCTGCTCGCCGAAGAACTGAGCCGCACGCTCCACCTCGTGCGCGACGAGCCTGCGGTCCTGGTCATCGACGACCTCGACGAGATGGACAGCGCGAGCATCACGGTGCTGTCGTTCGTGTTCGGTCGGCTGCGCGGCACGGGACTGAGCGTGGTCGCCACGGTGGGGTGTCTGGACGGGCGTCACGATTTCGCCGGGATGACGCACACGCACATCGATCGACTGTCGTTCGTCGATTCGGTGGAGGTGGCCCGAGCCCATCTCGGCCCCGGCACGGCGCAGGTGGTGCTGTTCATGGTGGCGAAGTACGCCGGGGGCGACCCCCGCCTGATCTCGCGCGTGCGACTCACCCCGGCCGAGGCCGCCGGCGACGCCGCCCTCCCGATCCCGCTCCGCCTGATCGACGAGGAGAGCGGCCGACGGCGGCGCCCCCCTCGCTCATTCCGGGACCCCGCGACGAACGCGGTCCTCGACCTGCTGTCGGTCGGGCCCGTGTACGGTTACGACCGACTACGCATCACCGCCGCCGAACTCGGGGTCGAGATCGACGCGCTCATCGACGCCGGTCTCGTGGCCGTCCAGGGCGACCTGGCACGTATCGCCGACCCCGCTCTGCGCTTGCGGCACCATTCCGCCCTGCCCGCCGAGGAGCGACGACGTCTGCACACGCGCGCTGCGGCGGATCACGAGGGCGCGTACCACGCCACCCACCGGTGGCACCTGAGCTTCGTCGATCCACTGGGCGACCGCTCGGATCTGCTGTGGGCCGCGGCCGACCTCGCGCGCGCCGGAGAGACGGCCGCCGCCGTGGAGTTCGCCGAACGGGCCCTGGGCGGAGAGGTCGACGACGACGTCCGGGTACGGCATCTGGTCGTCCTCGGCGAAGCCCTCGTGCTCCACAACCGGTCCGTTCTGGGTCGTCATTACCTGCGCCGGGCCGGGCACGTGCTCGATCCCGACCTGCGGGCGCGCTGCGCCCTGGCTCTGCTGCGAGCGACCGCGATCGTGGACCACGTGGTGGACGATGCCCTCGTCGCGGCGACGGTGGACGGCGTCTCCCCGCGAGCCGCGGAGAGCCTGCTCTGCGAGTGCGCCCGGCTGCACATGGAACGCACCGAGATCGCCGAGGCCCTCGCGTGCATCCGCGCGGTGGTGGATCGCGACCTCGTCGGCGCCGAGACGCGTCGATTGGCCCGCGTCTTCGAGGAGTGGGGAATGGATGCCGTTCTCCCCGTCATGATCGATGTCGGCGGGGCCGAGCCGGTGGCGCCGGCAGATCTGCCCGTCGAGCAGGCGCTGCTGGCCCTCGGCGTCCAGGTGCTGCGCGAGGAGTACGCCTCCGTCCGCCACCAGGTCACCGCTCTTCTCGAGCGCTCTCCGCGCCCGCTCCCGATGTGGCGGCAGCAGGTGCAGACGGTTCTCGTCGTCAACGAGATCCGCGGCGGTGACCCCGTCGCCGCCCGTGAGGCCGTCATCGCGTGGCGACGCGAGTGGGCGTTGGGACGCACGGCCGACGCGGCGACGATGCTGCTCATGGCCGCCGCCGCCGCTCTCGACCCTCTCGACGCCGATGCCGCCGAGCTCGTCCACCGCGGCCGTGACCTCGCGCGCCGGGAGGGCACGCCCGCGCTGCTGCCGTGGTTCGCGGTGATCGAGGGTGGCCTCGCTCTGGCGGAGGGGCGCGCCGACGACGCGGTGAGCGCGTTGCGTGCCGCGCGCGAACTCGCCCCCGGCGACGACCCGTCGCTGCTGCGCGCCGACGCGGACCTCATCGAGGCCCTCTGGCTGAGCGGGCACCGCGACCAGGCGCGCGCCGAGCTGGCACGGCTCGAGGCGGCGGCCGAGCGGACCCCCCGGCGCTGGACGACTCTCGCGGTCGCCCGTTCGCGTGCCGTCTGCAGGTGCGAGCAGGACGGCGTCACCGCGTTCCGCGAGGCCGAGGCGGTGCTGCGCACCGACGACGCCCCCGCCGAACGCCGTCGGCTCTCCGCGTCGCGCGAGCGCTGCCTTCCCGGTGTCGGACGGACCCCGGCGCCCCGCGCGCTGGTCGCGACGTCGACGTCGCGGACGCTGTCGCCGCAGGAGAAGGAGGTGGTCGAGCTCGTCGGCCGCGGTCTGCGCAACCGCGAGATCGCCGCCGCGCTGTACATCTCGCTCCGCACCGTCGAGCTGCGCCTGACCGGGATCTACCGCAAGCTCGGCGTCAGCAGCCGGGCACACCTCATCGCCCTGCAGCACGGATCGACCGCCGCGTCCTGAGGGCGGGGGGGGATGCCGGGGTCTCGGCATCCCCCGGTTCACACGGCGAGGGAGCGGGCGGGATGCCGGGGTCTCGGCAGCCCCTCGGTTCACACGGCGAGGAAGCAGGCGGGATACCGGGGTCTCGGCAGCCCCTCGGTTCACACGGCGAGGGAGCAGGCGGGATGCCGGGGTCTCGGCAGCCCCTCGGTTCACACGGCGAGGGAGCAGGCGGGATGCCGGGGTCTCCGCATCCTCCGGTTCACGCGGACGACAGCGCGGCGCGTCGAGCGGGACTGCGCCACCGGCCGTCGGACGGCCGGCCCAGCGCGGCGGCCAGCGCCCGCAGGCACAGCACGGCGTCCCAGACTCTCAGCAGGGGGAACAGCAGCATCCACGCCCGCGGACGGGTGCGCGACACCGCGCACACGAACGCGGTCATCACGGCATCCACGATCACGAACGCCAGCGCGACGGGCCCCGCGGGCAGCGCCGTCGCCACCCCGGCGGCGACGGCGGCCGCCTCACCCGGAAGCACGAGCGAGCCGAGGCCCGCGAGAGTCGCGATCAGCAGCAGCGGCAGCACCGCGGCGAGCGCGACGCTGGAGACGACCGTCTCGACGGCGAAGACGCCCACCGAGGTCCAGAACAGCCCCGGTCGCACGCCGTGTCGACGCACGGTCTGCCAGAAGCCGAGACTCCACCGGCGCATCTGCGCCGAGTAGTCGCGCAGGATCGCCGGATCCTGCGTTTCGGCGATCGCGCACTCGGGATGGAAGGCGATGCGTCCCAGACGCTTGGCGTGCACTTCGAAGGTCATGTTGAAGTCCTCGATCGACAGGCCGGGGGCGTCGATGTCGACCTCGTCGAGGATGTCGGTCCGGTACAGGCTCGCGAATCCCGGGACGATGGCGACGGCGTCGGCGGCCCGCGCGGCCTGGCCGAACTTGTGCAGGTACTGGGTGCACACGTACGTCCGTTCCCGGTACGCGGTGAGGAAGCGCCCCATGGTCGTGTCGGGTGCGTCGGTGGCGGTGGTCGCGCGTCCTGCGACGGCGACCACCCCCGCGTCGGTGAAGAGCGGCAGGCCCGTGCGCAGGTAGTCGGGGCGCGGACGGGAGTCGGCGTCCAGCAGCATCAGCAGGGGAAAACGCTGCGGAATGCGGAAGTGGGCCAGACCCGCACGGATCGCCCCGGCCTTGCCGCGGTTGGGCACGAGATCGAACGCGTTCGCCCCCGCCTCGCGTGCGCGTGCAACGGTGTCGTCGCTGGAGCCGTCCGAGACGACGAAGACGTTCTGCGCGGGCACGAGCGCCCGGGCCGCGCGGACGGCGTCTGCGATGACCAGCTGCTCGTTGTGGGCGGCGATGAGCACCGCCACCTCGTCGGCGCGGTAGAACATCGACGGCACCAGCAGGGTCTCGCTGCGACGGTGTTCGGCGATGAGGCGCAGGACGGCGGCGGTACCCCAGACCAGCGTCGACACCCCGACGGTGCCGATCGCGACGAGCACGATGAGCACGGCGCTCACGGGCGCCGTCCCGCGCGGGTGGAGTCGGCGATGGGCGTCATGGCATCCCCTGTCCGGGTCGAGGGTCTCGGCACCGACGCTACGTCGCCCCCGCGCCCGCCGCACGTGCCGACACCGCACCTGCGGTTGCGGTTTCCCGCATCGCGGCCTGCGGTGCGCGGCATCCCGCATGATCCTCCCCGGCTGCTTGACCGGCCCCGGCGGCCCGGCCCAGTGTGGGCGTCGGACCGGCCCCGACACCCCGATCGGACGGTCCTCGATCGCAGCACCCGAACGTTCGAGGGGGCGCCCGCCTTTCCCCGGCGCCCCCTCGGACCCCTGCTCTCTGGAGGATGAAGATGTCCACTCTCGATGTCCGCGACGTCCCGGTCACCACGACGCTCGCCCCGACGTCCGCCGATCCCGTCGCCCCGGCGGCGTTCGATTTCGACGTCGCGATCGTCGGGCTCGGGTACGTCGGGCTGCCGACCGCCCTGGCCTACCACGCGAGCGGCTCCCGGGTGCTGGCCCTGGACGCGTCGCCCCGACGGCTCCGCACGATCGCCGCGCGCGGCGCCGACCTGATCGACACCGACCGCGAGCGTCTGGACACCGCGCTGCGCACGCCGGCGGGCTTCCGCCTCACCAGCGACGCGGGCGAGCTCTCACGTGCCGCGGCGATCGTGGTGTGCGTGCCCACCCCCGTCGACCACCAGCAGGTCCCCGACCTCGTTCCCCTCCGGGCGGCGTGCGCCACCGTCGTCGCCGCCGCCCGGCCCGGCCAGCTGATCATGCTGACCTCGACCACCTACGTGGGATGCACCCACGACCTCGTCGAGCAGCCGCTGCGCGAGCGCGGCTTCGTCATCGGGCGCGACGTGTTCGTCACCTTCAGCGCCGAGCGCATCGATCCGGGCAACGTCGGCTTCGCCCAAGAGGTCGTCCCCCGCGTCGTCGGCGGCGCCACCGCGCAGTGCGAAGAAGAGGGGGCGCGCCTGCTGGCCCGCTACGCCGCCCGGGTGCACCGCGTGTCGAGCCTGGCCACCGCCGAGATGACCAAGCTGCTCGAGAACACCTTCCGCGCGGTCAACATCGCGCTGGCGAACGAGTTCGCCGACATCTGCGGGGCGCTCGACGTGCCGGTCACCGAGGTGATCGAGGCCGCCAGCACCAAGCCCTACGGGTTCATGGCGTTCTATCCCGGTCCCGGGGTCGGGGGTCACTGCATCCCCTGCGACCCCCACTACCTGCTGTGGCAGCTGAAGGCGCTGCACGTGGATGCCGGGGTGATCACCGAGGCCATGACCCGCATCGCCGCACGACCGCGGCGCGTCGTCGAACGCATCCGCGACGTCCTCGGCCGCGCCGGCAAGGGGACGCTGGGCGCACGCATCCTGGTGGTCGGCGTCACCTACAAGCCCGACGTGGCGGACCTGCGCGAATCGCCCGCGCTCGAGATCATCGACCACCTCATCGACGTGGGAGCCGAGGTGCAGTACGTCGACACCCACGCGCCGCACATCCACCTCGACTCCGGCCGCGAGCGCGACTCGCTCGCCGACCCCGGCGCGTTCCATCCCGATGTGGTGCTGGTGCACACCCGTCATCACGACGACGATCTGGCCTGGATCGAGGGCGACGCGCTCGTCGTCGACGGCACCTACCGCAGCACCGACATCGCCGGGCGGGTGCTCCTGTGAGCGGCATCCCCGTCTTCCCCGGGAGCACCGGCATGAAGACCCTCGTCACCGGCGGTGCCGGCTTCGTCGGCAGCCACCTCGTGGAGCACCTGCTCGCGCAGGGCGACGAGGTCGTCGTCCTCGACGATCTGTCCACGGGCTCGGCGCGCAACCTCGCCGGTGTCGCGGACCACCCCCGTCTCCAGATGGTCCACGGGTCCATCCTGAACACCCAGACGGTTGCCGAGGCGATGCGCTCGTGCGACCGGGTGTTCCACCTCGCGGCCGCGGTCGGCGTCAAGCTCATCGTCGAACAGCCCTTGCGGGGCCTGCGCATCAACATCCACGGCACCGAGAACGTCCTCACCGCCGCGATCGCCCAGCAGGCCTCGGTGCTGATGGTGTCCACCAGCGAGGTGTACGGCAAGAACACCGCCGACCGCCTGCGCGAGGACTCCGATCGCATCCTCGGCGACCCGCTGCTGTCGCGCTGGACCTATGCCGGCGCGAAGGGCATCGACGAGGCCTTCGCCAAGGCGTACTGCGACCAGGAGGGTCTGGACGTCTCGATCGTCCGGCTGTTCAACACGGTCGGCCCGCGCCAGACGGGTCGTTACGGCATGGTTCTGCCCAACCTCGTCGGCCAGGCGCTGCGGGGCCACCCGCTCACCGTGTTCGGTGACGGGCTGCAGACGCGCTGCTTCTCGGCCGTCGAGGACGTCGTGCCCGCGATGGTCCGCATCGAGCGCGACCCGCGCGCCCGGGGACAGGCGTACAACCTCGGCGGTGCGCGAGAGATCTCGATCCTCGACCTCGCGCGCGAGATCATCGCGACGCTCGACAGCTCCAGTCGCATCGACCTGGTGCCCTACGAGCAGGCCTACGCCCCCGGTTTCGAGGACATGCGTCGGCGCGTGCCCGACAACACCAAGGCCCACGATCTCGTCGGTTACGAGCCCACCACCCCGCTGGGCACGACCATCATGCGGGTCGCCGCCGATCTGCTCTCGCGCGAACGGCTCGGCTCGGATGCCATGCCGCTGGCGGGGGCGGGCACCTTCCGCGGTGTCGTCTGATGTGCGGGATCACGGCATTCCGCGGGACGACGGCCGCCGCCACGCGCGCGCTGGGCGCCCTCGAGAGGCTGGAGTACCGCGGATACGATTCCGCCGGCATCGCCGCCCGTCGTGTGGACGGCTCGGCCCTGCACGAGAGGACGATCCACGGGGTCGCGGCCCTCGCCGCCGCCGTGGGCCGTGCCGACGGCGACACCACGACCGCGGCCATCGGCCACACCCGCTGGGCCACGCACGGTGGAGTGACCGCGCAGAACGCGCACCCCATCGAGGACTGCGGCGGGCGGGTGCTCGTCGTGCACAACGGGATCGTCGAGAACGCCGACGTGCTGCGCACGCAGTTGGTGACCGCGGGGCACCGGTTCGCCACCGAGGTCGACAGCGAGGTCATCGTCCACCTGATCGAGCAGTCGCTGCGCCCCGGTGTCGACCTGGGCGATGCCCTCGTCGCCGCCCGTGAGCGTCTCGAGGGGTCCTGGGCCGTGGTCGCCCTCGACCTGCGCACCGGCGAGATCGCGGGCACCGCGCACGGGTCGCCGCTGATCTGCGCCGAGACGAGCGACGGCGTGTACCTCGCCAGTGACGTGGGCGCGATCGCGCCGGAGGTCTCGGCATTCCGCGTGCTCGAGGACGACGACGTCGTCGAGGTGGGCGCGGAGGGTGCCCGCTGGCGCCGTCACGACCACAGCACCCGCCCCCGAGGACTCTGGCCCGTTCCGCGCACGGCGTTGCTGGCCAGCACGGGGCGGCACGACGACCACATGGGCAATGAGATCGACGAGCAGCCGGTGGTCGCGCGGCGGGTGATCGACGCCCTCGTCCCCGGCATCGCGGACGGGCGGCTGTGGAGAGGCCTGGGCCTGGATGCCCTCGACGGCGTCGACCGCGTGGCCGTCATCGGGTGCGGGACGTCGCTGCACGCCGGCCGCGCCATCGCGGGGGTCTTCCAGCGGCTCGCGGCGCTTCCCACCCGCGTCGTCGTCGCCAGCGAGGCCGCGCACGAGCGGTGGGAGCCGCGGACCCTGGTGATCGCCATCAGCCAGTCGGGCGAGACGGCCGACGTCCTGCGCGCCCTGGATCGACTCCCGGCGCGTCGAGGACCGGTCCTCGCCCTGACCAACAACACCTCGTCATCGCTGGCGCGGCGCTCCGACGCGGTGATCGACTGCCTCGCCGGGCCCGAGATCGGGGTCGCGGCGACCAAGACCTTCGTCGCGCAGGTCCTGACCGGGGTGTGCGTCGCCCTGTCGGGCGTGTGCGCCGCCGGACGCGCCGACGCCCTGGCCTTCGACGCGGATGTGCGCGCGCTCACCGCCACCCCCGAGGCGCTGCTCGCCGCGATCGAAGCCTGGCGCGAGCCCGCCGCCGCGCTCGCGACGGAATTCTCCGCGGCGTCCGGCTTTCTGTTCCTGGGCCGCGGTTCGGGCCTGGTCTACGCCGCCGAGGGCGCCCTCAAACTCAAGGAGCTCTCCTACCGCTGGGCGGAGCATCAGCCCGCCGGAGAGCTGAAGCACGGTCCTCTCGCCCTGGTGGATGCCGGGACCCCGGTGTTCGTCGTCGACAACGGCGACCCGCGGCTCGACGTCGATATCGCCGAGGTCACCGCCCGAGGAGGCCGCATCGTGCGCATCGGAGAACGCGTTCTGACGGTGGGTGGCTCCCCCGTGCACCTGCCGCGGACCGGTCCGTCATGGGGGCCGCTGGACAGCGTCGTGGCCCTGCAGATGTTCGCGCGGGAGCTGGCCCTGCGTCTGGGCCGCAACGTCGACAAGCCCCGGAACCTCGCCAAGTCGGTGACCGTCTCATGAGATGGAGTCGGCATCCCGCATCCGCTCCGGGTGAGCCCGTGCGCTCCCCGCGCTCTCTCTGGAAGGAGAACCCCATGTCCGAACGATTCGCCGCGGCACCGCCGCGGTGGACGCGCGCCCTGGCCGTCCTCGCCGCCTTCGCGGTGGTGGCCGGCGGGGCGGTGGCCGGCGCCCCGGCGCCCGCACAGGCCGCGACCCGCACGATCGTCAGCCTGACCTTCGACGACGCCAACTCGGATCAGTTGAACGCGCTTCCGGCTCTGAAGACCAACGGCATGAAGGCGACCTTCTACGTCCCGTCCGGCTTCATCGGCGCGAGCGGCCACATGACGCGCGCCGACCTGACGACGCTGAAGAATGCGGGCCACGAGATCGGCGGTCACACCGTGACCCACCCCGATCTGGCGGCGGTGAGCGTCGACGAGGCAAAACGACAGATCTGCACCGATCGCAAGACCCTCTCGTCGTGGGGGTTCTCGATCCGCAGCTTCGCCTACCCCTTCGCCTCGAGCACCCCCGACGTCGAGAAGGCCGCCGCGGCCTGCGGCTACAGCAGCGCGCGCGGATTGGGCGACATCCGCAGCCGCTTCGGCTGCCCCGACTGCGCCTATGCGGAGTCGACCAGGCCCGCCGACCGCTACTACCTCAAAGCCCTCGATCAGGTGGACGCCACCTGGACCCTCGACGACCTGAAGGCGGGCGTCACCAACGCCGAGAACAACGGCGGCGGATGGGTGCAGTTCACCTTCCACAACGTCTGCGACAACGCCTGCAGCGACCTCGCCGTCACGACGACGGTGTTCTCCCAATTCACCGCCTGGTTGAAAACGCGCGCGGCGGCGGGGACGGTCGTGCGCACCGTGGGCGATGTCATCGGCGGCGCGGCCAAACCGGTGGTGGACGGCCCGGTGGTGCCCGCGGTCACCGGCTCGACCAACGGCATCGTCAACCCCAGCCTGGAGCAGGGCGCCCCCGACTGCTGGATGCGGGGCGGGTACGGGTCGAACTCCGCGGCCTTCTCGACGGGCTCGCCCGCGCACACCGGTGCGATCGCGAGCGGCATCACGATGTCGAACTACGTCGACGGCGACGCCAAACTGCTCCCGCAGTTCGACCTCGGACAGTGCTCCCCCACCGTGACCGCCGGGAAGACGTACACGCTGAGGGAGTGGTATCAGTCCAGCGGGGTGACGCAGTTCGCGGTCTACCTGCGCTCGACCTCGGGCGCCTGGTCCTACTGGACCTCGAGCCCCTGGTTCGGCGCCGCGACCGACTGGACGCAGGCCGATTGGACGACGCCGGCGATCCCGGCCGGGTACAACGGCATCAGCTTCGCGCTGACGATCTTCGGCAACGGCACCCTGCGCACCGACGATCTGCAGCTGTACGACAGCGCCGGGGCGCCCGCCCTGCCCGCCGCGAACACGTCGACCTCTCCCGCTCTCGCCCCCTCGACGGTGACCGCACCCCAGGGTCCGGTCGAGGTGGTCAATCCCACCGAGAGCGGCGTCACCGGATGACGACCCCGCGCACGCCGGCGGCGGCGATCACCCTCGCGGTGGTCGTCGCCGTCGGCGTGAGCGCGTGCACGCCCGCTCCGTCCGGGAGCCGCCCCGACACGGGGTATCCCTGGCACACCGACATCGTCGCGACCACCTTCTGGGTGGGCGAGGTGTTCGATCCCACCGCACCCGACGGGAGCCAGCGGATCTCGACCTACGACTCCGATTGGCTGGGCTCGTACGGCGGATGCGACGGGGTGCAGGTCGGCGACGAGTGCCGCACCGAGGCGCGCACCGCGGCCGACGACTGGTTCCCCACGCGCATGACGCCCCGGCAGAACCCGTTCTACCTCGACCTGCCCTTCGACGACGTCAACGACGATCAGGGCTTCGCCACCCGCGGGGCGGTGGTGCCGTGGGCCTCCGAGCCCGCCTACGCCCCCCTGGTCGACGATCCCTCCGCCAGCCTGATGAAGAACCGCTGGGTCGTCCTGCACAAGGACGGACGCGTCTGTTACGGACAGATCCAGGATGCCGGCCCCGGCGAATACCGCGACGCGGCCTACGTCTTCGGGACGGACGACCGCCGCCCCGCGAACGCCCGCTACAACGGCGCCGGCCTGGACGTCTCGCCCGCGCTCAACGGTTGCCTCGGATTCGCCGACCTCGACGGCGACGACGACCGCGTCGACTGGGCGTTCGTCGACGACGCCGAGGTCCCCGCGGGTCCGTGGACGAGGATCGTCACCGACACGCCCGTGCGGTGACGCCGGACTCGGTCGCTCCCGCCCCTCGCGACCGGGGACACGGAAGGGCCGGATGCCCTGGCATCCGGCCCTTCTCGTCATCGGCGCCCGCGGGGGACGACGACGGGTGTCACTGTCCGCGACGCTCGCGCAGCTGCTGCAGGGCGTCGTCGAGGAGCGAGGCGGCTTCTTCGTCGCTCCGGCGCTCCTTCACGTAGGCGAGGTGCGTCTTGTAGGGCTCCGCCTTCGCGAGGGCGGGCGGGTTGGCCTTGTCTCGCCCCGCGGGCAGACCCGAATGCGGGGAGTCGATCGTCTCGGGGATCTCGTCGTCGGGGATACCGGCCGCGAAGTAGCGCACCGTCTCGTTGCCGAGGGCGTCCCAGTACGACACGGCCACGCGATCGGCGTGGAAGCCGTGATCCTGCTCGCCCATGGGGCCCGCGCCTACACGCGAGCCACGGATGGCATTGCCGCCAGTGGCCATGTCAGATCTCCGCGAACTTGGTCAGCAGACCGAGCCCGACGATGGTGACGAACCACACCAGCGCCAGCACGATCGTGAATCGGTTGAGGTTGCGCTCGGCCAGTCCCGACGACCCGAGAGCGGAGCTCATGCCGCCACCGAACATGTCGGAGAGGCCGCCACCGCGGCCCTTGTGGAGCAGGATGAGCAGGGTCAGCAGGAGGCTGGTGATGCCCAGGAGCACCTGCAGGACGAACTCGAGAATCTGCACTGTCGAAAGCCTTTCACAGCGATCGGGTCGACCGCACAAGCGTCAAGTATACGGGGAGGCGTCTCGGACGCACGGATGCCCGCGGCGAGGTGCCGCGGGCATCCGGTGAGGGCGTCAGACGCCGACGTGCCTCTGGAAGCGGACGATCGCCGCGAACTCGTCCACGACGAGGCTCGCGCCGCCCACCAGGGCACCGTCGACGTCGGGCTCGCGCATGAAGCCGGCGATGTTGCCCGACTTCACCGATCCGCCGTACAGCACACGGGTGCGCGCCGCCGCGTCGGCACCGAGCTTGTCGGCGACGACGGCCCGCAGCTTCGCGCAGACCTCCTGGGCCTGATCGGGAGTCGCCGCCTGGCCGGAGCCGATGGCCCAGACCGGCTCGTACGCCACGACGATGTCGGCATCGGATGCCACGCCCTCGAGCGCGGCCTCGAGCTGACCCACGGGCACGGCGCTCGCGCCGAACTTCTCGAGGTCCTCCGAGGTCTCACCGACGCAGATCACGGGCACGAGACCGTGGCGCAGAGCCGCCTGGGTCTTCGCCGCGATGACCTCGTCGGTCTCGTGGTGGAACTGACGACGCTCGGAGTGACCGATGATGACGTAGGTCGCGTCGAGCTTGGCCAGGAACTGGCCCGAGATCTCACCGGTGTAAGCGCCCGAATCGTGGGCCGAGAGGTCCTGACCGCCGAGGGCGAACTCGATCTTGTCGGCGTCCAGCAGCGTCTGCACGGTGCGCAGGTCGGTGTACGGCGGGAAGACCGCGACCTCGACGCTGGCGCTGTCGTGCTTGGCCTCTTTCAACGTCCAGTGCAGCTTCTGGACGAACGCGACCGCCTGCAGGTGGTCGAGGTTCATCTTCCAGTTGCCCGCGATGAGGGGGGTTCTGTTCACTGTTGCCATCCGAGGACCTCCAGTCCGGGGAGCTTCTTGCCTTCGAGGAACTCCAGGCTGGCGCCGCCGCCGGTGGAGATGTGGCCGAACCGGTCGTCGGTGAAGCCGAGCTGACGCACCGCGGCCGCGGAGTCGCCGCCGCCGACGACGCTGAGTCCATCGACCTCGGTGAGCGCGTGGGCCACGGTCTGGGTACCGGCTTCGAACGCCTTCATCTCGAACACGCCCATCGGGCCGTTCCAGAAGACCGTGCGCGAGGCACGGATCGCCTCGGCGAAGATCTCCGCCGTCCGCGGCCCGATGTCGAGGCCGAGACCAGAGGCGCCGAAGGCGGTGTCCTCGAGGGCGTCCGCGTCCGCGACCACGTGATCGGCGTCGGCCGAGAACGACGCCGCGACGACCGCGTCGACCGGGAGCACGATCTCGACGCCGCGCTCCTTCGCCGAGGCGAGGTAGCCCTTCACGGTGTCGATCTGGTCCTGCTCGAGCAGGCTCGATCCGACCTTGTGCCCCTCGGCGACGAGGAAGGTGAACATCATGCCGCCGCCGACGAGGAGCTTGTCGACCCGCGGCAGCAGGTGCTCGATGACGCCCAGCTTGTCGCTGACCTTCGACCCGCCGAGGACGACCGTGTAGGGGCGCTCGGGGTTCTCGGTCAGACGGTCGAGGACGTCGAGCTCTTTCTGGATGAGCAGACCCGCGGCCGAGGGAACGATCTGAGCGAGGTCGTACACGCTCGCCTGCTTGCGGTGCACGACACCGAAGCCATCGGACACGAGAGCGTCACCGAGGCCGGCGAGCTCCCGGGCGAAGGCCTGGCGCTCGGCCTCGTCCTTGGAGGTCTCCCCCGCGTTGAAACGGAGGTTCTCGATCACCGCGACGTCGCCGTCCTCCAGCGACGCCACGGCATCCCGAGCCGACTCGCCCACCGTGTCGCGCGCGAACGCGACCGGCTGGCCGAGCAGCTCGGACAGGCGCTGCGCCACGGGCTCGAGGGAGTACTTCGGATCGGGCGCCCCGTCGGGGCGGCCCAGGTGCGAGCACACGATCACGCGCGCGCCGGCGTTGATCAGTGCGTTGAGGGTCGGCAACGACGCGCGCACGCGGCCATCGTCCGTGATGACGCCGTCCTTGAGGGGGACGTTCAGATCACAACGGACGATGACACGCGTGCCGGCGAGCGACCCCAGCGAATCGAGGGTGCGCAGAGCCATGGAGGGTCAGAGACGCTCGGCGACGTACTCGGTCAGGTCGACCAGACGGTTCGAGTAGCCCCACTCGTTGTCGTACCAGGACGACACCTTGACCAGGTTGCCGCTGACGTTGGTCAGCTCGGCGTCGAAGATCGACGAGTGCGGGTTGCCCTGGATGTCGCTCGAGACGATCGGGTCCTCGGTGTACTGCAGGATGCCGTTCAGGCGACCGTCGGCGGCGGCCTTCTTGTAGACCTCGTTCACCTGGTCGACGGTCAGGCCGTCGGTGGGGGTGACGATCGTCAGGTCGACGATCGAGCCGGTGGGAACGGGCACGCGGTAGGACGAGCCGCTGAGCTTTCCGTTCAGCTCGGGCAGCACCAGGCCGATGGCCTTGGCGGCACCGGTCGAGGCGGGGACGATGTTGATCGCCGCGCCACGGGCACGACGCAGGTCGCCGTGGGGGCCGTCCTGCAGGTTCTGGTCGGCGGTGTACGCGTGGGCGGTCATCATGAAGCCGCGCTCGATGCCGAAGGCGTCTTCGAAGACCTTGGCCAGGGGGGCGAGGCAGTTGGTGGTGCACGACGCGTTCGAGATGATGACGTCGGTCTCGGGGTTGTACGATTCCTCGTTCACACCCATGACGATCGTGGCGTCGTCGCCCGTGGCCGGAGCGGAGATCAGCACCTTCTTGGCACCGCCGGCGACGTGCTTCTTCGCGTCCTCGGCCTTGGTGAAGCGGCCGGTCGACTCGATGACGATGTCGACGCCCAGCTCGCCCCACGGGAGGTTGGCGGGGTCGCGCTCCTCGAAGACCTTGATGGTCTTGTCGCCCACGGTGATGGAGTCTTCGGTGTACGAGACCTCTTCGGACAGCACGCCGCCCACGGAGTCGTACTTCAGCAGGTGCGCGAGGGTCTTGTTGTCGGTGAGGTCGTTCACCGCCACGATTTCGAGGTCGGCACCCTGCGCGAGAGCCGCGCGGAGGTAGTTGCGTCCGATACGGCCGAAGCCGTTGATTCCGATCTTGACGGTCACGGAATATCTCCTGAATCAGTTGTGCGCGAGAAGCGCGTGATTGCGGTATTCGCTGGCGGACAACGGCGTCCCGGTGGGGTGCCCCACCGGGACGCCGCACCGTTTACGACAGTACCAGCAGACCCGCGGTCTTCTCACGGGCGGCCGCGAAGCGCTCCTGGGCGTCGGCCCAGTTCGCGATGTTCCAGAACGCCTTGACGTAGTCGGCGCGGACGTTCTTGTAGTCGAGGTAGTAGGCGTGCTCCCAGACGTCCAGGAGCAGCAGCGGGACGGTGCCGGCGACGATCTGCCCCTGCTGGTCGAAGAACTGCTGGATGACGAGGTTCTCGCCGATGGAGTCCCAGAAGAGCCCCGCCCAGCCCGAGCCCTGCACGCCGAGGGCGGCCGCGGTGAACTGCGCGCGGAACGCGTCGAACGAACCGAACTGGTCGTCGATCGCGGACTCGAGGTCGCCGGTGGGCTTGTCGCCGCCGTTGGGCGAGAGGTTCGTCCAGAAGATCGAGTGGTTGGTGTGACCGCCGAGGTTGAACGCGAGATCCTTCTGCAGACGGTTGATGTTGGCGAAATCGCCCTTCTCGCGGGCTTCGGCGAGCAGGTCGAGAGTGGTGTTGGCGCCATTGACGTACGTCTGGTGGTGCTTGCTGTGGTGCAGCTCCATGATGGTCGCGCTGATGTGCGGCTCGAGCGCGGCGTAGTCGTAGGGCAGTTCGGGCAGGGTGTACTTCGCCATGTTCTCTACTTCCGAATCGGGCGCTGCCCGGACCTCTGCGCCGGGATGACATGCCGAGGAGCGAGCAGCGAGGGTGACGTCTTCATCCTATTGACGGTCAACGCGACGCCCACGGGGTTGCTTCCCCGGATGACGGAAGGTAGCCGGCCGGGCGCGTCGCGTGGCCGCCGTCGCGACCGGCGCGTCCCGGCATCCGCGACCGACGATCGCTCAGTCGTCGGCGCCCACCGGCACGGCCGCCTCGGTGCCCGGGATGCCGTCGGTTTCGGCCTTCTTGTCGGCCATCGCGAGCAGGCGTCGGATGCGTCCGGCGACGGCGTCCTTGGTGAGGGGCGGGTCGGCGTGGTGGCCCAGCTCGTCCAAGCTGGCGTCGCGGTGGGCCAGGCGCAGCTCACCGGCTTGCTGCAGGTGGCCGGGCACCTCGTCGCCGAGGATCTCGAGCGCACGCTCGACGCGGGCGCAGGCCGCCACCGCGGCCTGGGCGGAACGACGCAGGTTGGCGTCGTCGAAGTTGACCAGGCGGTTCACGCCCGCGCGCACCTCGCGGCGCTGACGCATCTGATCCCACTCGCCCGCGGTGCGCCGCGCGCCCATCTCGTACAGGGCGCCGCGGATCGCCTCGCCGTCGCGCACGACGACGCGTGGCACGCCGCGCACCTCGCGGGCTTTGGCCGGGATGCCGATGCGGTGTCCGGC
Source organism: Microbacterium sp. NPDC090007 (assembly GCF_044748345.1). Classification (NCBI taxonomy): domain Bacteria; kingdom Bacillati; phylum Actinomycetota; class Actinomycetes; order Micrococcales; family Microbacteriaceae; genus Microbacterium; species Microbacterium sp. NPDC090007. The sequence continues at coordinate 19,203 of NZ_JBIVFV010000003.1, read as the reverse complement.
ACCCACGAGGGCCATCGCGGCCTCGGACGACGGGCACGAGATCTCCAGCGCCGCCGAGCGGCCCGGGTCGCTGAGGGTGCCGCTGGCCAGGAACGCGCCGCGCCAGATGGCGCTCAGGTCGGGACGCGAGCCGGTCGTGAGCTTGTTGGGCAGCCCGCGCACGGGGCGACGACGCTGATCGAGCAGCCCGGTCTGCCGGGCGAGGGTCTCGCCCGCCTCGATGACGCGCACCGCGAAGTGGCCGCCCGTGCGTCCCCCAGAGCCCTGCACGTGGTGCAGCTCGGGTCGCACGCCGTACAGCTCCATCAGGTCGCGGGCGACGCGACGCGCGAGGACGTCGGAGTCCAGCTCGGCCTCGACGGCGACGCGGTTGGCGATGGAGTGCAGACCGCCGGAGAAACGCAGGAGGGCCGTGAGCTCGGCGACGCGCGCGGTCGGGCGCGGGTCCCGAACGGTGATGAGCTCGGCCTTCACATCGGCGGTCAGGGGCACGGTTCTCCTCGGGTGGGGGCGGCGGGGACGACGTTACAGCCTACTCGCGACCGAGGTCGCGGTGAGCCACGCGCACGGCCACACCCGGAACATCGGCCAGACGTGCAGCGAGCTCGCGCGCCATCACGACCGACCTGTGCTTGCCCCCCGTGCACCCCACAGCCACCACGGAATGCCGCTTGTTCTCGCGCTGATACCCCTCGAGCACCGGGCGCAGCGCGGCCGTGTACGCCTCGAGGAACTCCGCCGCGCCCTGCTGGTCCAGCACGTATTCCCGGACTTGGGGGTCCTCGCCGGTGAGCGCGCGCAGGTCTTCGCTCCAGAAGGGGTTCGGCAGGAACCGCATATCGGCCACCAGGTCGACGTCGGGCGGCAGACCGTACTTGAACCCGAAACTCATCAGGGTCACCGTGTGCCGTGCCGCCCCCTCTTCGCCGAAGAGGGCGACCGTCCGCAGGGACAGCTGATGCACGTTCAGGGTCGAGGTGTCGATCACGACGTCAGCGGCCTCGCGCATCGGGGCGAGACGGTCGCGCTCGCGCCGGATGCCGTCGAGGATCGTCCCCTCATCCTGCAGCGGGTGCGGGCGCCGCACCGCCTCGAAACGGCGCACGAGTACGGCGTCGGACGCGTCGAGGAACACCGTGCGCACCTGCCGCCCGGCCTTGAGCGTCCGCATCGCCTCGGGCAGATCGCCGAAGAGCGTCCGTCCGCGCACGTCGACGACGACCGCGACCCGGGGTACGGCTCCCCCGGCGAGTTCGGTGAGCTCCAGCAGCGGGCGCAGCATCCGCGGGGGGAGGTTGTCGACGACGTACCAGTCGAGGTCCTCGAGGGCGTTGGCCACCGTGGATCGTCCGGCGCCCGACATCCCCGTGACGATCAGCACCTCACCAGGCTCGTCTCGTGCCGGTTCCATGGCGATCGCCTCCCGTCGTCCCCTCCAGCCTACCGAGCCAGATGCGTGTGGATCGCCTCGGCCAAGGTCGGACCGATGCCGGGCAGCACCGTGATCTCGTCGGGGGTGGCGTTGCGCAGCGCCGACACCGAACCGAAATGACGCAGCAGCGCCTTGATGCGCGCATCGCCCAGACCCGGCACCTCGGCCAGCACGCTGGTGATGTCGCGCTTGCGGCGCTTGCGCTGGTGGACGATCGCGAAACGGTGGGCCTCGTCGCGCAGACGCTGCAGCAGGTACAGCGCCTCCGAGGTGCGCGGCAGGATGACCGGGTACTCCTCCCCCGGCAGCCAGACCTCTTCGAGGCGCTTCGCGATGCCGCACAGGGCGATCTCGTCGTGGCCGGCGTCGGCGAGCGCCCGTGCCGCCGCGGCGACCTGCGGCTGACCGCCGTCGACGACGAGAAGCTGGGGGCGGTAGGCGAACCGCGGGCGCTTCCGCGCTGTGACCACATCGCCGTCGGCGGTGGCCTCGTCCGAGTCGGGATCGGCGACGAGCGCGCCGTTCACCGTCTCGGGTTCGAGCTCGTCGGGCCGGTCGAGGTAGGCCAGGCGGCGCGTGAGCACCTGGTACATCGAGTCGGTGTCGTCCGTGGTCTCGGCGACGCCGAACGAACGGTACTGATCCTTGCGCGGCAGGCCGTCCTCGAAGACGACCATGGATGCCACGACGTTGGTGCCGGCGAGATGCGAGACGTCGAAGCACTCGATGCGCAGCGGCGCCTCGGTCATGCCGAGCGCCTCCTGCAGATCGGTCAGCGCCTGCGAACGAGCGACGTAGTCGCTCGTTCGTCGGGTCTTGTGCAGCATGAGCGCCTGCTGGGCGTTGAGGGTGGCGGTCTTGAGAAGGTCGGACTTGCGCCCGCGCTGGGCCACCTGCAGCGTGACCGGGCGGCCCCGCCGCTCGCGCAGCCAGACCTCCAACTGTTCGGCGTCGTCGGGCAGCTCGGGCACCAGCACCTGCCGGGGGATGTCGGTGGCATCCGCGTCTCCGTAGGTGCGCTGCAGCACCTGGTCGACGAGCTCCGCTCCCGAGATGTCGATCTCTTTCTCGATGGTCGTCGCCCGTACGCCGCGCACGCGACCGCCGCGCACGACGAAGTGCTGAACCGTCGCGGCCAGCTCGTCCTCCGCGATGCCGAAAAGGTCGGCATCCGTGTCCGAGGCCAGCACGAGGGCGCTCTTGCCGAGCACCGCATCGATCGCCTGGAGGCGGTCGCGGTAGTGCGCCGCCGACTCGTAGTCCATCGCCGCCGATGCTTCTTTCATGCGCGCGGTGAGCTCGCGCGTGAAGCGCTGGTCGCCGCCGGACATGAACGCGACGAAGTCGTTGACGACGGCGCGGTGCTCCTCGATCGTGACCTTCATCGAGCACGGGCCGCCGCACCGGCCGATCTGGCCCGGGAAGCAGGGACGCCCGGATGCCATCGCCTTCTTGTACGAGGAGTCGCTGCACGTGCGGATCGGAAAGACCTTGATCATCAGGTCGATCGTGTCGTGCACGGCCCACACCTTGGGATACGGCCCGAAGTACTTGGCGCCCCGGATCTTGGGGTTGCGGGTGACGATGACGCGCGGAGCTTCGTCGGCGAGGGTGATCGCCATGAACGGGTAGGACTTGTCGTCGCGGTAGCGCACGTTGAAGGGCGGATCGAACTCCTTGATCCACATGTATTCGAGCTGCAGCGAGTCCACGTCACTGGGGACGACGGTCCACTCCACGCTGGAGGCCGTCGTCACCATCCGGCGCGTGCGCTCGTGCAGCGAGTGCAGCGGAGCGAAGTAGTTCGACAGGCGCGCGCGGAGGTTCTTAGCCTTGCCCACGTAGAGCACCCGACCCTCGGCATCCCGGAACCGGTAGACCCCCGGGTTGGTGGGGATCTCGCCGGCTTTGGGGCGGTAGGACAGCTGCGACATCCGCTCTCGGGATGCCACGGCTCAGCCCGCCGCGCCGACGAGCTCTCGCTCGGCGCTGCCGGCGTCCGAGGCGGTGTTGCGCTGCGCGCCCGTGCGACCGGTCTCGAGGAGCTCGGCGAGGAAGGCGCCCGTGTGGCTCTCGGCCACGCGCGCGACCTGTTCGGGCGTGCCCGTGGCCACGATCGTGCCACCACCGGCGCCGCCCTCGGGACCGAGGTCGATGACCCAGTCGCTGCTCTTGATGACGTCGAGGTTGTGCTCGATGACGATGACCGTGTTGCCCTTCTCGACCAGCCCGTTGAGCACCTTGAGCAGCAGCGAGACGTCCTCGAAGTGCAGGCCCGTCGTCGGTTCGTCGAGCACGTAGATGGACCGGCCGTTGCTGCGGCGCTGGAGCTCGGTGGCGAGCTTGACGCGCTGCGCCTCACCGCCCGACAGGGTCGTGGCGGACTGACCGAGGCGGACGTACCCCAGCCCCACGTCGACGAGGGTGCGCAGGTAGCGGTGGATCGCCTGGATGGGCTCGAAGAAGTCGGCGGCCTCCGAGATCGGCATCTCGAGCACCTCGGCGATGTTCTTGCCCTTGTAGTGCACGGACAGCGTGTCGCGGTTGTACCGCTTGCCGTGGCAGACCTCGCAATCGACGTACACGTCGGGCAGGAAGTTCATCTCGATCTTCAGGGTGCCGTCGCCCGAGCAGGCCTCGCAGCGACCGCCCTTGACGTTGAAGCTGAAGCGCCCCGCTTGGTAGCCGCGCACCTTCGCCTCGGGAGTCTCGGCGAAGAGGCTGCGGATGCGGTCGAACACCCCGGTGTAGGTCGCCGGGTTCGAGCGCGGGGTGCGGCCGATGGGCGCCTGGTCGACGTGCACCACCTTGTCGAGGTTGTCGAGGCCGGTGACGCGCGTGTGCTTGCCCGGCACGCGGCGCGCGCCGTTGAGCTTGGAGGCGAGGACTTCGTACAGGATGCCGTTCACCAGCGTCGATTTTCCCGATCCGCTGACGCCGGTCACCGAGGTGAGCACGCCGAGGGGGAAGTCCACGGTGACGTTCTGCAGGTTGTTCTCGCGGGCGCCGACGACGGTGACCTGTCGCTTCTTGTCGATCTTGCGCCGCTTCTTGGGGGCCTCGATGGCGCGACGGCCCGAGAGGTAGGCACCGGTGAGCGAGGCGTCGTCTTCGAGCAGCTGGGCGAGGGGACCCGAGTGCACGACGTTTCCGCCGTCGACGCCCGCGCGGGGTCCGATGTCGACGACCCAGTCGGCGGCGTGGATGGTCTCTTCGTCGTGCTCGACGACGATGAGGGTGTTGCCCAGGTCGCGCAGCGTTTCGAGGGTCTGGATGAGGCGTCGGTTGTCGCGCTGGTGGAGGCCGATCGACGGCTCGTCGAGCACGTAGAGCACTCCGGTCAATCCCGACCCGATCTGGGTGGCGAGGCGGATGCGCTGGGCCTCGCCGCCCGAGAGCGTGCCGGCGGCGCGACCGAGGCTCAGGTAGTTGAGGCCGACCTGCAGAAGGAAGTCCAGGCGCGCCCGGATCTCGCGCAGGACCGCGGCGGCGATGGTCGCCTCGCGGTCGGTGAGGGTGAGCTGCGAGAAGAATTCCCGCGCGTCGGCGAGACTCATGCGCGAGGCCGCCGCGATCGAGGTGCCGTCGACGAGGACGGCGAGCACCTCGGGCTTGAGGCGGTCGCCGTCGCACACGGCGCACGGCACTTCGCGCAGGTACTCCGACCAGCGCTGACGCTGGGCGTCGGACTCGGCCTGCAGATATTGCCGCTCGATGTAGGGCACGACGCCCTCGAAGCCCGACGAGTAGCGCATCTCGCGCCCGTACCGGTTCTTCCACTTGACGGTGACCTTGTAGTTCTCGCCGCGCAGCACCGCCTGCTGGACGTCCTTCGAGAGCTTCTTCCAGGGCGTGTCGAGAGAGAAGTCGAGGTCGCGCGCCAACCCCTCGAGCAGACGCTCGTAGTACTGGAAGAGGCCCTTGCCCTGTGTGGTCCACGGCAGGATCGCTCCGTCGCGGATCGAGAGCTCTTCGTCGCCGAGCATCAGGTCGACGTCGACCGACATGCGGGTGCCCAGGCCCGAGCAGACCGGGCAGGCACCGAACGGAGCGTTGAACGAGAACGTGCGGGGTTCGATCTCGGTGAGCTGCAGGGGGTGGCCGTTGGGGCAGGCGAGCTTCTCGGAGAAGGACTGCCAGGCGTCGTCGCCCTCTTCGTCGACGTAATTGACCTGCATGGTGCCACCCGCGAGACCCATCGCGGTCTCGACGGAGTCCGTGACGCGGCTGAGGATGTCTCCGGATGCCACGAGCCTGTCGACCACCACGGCGATGTCGTGCTTGTAGCTCTTCTTCAGTGCCGGTGGTTCCGAGAGCTGAACGAGTTCGCCGTCGACGACGGCGCGGGCGTAACCCTTCGCGCTGAGCTCTTTGAAGAGGTCGACGAACTCGCCCTTCTTCTGCGTGACGACGGGGGCCACGATCTGGTACCGGGTGCGCTCAGGCAGCTCCATGAGCTGGTCGGCGATCTGCTGGATCGTCTGACGCTGGATGCGGGCACCGCAGTCGGGGCAGTGCGGCACACCGATGCGCGCCCACAGCAAACGCATGTAGTCGTGGATCTCGGTGATGGTGCCGACCGTGGAACGCGGGTTGCGGTTGGTCGACTTCTGGTCGATGGACACCGCCGGGCTCAGACCCTCGATGAAGTCGACGTCGGGGCGATCGACCTGACCGAGGAACTGACGGGCGTAGGCGCTCAACGACTCGACGTAGCGTCGCTGCCCCTCGGCGAAGATCGTGTCGAACGCGAGGCTGGACTTGCCGGAACCGGACAGACCGGTGAAGACGACGAGGGAGTCGCGGGGGATGTCGAGGTCGACGTCCTTGAGATTGTGGACTCTCGCGCCCCGGACGCTCAGCTTGCCACTGTTGGCGGAATTCGCGGTCGACGAGGGCTGGGCGATGGGAACGATGGGCACGTGTTAAGTCTAGGTCGCCCCTCCGACATCGGCCCCGGGTTCGCGGGGAGCGCACGGATGTGCGAGGGTGCGCGGGTGAGCGTCGCGGGCCGCCGACGAACCGCGTGGCCGTCTCGAACCGCCACCGGCACCGCCTCCGCGCCGGCACTCCGATGCCGCGGCCGGATGGTCTTCCGCGCCAACCAACCCGTCAGCCGCGCGGCGCGGCCGCGAACGGTGCGAGGCCGTCACGGAGCGCGATGAGATCCGTCTCGTCGACGCCGACTCGGGCCATGACCGCGCCCGGGACCCCGAGCGCGTCCTGCCGCAGGGCCCGACCCTCGTCGGTGAGGTCGATGTCGAGCACCCGCTCGTCCTCCGCGCGGCGGGAGCGCACCACCCTCCCCTGCCCCTCGAGGCGCTTCACCAGCGGCGAGAGTGTGGCCGGCTCCATGGCGAGCTCCGCCGCGAGCCCACCGAGCGAACGCGGCGCACGCTCCCACAGCGCGAGCATCACCAGATACTGCGGGTGCGTCAGGCCCAGCGGCTCCAGCACGGGCCGGTAGATCGACACGACATTGCGTGCCGCCGTGACGAGGGCGAAGCACACCTGATTCTCCAGCCCGAGCGGATCGTTCATGTCCCTCCACAAATAGTTTGTACACTAAAGATCATGACACGAAAGGACGCCGATCGCCCGCCCCTGCGCGATCGTGTGCGCGAGGCCGGCGGCTGGTACCAGTATCTGAACACGCGGTTGATCCGCGTCGCCGGGCCCGCCTCCGTGGGCCCGTACGAGACCACGCCCGAGCCCGTCCGCACGCAGCGCCCCTGCCCGCTGTGCCGTCACCCGATGTCGGAGCACGGCGTCGATCGATCAGGACCCAAGCCTCTTCTGCACTGCCCGTGAGCCCGCCCGGCACCCGACGAGCCCACGAGCCCGCGGGAGGGCCGGCCGCAGTCCGCGAACCCGCGGGAGGGCCGGCCACGGTCCGCGAGCCAGCGAGAGGGCCGGCCACGGTCCGCGAGCCCGCGGGAGGGCCGGCCACGGTCCGCGAGCCCGCGAGAGTGCCGGCCACGGTCCGCGAGCCCGCGAGAGGGCCGGCCACGTCCGCGAGCCCGCGGGGGGCCACCACGTCCGTGGGCCCGCGGGAAAAACCGGCCACGGTCCGCGAGCCCGCCGAAGAGGCCGACGCCGCGCGGCGGACTTCACCCGTCGACGAGTTGCGCTTCCCTCGAACTCAGGCGTGTCCGGCGCGCTCCATCGCCCGCAGTTCCTTCTTGAGGTCCTGCACCTCGTCGCGCAGACGACCCGCCAGCTCGAACTTCAGCTCGCCGGCCGCGGCGAGCATCTGCTGGGTGAGGTCGGCGATCGTCGACTCGAGCTGATCCGCCCCCTCCGCGGCGATGCCGGTGCGGCGCAGCTGCGGCGTCGGCGACTTGCCCTTGCCCGCCTTATCGTTGCGGGCGAGGAGCTTCTTCGTGTCGGTCGCCTCGCGGGCGAGGACCTCGGTGATATCGGCGATCTTCTTGCGCAGCGGCTGCGGATCGATCCCGTGCTCGGTGTTGTAGGCGATTTGCTTCTCTCGTCGACGCTCGGTCTCGTCGATCGCGTTGCGCATCGAATCCGTGATCTTGTCGGCGTACATGTGCACTTCGCCCGAGACGTTTCGGGCGGCGCGGCCGATGGTCTGGATGAGCGACGTGCCGCTGCGGAGGAATCCCTCTTTGTCGGCGTCGAGGATGGCGACCAACGACACCTCGGGCAGGTCGAGGCCCTCGCGCAGAAGGTTGATGCCGACGAGGACGTCGTAGACGCCGGCGCGCAGTTCGGTGAGCAATTCGACGCGGCGCAGCGTGTCCACGTCGGAGTGCAGGTAGCGCACGCGGACGCCGTGTTCGCCGAGGAAGTCGGTGAGCTCCTCCGCCATCTTCTTGGTCAGGGTCGTCACCAGCACGCGCTCGTCGCGCTCGACGCGCACGCGGATCTCTTCGAGCAGATCGTCGATCTGACCCTTGGAGGGTTTGACGATGATCTCGGGATCGACCAGGCCCGTGGGACGGATGATCTGCTCGACCACGCCGTCGGCGATGCCCATCTCGTAACGCCCCGGCGTCGCCGACAGGTACACCGTCTGCCCGATGCGCTCCTTGAACTCGTCCCACCGCAGCGGACGGTTGTCCATAGCGCTCGGCAGACGGAACCCGTGCTCCACCAGGGTGCGCTTGCGCGACGCGTCGCCCTCGTACATCGCCCCGATCTGCGGGACGGTCACGTGCGATTCGTCGATGACGAGCAGGAAGTCGTCGGGGAAGAAGTCCAGGAGCGTGTGCGGGGGCTCGCCGGCGACCCGACCGTCCATGTGACGGGAATAGTTCTCGATGCCCGAGCAGAAGCCCAGCTGCTGGAGCATCTCGAGGTCGAACGTGGTGCGCATGCGCAGCCGCTGCGCCTCGAGGAGCTTGCCCTGCGACTCGAATTCCTTCAAACGTTCCTCGAGCTCGTGCTCGATCGTTCCGATCGCGCGGTGCACGGTGTCGGTGCCGGCCACGTAGTGCGAGGCCGGGAAGATGGGCACGGAGTCCATCTTCTGAATGACGTCGCCGGTCAACGGATGCAGAGTGTAGAGCGCTTCGATCTCGTCGCCGAACATCTCGATGCGGATCGCGTACTCCTCGTACACGGGGATGATCTCGATCGTGTCGCCGCGCACGCGAAAGTTGCCCCGGGAGAAATCGACGTCGTTGCGGTTGTACTGCATCGAAATGAACTTGCGGATGAGGGCGTCGCGGTCGTACCGCTCCCCCACCTGCAGCGCGACCATCGCGCGCAGATACTCCTCGGGCGCGCCGAGACCGTAGATGCAGGACACGGTCGAGACCACCACCACGTCGCGTCGCGACAGCAGGGAGTTGGTCGTGGAGTGACGCAGACGCTCGACCTCGGCGTTGATCGAGCTGTCCTTCTCGATGAAGGTGTCGGTCTGGGGGACGTAGGCCTCGGGCTGGTAGTAGTCGTAGTAGGACACGAAGTACTCGACCGCGTTGTTGGGCATGAGCTCGCGGAACTCGTTCGCCAGCTGCGCCGCGAGCGTCTTGTTGTGCGCGAGCACGAGGGTCGGGCGCTGCACCTGTTCGACCAACCAGGCCGTCGTCGCCGACTTGCCGGTACCCGTCGCCCCGAGGAGGACGACGTCGGTCTCTCCCGCGTTGATGCGACCGGCGAGGTCGGCGATCGCCTGGGGCTGATCACCGGACGGGGAGTATTCGCTGATGACCTCGAAGGGGCGGACGGAGCGGGTGGCCTGCATGGTTCCAGCGTAGGCGGGGCCTCCGACATCGGGGGCGGGTTGTGTTCGCCGTGCGCGAGCGGCGGGCGTCAGCTCGCGCTCGACACGCGCGCCCAGAGCTCGTCGACCTGACGATGCGTGTCGTCCATCGTGCCCGACGTGTCCACGACCACGTCAGCGAGGGCCAGGCGCTCCTCGTCCGAGACCTGCGAGCCGACGCGCGCGCGGGCATCGTCCTCGGTGAGACCGCGGAGGTGGATCAGTCGCTGCACACGCACCGCCTCGGCGGCGTGCGCGACCACGATCAGATCCCACGCGTCGCCGCGGCGTGCCTCCGCAAGCAGCGGCACGTCGTAGACGACGACCGCTCCGGCGTCCCGCGCGAACGCCTCGGCGAAGCGCCGCTCGGAGGTCGCGCGCACCGCCGGGTGGACGAGGGCGTTGAGGACGGCCAGCCGGTCGGGATGACCGAACACCCGCGCCCCGAGCGCGGCGCGGTCGAGCGAGCCGTCGGCGCGCAGCACGTCGTCACCGAACTCGCGGGCGATCGCGGACAGCACCTCGGACCCCGGGGCCTGCACCTCGCGGACGATCGCATCGGCATCGACCACCACGGCGCCGCGGTCGGCCAGGAGCGCCGCGATGGTCGATTTCCCCGACGCGATCCCGCCCGTCAGCGCTACAAGAGGCATTCGAGCAGGATGCCATACCCCGTCGGCCGCCACAGAAAGGGGGGCGAGCGAGCGCGCCGTCGTCTACCATTCGACCAGGCGGACCTTCCCGACCCGCCCGAAGGAAGATCTTCCATGCCCGCTCCCCGCACCGCGGTGGTGATCGAGGACGACCTCGACATCCGTACGCTCGTCTGCGTCGTGCTCGAGGGTGCCGGCTTCGAGGTGCATGCCGCGGCGACCGGGCTCGACGGCATCGAACTGGTCCGGCGTCACGATCCCGCCGTGACCACGCTCGACGTGAGCATGCCGGGGATCGACGGCTTCGAGACGGCCCGGCGCATCCGCGCCTTCAGCTCCACCCGCATCCTCATGGTGAGCGCACGCGCCGACGAGGCCGAGCAGCGAGTCGGCCGCGAGGCGGGGGCGGACGACTATCTGACCAAGCCCTTCCGGCCCCGCGAGCTCCGCCAGCGCGTCGAAGACCTCGTCGCACCCGCGGAGTGATCGAGCGGATCCGTCCGCCCCGTCGACCGCGGCGCCCGCCGAGGCCGTCGACCCCGGCCACGGATCACGCCTGTCCGAACGCCTGCGTCCCCGTGACCGCGGCGATGGCCGCAGCCTCGTCCGCGCGCGCGGCGAGGGCACGGGCGTCGTACCCGTGGTCCGACGACAGCGCCAACCCCACGCCCACCACCGGCACGACCGACGCTCCGAGGCGTGAGAAGTCCGAGACGATGCGCTCGTGCAGTACCCGCACCACGCGGCCGACGTCCGTCGTGGGTGTGGTGGTGAACGCCACGGTCAGGCCGGTGGCATCCGTTTCTCCCACAAGCGACATCGTCGGGGCGTGACGGCGCACCGAGGAGCGCAGTTCCCGGGCGAACCCCTCGGCGTCCTCCGGGCCGAACGCGACGGCCACGCGCTGCAGATCGTCGACGCGGATGGCGACGACGCACATCTCTTCTCGCGCGGTTTCCGCCCGGCGGCAGACGATGGCGAGGGTGGCCTCGAACGACTCGCGCAGCAGGACCCCGTGGGAGTCGACCGACAGACGGCGGATCTCGGACGTCCCCCGCAGGGCGGACTCGTTGGCCCTCAGCACCGAGGTCACGACCACGGCCGCCAGGACGAGGGTGGTCGTCAGAAAGGCCGAGACGCGCGTGTCGAAGGCGGCGCGGAACACGTCGCTGTCGGGTCCGGCCACCACGAAGACGACCGTGCGCGCGGTGAACCAGACGGCCTCGACGGCGAGGATCCCCGTCAGCCCGGCGGCGCTCCACCGGCGACCGATCGCCCCTCGCCGCGTCTCGAGGGCTCCCAGGACCGCGAACAGCGCATTGCCCAGGAAGAACGGCACCGCCCCGGCCCAGTCCCCGGCCTCGGGTCCGGCGGCGAGTGCGGCGGCCACGGTCACCGCGATCGTGGCGATCATGACCAGCGACGCCCCCCGTATCGACCGGCCGTTGAAGGCGACGCACCCCAGCCAGATGAAGCCGGTGGCGGCGACGAACGCGCCGTTGCCCGCTGCGACGGCGATGGAGACGTCGGGGGTCAGCAACCACACCAGGTAGCAGACGGCCGAGAAGGTCCCCGAGAGGTACGCGCTCGCCCACAGCCGTCCGGGGACTCCGTCGCGCAGCATCAGGGTGTCCAGCAGGTACATCACCGCCGAGACGATGATCACGAGACTCGTGATGGCCTGGAGAGTCAACACGTCGAGGTTCACGGGGCCTCCTTGGGCTCGCGCGGCAGACGCACCGTGAAGGCCGCCCCTTCGCCGGGCGCGGTGCGCACGGTGATCTCGCCACCGTGGGCGCGGACGAGATCCCGGCTGATCGCCAGCCCGAGTCCGCTTCCGTGGGTGGAGGACTTGCGGACCGCGTCGCCGCGGAAGAACCGCTCGAACAGACGCGCCTGCTCGCTCGCGCTGATCCCGGGTCCGTCGTCGACGACGGCGATGACGACCGAGTGCACATCCTCGCCGACGCTCACCGACACCGCTCCCCCGCGAGGGATGTACTTGACGGCGTTCGACAGCAGGTTGTCGACGACCTGCCGCAGCCTCCGCGCGTCGACGACCGCTCGCACCTCCGCGATTCCGGTCGTCTCGATCTGGATGCCGTGGTCCGCCGCCCGCGGAGCCATCGACTCGATCGCGGCGCGGACGATGGCCGAGACGTCGGCGGGGCGCAGCTCGAGGTCGACGCCGATGCCCTCGCGCGAGGTGGAGGAGACCGCGAGGATGTCGGCCACCAGTTCGAGCAGCCGCGAGGCGTTGCGCTCGGCCACGGTGAGGCGGTCCCGGGTGCCCGCGGCGATGCTGTCGTCGTCGAGGGCGAGTTCGAGATAGCCGATGATCGAGGTGAGAGGGGTCCGCAGCTCGTGAGAGACGCTCGCGATGAGGTCTTCGCGCGCGCGACGGGCCTGCTCCTCCACGGTGACGTCACGCGAGACGACCACGCCTCCCGCCTCTCCGCTGTCGCTCGCGGGCAGACGCCGAGAGGTGATGCTCAGGGCGCGGCGGTCCTCGCCGGGCGCGCCGTACCAGACGAGCTCGCCCTCGAAGACCTCGCCGGCGCGGGCGCGTGCGAGGGGTGCCGCGTCGGGGGCGATGGCGGTGGCCCCGTCGGCGGCGAACACCGCCACCTCGCCGCCGAGCACGTCGGTGGCGTCGAGCAGGACCGCATGCGCGGTGTTGGTGACGGCGAAGTCCCCCGCGGGGGTGATGCGGGTGATGCCGAAGTCGACGGCATCCAGAACCTCGGTCACCAGGTCCTCCTGGCGGCGCGCGCGTTCCACGGCCCGCCGCAGCTCGGCGGACTGCTTCTCGAGCAGCTCGCGCTGCGCGCGCGTACGGCGGGCCGTGAAGTGGGCCGTCGTCGACAGCGCCGCCACCACGAACGGCAGCACGAAGGTCGACGACGCGAAGCGCTGCACGTCGGCCGACAGGGCCTGGTGCACCATCACGGTCGCCACGACCGCGGTGAGGACGAAGACGCCCCACAGCCCGAAGACGCTGCCGATCCAGATCGAGGGGAACGCCCACAGCACGCCGAGTCCCGCCACCGGCGCGCTCTCGCGCATCACGGCGATCGCGATGACATCCAGGACCGGCAGGATGCCGACCGCCCAGGGCGCCAGGCGGTCCCACGGCACGAGCACGGCTGCCACCGCGGCGACGAAGACCGTCGACGCGCCCGCAAGGAAGAGCGTCGCGTCCACGACCTGGTCGAGCACGATCGAGACGACGACGCCGAGCAGAGTGGCCGCGGCCAGGAGCAGCTGGTTCGCCACGGCGTTGCGGCGCAGCCCGACGCGCTCGCTCGGGATCGGGGGCGCCATGGCCCCGACCCTAGCGTTTCGCGCCCGACCGGGGCGGCAGCCGCCTCGACGGCACGCCGGTCGGCCCCCCTCGACCCCCTGGGGCCGTCAGAACCCGAAGTCTCCCCCGAGGTCGAACCCGCCGTCGCCCGGGTCGACCGGTGCGGGATCGACGGCGCCGCCGTCGGCGGAAGCGGCGTCCGCTGCCCCCTGGTCGGCGGCCGCGCCGTCGGCATAGCCCGCGTCGTAACCGGGGTCGAACATCGCCCCGACTAGCGCCGATCCCACGACGTAGCCGCCGATGGTGCCGAGCATCGACGCCCCCAGCATCGAGCCGAAACCGGGCCCGCCCGAGAACGAGCGCCCGCCGAAGGTGCGTTCCATGAACCCGGGCTGGGAGTACTCGGCGCGCGTCGCCGCGCGGGCCAGCGCGGACGGATCGTCGGTCGCGGGACGCTCCGCCGGAGAGAGACCGGCCGACAGTTCGTCGAGCACCTGTCGACGTTGCGCGGGGGTGAGCCGTCCGAAGGCCTCGGCGTGCACCTGCTCCACCGTCTCGGGAGGGGCGGTGCGCAGCAGGTACCGGTAGCGCTCCACCGCCTGGCGGTCCTCCGCGGTGCCGGCTGCCGCGCCGATGGATGCCGCGCCCCCGGCGCTTTCGGCGGGCGGAGGCGTGTAACGGCCGTCCGCGTCGCGGAATCCGCTCGCCGTGGGACGAGCGCCGAGATCGGACTCGGTACGCGACCGGCGGTCGTCATCGCCGGAACCGAACAATCGATCCAGAAAACCCATGTCCACCTCCCTGGTGTCCGTCCACGCTACGCGCGCGCGAGTGGGTTCCACGGGGGCTTGTCCTCGGACGGATCCTCCGTGAGAGCGTCACCCTCGACGGGCGATCGCCGCACTCGTCCAGAGCGCGTACGCCGTCCAGGGGTCGTCGTGCGCCGCGGACAGCGCCGCGATGTGCGCATCGAGGGCGGGCGAACGACGGAACCACTCGGTGCGCCCGAACCGCTCGGCGGCGAACTGCTCGTGCCGGCGTCGTTCCCGCAGGCGGTCGCCGGGCTCGAGGGCGAGCAGCTCGTCATGCCAGATCGCGGTCAGTCGCTGTCGCGGCCGGGCCGTGGTCCCGATCTTGATGCGATCCTCGAAACGCAGGTAATACACCACGTCGACGCGGGGAGGGGGCAGCTCATCGTCGACGGGTTCGCCGTGCCGCCACTCGCACACGGCGCACAACCATCCGCTGGGCCACCGCACGCCCAGCCGCGACCCGCACAGGCGGCACGGGGTCGGCAGAAGATCGGTCACCCCGTCGCCCCCGCTCACCCAGTCGGCGCTCACGGCCGCGTGCCAGGCGCACAGCGCGACGGGTGCGTCGCGCTCGGCCGGTCTCGGGCAGTCCCGCACCACGCAACGGGGTTCGGGGGAACCGAGGGTGAGGTCGAGGGCGGGCACGCGCTCACGCTACGCCCCACCCCCGACATCGCCGAGGCGATCGGGAATCAGTCCTCGGACTCGGGCCCTTCCAGAACGAGGAACAGCCCCGCGTACGGGCCCAGTTCGAGCGAGAAGCTCTGCAGTTCGTCGACACGCCCCACGACGTCCCCGGTCGTGGCGTCCACCGCGGTGCTCTGCGGAACCAGCCATTCGGACCGCACCGTGCCCTCGATGGTCTCGTTCGAGAAGTTCAGGACCGTGATCTGCAGGGGCGCATCGTCGGCGCGGCGGTCGCCGCCGTCCAGACGGTGCACCATCACGAGCATGCTGGGGTGTCCGACCTGGGGGATGTCGACCTGCGACGCCACGGCGATGCCGTGATCGCCGCGGATGCGCAGGACGTCGCGCAGACCCGAGAGGAACGACCCCGGGTCCTTCTGCTGATCGCCCAGAGACCCGTAGAGGGACCGTGCACGCGGCATCCCCGAGACGGAGGACGACGCGTCGGGGGCGACGTCGAGCAGATCGTGTGCCCCGCGCTCGATCCATCGGGTGTCCCCCGATGCGATGAGGTGACGCACCTCGTCGGCCGGCAGCGTGAGGGATCCGGTGAGATCCCACCCCGACAGGGCGAAGACGCCCGGCTGCCACGAGTTGTACTTGGCCAGGAGCAGGTGCGCGTCGCGGATGGCCGGGACGTCGTCTTCTGCGATGTCCGCCAGCGTCGCCTTGCCCTGGGTGGCGGCGATGAGGGATGCCGTCGTGCAGGCGATCCCGTTCTGCGTGAAGACGAGGTTGTAGTCGGCGTCGACGGTGAGCTTCTCGGTGAGCTCGGCGCGCACCGCCTCGGCGATCTCGGCGCCCGTGCGCTCGTCGTGGCGGAACGGGTAGAGCGTGTCGCGGTGTGTCGTGGCCCAGTGCACGAGCTCGTAGGTGAGCTCGTCGTGGTTCTGCATGCCGTGCACGAGCTGCACGGGCTCCACCCCGGTCTCCAGCGCGGTCGTCAACGCCAGACGCAGGAACTCGGTGTTGGCGGTCGCGAGGGCGTGGTGGTAGCCCGGGCGGGTGACGAAGTCGTAGGACAGGTCCGCGCCGACGGCGCTGGTGTCGCGGATGTCCTCCATCGTCAGGTTCAGCTCCTGGAAGGTGAACCCGCCGACCTTGCGCACCATGCCGGCGATGATGTGGTTGGCCGCGTGCGAGAGCGGGTGTCCCTCGGACCACGCCGGCAGTCCTTCGGCGCTCTTCTCGACCCCGAGGAATCCGTTGGCATCCAGACGCAGCGCACTGGTGCCGAGGTCGCCGAGCGAGTGCAACGCGTCGCCGATCACCAGACGCATTCCCGCGAACGTGGGGTCCAGCCAGTTGATCGAGGGCTGTCCCTCTTTGAAGTAATGGAGGTAGACCCAGCGGCGCTCGAGTCCGTCGGTGCCGACCACGGGCGCGGTGGCACTCCAGTTGGTCTCTTTGACCCCGGGCGTGTAGAAGATCACGCGCTGCAGCTCGCCGATGATGTACCCGCGGGCGCTCAGTTCGCGCTCGGTCTCGGCGTCGAGGTTGACCGAGTCGCGTCCGGCGGGCACTTCGGGCAGCAGGGCCCAGTCCTCGCGGGGGATCTCGACCATGTGGTAGATGCCCGGGTAGTCCTTGTAGGCCATCTCGGCGAGGCGGAAGTCCGCGCCCTTGCCGGTGTGGCCGGGCACGATGTCGTCGATGACGCTGCCGCCGTGCGATTCGGCGACGTCGGCGACGCGACGGAAGGCGTTCTCATCGCCGAACTCCGGGTCGATCTGCGTGCTGATCCGATCGAAGTGGCCGTCGACGCTGGGCGTCTCCTGCCACCCGGTGATCCCGCCTGCACGCTTGACGGGTCCGGTGTGGATGCCGTTGATCCCGACCCACTCGAAGGCCTCCCACAGCGCCTCGTCGCCGAGCGCATCGAGGAAGGACTCCCCCGGCCGCGTGATGAGCGAGATGGGATA
This sequence comes from Microbacterium sp. NPDC090007, assembly GCF_044748345.1. NCBI lineage: Bacteria > Bacillati > Actinomycetota > Actinomycetes > Micrococcales > Microbacteriaceae > Microbacterium > Microbacterium sp. NPDC090007. The sequence continues at coordinate 2,163 of NZ_JBIVFV010000003.1, read as the reverse complement.
GGCCGTGAACCACACGTCGGTCGATTCGATCGCGCGCCGCGCGTCCGGTCGCGCGTAGGGGTTGCGCCACATCGACGGCTGACCGGACAGCTGTCGGCTCAGCACGTCGGCATCCTTGAGCATGGATTGACGCACCAACCACTCGACGTAGGAGGGGTTGCCCCCGTTGGCGTTGCGCGGATCGGTCAAGAACCGTCGGAGCGTGCCCCCGCGGAACTGATCGCGCGGACGCAACCGCCGCGGCCGCGCGGGATAGCGCTGCTCGTCGTAGCTGATCTCGGAGACCGTCTCGGCCGCCTCGGCTCCGTCGACGGTCGACACCGTCTCCGTTCCGAGCATCTCGTCCTCCGCCATGGTGCGCTCGTCAGCGTCGTCCACTCGCGACCTCCCTCACGTCATCAACGACGCTAGTCGACACCGTCGACATGCCGGGCAGGCATTGACCCCGGGGCCTGTCGTGTCGAACGATCAGGACGGTACGGAGGGCGCCGTCCGCAACGCCGCGACGGCGAGCCCGAACGCCGCTACGCACAGCCCGAGGACGCCCGCGACGAACCAGCCCCATCCCCACGCTCCGAAAACGACGCCCAACGCCCACCCGAACGCGCTCGAACCGGCGTAGTAGCCCAGGTAATACAGCGACGACGCCTGGGCGCGTGCTCCGGGCGCGGCAGCCACGGGCGTCCACCCGGATGCCACCGCGTGCGCGCCGAAGAAGCCTGCGGTGAACAGGACGAGCCCCACGAGGATCGCGCCGAGGACGGGCAGCAGCATCACCGCAGCCCCCGACGCCATCACGGCGGTGCTGGCGAGAAGGACACGGAGGCGGCCGTAGCGGACCGCCATGGCGCCCGCCTGCGGCGACGACACCGTTCCCGCCAGGTAGGCGAGGAACAGCAGCGTCACGATCGCCGGCGCAACCGAGAAGGGCGGCCCGGTCAGGTGGAAGCCGAGATAGTTGTAGACGGCGACGAACGCGCCCATGAGCAGAAAGCCCTGCGCATACAGCGACAGCTGCGCGGGTGAGCGCAGGTTCGCCCCCACGCGGCGCCACAGCGTCGGGCCCCGCACCGTCCGCGCGCGGTGCGGGACGAACCCCCGTGCCGTCGGCACAGAGGTCAAGAACAGCACCGCCGCGATCACGCAGAGAAGGACGACGGATGCCACGCCCCACCGCCAGCCCGCGGGTTCGCCGATCCATCCCGCGACGACTCGTCCCGACAGCCCACCGACGGTGGTCCCGGCGATGTACGACCCGGCGGCCGCCGCAACGTGGCGCGGATCGACTTCTTCACTGAGGTAGGCGAGGGCGACGGCCGGTACCGCCCCGAGGGCGGCCCCCTCGAGCAGGCGCAGCGCCAGAAGGAGCGCGAGATCCGTCGCGAAGGGGGTCAGCGCCCCGAGCAGGGTCGCCGCGATCAGCCCGATCGTCATGGCCGGGACGCGGCCGACCCGGTCGGCGACCACCGACCACGGGATCACGGCGAACGCGAGTCCCAGGGTGGATGCCGACACCGTCAGCGCCGCGTCGGCGGGATCCACCCGCAGGTCGCCGGCGATCGCCGGGAGGACGGCCTGGGTGGCGTAGAGCTGGGCGAAGGTGGCGACCCCACCGAAGAACAACCCGATGAGAAGCCGTCGATACGCCCGGGTCCCGGGAAGGTGTCCCGAGAAATCGCTCACCCGCCGAGCCTAGTCCGCCGGGTGTGGCGAAGCGCCGGCGCACACCCACCCGGTGTGAGGCACGGGGTGGGTGTGTGCCGGCGCGTGACCGGTGTCAGGGACGTGACACGCCCCGTGAATGCGAAATGGCCACCCAGCGTTGGGTGGCCATTTCGTGTGAAAAGAAGTCCGGCGGTGTCCTACTCTCCCACAGGGTCCCCCCTGCAGTACCATCGGCGCTGAGAGGCTTAGCTTCCGGGTTCGGAATGTGACCGGGCGTTTCCCTCTCGCTATGGCCGCCGAAACACTATGGATGTGTTTCAAAAACCTACAACGATATGTTTCATTGTTGTGTTGTTCTCGACCGTACATCGAGAACCACTCAGTGGACGCAAGCACCAAAAACGGTGTGTTATCAAGTCATCGGCTTATTAGTACCGGTCAGCTTCACGTATTACTACGCTTCCACATCCGGCCTATCAACCCAGTAGTCTGGCTGGG